>JBNKWA010000094.1:0-39558 GCA_050299555.1 Paracoccaceae bacterium | reverse complement strand
GGTGGCTTTGTTCACGAAGCCGTGAGCGCTGCGCCCGGTGGTCGCAAGCCATTGCGGCGGCGGGCGCCCCGCGTCGTGGGCCCGCGGCGGCTTGCGCCAGTCAGGGTTGGTTTTCGCGGCAAGGATCGCGATTGAGCAAAGACGCAACCAGGCGTCCCGTCTGCGGGCAGTCCCTGGCCAGGGGCCTCGGCGGCGTCGGGTGAGCTACTGCGCCCGCGATTGCCTTGGCGGTGTGGCTGGAACCGGTTCGGACGGCGTGCCCTCGTAGAGAATTCGGAAATCCGGCGGCGGCGTTGGCGGCGCCTTGTCGTCAGTGCCGTTGGCGCCAGCCCCGGCGTCGCCATCCGGCAAGGGCAATTGCGCCGGCCCGACCCCGAACAGGCGCGAGGGAACCTCGCTGGCAGGCAAGGCCGGGCTGAAAAGATAGCCCTGCCCGAGTGGGCAGCCGCGATCGGCCAGAAAGCGGGCCTGCTCGGCGGTTTCGATTCCCTCGGCCACGGCGGTCATGCCAAGACCCTCGGCGATCTTGAGGAACGCCTCGATGATCGGTTCGATGCCCTTGTTGTCGCCAATGATCTCGACGAACTCGCGGTCGATCTTCAGCTCGCCCATGTTGGCGCCCGCAAGGTGCCGGTACGAGCCGAAGCCGCTGCCAAAATCGTCCAGCGAGAACTGCAGCCCGTTGCGCGCCAACTGGCGGATGTTCTCCATGATCCGGTCAGCCGACCGCGCCACGAAGACATCCTCGGTGATCTCGATGGTGACCCGGTCGCGAACGGCGGGGTACTGGGCCATCAGCCATTCAAGTTCGTCGGCGGCCTGCCCGGTGGCGAGAGTGTCGTTGAAGACATTGATGGCGATTCGTCCGGGATGGTGCCCCGCCTCGATCCAGCCGTCGACGTCGGCGAACACCTGGCGGGCGATGGATGCGGTAAACAGCCCCTGCAGGCCGTGCCGCGTGACCTCGCGCAGAAACACCTCGGGCAGGAGGGTGCCGCGCTGCGGGTGCAGCCAGCGCGCCAACGCCTCGAACCCGGCGATACGGCCGGTCGCAAGATCGATCTGGGGTTGATAGTAGGGACGGATGTCACCGCGCCGAATGGCCAGCTCCAGGGCGTCGCGCTCGCGCTCGCGGGCATCGTCGTCACCGTCGCGTGCCAAGGCGAAGCGGCCGCCACCGGCAGACTTTGCGTCGTACATGGCGCCATCGGCCTGCGCGATCATGGCCGCGGCCGAGGTCTCCTCGGACGATTGCAGCGCGACGCCCACGGTGGCGCCAACCCGCGCCTCGCCCGGGCTGAGGGTGTAGGGGCGCGACAGGATCTCGGTCAGCCGCTCGGCAATGCGGATGGCGACGTCCTGATCCTTCAGGCACGGAACGGCAACCGCGAACTCGTCGCCGCCCAGACGCCCGGCAATGGCACCGGAGCGCAATTCGGACTGGATGCGGCGCGAAACCTCGCGCAGCACACCGTCGCCAGCGGCATGACCGAAGTGGTCGTTGACCGGCTTGAAACTGTCCAGATCGATCACGAAGCAGGCCACCGGCATGGCATTCGCCCGGTTCAGCATTGCCGTCAACGCGCTTTCGAAGGCCTGGCGGTTGCGCAGCCCGGTGAGGGAGTCCAGCGCCGCGCGTCGGGCGAGATCGCGGTTGGAGCGATCGATCCGGCGCATCCAGTTGAGCGCAATGACCGCGGCCATGGCGGTGGTCGCCAGAGTTGCCGCGAGATTGATCAGGAATTCGGCGGCCAGGCCGGAAGTCAGGACATCCGCCGTCGCCTCGGGCCCGGGCGGCAGCGCCGGCTGCATCGGGCGCATCGAGTAGAGGCTGGCCATGACGACGATGGCGAGCATCGCTGGCAGCATCAGCCTGGCGGGATGCGACCGCAGTTGCGGCGGATGCCGATCCGTACGGCGGCTGCCGCCGGCTCGGTCGTGATCTTGCTTCATGCAAACGGTCCGAGGTCAGGCAACGGGCATGGCCCTTATCGCCGCCTTGGGTAAATGAACGATTTCAGCCCAGGCGGAAACGCTCAGCAGCGTTCCAGCGGGATGACGACGGTGGAGCCGGCATCGTGGAGGATACGGGCGCGCACGCCGTAGACCGATGCCAGCCGATCGACGGTGAGGACGGCGGCGGGCTCTCCCTTGGCCGCCAGGCGGCCGCCGTCCAGCAGCACAAGCCGGTGGCACCAATGTGCCGCGAGGCCGAGGTCGTGCAGCGACACCAGGACGCCGCGGCCGGCGCTGGCAATGCCGGCGAAGGCCTCCATCAGGGCCAATTGGTGCGCCGGATCGAGGCCGGCCACCGGCTCGTCGGCGACGATGAGCGGGGTTTCCTGCGCCAGGGCCCGCGCGGTCAGGGCGCGCGCCGTCTCGCCGCCGGAGAGCGCTGTGGCGGAGCGCCCGGCCAGGCGGCCGAGGTCCATCAGGTCCAGCGCCCGGTCAACCGCCGCGGCATCCGCCGGGCCCGGTCGGGCGCCGGGACGCAGGTGCGGCAGCCGCCCCAGCCCGACCAGGGTACGCACGTCCAGCGCCCAGGCCACCTCTCGCGCCTGAGGCACATAGGCGGCCCGCAGCGCCCGCTCCCGAGCTGCGAGGGCGGCCACCGGCCTGCCTCCCAAAAGGACCGTGCCAGTAGTGGTTCGCACGAGACCGAGAAGCGCTCGCATCAGTGTCGACTTGCCGGCGCCGTTGGGACCGATCAGCCCGACCACCTCGCCGGGCCCGACGCCGATCGAGACCGAATGCAGCACCGGCACGCCCGCCAGCGCCACCGAGACGTCCCTCGCCTCGACCAGCATCAGAGCAGGTCCCGGCGGTGGCGCAGCACCAGCCACAGGAAGAACGGTGCGCCCACCAGTGCGGTCACCACCCCGAGCTTAAGATCCCGTTCAGGGGCAATAACGCGCACGGCGATATCGGCGGCGAGTAGAGCCACGGCGCCTGCCAGGGCCGAGGCCAGCATCACCTGTGACGGCCGGTGCCCCACCAGCGGGCGCACCAGATGGGGAACGATCAGGCCGACGAAGCCGATTGCCCCGGCAACAGCGGTGGCCGCGCCGACGCTGGTGGCGATCCCGAGGACCAGAAGCCAGCGCGTGCGGAGCAGCGACACGCCAAGGGTTTCCGCCGCCGCCTCGCCCAGCGTCAGGGCATCCAAGGCTCGTCCCAGCAACGCCAGCATCACCCAGCCCGCGATCATGAACGGCGCCGCCAATGCCAGATGCTGCATGGACCGGTCGGCGAGCGAGCCAAGCATCCAGAACAGGATTTCGATCGCGGCAAAGGGGTTGGGCGAAAGGTTGAGCACAAGCGAGGTCAGTGCACCTGCCACCGCGCTGACCGCAACGCCGGCCAAAATCAGTGTGATAGTGCCGCTGCCGGTCCCGGCCAGGGCCTGTACCAGAACCACGGCCAGACCCGCGCCCGCAAGAGCCATTACCGGGAGAGCCAATGGAAACGCAGTGGAAAGGCCCGTGTAGAAGGCAATTACCGCACCGAGGGCGGCCGAGGAGGAAACGCCGATCAGCCCGGGCTCGGCCAGCGGGTTGCGCAGGTAGCCTTGCAGCGCCGCGCCCGAAAGGCCCAGCGAGGCGCCGATCATTGCGGCGAGGATGGCCCGCGGCAAACGGATCTCGCGCATGACCATCACCGTGGCCTCGCCACGACCGGTGAAGAGCGCTGCCAGGCTGTCGCCGATGGCAAGGCCGGCCGGTCCCGTGAGCAGGGAGACGATCAGCAGGACGACCACGGCCATCCCAAGACCGGTCAGCAGCAGCGGCCGAACCCCGGTCATGCGCCACCGGCCGATGCCGCGCGCAGTCGGGTGAGCGCGCGTACCGCCTCCGCCAGCGGCCCCGGCGCGCAGGATCCGAGCGCCGCCTCGAGGGTCGCGACCGGCACGCTGCCGGTGAACGCCGGATGGCGCAGAAGTTCTCCCGCCAGCGCCGGAGCGCCGTAGTCCTGACCGCTCAGCACCAGATCGGGGCGCTCCACCACCAGCCTTTCGAGCGGCATCCGCACATAGCCCCGATATCCCAGCTCGGCTGCAAGGTTGCGAAACCCGGTCGCCCGCAGAAGCTCGTCGGTGAGTGTTCCGGCACCGACGGTATAGCCGTTGGGGGCGTAGAACAGCACCCGCGGCCCGGGGCCATCGGAGCGGGCATCCGCCAGCGCCCGGTCGAGCTGGCGCACGGCCTGCGCAGCCTCGGCTTCGCGGCCCAGCAGGGCGCCCATGCGGCGGGCGCCCGCGCGTACGCCCTCGATCGTGTCGGGGATGGCGAAGCGCTCGGGCGGCACGCCCAGCCGCTCGAGCATCCTGAGCGCGGCCGGGTTGGTCCATTCGGACGCCAGCACAAGGTCGGGCTGCAGCGCGAAGACCTCCTCGGCGCTGCCATGATTGACCGGCAAGGCCAGCGCCTGCTCGTAGACCGCGGAGGAGTGCGGGTCGCGGGCGATGAAGGATACGGACGCCACCTGCCCGGGCGCGGCCAGTGTCACCGCCAGTTCGTCGGTGCAGATATTCAGCGACACCACGCGGCGGGGCGCAGCCTGGACCGGCAGGGCCGAGAGCGCCACCGCCGCCACGAGTCCAGCCGCGAGCGCCGCCGCGCAGCGCATGTCAGAACCGTGCCTCGAGGCCGAGATAGGCCGAGCGGTCCGCAGTCGAGTAGCCGTCTGCCGTCTGGTATTGCTCGTCGAGCAGGTTCTCGGCCCTGAGCGTCACGGCCACAGCGTCGGTGATGGCATAGCTCAGCCGCGCACCCACCAGCGTGTAGTCGTCGAGGACGGCGTCGAAGATGTCGACGGTGTCCATGACCCGCCGCGCGGTGACGCTGACATCGAGTCGCGGCGTCGCCTGATAGCCCAGCGCAAGGGACATGTCGTGGCGTGGGACGCGGGGCACCCGGCCGCCAGCCTCGGTTTCCGTGTCGGTGTAGGTATAGGCCGCATCGAACCTCAGCCGCGGGGTCAGATCGGCGGAGTAGCCGAGTTCGAGCCCCTGCCGTCTGGTCGTGCCCGGCACCTGGATGTAGTCGCCGAAAGGCGCGTTGGCGGTGAAATCGAAGATGATCTCTTCGTCGGTCGCGACATAGAACGCGGTCGCTGTGATTGTGCCCGTACCGACCCGCCGTTCGATGCCGAGATCAGCCGAAACACTGGTCTCGGGCGTCAGGTTGGCGCCGTTCGGCCCGTAGGTCAGCTCGTTGATCGAGGGCGGCCGGAAACCGGTGCCGATCGCTGCGCGCAACAGCGTGTCCGGATCGAGCGCATGGGCCGCCGTAAGCCGCCCCGAGGTGTAGCCGCCGAACTCGCTCTGCCGATCATGGCGAAGTGCTGCCGTCACCGTCAGCGTTTCGCTGGGCGCATAGGCAAATTGCGCGAAGGCACCGGCAATGCTTGCAGCCTGCGCTGCCGAGAAGTTCGAGCGCGAGGTTTCGCGGGTCCAGTCCGCGCCCCAGACCAGGCCCAGCGTCGGCGACAGCGACGCCTCGCCCTGGTATTCCAGCTTGGTCCGTTCGCCCACCGGCGAGAACGGGAACCCGTTGAAGTAGCTGTCGCGGTCGATACGGTAGTGGCTCACGGCCATCTCGTGGCTGGTAGCGCCGTCGATCCTGGCGCCGAGCCGCAGCCCGCGGCTGGTCGCGACGGCAAAGTCGTCGCCGGGGGTGCCGTCGCCGCCCGGGCCGCCGAACTCGTCGAACGCGATGAAGCTGTCTTGCCAAAATCCGGCCGCCGACAGCGTCACCCTTTCGGTCAGCGCGAAATTGCCCGAGGCCGACAAGCGGCTGGTGCGATAGCCGTCCGCCTCGGTGTTGCCGTCGGCTTCCTCGGCGGCCGAAAAGCCGTCGCTGACGACGCGGCCGAAGCTGAGGGCGAAGTCGCCCCGCTGGCCGCGGCCGGCAATGGTGACTGCGCCGCGCTTGGTTCCGAACGAGCCGCCCTCGACGGCGACCCGCGTTTCCACCCCGGGCACGTCGGGGCGGGCGGTGGTGATGTCGATGACGCCGCCGGCAGCCCTGCCGCCGTAAAGCGCCGATTGCGCGCCTTTGAGGACCTCGACCTCGGCCACGTCGCTGGCCAGCAAGTCCGACAGCGATGCCGTCACCTGTGGAGCCGACGGGTCACCGACTTCGATGCCGTCCACCCGCACCACCACGTAGTTCTGGTTCATGCCGCGAATCGCGAAGCCCGAGCTGGCGCCGGGGCCACCGGTCTGGCTGATGGCAAGGCCCGGTACCCGGGCCAGCGCGCCGAGCAGGAATGGCCCCGCCTCGGCAAGCTCGGACTGGCCGATCACCGAAACGCTGGAGCCGACCTTGGCGGCCTCGGTGGGCGTGCGGTTGGCAACCACCACGACGTCTTCGGTCGTGATCGGCTGCGCCCAGCCTTGTGACGCCGCAGCGGCGCCGCCGACCAGAACCGCCAGCCCTGCCGACAGCCGTCCTTGTGTCTTGTGCTGCATGTATCCAACCCGTTCTCCGGCACGCATGGTCGGCGTGCACCGCCCTTTGACTTCGTCCGGGCTGGAACGGATCGGATGACCGCACACCGCCAGACAGTGACTGCACGTCACCGCTGCGGTTCTTGCCGCTCCGGTCGCGCACCCCGTGCGCCGGATGGGTGAACAAGTCTGGCAGGTCTCCTGGCTTGCGGGTCGCAGCGAACCTTCCGCCTTCCCGGCCGCAGATGCGGGCCAGTGGCATTCCCGGAAGGCCGCTCACCGCTTACAGTTGCGGGGGCAGCCGCGGCTTCTCACCGCGTTCCCTTTTCATCCCGCGCATGTGGCGTGGGAACCAGACTGGGCGGTGTTTTCCTCTCCGGCTGCCGGTCTGTCAAGCCGGAGTCGTCGGGCGATCAGCGGCGGCGGCCGGGGTTCTCGGGGATCAGCCCGCGAGGCCAGAACCTGAGCACCAGAAGCAGGATGAGCCCCATCAGGAACAGCCTCAGATGCGGTGCCGCGTCCAGAAGGTGGTTGCGCACCGGGCTGCCCGCGTCCATGCCGGCGGTGACCGCGGTCATGAGCCAGTTGCCGAGCGGCTCGGCCTCGATCCAGACGAACCAGATCAGGAACCCGCCCAGAATCGAGCCGGCGTTGTTGCCCGAACCCCCGACGATCACCATCACCCAGATCAGGAAGGTGTAGCGCAGGGGCTGGTAGCTGCCGGGCGTGAACTGGCCGTCGAGCGTCACCAGCATGGCGCCGGCGATGCCGACTACGGCCGAACCGAGCACGAACACCTGTCGGTGGCGGCGGGTGACGTCCTTGCCCATGGCCTCGGCGGCGTCGCGGTTGTCGCGAATGGCGCGCATCATTCGGCCCCAGGGCGAGTTCAGCGCCCGTTCGGCGAGCCAGATCAGGATCGCCAGCACCAGCGTGAACAGCAGTGCATAGCCCAGCTTGGAGGTATTCCCGGCGGTGCTTGCGACATCGGCACCGAAACGTTCGGCCAGGGCCCGTACCCATTCGGTCTGCTGCAGCTCGATCTCGGTCGGGAAGGGGCGCGGAAGGCCGGTGACGTTCTTGACCCCGCGGGCCAGCCAGTCCTCGTTCTTCAGGACCGCGAGGATGATCTCGGATATGCCCAGCGTGGCGATGGCCAGATAGTCGGAGCGGAGCCCGAGCGCGATGCGCCCGACGATCCAGGCCGCTCCGGCGGCCAGCACCCCGCCGGCAAGCCAGCCCACCACCACCGGCAAGCCGAAGCCGCCGAGATAGCCGTCCCGCGCCGGGTTCACGGCCTCGATGGCATCCACCGCCGGGTCGTAGACGGCGCGGAGCAGCATATATCCCAACGCCACCAGCGCCAGCGTTGCCGGGCCGCGCCAGCGATAGGGTAGGCGACGGCGCAGCCACCAGACGGCCGCCACCAGGGCCGCCAGCAGCAGCCCTGCGAGAAGCACACCGGCGCCGCCCGCGGCCCAGGCCTCGCCTACCGGCGGCATCGACACCACCACCACCGCAACCCCGCCCAGCGCCGCGAACCCCATGATCCCGACGTTGAAGAGCCCCGCATAGCCCCACTGGATGTTGACCCCCAGCGCCATGACCGCCGAGATCAGGCAGAGGTTGAGGATCGTCAGCGCCACCGACCAGCTTTGAAAGCTGCCGACCAGAAACAGTGCGGCTGCCATCACCGCGTAGAGGATGAGCGTCCTGGGCTTCATATTACCTTCCCCCGGAACAGGCCGGTTGGCCGGAACAAGAGCACCAGCACCAGGATCACGAAGGAAACGGCGAACTTGTACTCCACCGACAGGAGCTGCAGCAGCCCCTGCGGCTCCCAGAAGGGCAGGATGTAGTCGACGAACTTCTTGTAGGCATAGGTGACCGTCACCTCGGAGAAGGCGATGACGAAACCGCCGGCAATGGCACCCACCGGATTGCCGATGCCGCCGACGATGGCCGAGGCGAAGATCGGCAGCAGAAGCTGGAAATAGGTGAAGGGCTTGAACGACTTGTCGAGCCCGTAGAGCGTCCCCGCCACGGTCGCCAGCGCCGCCGCGATCACCCAGGTGTAGAGCACCACGCGGTCAGGATTGATCCCCGACAGCAGCGCCAGGTCCTCGTTGTCGGAATAGGCGCGCATCGCCTTGCCCATCCGGGTGCGGTTGAGAAACCAGAACAGCGCCGCCACAAGCACGACTGCGACCACCAGGGTCAGCGCCTGGGTGGTGCGAAAGGC
This sequence comes from Paracoccaceae bacterium, assembly GCA_050299555.1. Taxonomy (GTDB): domain Bacteria; phylum Pseudomonadota; class Alphaproteobacteria; order Rhodobacterales; family Rhodobacteraceae; genus JBNKWA01. The sequence goes on along the minus strand of JBNKWA010000094.1, from coordinate 30,865 downwards.
CAGCCCCTCGCCGAGGCCTGACCAGGTCCGGAACTCGCCCGCCGTGACGATGAAGCGGCCGCCATCGGTAAAGCGCTGGTCGTCCGGGCCGATGATCAGCCGTACGATCCCGTTCAGCATGAACATCACGCCGACCGAGGCGATGACGAAGACTACGGGCGCGGCGCGCTGCCGGCGATAGAAGCTGTAGACGGTGCGGTCGAAGAAAAGCGAGATCAGCGCCGCCCCGGCGATGCCGAAAGGCAGCGCCAGAAGCGCGGTGGGCAGCGGGCCGAGATTGACGCCGAGGGACTGCAGCCACCAGGTGACGAGGATCACGCACATGGTGCCGAAGGCCATCAAATCGCCGTGGGCGAAGTTCGAGAACCTGAGTACCGCGTAGATCAGCGTCACCCCGAGCGCTCCGAGCGCAAGCTGGGCGCCGTAAGCGGCGCCGGGGATCAGCACGAAGTTGCTGAACAGGACCAGGGCGTTCAGGATATCGGTCATTGCTCAGCCACCGAGAAAACTCCGCCTGACTTCGGGATCGGCCAGGAGTGCCGCCCCGGTGTCGGTATAGCGGTTCTGCCCCTGCACCAGCACATAACCGCGATCGGCGATGTTGAGGGCCTGCTTGGCATTCTGCTCCACCATCAGGATGGCGATGCCGGTGGCCGCCACCTCGAGGATCTTGTCGAAAAGCTCGTCCATCACGATGGGACTGACGCCGGCGGTCGGCTCGTCCAGCATCAGAACCGAGGGTCGGGTCATCAGCGCCCGCCCCACCGCCACCTGCTGGCGCTGCCCGCCCGAAAGTTCGCCGGCCGGCTGCGCCGCCTTCTCGGCCAGGATCGGGAACAGGCCGAACACCTCCTCCATGGTGGCTGAAAAATCATCCTCGCGGATGAAGGCGCCCATCTCCAGGTTCTCGCGCACCGTCAGCGAGGTGAACACGTTGCCGGTCTGCGGCACGAAGCCCATGCCGGCGGCAACCCGGTCCTGCGGGCTGAGCGCGGTAATGTCGCGGCCGTCCAGCGTAACCCTGCCCTGGCGCAGGGAAAGCATGCCGAATATCGCCTTCATGGCGGTGGACTTGCCGGCGCCGTTGGGGCCAACGATGACGGCGATCTCGCCCTTTTCGACGGCTATCGAGCAATCGGTCAGGATGTCGGCGCCGCCATAGCCGCCCGTCATCGCCTCTCCGCAGAGGAACGGGCCCGTCATGGCCGGCTCCCGCGGCCTTCGCAGGCGGCCGACCAGTCGGCGATCGCTGTCTCGGCCGTCATGCCACCACCCCCGGCCGCTTCTTGAGCCCGCGGCCAAGATAGGCCTCGATCACCCGCTCGTCGTTCTTGACCTCCTCGGGCGAGCCTTCGGTCAGCACCTTGCCCTCGGCCATGACGATCACCGGCTGGCACAGCCGGCCGATGAAATCCATGTCGTGCTCGATCATGCAGAAGGTGTAGCCGCGCTCCTGGTTCAGCCGCAGGATTGCGTCCGCAATCGTGCCGAGGAGGGTGCGGTTGACCCCGGCGCCCACCTCGTCGAGGAAGACGATCTTGGCGTCCACCATCATGGTCCGGCCAAGCTCCAGAAGCTTCTTTTGCCCTCCGGACAGGTTGCCGGCCAGCTCGTCCGCCACGTGGCCGATCTCGAGAAACTCGATCACGTCATCGGCCCGGGCACGCACCTTGCCTTCTTCCTCGCGCACCTGGCCCCGTTTCAGCCAGGTGCCGAGCAGGCTCTCGCCGGTCTGGTTCGGGGGCACCATCATCAGGTTCTCGCGCACGGTGAGGGTCGAGAATTCGTGCGCGATCTGAAATGTCCGAAGCAACCCCTTGCCGAAAAGCTCGTGCGGAGGCAGTCCGGTGATCTCTTCGTCGTCGAGCCAGACCCGGCCTGAGGTCGGCCGGAAGTGCCCCGCGATGACATTGAAAAGCGTGGTCTTGCCGGCCCCGTTGGGACCGATCAGCCCGGTGATGGAACCCTTGGCGATCTCGATCGAGGTGCCGTCGACGGCATGAATGCCACCGAAGTGCATGTGCAGGTTCTCGACCCGGATCATGGGGCTTACCATCGGCGGATCCTCTTTACGCGAAGGCCCGGGGCACGTCTGACCATGTCCCGGGCCGTTCGTTCAACGCCGCTCTCAGCGGAACTGGACAGTCTCGTAGGCGCCGCCCTCGATGACGTATTCGCGATAGGTGCCGGCCGCCTCGCCGGGGCCGATCAGGTTGACGTTGGTGGCACCAACATAGTCCACGGTACCGCCATCCTTCAGGATCTGCAGCGCCTTGGCCAGCTCGCCCGGAAGGATCGGTTCACCCGGCCCGTTGGCAACGTCGAGCAGATTGGCGGCCACGGCCTCGCGGCTTGCCTCGCCGCCCTTCTGCATGGCCAGCGCGATCAGCGCGGCGGCGTCATAACTCTCGCGGGTGAAGCTCGACTCGCCCTTCACGCCGGCCGCCTCGGTCAGCGCGATGAAGGCGTCGGACCCCTCGCCCTCGGACCACGGAACCGAGCCGATCGAGCCCTCCAGCGCGGCGCCGAGATCGGCCACGAGAGCGTCGGAATACATGCCGTCGCCCATGGCGAACTGCGAGAAGGCGCCGGTATCGCTGGCTGCCTGGATGATCCCCTTGCCGCCCTGGTCGGCATAGCCGAGCACAACCAGAAGCTGGCCGCCCGCAGCCGCCAGCGAGGCCACCTCGGCCGAGTAGTCGGCCTTGCCGTCTTCATGCGGCGCGTTGATCGTCACCGTGCCGCCGGCCGCCTCGAAGTTGGAGATGAAGCTGTCGCTGAGGCCCTTGCCGTAGTCGTTGTTGGTGTAGGTGACGGCGACCTCGTTGATTCCCTTGTCGACCAGGATCTGGGTCAGCACCTCGCCCTGCCGGGCATCCGACGGCGAGGTGCGGAAGAACAGGCCGTTGTCCTCGATGGTGGACAGGGCCGGAGACGTGGCCGACGGAGATACCATCACGACGCCGTTGGGGATCGCGACGTTGTTGGCGACCGCGGTGGTGACGCCCGAGCAGTCGGCGCCCATGATCGCAAGAACGCCGTCCGAGTCGACCATCTTCTGTGCAGCCGCCTGGGCGGCGGCAGCGTCGACGCAGGTGGAATCGGCGCGCACCGATTCGATCGTCGAGCCGCCGAGGAACAGCCCCGAATCCGAAATCTCCTTCCATGCCAGCTCTGCGCTGTCGGCCATCTGCGGTGTCAGCGACTCGATCGGACCGGTGAAGCCCAGCAGGACGCCGACCTTGACCGCATCCTGCGCCATTCCGGCAGAGGTCATCGCCGACAGGCTGACTGCGGCGAGAAGAAGCTTTTTCATTGTGGAACTCCCCATTGTGTCGCGCCCTGCCTTGCGTGGGCCGAGGGTCGCGGATTCGCGTGGCCGCGAGGATATTAGCATTGCTTGGCAAGGCAAGGCACTTGCAATTCAGGGCGTTGCCGGGGTTCTTTGCAGCGCTTGCTGGCTGGATTCTTGCCCGGGGGAGGGTGATGGAAGTCCTGAGTACCGCGCTGCAACTGGTCGCGTCGGGCGACCCCGAACTGGCCGGGATCGTGCTCCTGTCGCTCCGGGTGTCGCTGTCGGCCGTTGCCTTGGCCACACTGATCGGGGCGCCGATCGGCGCTGCATTGGCCATATGGCCCTTTCCCGGGCGCGGCGCGCTGGTGGTGGTCGCCACGTCGCTGATGGCGCTGCCGCCGGTGGTCGTTGGTCTTTTCGTCTATCTGATGCTGTCGCGGTCCGGGCCGCTGGGTGAACTGGGCCTTCTGTTCACGCCGACGGCAATGATCGTGGCCCAGACCATTCTTATCCTGCCGATCGTGGCAGCGCTCACCCGCGAGGCGGTGCTGCCGGTCCTGGGCGATTATTCGCAGTTGCTTCGCGCCGTTGGCGCCGGGCCCTGGCTGACCCTGCGCACCCTGCTTTGGGACGCGCGCTTTGGCGTGGTGACCGCCGTGCTGGCGGGTTTCGGCCGGGCCGTTGCGGAAGTGGGCGCAGTGATCATCGTGGGCGGCAACATCAATGGCCTGACCCGGGTGATGACCACGACCATTGCGCTGGAAACCTCCAAGGGCAACCTGGAGCTGGCCCTGGCGCTGGGGCTGATCCTCATCAGTCTCGCTGTGGCCGTGAACGCGCTTACTCACATCGTCGCCCGGGCCGGCCGACGCTACAAAGCGGCCTGATGTCCGCCAGCGACCCGATCCGACTGACCCTGGCCGGTGCCGTCCTGACCGACGGCCCGAAACGGCTGCTCGGCCCGCTCGATCTCGAACTGGCGCTGCCGGCGATGACCGTCGTGATGGGCGCCAACGGCGCCGGCAAGTCGCTGTTCCTGCAGCTACTCGCCGGGCTGGTCCAGCCGGCGCAAGGCGGCGTGCGATGGCATGGGCTGGGCAGCACGCGTCCGGGAATGATGTTCCAGTCGACGCCGGTCATGCGCCGGTCGGTGCATGCCAATGTCGAGTTCCCGCTGGTGGCTGACGGCTGGCCGCGCGCCCGCCGGAGCGAACGCGTCGCCGCCCTGTTGGCCGAGGCGAGGCTGAATCACCGCGCCGACCTGCCGGCAGCCAGGCTGTCGGGTGGCGAGCGTCAGCGCATGGCGCTGGCGCGGGCCCTCGCCCCGGGGCCGCGGGTCATGCTTCTGGACGAACCCTCGGCCAGCCTGGATCCAGCCTCGACCGCGGCGTTTGAAACCGTGCTCTCGACCGCCTGCGAGAAGGGGCTGAGGGCGATCATCGCCACCCATGACCTGGGCCAGGCCAGGCGACTGGCGCAGCACGTCATCTTTGTCGCCGAGGGGCGATTGGCGGAATCCGCGCCCGCCGAGCGTTTCTTTGCGGCGCCATCGAGCGAAGCGGCGCGGCGATACCTCGCCGGCGAGTTGTAACGCCGTCTCGTCGTCAGTGGGCCGCGTGCGAATCGGACTGTCACGGACAGTTTTTTTGCGCCTGCGAATAACGAGTCCGAATCGACTGGCGGCAAGGATCGGTAAACTTTCGTTTACCGTTATATTCATTATTGCCAATAATTTAGACAGATCTCTTCTCTCGCAAGGCGAATGTGGCATGACAAGGGCGAGAGCCCTGCAATCTGCGCATGGCCGCGTTGCGGCATTGGTTGTTGTGCGACGCAGCAAAACTCTTATCTTGGATGCCAACGGGCCGGTGCATGTCCTGAGAGGAATGCTCACGGCCTGGGGGGAAGCGACCTGAAATGAATCGCACGCGGTGGCTGACCATCGCGGAACCCGTAACGAGCAGAACTGAAAGGAATTCACCATGGCTTACACGGTAAGCAACCATGACGTTGTTGGCGTTGCCAACGAAGGCCGCGGCATCTTTGCCCGCATTCGTCGGGCCCTGTCCGATCACGCGGTCTTTGTCCGCACCTATCACGAACTGAACCAGCTGAGCGACCGGGAGCTGGACGATCTGGGTCTCCATCGGTCCTCGCTGGTCACGATTGCCCGCGAAAGCGTCTACGGCGCCTGAGCGCGGTTGCCGGTGGGGGTGTAACGAGTTCGGCCCGGTCCCGATGGGGACCGGGCCTTTTCGTCTCTTCAGGTCCTGGCGACGCTGAGGCATGCGTGGCGTTTTGCCTCTGCCGGGCCTTGACCTTCCCGGTGCGGGAATTCCTATCTGTGTCCCAGCCCCCCAAAGCCGGATGCCGATATGGGACACGTCCACAGCGATCACAGCAGCCCGCCAACCGATCAAGCCGTCTCGGCGGCGGGCACTGTCATCGATCCGGTCTGCGGCATGACGGTGAAGCTCGGCGCAGGCAAACCCAGTTTCGACCACGAGGGTGAGACCTATCATTTTTGCGGCGCCCGCTGCCGTGAGCGCTTTGCGGCCGACCCTTGGTTCTACCTTTCCGGCGCCTCGAAGCGAAAGAGGAAGGTGGCCAAGAAGACCGCGCTCTACACCTGCCCGATGGATCCCGAGATCGTCCAGGAGGGCCCCGGAACCTGCCCGATCTGCGGCATGGCCCTGGAGCCGATGTCGGGCATTGCCGAGGGGCCGAATCCGGAGCTGGTCGATTTCACCCGCCGGCTGATCGTCAGCGCCGGTGCGGCCGTGCCGCTTCTCGTGCTGACCATGGGGCCGATGCTCGGCCTGCCTTTTCGCGACTGGATCGGCGAGGTGCCGGCCCGCTGGATCGAGTTCGCGCTGGCGACGCCGGTGGTGCTTTGGGCGGCGCGACCCTTCTTTCATCGTGGCTGGACCTCCGTCCGCACCATGAATCTCAACATGTGGACGCTGATCATGATCGGCGTCGCGGCCGCCTACGGCTTCTCGCTGGTGGCCACGTTCCTGCCCGGGCTCATCCCGGTGGGCGGGCATGGCGCCCGGCCGCCGGTCTATTACGAGGCGTCGGTTGTCATCATCGCGCTGGTCTTCGTCGGTCAGGTGCTGGAGCTGCGGGCCCGCGGGCGCACCGGCGATGCCATCCGGGCGCTGATGGATCTCGCGCCCAAGACCGCCCGGCGCATCCGTCCCGACGGGGTCGAGGCGGACGTGCCGCTGGAGAACATCCTCGAGGGCGACAGGATTCGGGTCCGGCCGGGCGAGGCGGTGCCGGTGGACGGCCGCGTTGTCGAGGGCCGCTCGGCGGTGGACGAGAGCCTGCTGACCGGCGAGCCGCTGCCGGTGGAGAAGGGCGAAGGCGATCACCTCACCGGCGGCACCGTGAACGGCACCGGCGCGCTGGTGATGCTGGCCGAGGCGGTGGGCGAGGACACCATGCTGTCGCGCATCGTGGCCATGGTCTCCACCGCCCAGCGCAGCCGCGCCCCGGTGCAGGGGCTGGCCGACCGGGTCGCGTCCTATTTCGTGCCGGCGGTTGTCGCGGTGGCCGTGCTGGCCCTGATCGGCTGGCCGCTGATCGGCGGCACGCTGGTGCAGGGTGTCGTCGCCGCGGTCTCGGTGCTGATCATCGCCTGCCCCTGTGCGCTGGGGCTCGCCACGCCGATGTCGGTGATGACGGCGACCGGGCGCGGTGCCCGCGCGGGCGTGCTGGTCAAGGATGCCGGCGCGCTGGAGCGGCTGGCGGCCGTGGATACGCTGATCGTCGACAAGACCGGCACCTTGACCGAGGGGCGGCCGAAGCTGACCGAGGTGGTGCCGCTTAACGGCGGCGACGAGGCCGCGGTGCTGGCGCTGGCCGCAGCCCTGGAGCAGGGCTCGGAGCATCCGCTGGCCGCGGCGATCCTGGCCGGGGCGAGGGAACGGGGCATCACTCCCGGCAAGCTCGCCGGTTTCGCCGCCGTCACCGGCAAGGGCGTGACCGGGACGCTGGACGGCGAGGCGGTGGCGCTGGGCAATGCGGCGCTGATGGCCGATCTCGGGCTCGAGGCCGGTGGAGTGGCCGGCGCGCCGCGCGACGAGGGCGCAACGGTGGTCTTCGCCGCGCGCGGCGATCGGCTGGTCGGGTTTCTCGCCGTGCGCGATCCGATCAAGGCCAATGCCGCCGAGACGGTGGCGGCGCTGCACGGCGAGGGCCTGCGCATCATCATGGCCACCGGCGATGCCGAGCGCACCGCCGTCCACGTTGCGCAGGTGCTGGGCATCGACGAGGTGCATGCGGGCCTGCTGCCGGAGGGCAAGAAGGCGCTGGTCGACGACCTGAAGGCAAGCGGCCGCAAGGTCGCCATGGCCGGCGACGGGGTCAACGACGCGCCGGCGCTGGCGGCGGCCGAAGTGGGCATCGCCATGGGTCCCGGTGCGGACGTGGCGGTGGAGGCGGCGGGGATCACGCTTCTGGAGGGGGATCTCGCCGGCATCCTCCGGGCCCGGCGGCTGGCCCGGGCGACGATGCGCAACATCCGCCAGAACCTCGCCTGGGCCTTTGGCTACAACGCGTTGGGGGTGCCGGTGGCGGCGGGGGTCCTTTATCCCTTCACGGGCGCGCTCCTGTCGCCGATGCTGGCGGCGGCGGCGATGAGCTTCTCGTCCGTCTCGGTGGTGGCGAACGCGCTGCGGCTGGGCCGGCTAAAACTCTAGGCGTCCGCATGGGGACAGGACCCCGACCGTCGCCGATCACGCTCCCCGCCCGCCCGCCCTCGCGCCCCGGGCGCGATCAGGGGCGCGCGATTGTGCCGCGAACGGGGCACTGATTTGGGCGTTCCCATGGGGACGGAGGGTCAAGGCGTTGAAATCCCGAGGAATCGCGTGGGGACGCTCTTGAACCGCATCGGTCGAAAGCAGCGACCCTGCCCGCACAGGGGGCGAGACCTTCGGGCCCTGGTGCGGAGCGCCAGCGAGCCGAGGGCCCTCGATGGGCCCGAAGGCGGCGCGACCCGGCCTGGCCCTGATGCGTCCCCATGGGGACGGGGGGTCAAGGTACTGGAATCGTGGGAAATCCCTTGGGGACGCCGCCCGGGGACATTTTCGGGCTCCGGGTACCGGCTGGGGCCCCTGGACGTGCGTCCCCACGGGGACGCATAGTCAAGATACTGAAATATAAGGATAAAAGTGTTAACGCCGATGGGGACGCCTGAATTCGGCCCTTCGAAAGGCTGCCGGAGGGAGGCGGGCAAAGTGCTGGACACCCCGTCACGCGGGCATCGCGCCTACACAGGCCGGATGGTTCCAATCCCATTTGTGCCAGTTCTGCCGTTCCGAATTGGCATCGTCCCAATCCCCCCGGACCTTTTTCGAACGACGCCCTTGGGCCAATAGGCCTCCCGGACCTTGGAATGATGCCCGTCATGTGTCGGGCAGGCCCCGGGTCAAGCCCGGGGCGGGGTCACAGGAAGGCAAGGCAGTCGCGATCGGCCGGGTCCGGACGACCAGTCCGGGCCGCGCCCGGCCCGCCCCTCGGGCGGGCGCATTGCGACGGCGCGAGAAGCGGGCAGGTTACGGCGGTGTGGAAGGATAAAGCGCGTCGGCGGAGAGGGATTGCGGCGCCCACCCCGGGTCGGGCGCGGCCCTCCGCCGCGCCGTCGGCGGGCTTGCCGTCGGACCCCACCCGGCCGCCCCGGTAGGCGACGGCCGACATCGCGGCTCAGCCGCCGCGGAGCCCGGAAACGGTGACGCCGGGGGCGATGTCTTCGGTGGCGGTGACAAGCTCGATCAGCGCCGGGCCGGGATGGGCACAGGCGCGGGCGAAGGCGCCCGGAAAATCGGCCGTGCGGGTGACGGTCTCGCCCCGGAGCCCGAAGGCGCGGGCATAGGCGGCGAAGTCGGGGTTGGTCAGGTCGGTGGCGCTGACCCGGGTGGGATACTGCCGCTCCTGATGGGCGCGGATGGTGCCGTAGCTGGAATTGTTGACGACAAGGAAGACGACGCGGGCGTCGTACCGGGCAGCGGTGGCAAGTTCCTGGGCGGTCATCAGGAAGCAGCCGTCGCCGGCGAGGCAGACCACCTGCGCCCCAGGCCGGGTGAGCCTGGCGCCGATCGCCGCCGGCACGCCGTAGCCCATGGCGCCGGACTGCGGCGCCAGCTGGGTGCCGAAGCGGCGGTAGCGGTAGAAGCGGTGCAGCCAGGTGGCGTAGTTGCCGGCGCCATTGGTCAGGATGGCGTCCTCGGGCAGGGTGGCGTCGAGATGGGCGATCACCTCGGCCATGTTGACGGCGCCGGTCGCCGCGGTGGGAATGAGGCGTTCGGCCTGGGCGGCGGCGAGGCGGTCAAACCAGGCGCTGCGGGCATCGCTGGCGGGCAGGGCGAGGCCGTCGAGGGCGGCAAGGACGGTATCGGGGGCGGCGGCTATGCCGAGGGTGGGCTGCCAGATGCGGCCGACCTCCTCGGCGGCGATGTTCACCTGGACCATGGCGATGCCGGGGTCGGGCAGCGGCCAGAGGCTGTAGCCCTGGCTGGCGATCTCGGTCCACTGGGTGCCGAGGGCGACGACCAGATCGGCCTCCAGCACCATGGAGCGGGCGGCGGGCGCAAGGCCGAGGCCAAGGATGCCGGCAAAGGCCGGCGAGCGGTTGTCGATCAGGTCCTGGCAGCGGAAGGCGGTCATCACCGGCAGGCGGTTGGCCTCGGCCAGCGCCCTGAGGCGGGCGCTGCCGGTGGCGGTCCAGCCGGGGCCGCCAGCGACGATCAGCGGCCGTTCGGCCCGGGCCAGCATGGCGGTCAGTGCGTCGATGTCGGCGGCCGAGGGCGAGGGGATCGCGGCGCGGACCGGGCGCGCGGGCAGGGCGGCGGCGGCCTGGCGCTGCATGTCCTCGGGCAGCACCACCGCCACCGGGCCGGGGCGGCCGGAGCTGGCGACGAGGAAGGCGCGGGCCACCATCTCGGGGACGCGGTCGGGGTCGTCGATGACCGAGACCGCCTTGGTGATCTCGGCCAGGAACCGGCGGTATTCGATCTCTTGGAAGGCCTCGCGCTCCATGTGGCCGCGGGGAACCTGGCCGATGAAGAGCACAAGCGGCACCGAATCCTGCATGGCGGTATGCAGTGCCACCGTGGCCTGGGTGGTGCCGGGGCCGCGGGTGACGAAGGCGACGCCGGGCCGGCCGGTGAGGCGGGCATGGGCGTCGGCCATGCTGGCCGCGCCCGCCTCGTGCCGGCAGGTGATGGTGCGGATGCGGCCGGACGCATCGAAGAGCGCGTCGAGGGTCGCGAGATAGCTTTCGCCGGGCACGCAGAAGACCATCTCGGTGCCCTGGGCGATGAGCGCGTCCACCAGGTGTCGCGCGCCGGTCTGGGTGTTGGCCATCGTCGCTGCCTCCGTCTAGGTGCCGTTATGGCGACACCCGGCGGCGAGCGGAAGGGTCGGGAGGCGGGCTTTTTGCCGGTTCGCGGCATCGAGGGGAGCAGCGCCCGGTGCGGGGTGCCGCGAAGGCATCCGGCCGGGTGCCAGGACCGCATCGGACCGGTGCCGGAGACCGGCGGCGATCGGGCGGGGGCAAGCCTGCATTTCCGGGTGCCGCCATGCCGAGGAAATCGTCGTCGCCGGCGCCGCCGGTTCGGCAAGGGGCTGGCGCAGCCCGGATTCGCGCGGCATGGTGTTGCCCGGGGGGGCGGTACAAATGACCGAGACCGGGACCGCAAGGCCGGCGCCCTACGACCGGTTGATAGACGCGGAGATCTGGGCCTTCATCGACCGCACAAGGGCGCTTTTTCCACCAGGCGCGGCCAGGCTCGACATCGCCGGGCGGCGGGCCGCCTATAATGCCATGGCCCGGGCCTTCCGGGCGCCGCGCCCTGCCGGCGTCTGGGCCGCCGACGGCATTGCCGGCGGGGTGCCGGTGCGGCGCTATCTGCCGCGGGCGGCGCCGGGGGTCAGGGTGATCTATTTCCACGGTGGCGGGTTCGTTCTTGGCGGGCTGGACAGCCATGACGACATCTGCGCCGAGATCGCCACCAGCAGCGGCTTTGCCCTGACCAGCGTCGATTACCGGCTTTGCCCCGAACATCCGCATCCGGCGGCGTTTCGCGATGCGCTGGCGGTGGTGCGGGCCGAGGCGGTTGCCGGCGAGCCGATGCTTCTGGCCGGGGACAGCGCCGGCGGCAACCTCGCCGCCGCGGCCGCCCACGCCCTGCGCCGGGGTGGCCCGGCCCTGGCGGGACAGGTGCTGATCTATCCCGTGCTCGGCGGCGAGGCGCGGGCCGCGTCGTTCCGCACCCATGCCGAGGCGCCGATGCTGACGGCCCGCGATGTCGCCCGTCTTCGCGAGATGCGGGCCGGCGGGCGCGACGTCGGCGGCGACGCCAGCTTTGCGCCGCTTGCCGACAGCGACTTTTCCGGCCTGCCGCCGACGGTGATCGTGACGGCGGAGTGCGACCCGCTGAGCGACGAGGGGCGGCTTTACCGCGACGCCATCCTTGCCGCCGGCGGCAGCGCGGAATGGATCGAGGAGCCGGGGCTGGTGCACGGGTACCTCAGGGCGCGGCACACGGTGCGCCGGGCGCGCGACAGCTTTGCCCGCATCGTGGCGGCGCTGCGCCGCATGGGGGGCGCCTGATGCTGCCGGATCTTGTCCTGGGCTCGCTGCTGATCACCGTCACGGTGGTTCTGGCGGCGATCTTCGGTGCGCTGGCCATCGAGGTGACCGACCGCATCGGGCCGTGGCTGACCCGCCGGCCGCATCGGCCGCGGGTGCTGGCGCTGCTGATCGGCCTGACGCTGTGGGTGCAGGCCTCGGTCAGCCTGTGCATCTGGATCTGGGCGGTGGCGTTTCGGGTGCTGGGGCTGTTCGACGGCTGGGAGCCGGCGGTCTATTTCGCCATCGTCAGCTTCACCACGCTGGGCTTTGGCGACATCATCCTGGACGAGAAGTGGCGGGTGCTGTCGGGTTTTGCCGCCGCCAACGGGCTTTTGATGTTCGGGCTCTTCACCGCGTTCCTGGTCGAGATGATCCGCCGCATCCACCGCAACCAGATCGAGTCGCTGGTGAGGGAGGAATAGGGCGCCCTGCCGGGCCTTGGGCCGCGCCCGGGCGCGCTCCCGCCCGGCCCACCCCGCGCGCAGGCCCGGCTGGCTTCGGCGCGGCTGGCGTCGGCCCGGCTGGCGTCGGCGCGGGACGTCCGATGCCTCATCTGTCAGGCACTTTCCGGGCCGACCGGGCGCGGACCCGGTTCGGCGGCCAGCGCCATGAACGCCCTGATGATCCGGGTGTCGCGGCGGCGGGCGAGGCAGACCAGCGCCTCGTCCATGGTGATCGTCGCATCGGCGATGTCGATGGGCGCCAGCCGCGCGTCGCGGCCGAACTCGGCCGCCGAGACGAAGCCGACACCGGCGCCCGAGGCGACGATCTCGCGCACCGCCTCGCGGCCCTCGGCCTCGATGGCCGGCGCAAGCGCGATCCCGGCCCCGGCCGCAGCCCTTTCAAGCGCCGTGCGGGTGCGCGAGCCCGGCTCGCGCAGGACCAGCGGCAGGGCGGCCAGCGCGGCCAGGGTCAGGCGTTCGGCCGCAAACGGCGAGCCGGCGGCGGCGAAGGCGACGATCGGCCCGGTGCCCAGCGGCACGATGTCGAGGTCGGCAGCTTGGGGCAGCTCTCCGGTGACGCCGATATCGGCCTCGTAGGCGTAGAGCGCCGCCAGCACCTGGTCGGTATTGCCGGTGGCCACGGTGATGGTCACCCCCGGGTGGCGGGCACGGTAGCGGCTGAGGATGCCGGTCACGTGATGGGCCGCGTCGGCGACGATCCGGAGCGTGCCGGCATGGGCGCCGCGCGCCTCGGTCAGGAAGTCGTGCGCCCGCGCCTCGGCATCGAAGAGCGCCTTGGTGATCTCGAAAAGCGCCTCGCCCTGGGGCGTCAGCCGCACCTGCCGGCGGCTGCGCTCGAACAGGAGAAGATCGTAATCCTGCTCCAGCGTCCGTACCTGGTCGGAAATCGCCGGCTGGGTCAGGTGCAGCGCTTCGGCCGCGCGGGTGAAGCCGCCGGTGAGGGCAACCTGGTGGAAGGCGCGGAGCTGGGCGTGGCGCATGGGTCTGACATATCGTGACAACTTATGTATTGATACTGAATATCGATTGTACAGATGCATCGGCCGTCGCTAGGCAGGGGCAGTTCGGAGTTTTCCCCCATGGCCGACCCACTGCCAGAGCCGCATCGCGGCGAGCCCTATCTGCTGACCCCGGGGCCGCTGACCACGGCGCTGGCGGTCAAGGACGCCATGCTGCGGGACTGGGGGTCGTGGGACGGCGATTTCCGCGCCATGACCGCGGCGCTGCGCCGGCAGGTGCTGGCGCTGGCCGGCGACGGTGCGGGCGCCTATGACTGCGTGCCGATGCAGGGCTCGGGCAGCTTTTCGGTCGAGGCGATGCTGGGCACCTTCGTGCCGCGGGACGGCAAGGCGCTGGTGCTGGCCAATGGCGCCTATGGCCTGCGGGCGGCCGAGACCCTGCGTTATCTCGACCGGGCGCATCAGGTGATCGACAAGGGCGACTATCTGCCGCCGCGGGGCGCCGAGGTGGCCGCGGCGCTGGCGGCGGACCCGGCCATCACCCATGTGGTGGCGATCCATTGCGAGACCTCGTCGGGGATCCTGAACCCGCTGGCCGAGATCGCCGAGGCGACCCGGGTGGCGGGGCGCAAGCTGCTGATCGATTCGATGTCCGCCTTCGGCGCGATCCCCTGCGCGGCGGATGCGCTGGGCTATGAGGCGCTGGTCTCGTCGGCCAACAAGTGCATCGAGGGGGTGCCGGGCTTCGGCTTTGTCGTCGCGCGGAAGGACGCGCTGGCGGCGGCCAAGGGGCGGAGCCATTCGCTGAGCCTCGATCTGAACGCCCAGTGGGACTACATGGAGCGCACCGGGCAGTGGCGCTTCACCCCGCCGACCCACGTGGTGGCGGCGTTCCTGACGGCGCTGGAGCTGCACGCGCAGGAGGGCGGCACGCCCGGGCGTGGGGCGCGGTATGCGCGCAGCCGCGACGTGCTGGTGGAGGGGATGCGGGGGCTCGGCTTTGAGACGCTGCTGGACGCGCGCTGGCTGTCGCCGATCATCGTCACCTTCTTTGCCCCGGCGCATGAGAATTTCCGCTTCGATGCCTTCTATGAGGCGATGAAGGCGCGGGGCTTCATCCTTTATCCCGGCAAGCTGACGGCGGTCGACAGCTTTCGCATCGGCTGCATCGGCCAGGTGGACGAGCACGTGATGCGCCGCGTGGTGGCGGCGGCCCGCGAGAGCCTGGGCGAGATGGGGGTGCCGGACGGCAGGCCCTCGGCCGCCGCACTGGCCGAGCGTGCCCGGCTGGCGGCCTGAAAGGAGAGCGAATGAACCTGATGTCGAGGGCGCCGGTGACGGTGAACGGGCGCCGCTATGAGGTGCCGAAGGTGCCGGCGATCGCCATCTGCCTGGACGGCTGCGAGCCGGAATACCTGACCGTGGCCGAGGCGGCGGGGCTGATGCCGAACCTCGCCCGCATCCGCGCCACCGGCACGGCGCGGATCGCGCATTCGGTGATCCCGTCCTTCACCAATCCCAACAACCTGTCGATCGCCACCGGACGGCCGCCCGCCGTGCACGGCATCTGCGGCAACTACCTGTTCGAGCCGGAGACCGGTGAAGAGGTGATGATGAACGACGTGCGCTTCCTGCGCGCGCCGACGGTGTTCAGGGCGTTCCACGATGCCGGTGCGCGGGTGGCGGTGGTGACCGCCAAGGACAAGCTGAGGGCGCTTCTGGGCGCCGGACTGGAGTTCGGCGACGGGCGGGCGGTGTGCTTTTCGTCCGAGAAGGCGGATACCACCACGGCGGCGGAGCACGGCATCGCGGATGCCAGCGCCTGGCTGGGGCGGCCGGTGCCCGAGGTCTATTCGGCCGAGCTGTCGGAGTTCGTCTTTGCCGCCGGGGTGAAGCTGCTGAACGAGCGGCGGCCGGACCTGATGTACCTGACCACCACCGATTACATCCAGCACAAGTTCGCCCCGGGCGATGCCGAGGCCAACGCCTTCTACGCCATGTTCGACCGCTATCTGGGCGAACTGGATGCGGCCGGGGCGGCCATCGTGGTGACCGCCGATCACGGCATGAAGGCCAAGCACCTGGCCGATGGCAGCCCGGCGGTGATCTATGTGCAGGACCTGCTGGACGACTGGCTGGGGGCCGGCGCGGCGCGGGTGATCCTGCCGATCACCGACCCCTACGTTGTGCATCACGGGGCGCTGGGCAGCTTTGCCACCGCCTATCTGCCGGCGGGCGCGGATGTGGGCGCCATCGCGGCGCGGCTGAGGGCGTTGCCGCAGATGCTGGCGGTGCTGACCCGGGACGAGGCGGTGGCGCGGTTCGAGCTGCCGGCCGACCGCATCGGCGATGTGGTGATGATCTCGACCGAGACCATGACCATCGGCACCTCGGCGGATCGCCACGACCTTGCGGCGCTGAAGGAGCCGTTGCGCAGCCATGGCGGGCTGACCGAGCAGGCGGTGCCGTTCATCGTCAACCGCAGGCTGGACCTGGCCGAGGCGCCGGACTTGCGCAACTTCGACGCCTTCCACGTTGCCTGCATGGCGGCGGCGCAATGACGAGTGCCCGGCCGGAAGCGCTGGCGGCGATTGCCCCTCGGCACGAGGCGATGCGGATCGCCGGCCGCAAGGTGGACACCGAGGCACGGATCGAGGTGACGTATCCCTATACCGGCGCGGTGGTCGGCTCGGTGCCGGCGGGCAAGGCCGAGCACGCGCGGGAAGCGTTCGATATTGCAGCGGCTTACGAGCCGAAGCTGACGCGATACGAGAGGCAGCAGATCCTGTTCCGCACCGCCGAGGCGCTGAGGGCGCGGGCCGACGAGCTGGCGCCGATCATCACCGCCGAGCTTGGCATCTCGATCGCCGACAGCCGCTATGAGATCGGCCGCGCCTATGATGTCTATTCGCTGGCCGGGCAGCTTTGCATCCACGATGACGGGGCGATGTTTTCCTGCGACCTGACCCCGCAGGGCAAGGCGCGCAAGATCTTCACCCTGCGCGAGCCGCTCAGGGCAATCTCGGCGATCACGCCGTTCAATCACCCGCTGAACATGGTCAGCCACAAGATCGCGCCGGCCATCGCCACCAACAACTGCATCGTGGTCAAGCCGACCGAGCTGACGCCGCTGACGGCGATCTTCCTGGCCGATGTGCTGTACGAGGCGGGGCTGCCGCCGGAGATGCTGTCGGTGGTGACCGGGCTGCCGGACGAGATCGGCACCGAGATGATCGTGAACGAAAGTGCCGAGCTGATCACCTTCACCGGCGGGGTGCGGGTGGGCAAGCTGATCGCCGCCACCGCCGGCTACAAGCGCCAGGTGCTGGAGCTGGGCGGGAACGATCCGCTGATCGTGCTGAACGACTTGTCGGACGACGATCTGGCGCGGGCGGCCGACCTGGCGGTGGCGGGGGCGACGAAGAATTCCGGCCAGCGCTGCACGGCGGTCAAGCGCATCCTGGTGCAGGAGCGCGTCGCCGACCGCTTCGTGCCCATGGTGCTGGAGCGCGCCAGGCGGCTGCGCTTCGGCGATCCGATGGACCCCGCGACCGAGCTTGGCTGCGTCATCAGCCCCGAGGCGGCGGCGCTGTTCGAGCGGCGGGTGGAGATGGCGGCCGAGGCGGGGGCGGAGGTCTTGTATCACCCCGGCCGGCAGGGCGCGCTGTTGCCGCCGATCACGCTGGATCGGGTGCCGCACCGGTGCGCGCTGGTGATGGAGGAGACCTTTGGCCCCATCGTGCCGATCGTGCGGGTGCCCGACGACGATGCCGAGGTGATGCGGATCTCGAACGGCACCGCCTTCGGGCTGTCCTCGGGCGTCTGCACCAACGATTTCCGCCGCATGCAGGCCTTTATCCGCGGCCTGAAGGTGGGCACCGTCAACATCTGGGAGGTGCCCGGCTATCGCATCGAGATGTCGCCCTTCGGCGGCATCAAGGACTCCGGGAACGGCACCAAGGAGGGCGTTCTCGAAGCGATGAAAAGCTATACAAACGTCAAGACCTTCTCGCTGCCCTGGGCCTGATCATTGTGCACATGAGGGGCGCTGCCGCGAATATCACGTGACTGTCATCGTCGGGCTGCTATTGTCCTAGGCGGTGTGAGGGGGCTGACGCGGCAATGACGCGCGACGGGACAATATCGGGCGGGCGGAGCGATCCGGGTGCCGGGTATCGTTCGGGGTTCGCGGCCCGTCGCAACCGGCCCCCAGCGGCGGCCGCCGCCCAACCGGCACGGCAAGACCATAACAACACCTGATTGCAACAGTGAGGATCACAGCATGAGAAGACTGCTCGCCTCGGCGTTTGCGATGATCGCCTCGGGCGGCGCGGCACTTGCCGCCTGTCCGGCGATCACCGTCGCCGACTTGCAGGGCGTGGCGCCCGGCGCCTATCCCGAGCAATATGACCTGGCCGAGTTCGAGGCTGCGGCCGGCTGCACCATGGAGTTTGCCGAGAACCCCGACATCGCGGCGCTGAACAGCAGGATCCGCGGCAATCCGGCCGATCTGCCGCCGGTGGCCGAGCGGCTGCCGGAAGAGCCGCTGGTGGTGGTGCCCTACGATTCGATCGGCACCTATGGCGGCACCTTCCGGGCGCTGTCGAACGCCACCGAGGCGGGTACGTCGGACTTTCTTTCCGTGCGCCACGTGAACCTGGTGCGCTATTCCGACGATCTGGCGACCATCGTGCCGAACGTCGCGAAAAGCTGGGAATGGAACGACGACTATACCGAGCTGACCTTCCATCTGCGCAAGGGGCACAAGTGGTCGGACGGCGCGCCGTTCACCGCCGAGGATGTGGCCTTCTGGTACAACAACCTGCAGGTCGACTCGAAGGTCTGGGAAAAGACGCCGGACTATTCGCTGGTCGCCGGCGAGCCGATGAAGGCCGAGGTTGTTGACGAGACCACGGTCAAGTTCATCCTGCCGGCGCCGAAGCCGGGCCTGCTGGCGCATTTCGCGACCTCGTTCGCGCAGGCATTCCAGCCCAAGCACCTGATCGGCCAGTACCATCCCGACCTGAACCCGGATGCCGACACGCTGGCAACCGAGGCCGGCTTCGAGAACGGCATCGCCGCGGTCAAGGCGTACTATCCGGCCTCGGACTGGACCGACGTGCCGACGCCGATGCTGTCGAACCCCGACAAGCTGGACCGGCTGCCGGCCGATGCGCGGCCGACGCTGGAGAGCTTTGTGGTGATCTCGGAGAACACCGAGGGCCGCAAGCTGGTGGCGAACCCGTATTTCTTCATGGTCGACACCGCCGGCAACCAGCTGCCCTACATCAACGAGCAGGACGAGCTGTTCATCAACGACAACCAGGTGCGGCTGTTGAAGCTGGTCAACGGCGAGGTCGACTACAAGGCGCAGTCGCTGCAGCTTTCCGACGCGCCGGTGATGCTGGACGGCATGGAGAGCGGCGACTACACGATCCAGATCGCGCCCAAGGTGGCGATGCACGCGTTCTCGTTCAACGTCACCAGCGAGGACCCGGTCAAGCGCGAAGTGTTCGGCAACGTGCTGTTCCGGCAGGCGATGTCGGTGGCCATCGACAGGGGCGAATTGAACGAGATCGCCTATTTCGGCGAGGGCACGCCGGCGCAGTATATCGGCTTTTCGCCCAAGCCCGACTGGGTCGATCCCAAGTGGACCACCTACATGACCGAGTACGACCCCGAGCAGGCCAAGGCCTGGCTCGAGGAGGCCGGCATGAAGGACGTGGATGGCGACGGCTTCCGCGAGTTGCCCGACGGGTCGAAATTCGTGCTGAACATGCAGTTCTCGACCCAGGGCATCGCCGGCCAGGTGGTGGAGCTGGTGGCGCAGGACTGGTCCGAGGTGGGTATCCAGACCGCGGTCAAGGAGATCACCCCGGACGAGTACCGCTCGGCGCAGTCGTCGAACCAGCTTGACGTGGGCATGTGGGAGAAGGGCCAGCCGGTGGCCATCGTGCTGGGCAACAACGAGCTCTGGGTGCCGCCCTACGAGAACTATTTCGGCCATCGCGTGGCGATGCTGTGGGCCGAGTGGGTCGACTCAGGTGGTGCCAGCGGCGTCGAGCCGCCGGACTGGGCCAAGGAGCTGACCGCCAACGTCACCGCCTTCCAGTCGCAGGTGCCGAACTCGCCCGAGCAGGCGGCGCTGGGCGAGAAGATGGTCGAGGCGCTGGTTTCGAACCTGCTGTTCATCGGCACGGTGCAGTCCACCGACCCGATCTATCACCGCAACGCGCTGAAGAACTTCCCCGAGTTCAAGACCGCGTCCTACGAGTACTACCGGACGTTCCCGTACCGTCCGCAGCAATGGTACTTCGGCGAATGAGGGCCGGGTGACCGGATGACAGGCAATCGGGGCGGGCGGCAGCGGTCGCCCGCCCCTTTTTCTGGACAAACCGGGCCGCTTTGGTGTGACCTGACACCCGGAGGGGGTTGACCGCCGGATGCTGCAATTCGCCAAGTTCACCGCGATCCGCGCCGCCATGGCGGTGGTGACGCTGATCATCGTGTCGCTGATCGTGTTCTCGCTGATGGAACTGGTGCCCGGCGACTGCGCCGAGCGCTACCTGGCGTTCAAGAACACCCAAGGCTCCGGCATCTCGGTGGCCGATATCGAGGCCGAACGGGTGCGGCTGGGGCTGGACCAGCCGTTCATCACGCGCTGGGCAAGCTGGATCGTGAACGCCTTTCACGGCGAGTTCGGCGATAGCTGCATCCTGCGGCTGAACATCGCCCGGCTGCTGGGCGACAAGTTCATCCTGTCGCTGGGCATCTGCCTGACGGCGCTGGGGCTGGCCTATCTGATCGCGGTGCCGGTGGGCATCCTGTCGGCGGCCTCGAACAATGCCTGGCTGAACGGGTCGCTGCGGTTCGTGTCGTATCTGGGGCTGGCGCTGCCGAACTTCCTTCTGGCGCTGATCATCATGCTGGTCTCGACGGTATATTTCGGCGACAGCCTGACCGGGCTGTTCTCGCCCGAGTTCCGCGATGCGCCATGGAACGCGGCGAAGATCCGCGATTTCCTTTCCCATGCCTGGCTGCCGGTGTTCATCCTCGGCTGGTCGGCGACCGCCTTTGCGCTGCAGACGGTGCGGGCGCTGATGCTGGATGAACGTGGCAAGCTTTACGTCACCGCGGCGCGGGCGCGGGGGCTGTATGGCCGGCGCCTGTTGTGGCGTTATCCGGCCCGCCACGCGCTGGGGCCGATCGTCAACTCGCTGGGGTTCGACCTCAACCGGGTCTTCAACGAACTTCCCATCGTCGCGGTCATCATGACCCTGACCGAGGCGGGGGCGCTTTTGCTGGAGGCGCTGGCCCGGTCCAACGACCAGCAGCTTGCCGGCGCGATCATCTTCCTGCTGACCGCCTCGATCGTGGCGCTGAACTTCCTGACCGACGTGGCGCTGGCGATCCTCGACCCGCGGGTGCGCCGGTCCGTGATGGGGGGCTGAGCCATGGCCGAGACCACCGCGGCGGCACCGGGTGTCGACCAGAAGCGCAAGGAGAGCTATTTCACCGCCACCCAGGGGCAGCTGATCTGGGCCCGGTTCCGCAAGAACCGCATGGCGATGGTGTCGCTGATCTGCCTGGTCGTCATCATCCTGATGGGGGTCTTCGCGCCGTTCCTGTCGCCGTACAATCCGACCGTGGCGGGGTCCGACAGGGACTATCTGAACGGCGCCCCGCAGATCCCGCGTTTCTGTGACGATTCAGGCTGTTCGTGGCGACCGTTCATCTATGGGCTGAAGCGCGAGCGGTCGATCAAGACCAACTTCCGCTGGGTCACCACGGTCGACACCGAGGACCGCCGCTATGTCAACCTGTTCGTGCAGGGCTGGGAATACCGCTTTGGCCGATTTTCGCTGAACCTGCCGGGGCGCGCCTTTGACATCGACAGCCGCGGCATCGCGTTCACGACGCATCTGTTCGGCGTCGACAAGGGGCAGGTGCATCTCTTCGGCACCGATGCCAGCGGCAAGGACATCTTCTCGCGCACCATGCACGCGATCTGGACCTCGCTGGCCGTCGGCACGCTGGGGGTGCTGATCTCGTTCGTGCTGGCGCTGATCATCGGCGGTGTGGCGGGCTATTTCGGCGGCGTCATCGACGGGGTGATCCAGCTTGTCACCGACGCGGTGCGCACGGTGCCGGTGATCCCGCTGTTCATGGCGATCGCCGCCTTCATTCCCGATACCTGGTCATCGGAGACGCGGTTCTTCTTCATCTCCATCGTCATCGGGCTGATCAACTGGCCGACGCTGGCGCGGCGTATCCGCACCCATCTGCTGGTCGAGCGCAACCAGGACTATGTGCTGGCGGCGGAGCTTTCCGGGGCCGGGGCCGGGCACGTCATCCGGCGGCACCTGCTGCCGTCGTTCACCAGCTACATCATCGTCGATCTGATGATCTCGTTTCCCTACATGGTCCGGGCCGAGACGGCGCTTTCGTTCATCGGGCTGGGGCTGAAGGACCCGGTGAACTCGCTGGGCTCGCTCTTGCAGAACGTGACCCAGGCCGACGTGCTGCTGAACTATCAGTGGTATTTCATCCCGGTCATCTTCTTCATCGCCCTGGTGCTGAGCTTCGTCTTTGTCGGCGATGGGTTGCGGGACGCCGCCGACCCCTATTCGGAACATCACAAATGAGCCTGATCGAGGTGAGGAACCTGACCGTGCGCTTCGGCACCGACGAGGGGCGGGTGACGGCGGTGGACGACGTGTCGTTCAGCCTCGAGCCGGGGCAGGTGATGGGGCTGGTGGGCGAGAGCGGGTCGGGCAAGTCGGTGACCGCCAAGGCGCTGATGCGGCTGAATGCCGGCAATGCCAGCTATGGCGAGGGTTCGAGCATCGTGCTGAACCTCGCCTCGGGGCCGGTGGACGTGATGGGCCTGCGGTCGTCGCGCGAGTTGCAGCTGGTCCGCGGCGGCGCGATCTCGATGATCTTCCAGGAGCCGATGGCCAGCTTCGCGCCCGCCATCACCATCGGCAAGCAGATGGTGGAGCAGCTTCAGATCCATACCGACCTGTCGAAGAAGGCGGCCAGGGAGCTGTCGGTGGAGATGCTGGCGCGGGTGGGCATCGCCGATGCCGGCAAGCGCTTCGACCAGTTCGCGTTCGAGTTGTCGGGGGGCATGCGCCAGCGGGCGATGATCGCCATGGCGCTGTCGACCAAGCCGAAGCTGCTGATCGCCGACGAGCCGACGACGGCGCTGGACGTGACCATCCAGGCGCAGGTGCTGGAGCTGATCAAGGACCTGGTGGCCGAGTTCGGCATGGGGGTGATCCTGATCACCCACGACCTGGGCGTGGTGGCGCAGACCGCCGACACGGTGGCGGTGATGTATCTCGGCCGGCTGGTGGAGCAGGGGCCGGTCCGGGCGGTGATCCGCGAGCCGGCGCATCCCTACACCCGCGGGCTGATCGCGGCCTTGCCGCGGCTGGACGATCTGGACGCGGCGCTGACCCCGGTGCCGGGCGACATCCCCTCGCCGCTGGAGCGGCCGCCGGGCTGCGTCTTTCATACCCGCTGCCCCGAGATCATCGGCGATGTCTGCCGCCGGCAGGTGCCGGAGTTCTTCGAGGCCGGCACCGGCCATCGCGCCGCCTGCCACCTGCACCGGCGCGAGGCTGCGGCATGAGCGGCGCCACGCTGATGCGGGTGCGCGACCTGGCGGTGCACTTCCAGCTTCGTGGCGGCATGCTGGGGCCGCGCCAGTCGGTGAAGGCGGTGGAGGGGGTGAGCCTCGACATCGCGCGGGGCAGCTTCTTCGGGCTGGTGGGCGAAAGCGGGTCGGGCAAGACGACGCTGGGCCGGGCGCTGCTGAGGGCGGTGCCGATCACCCGCGGCACCATTGCCTATGACGATGGCGAGGTGGCCCACGACATCGCCACGCTGGGCAAGGACGGCCTGCGCGACTATCGCAGCCGGGCGCAGCTGATCTTTCAGGACCCCTATGCGGCGCTTTCCCCGCGCATGACGGTGCGCGACATCATCGCCGAGCCGCTGGAGGTGCTGAAGCTGACCGCCGGCCGCGAGGCCACCGACGAGCGGGTGCGCGAGATCGCCGGCAAGTGCCGGCTGAACCTGGAGCATCTGCGCCGCTATCCGCATGCGTTTTCGGGCGGGCAGCGGCAGCGCATCTCGATCGCCCGGGCGCTGGTGTCGCGGCCGCGCTTCGTGGTGGCGGACGAAAGCGTCGCGGCGCTGGACGTGTCGATCCAGGCCGACGTGCTGAACCTGCTGAAGGCGATCCAGCGCGAGATGGGGCTGACGTTTCTTTTCATCAGCCACGACCTGTCGGTGGTCGCCCATGTCTGCGACCACGTGGCGGTGATGTATCTCGGCCGGCTGGTGGAGACGGCGCCGACCCGGGCGCTGTTCGCGGTACCGAAGCACCCGTACACCAAGGCGCTGTTGTCGGCGATCCCGTCGCTGGACCCCGACCACCGCGGCGGGGCGCAGAAGTTGACCGGCGAGATCCCGAGCCCCACCAACCCGCCGCCGGGCTGCAAGTTCAACACCCGCTGCCCGCATGCCGTCGACCGCTGCCGCAGCGAGGAGCCGAGGCTGGAAGCTACCGGCGATGGCCACGAGGTCGCCTGCCATCGCTGGCGCGAGCTGTTCGAGGCGGTGCCGGCCTGACCCCGTGAGAAGGCGGGAAGGTACCCCGGGGCACCCCCGGGCGCCTTTGTGACTGAAGCGATTGTCAGGTCCGTGTGAGGCCCTGAAACCCGATCACGCCGGTCATCACGGGGGCGTTGGCGACAGCAATCGGGCGATCTGCTGACGGGCAAGACCTTCCGTGCCGGCCGGTCCCCGGCTGACGTCGGGTCATCTCGCAGCGACGTCCGGCCGCCGTGAGAACCCGCGAGCGTTTCGTCATTTCAAAAACCGGGACGGCGGGCCCACCTCTGGATTGCCGGACAACAAGCCCCGGCAACACAACAAGAGCGAAAGGAATCCACCATGAAAGCCCTCTTGGTTACGACCGCCATCGCCATGGCGACCGCCGGTTCCGCCTTTGCGATGATCACCGCGAACGACCTTCCGGCCCAGGTGCGTTGGGAAGTCCAGCGGCTGGTGCCGAATGCCGACCTGAGCCACATCACCAAGGCGCAGGCAGCGCGGATCCGCACCCTCTTCGGTGACCCGGACAGCGACAGCACCTCGACCCCGGTCCTGCGCGCGCAGATCGAGCGTGCCCTCGGCATGATCTCCTGATCCGATGCCTGAAGAACGGGGTGGCAGGTCCTTTCGCCTGCCGCCCCCCGCAGCGCCGGCCGCCGGCGCGAGCTGCCACTGACCACCCGATCCATCCGCCAGACCCGGGGAATCCGGGTCGCCTCCGCGTGGCGCGCTGACGCGACCTCGTGGGCCACCAGCACCCCCAGATCGAGCCACCGAGGCGAGGCAGGGTCCCTTGCGGGGCAAGGCGCCCGCAGGGGTGACGGCCCTTGCCCAATAGGCGGGCGCCGGGGCCCCACGGGGCCGTGATCATGAGTGATCGGTCTGCCAGTACAAAAAATGTACCAAGCGCACCATCTGTTTCAGGCCGGAGCAATGACGCTCCCGGGACCTACCTGATCCGAATGGAAGGACATCCAAAATGAAGACCCTGCTCATCACCGCCGCGCTGGCCGTTGCCACCGCCGGTTCCGCCTTCGCCCAGGTCACCGCGAACGACCTTCCCGCCAATGTCCGCTGGGAAGTCCAGCGCCTGGTGCCGAATGCCGACCTGGACACCATCACCCGATCGCAGGCGGTGCAGATCCGCTCGTTCTTCGGAAACTCCGATG
This sequence comes from Paracoccaceae bacterium, assembly GCA_050299555.1. Taxonomy (GTDB): domain Bacteria; phylum Pseudomonadota; class Alphaproteobacteria; order Rhodobacterales; family Rhodobacteraceae; genus JBNKWA01. The sequence continues at coordinate 5,714 of JBNKWA010000094.1, read as the reverse complement.
ACGACAGCGCGTCGAGCTCGGTGCTGCGCGGGCACATCCAGCGGATCCTCGGCGAGTTCTGATGCCGGAACACCGGGGGCGGCGCGCCATTTCGCCCGCCGCCCCCGCAACCGTCCGCAACCGTCCGCAATCGCCCGCAACCGCGCGGTCACCCGAGTGTCAGCCGCCGGCGCCGCCCTGCCACTGAACCACCCAATCCATCGGCCAGACCAGCATCAACACGTTGAGCGCCAGCCCGTCGCGGATCATGTACCCGACGCCAAGCTCCAGCCCCAGCGCGATGGCCACGGTCAGCCAGACCGGCAGCCGCCCGGCCAGCCAGAACCCCACCATCATCGCCAGCACGTCCGACATCGAGTTGATGACGCTGTCGCCGTAGTAATCCAGCGAGATCGTCACCTCGCGGTAGCGGTCGATCACCGCATTGGTGTTCTCGGCGATCTCCCATGCCGCCTCGACCACGGTCGCCGCCAGCAGGCGCCAGCCCAGCGCCAGCCGCCGCGCCACCAGCCAGGTCAGGCCGAAGAAGATGAAGCCGTGGATGACGTGCGAGGGCGTGTACCAGTCGCTCAGGTGCTGCGAGTTCTCGGCGCTCATGGTGACGCCGTGCCACAGCTTGACCGTGCCGCAGGTGCAGATCGGTACCCGTCCCATGGACAGAAGCACCGCCGCCATGACGAGGACGGCGGCCACGGTCAGAAGATAGGGAAGGGCGCGGCGGGTCATGCGGCAGCATCTGTTGCCATCATCTGTCCGAAGGCAAGAAAATCATCGTGCAACTCGTGCGCCGCCGCCCCATGATGCGCCGGATCGCGGGGCAGCAAGACCCCGCGGAAGACAACGAGGAGGGACAAGGCGATGCTCGATCCGTGCTTTCAGATCATCGACCCGCGCTTCGAGAAGCTGGTCCATGGCAACGTCCATATCGACAAGCTGTGGACCGGCGCGCGCTGGTCCGAGGGGCCGGCCTATCTTGCGGCCGGGCGCTATCTGGTCTGGTCCGACATCCCCAACGACCGGGTGATGCGCTGGGACGAGATCACCGGCCTGACCGCGACGCTGGAGCAGCCGGCGCGCAACCAGAACGGCCACACGGTCGACCCCGAGGGCCGGCTGGTGGCCTGCGAGCATCGCGGCCGCTGCATCAGCCGCATCGGCTTTGACGGCCGGCGCGAGGTGCTGGCCGACAGCTTTCAGGGCAAGCGCTTCAACTCGCCCAACGACGTGGTGGTGAAGTCCGACGGCAGCGTCTGGTTCACCGATCCCACCTATGGCATCGACAGCGAGTACGAGGGCGACAAGGCCGAAAGCGAGATCGGCGGCAGCTATGTCTACCGCATCGATCCCGGCACCGGCGCCGTGACCATGGTGGCCGACGACCTGGTCAAGCCCAACGGGCTGGCGTTTTCGCCCGACGAGAGCCTGCTTTACATTGCCGACACCGGTTTCACCCACGACAAGACCTGCGCCCCGAAGATCCGCAGCTATCCGGTGAAGAAGAACGGCAAGGGCCTTGGCAAGGGCAAGCATTTCGCCACCTGCGAGGCGGGACTGTTCGACGGCTTCCGCGTCGATACCGAGGGGCGGATCTGGTCCTCGGCCGCCGACGGGGTGCACGTCTTCGCCACCGACGGCACCCTGATCGGCAAGATCGCCATCCCCGAAGTGGTGTCGAACCTCTGCTTCGGCGGTATCAAGAAGAACCGCCTGTTCATCACCGCAACCACGTCGCTCTACGCCGTCTACGTCAACGCCAGGGGCTGCTGAGCCGGCCCACCGGTTGACATAACGGCACCCCGGCGCCAGTCTTTGCCCATATTTTGGGCAAGGGGTGAGGGGGAATTTGTCCGATGGCCAATGTACGTGTTTTCGTTCCGGGGCCGCTGCTGCCGCCGAATTTCGATACCGGAGACGTGACGTCCGCAAATTCGAACCGGGTTGTGGTGGACGGAAACAACTTTCGCGTGGTGTTTCTTGGCAACTTCGTTCTGGGCGCCACAATAGAGGACATGACCGGCACGCTTGATGGTTGGCGATACTATCAGGACGGCGCGCTTGTGCTGACGGTCACCGATGCCAACGTCAACGTGGCAACCTTCGTCACGCTGCTGGACAACGACGACTTCGAGGGGGCGATCGACCTGATCTGGGGCGGGCCGGACCAGGTCATCGCCTCGGACGGGACCGACCAGGTGGCCAGCTTTGGCGGCAATGACACGATCATTTCCCGGGACGGCGATGACACCGTCGATGCCGGCGGCGGCAATGACAGCGTGCGCGCCGGCGGCGACGACGACACCGTCTTCGGCCGCAGCGGCAACGACACGCTGCTGGGCAATGGCGGCAACGACCTTCTCGCCGGCAATGTCGGCCGCGACGTGCTGCGCGGCGGTGGCGGCAGCGACACGCTGCTTGGCGGCGGCAACGACGACACGCTGCTGGGCAATGGCGGCGACGACCTGATCCGCGGTGGCGGCGGCGCCGATGTGCTGGACGGCGGCGGCCAGCACGACATCCTTCGCGGCGGTTCGGGCAACGACACCATCATCGGCGGGCGCGGCAACGACGACCTTGCCGGCGATGCCGGCAATGACGAGTTCCGGTTCGGCTCGGGCGACGGCGACGACACGGTCAGGGGCTTCAACGCCGGTCTCGACCATGTGCTGATCACCTCGGGGGCGTCGAGTTTCGGCGAGGTGACGGTGGATCAGGTGGGGGCGCATGCGGTGCTGAGCTTCGACGACGTGACGGTGACGTTCCTCGACACCGATGCCGGAGACCTGACCGGCGCCAACGTGCTGTTCTAGATCGGGGGCGTTCCGCTTCGGAAGGGCGGCCTTCTCGGGGCCCCCTTGGGGCCGCCTCGGCGGCCGCTTGCGCCGGCAGCGCCGGGCTTCCGGGGGTGTGAACCGGGGGCCAGGTGGTTGGACGCCTAGCTCGGCCACAGCCTCGGGTGGCGGTTGACGTCCTTGTAGAGCAGGTAGCGGAAGGGCTCCGAGCCGCTGGCATGGCAGCCCTGGGGGCAGAACGCCCTGAGCCACATGAAATCGCCGGCCTCGACCTCGATCCAGTCGCGGTTGAGCCGGTAAATGCCCATGCCCTGCAGCACCAGCAGCCCGTGCTCCATCACGTGGGTCTCGGTGAACGGCACCTCGGCCCCGGGCATGAGGTTGACGATGGTGACATGCATGTCGTGGCGCAGGTCGGCGGGATCGACGAAGCGGGTGGTCGACCAGCGCCCGTCGGTGTCGGGCATGGGCGAGGGTTCGGTCCCGGCGTCGCTGGCGATGACCGGATCGGGCGCGGCAAGCCCCGGAGCCGGCTCGTAGCGCTTGCGCACCCAGACCATCACGGTGCGTTCGCCATCGGCCCGGACCTGCCAGTCCGCCCCCGGCGGCAGGTAGGCGAAGCCGCCCGGGGCCATGGTGTGGGCGGCGCCGGCCAGGGTCAGCGTCAACCGGCCCGCGAGCACGAAGAGCACGCCCTCGGCGCCGGCATCGGGCTCGGGCGTGACCGAACCGCCACCGGGCTGCATCTCGAGAATGAGCTCGGCGAAGGTCTCGGCGAAGCCGGTCAGCGGCCGCGCCAGCACCCAGGCGCGGGTCTTCTCCCATCCGGGCAGCAGGCTGGCGGTGATGTCGGACTGCACCCGGCGCGGGATGAAGGCATAGGCCTCGGTGAAGACCGCCCGGCCGGCGATGACACTCTGCTGCGGCGGCAGCCCGCCCCAGTCGGCGAAATAGGTGCGGTTCATGCCGGCAGCTTCTCGTTCAGGCGCAAGAGCGCGATGCGTTCCACCTGGGCGCAGGCGGTGGCGAACTCGGTATCGCGGTCGTTGCCGATCCGGGCCTCGAAGGCACCAAGGATCGCGGCCTTGTCGAGGCCCCTGACCGCGATGATGAAGGGAAAGCCGAACTTGGCCGTATAGCCGTCGTTGAGCGCGGCGAACCGCGCCCGTTCGGCGTCGGTCAGCGCGTCGAGCCCGGCGCCGGCCTGCTCGGCGGTGGAGTCCGCCGTCAGCCGCCGGGCGGCGGCGAGCTTGCCGGCGAGGTCGGGATGCGCCGTCAGCACCCCGAGCCGCTCGGCCTCGGTGGCGGCGCGGAACATCCGCGCCAGCGCGCTGTGCAGCCCCGTGGCGCTGTCATGGGCGGGGCCGAGCTCCAGCGCGTGGGCCCGCTCGGCGATCCAGGGCGAGTGCTCGAAGACGCCGCCGAAGGCCGCGACGAAGGCGTCGCGGTCCATCGCCGAGGGAACAAGCGCCGGCGCCCGGTAGGGGTGCCGCGCCGCCCAGTGCCGGGCGATGTCGATGCGCCGCGCGATCCAGCCGCGGCCGCTGGCCTGGACATGGGCAATGAAGCGCTTCAGCGCCAGGGCGCGCCCCGGCCGGCCAGCCAGCCGGCAATGCAGCCCGACACTCATCATCGTCGGCCGCCCGGCCGCGCCTTCCTCGGCCAGCATGTCGAAGCTGTCGCGCAGATAGGCGAAGAACTGGTCGCCGGAGTTGAACCCCTGCGGCGTCGCAAAGCGCATGTCGTTGGCGTCGAGCGTATAGGGGATCATCAGCTGCGGCCGGCCGCCGAAGACCCGCCAGTAGGGCAGGTCGTCGTCATAGACATCCGAGAGGTATTCGAAGCCGCCTTCCTCGGCCCCGATCCGCACCGTGTCGATCGAGGCGCGGCCGAGATAGTAGCCAAGCGGGCGGGCGCCGGTCACCTCGGTGTGCAGCCGGATCGCCTCGGCCAGGTGGGCGCGCTCCTCGGCCTCGGGGCAGTCCTTGTACTCGATCCATTTCAGCCCGTGGGTGGCGATTTCCCAGCCCGCCGCCGTCATCGCCGCCACCTGCCCGGGCGAGCGGGCCAGCGCGGTGGCGACGCCATAGACGGTCACCGGCACCCCGGCGCCGGTGAAGATCCGGTGCAGGCGCCAGAACCCGGCGCGGGCGCCGTATTCGTAGATCGATTCCATGTTCCAGTGGCGCTGGCCGGGCCAGTTGGCGGCGCCGACGATCTCGCTCAGGAACGCCTCGGACATGGGATCGCCATGCAGGAGGCAGTTCTCGCCGCCTTCCTCGTAGTTGACGACGAATTGCACCGCCACATGGGCCCCGCCGGGCCAGCCCGCGTCGGGCGGGTTCGGACCGTAGCCCCTCATGTCGCGGGGATAGCGTGGCGGCATCGGTGATCTCCCTCGGCGTCCCAGTTCTCCCGAGTTTGGATTTGAAGTTCAAACGGTTTTTGGCGAGTGTTGCGGTGCATCAGACGGTGTCGGGGGGCAGGGCATGGACGCGTATCCGGTGATCTGGGACTGGCTGGCCTTTGCGGTGCGCTGGCTGCACGTGGTCACCGGCATCGCCTGGATCGGCTCGTCGTTCTATTTCATCGCGCTGGATCTGGGTCTGCGCCGCGACCGCAGCCTGGCCTCGGGCGCCGATGGCGAGGAGTGGCAGGTCCATGGCGGCGGCTTCTACCATATCGAGAAATACCTGGTGGCGCCCGAGGCGCTGCCCGAGCACCTGACCTGGTTCAAGTGGGAGAGCTATTCGACCTGGCTGTCGGGCTTTGCGATGCTGTGCATCGTCTATTATGCGGGGGCCGAGCTGTTCCTGATCGACCCGGAGGTCTGGGATGCCCCGGTGGCGGCGGCGATCGCCGCCTCGCTCGCCTCGCTGGCCGCGGCCTGGCTGATCTATGACCGGCTGTGCAAGTCGCCGCTGG
>JBNKWA010000093.1:0-13607 GCA_050299555.1 Paracoccaceae bacterium | reverse complement strand
ACCCGCACCATCACCCTCAAGTGCCGCATCGATACCGCCGTCGAGATCGAATACATCGAGAACGGCGGCGTCCTCCACTACGTCCTGAGAAACCTCGCAAAAGCAGCCTGACCCAAGGGAGCAAATCCGCATGGCCAATCGACTGCACCTCGTCTTCGGCGGTGAACTGGTGGACCCCAAGGGCACCACGTTCCGCAACGTTGAAGAGATCGACATCGTGGGGATCTTTCCGAACTACGCCGCCGCCCACGACGCCTGGAAGGCGGCCGCGCAGCGAACCGTGGACAATGCCCACATGCGCTACTTCATCGCCCACCTGCACAGGCTGCAGAACGAGCAGCGCGGGGCCAGCGAGCCCACGGCGCTGTCGCAATGAACCGGGCGACGGCGCACCACCCCGGGAGGGCGGCAACGCCCCCTCGGCCATGTGCCCGCCGGGCGCCGGCGGTGGCGCCGCATGGGGACCGGTCCTGAACCGGCGCATCCAAGTCATCACGGTGCAAGTGGCACCGATGCAAATGTCAAAGAGACGGGAGATCACCCATGAAGGGCGGTGAATTGCTGGTCAAGTGCCTCGAGAACGAGGGGGTCGAGTACATCTTCGGCGTCCCCGGCGAGGAGAATATCGACATGCTCGACGCGCTGATCGACAGCCCGATCGAATTCGTGGCCACGCGGCACGAACAGGGCGCGGCCTTCATCGCCGATGTCTACGGCCGGCTGACCGGAAGGGCCGGCGTCTGCCTCTCGACCCTGGGGCCGGGCGCCACCAACCTGGTCACCGGGGTGGCCGACGCCAACATGGACCGGGCGCCGGTGGTGGCGATCGCCGGCCAGGGCGCGACCACGCGGATGCACAAGGAGAGCCATCAGATCCTCGATCTGGTCAACCTGTTCGACCCGATCTCGAAGTACTCGACCCAGATCCGGGCGCCGGAGATCATTCCCGAGGTGGTCCGCAAGGCCTTCAAGATCGCCCAGACCGAGAAACCCGGCTGCAGCTTCATCGACTTTCCCGAGAATATCGCCGGCGCCGATGCGGGCGACCTGGCGCCGCTGCGCGTGCAGTATCCGGTCACCCCCACGGCGCCGGCCGGGAAATGCGCGCAGGTGGCCGAGATCATCAACACCGCCAAGTCGCCGGTGATCATGGCCGGCAACGGCGTGATCCGCGAGAACGCCTCCGAGGCGCTGGTCGACTTCGCCGAAAAGCTCAACGTCCCGGTGGCGACGACCTTCATGGCCAAGGGCGTGATCCCGTTCAGCCACCCGCTGTGCCTGGGGGCCATCGGCCTTCAGGCGCATGACTACGTCGCCTTCGGCTTCGACGAGGCCGACCTGGTGATCTGCGTCGGCGTCGACATGGTCGAGTACCACCCGCGGCTGTGGAACCCCGGCCGCGACAAGCGCATCATCCATATCGACGAGAGCCCGGCGGAAGTCGACCAGCACTACATTCTCGAGGCCGGGGTGGTCGGCCAGATCTCGGACTCGCTGGAGCGCATCGCCGCCAAGGTGCGCCGGCGCGCCGATGCCCCGGTGCACAAGCTGTCCGAGGTCATCAAGAAGGAGATCGGCGAGTACCGCGACGACGTCGCCTTCCCGGTGAAGCCGCAAAAGATCATCTGGGACCTGCGCCAGGCGCTCGACAAGGAGGACATCGTCATCTCCGACGTCGGTGCCCACAAGATGTGGATCGCGCGCATGTACCGCGCCGAGGCGCCCAACACCTGCATCATCTCGAACGGCTTCGCCGCCATGGGCATTTCTCTGCCCGGCGCCATCGCAGCCAAGGTCGCCTATCCGGACCGCAAGGCAGTGGCGGTCTGCGGCGATGCCGGGTTCATGATGAACAGCCAGGAGATCGAGACCGCGCTGAGGATGAAGCTGGACCTGGTGGTGCTGATCTTCACCGACTCCAAGTACGGGCTGATCGAGTGGCACCAGCTGAGGCATTTCAACCGGTCCACCGGCATCTCCTTCGGCAATCCCGATTTCGTCAAATACGCCGAGAGCTTCGGCGCCAGGGGCTATCGTGTCGAGAAGACCGAAGACCTGCTGCCGACCCTGAAAGAGGCGCTCGGCGACGGTACCGTGTCGATCATCGACTGCCCGGTCGACTACTCCGAAAACATGAAACTGACCGCCAAGCTTGGGAACCTTGTCTCGCCGCTGTCCGGCGCGAACTGAAGTCAGGGGATCGGCGGGACTGCAAAGTGCCCGGTGATCCGGGCGGGTCGAGAAGGGGCACTGCCATGAAACCGTTCAGCTTCCAGACCACGCGCTCGGTCCTCTGCGAGGTCGGCGCCACCGCGAAGATCGGCGAGATCATGGCGGGCATGGGCTGCCGGAAGGTGGCCTTCGTGACCGATGCGATGATCCTGAAGCTCGGGCTCGCCGAGGCCGCGCTCGACGGGCTGAAGGCGGCGGGCGTCGAGGTCTGGACCTTCTCGGACGTGCAGGCCGACCCGCCGGAGACGGTGATCCTTGATGCGGTCGCGCAGGCCCGGGCGGAGGGGATCGACGGCGTCGTCTCGGTCGGGGGCGGCTCGTCGCTCGACACTGCCAAGCTGATCGCGGTGCTGGTCAGGTCGAGCCAGAAGATCGACGAGATGTACGGGATCGGCCTGGTCAAGGGCGACAGGCTGCCGCTGGTGCTCTCGCCGACCACCGCGGGCACCGGGTCGGAGGTGACGCCGATCTCCATCGTCACCACGCCCACATCGGAAAAGAAGGGGGTGGTGGCGCCGCAGCTGCTGCCCGACTGGGCGATCCTCGACGCCGAGCTGACCGTGGGCCTGCCCGCGGCGGTGACCGCGGCGACCGGGATTGACGCCATGGTGCACGCGATCGAGGCCTATACGTCGAGGCACAAGAAGAACGTGGTCTCGGACTGTCTCGCCCGTCAGGCGCTGGAGCTTCTCGGCGGCAACATCCGCAAGGCCTGCCACACGCCCCAAGACAGGGATGCGCGTGGCGCGATGCTGCTCGGCTCGATGCTGGCCGGCATGGCCTTCGCCAATGCCCCGGTCGCCGCGGTGCATGCGCTGGCCTATCCGCTCGGCGGGCACTTTCACGTCCCGCACGGGCTGTCGAATGCGCTGGTCCTGCCTTACGTGCTGGAATTCAACGCGCCCGAGGCCGAGGCGCTCTACGCCGAGATCGCGCCGATCATCTTCCCCGAGCTCGCCGGCCAGCCGGCGGGCAGGATGGTCGACGGCATGGTCCGGGGCTTCATGGAACTCGGCCCCGCCCTGGGCATGCAGACGCGCCTTGCCGAGGTCGGCGTCAGCCACAACAACCTGCCGAGGCTGGCCGAGGACGCGATGAAGCAGACCCGGCTGCTGGTCAACAACCCGCGCGAGATGACCTACGAGGCAGCGCTCGAGATCTACGGGAAGGCGCTGTGATGGCCGATAACACCGGCAACCCGATGCTCGACGCCTGGATCGAAGGCCAGAAGCAGTTCCTGAGGGCGCAGGCGCCACTGATGGACCAGTGGAAGGCAATGCTGGGCGGCGGCGACCTGTCGGCGGCGGCGGTGCAGGCACAGGAGAGCTGGGATCTGGCGCAGCGCCAGTTCCGCGACTGGCTCGACGCCTCGACGCGGCTGTTTCCGGGGGCCAGCGATTCGACGGGCGAAGGCATCGCCAGCGAGACCCTGCGGCACATGCTGGACCCTGGCCAGTTCCTATATGCCGGCTCGGACGAGGTGAACCAGGCGATTCAGCGCCTGGTGGAGGGGCCGGAATTCGCCGACATCGGAACGCTTGAGCGGCGGGTCCTGAAGGCGTCATCGGAATGGTTCGCGCTGCGCGAGGCTTCGGCTGCCTACCGTGCGGTCACTGCCGCCGCATGGCAGCGTGCCTTCGAGCGGTTCAGCCGCGAGGTGGTATCCGACCGCGATGCCTTCAGGAAGAACCCCCGCGAGGTGCTCGACCGCTGGCTGGAGATCGCCAACGAGGAGCTGATCAACACCCAGCGGACCAGCGACTTTCTTGATGCGCAGCGGCGCCTTCTGCGCGCCGGGGTCGACTATCGGATCAGGGAACGTGAGCTGGTCGAGGTCTGGTGCGAGACCCACTCGATGCCGACAAGGACGGAAATCGACGACCTGCATCGCATCGTCTACGACCTGCGCCACAAGGTCCGCGCCCTCGAACGCGACCTGGCCGCGATCAAGGCCCCGAAGCCACGCCCCCAACGCCCCGCCCGGCGCCGCAAGACGGAGGTCAAGAATGACTGAGGATGTGCTGCGCCCCGACGCGCTGGTCCGCGAGATGCTGGAACTCGGTGCCGGCTTCGCCCGGTCCGCCGAAGCGCTGAGCCGGATCAGGGACCAGGACGTCGACGTCGGCGCCTCTCCCAAGGACGAGGTGCTCCGGGTCGACAAGGTCAGCCTGCACCACTACGCCCCCCAGGGCGGCGCCAAGCCGACCACCGGCCCGGTCATCATCGTCTACGGCCTGATCGGCCGCTATACGATGGCCGATCTGCAGGAGGACCGCTCGCTGGTCCGCAATCTTCTGGGCCGCGGTGTCGACCTCTACGTGGTCGACTGGGGCCACCCGTCGCGGGCGGACCAGAACCTGAAGATCGACGACTATGTCGACTGGTTCCTCGACGATTGCGTGGAGCATGTCTGCAAGGCCCATGGGGTCGACAAGGTCACGCTTCTGGGCATCTGCGAGGGCGGAACCTTCTGCACGCTCTATGCAGCGCTGCACCCGGAGAAGGTCCGCAACCTCATCCTGACGATCACCCCGATCGACTTCCACGGCGACCAGACCGACGCCGATCCGACCCACGGCTTCATCAACCTCTGGACCCGCAACCTGGGCGAGGACGACATCGACGGCCTGATCGCCGCCTTCGGCAACCTGCCGGGCGAGATCATGGCCTCGGTGTTCCAGATGATGACGCCGGTCAGGACGATGACGAAGTACAACCTCGACCTTCTGGACGCGACGCGGGACGACAAGAAGCTTCTGAACTTCCTGCGCATGGAGAAGTGGCTGGCCGACCGTCCGCATCATCCCGGTGCCGCCGCCCGGCAATGGCTGGTCGACTTCTACAAGCACAACAAGCTGGTGAAGGGCGAGATCGAGATGAACGGCCGCAAGGTCGATCTGGCGAACCTGACCATGCCGGTCCTCAATGTCTACGCGCTGCAGGACCATATCATCCCGCCGCCCTGCTCGACGGCGCTGAAGGATCATGTCGCCACCAAGGACTATACCGAGCTGCCGCTGCCGGGCGGGCACGTGGGCGTCTATGTCAGCGGCAAGAGCCAGGGCATCGTCGGCGAGGGCGTGTTCAACTGGCTGAGCGCGCGGCAATGATCCCGGCGCGGCCACAAGATCCGGGCCGCTCGGACGAGGTCGGCACGCCCGCCCGCCTGCGCTGCGTCGCAGCGTATCCGTAGGGGGCCGCGATGCAGGACAAGACCGTCTCCGCCGCCGATGCCGTCTCGGTGATCCGCGACGGCGACACTGTCTGCATTTCCGGCTTCGTCGGCGTCGGCACGCCCGACGAGCTTCTGATCGCGCTCGAAAGGCGCTTCCTCGAAACCGGGCATCCGCGCGACCTGACGCTGGTCTTCGCCGCCGCCCCCGGCGACGGCAGGGACCGCGGGCTGAACCGGCTGGCCCACGAGGGGCTGGTGAAGCGCGGCATCGGCGGACATTGGTCGCTGGTTCCGAAACTGGCGAAAATGGCGGTGGAGAACCGCATCGAGGCCTACAATCTGCCGCTCGGCATCGTCTCGCAGCTCTACCGCGAGATCGCCGGCGGCAAGCCGGGCATGCACAGCCGGGTCGGGCTTTGCACCTTCGTCGATCCGCGGCTCCAGGGCGGCCGGATCAACGAGCGCACCACCGAGGACATCATCCGGCTGGACGTGATCGACGGGCAGGAGTGGCTGTTCTACAAGACCTTTCCCATCGACGTGGCCTTCCTGCGCGCCACCACCGCCGATCCGCGCGGCAACGCGACGATGGAGCGCGAGGCGCTGAAGCTCGATGCCACCTCCGCCGCGATGGCGGCGCACAATTCCGACGGCGTGGTCATCGTCCAGGTGGAGCGGGTGGCGGTCTCCGGCTCGCTGGCCCCGAAGCGGGTGCTGATCCCCGGGGCGCTGGTCGACTGCGTGGTGGTGTCGCGCCCGGAGAACCACGCCCAGACCTATGCCACGCCCTACAACCACGCCTTCTCGGGCGAACTGCGCGTTCCCATCGACAGCCGCGCCCCGCAGCCGCTCGACGAGCGCAAGATCATCGCCCGCCGTGCCGCGCTCGAACTGCCGGTGGGCGGGGTCGTCAATCTCGGGATCGGCATGCCGGAGGGCGTCGCCGCGGTCGCGGCGGAAGAGAATTTCCTCGACGAGGTGACGCTAACCGCCGAACCGGGCGTGATCGGCGGCATGCCCCAGGGCGGGCTCGACTTTGGCGCGGCGCTCAACCCCGACGCCATCATCCAGCAGTCGATGCAGTTCGACTTTTACGACGGTGGCGGCATCGACATGGCCTGCCTCGGCATGGCCCAGACCGATGCGAGGGGCAACGTCAACGTCTCGAAATTCGGCCCGCGCTTTGCCGGCGCCGGCGGTTTCATCAACATCTCGCAGAACGCCTCCAGGCTGGTGCTGGCCGGAACCTTCACCGCGGCGGGCCTCAAGGTTTCCGTCGAGGACGGCAGGCTGCGTATCGTGCAGGAAGGCCGGGTGCGGAAGTTCGTGCGCGAGGTCGAGCAGGTCACCTTCTCGGGCGAGTTCGCCGCCGCCACCGGCCAGCCGGTGCTTTACGTCACCGAACGCTGCGTCTTCGCCGGCGGCCCTGACGGGCTGACCCTGGTCGAGGTGGCGCCGGGCATCGACATCGAGCGGGACATCCTCGCCAACATGGATTTCGAACCGCTCATCGACGATCCCGCCGAAATGGACCCGCGCATCTTCCGGCCCGCGCCGATGGGGATGCGGGCGGATATCCTCGACGCCCCGGCCGCGGCGCGGATCGGCTTTGACGGCGACGGCCGCCTGGCCGTCAATCTGCGCGGCTACCGGGTCACCGAACTGGCGCATGTCGATGCCATTCGGGACCGGGTCGAGGACCTCTGCGCTACACTCGGCCACAAGGTCGACATGGTCACCTGGTACGACGGTTTCTCGCTTGCGCTGGACCTCGAAGGCGACTGGTCCGACATGATCGCAGACCTGGAAAAGCGCTTCTATCGCCGCTCGGTGAGATATACACGTAACCCGTTCATCCGCCTGCGCTTTGGCGCGGAACTGGCGAAACGGGACCTGAGCACGCGATTGCGCGACGACGCGATCATGACGGGAGAGGAATGAAGGACACGTCGAGCGAAGACCCGGTCAGCGACCGATCGATCCTGAGCATCGGCCGCTACGGGTACCACAGGGTTGCCTATCGCGATTGGGGCGATCCCGGCTCGGACGACGTGGTCTTTTGCGTCCACGGGCTCACCCGAAATTCGCACGATTTCGATCCGCTGGCCCGCGTGCTGTCGCAGGACCGCCGCGTGGTCTGCCCCGATCTGCCGGGTCGCGGCCGGAGCGAATGGCTCAGCCACGCCTCGGAATACCACCTGCTGCAATACAATCTCGACCTGACGGTGCTGGCGGCCCGCATTGGCGCGGAACGCTACGACTGGGTCGGCACCTCGCTCGGCGGGCTGATGGGGATGGCCCTGGCCGGGATACCGAATTCGCCGATCCGGCGGCTGGTGATCAACGACGTCGCCCCGACGATCCCGACATCCGCGCTGATGCGGGTCACCAGCTATCTGGGCAACCGCAGCCATTTCCCCGATCTTGCCGCGCTTGAGGCAGCCCTGCGCATAACGCTGGCGCCGTTCGGGCCGATGACAAACGCGGACTGGAAGCGCATGGCGGTCACCAGTTCCATCGAGGTGGAGGACGGATACATCCTCGCATTCGATCCCGATATCATGCAGAATTTCAGCAAGTTCTGGCTGACCGTCCACTTCAACCTGTGGCGGTATTGGGAGAAGATCGAGTGTCCGGTCCTGATCCTTCGCGGCACCGAGTCCGACTTTCTGCCCGAACGGCTTCGTGACAGGATGCTCAATTCCCTGCCGCATGCCGAGTGCATTGAATTCGAAGGTGTCGGCCACACGCCGACGCTGAACGCCCCGGAACAGATCGGCCCGCTGGTGGCCTGGCTGAACGACACCTGAGCGCCGCGCCCGGGGCGGGTCAGCCGGCCGCCCATGCAGTCGATCCTATTGGCAGGCCGCCGTTAGGCGCGCATTCGACAGCCCGCGCCAGACCGCCGCGGCCAGCACCACGGTTGCCAGCGCCGCCAGCAGGAACGGCACCCGGAGGGCGGCTTCGCGGGCGAGCATCGTTTCGGCCAGCCTGACCGAGGCGGCGCCCGCCAGCATGCCCACCGGCATCATGCCCCAGCCGAAGAAACGGTAGACGCTGTTGACCCGGCCGAGCAGCGCGTCGGGGATCATCCGCTGCCGCAGCGACACGGTGATGCTGTTCCACAGCATGCCCGCTGCCGAGCCCACGACCAGTACTGCCCAGACCGGCGCCGGGCTGGCGGCGAGCCCGATCACCAGGTACTGCGCCACCGACAGGAGCAGCACCACGCGCAGCGCCGTGCCCGGGCCGAGGGCACGGGCGACCCGGCCGGCGAACAGGCCACCGAGGATGCCGCCCAGCGCCTCGCCGGTCAGCATGGCGCCATAGGCGGCGGGGCTGAGGCCCAGCGCCTCCTGCGCGAAGAGGACCAGCGACACGAGCACCGCGCTGTGGGCGGCGTTGAGGCAGCCGAGCGCCAGCGCCAGCCGGCGGAGCAGCGGCCGGTGCCAGAGATAGGCGGCGCCTTCCTTCAGCTCGACCAGCCAGTGCCGCCGGTCGCGGGGCGGGGCGCGAAAGCTGCCGCGGATGGTCAGGATCAGCGCTGCCGAGATCAGGAATGTGGCGGCGTCGAGGAAGAACGCCAGGGGCAGCGCCGCGGCGATCAGGAACCCGGCGAGCGGCGGACCGATCAGCGCGTTCATCAGCACCTCGGCGCTCCACATCCGGCCGTTGGCGTCCTCGAGACGGGATTTCGGCACCAGTGCCGGCATCAGGGTCTGGGCGGCGTTGTCGCGTAGCACCTCGGCGCAGCCGGCAACGAAGGCGGCGACGATCATGAACGGCAGAAGCCCCGGCACCTCGGCCAGCGCCCCGCCGGCGGGCGGATAGGGCGCGCCGGCGGCGATCCAGATGGCCAGAAGCGTCAGCAGGGCGCCGCGGAAGATGTCCATGGCGAGCACCAGACGGCGCCGGTCGAGCCGGTCGGTGATGACCCCGGCCGGCAGCGACACCAGAAGCCAGGGCAGTCGCAGCGCGATCGCCACGGCGGCGATCAGCATCGGATCGCGGGTCAAGAGCGAGGCGAGCCAGGGCCAGGCCACGGCGGCGACACCGTCGCCGAGATTGGAGATGGCGCTGGCGGTCCAGAGCCGGGGGTAGAGGGGCCCGAGCGGCTCGGCCCGGGCGCGGCTCAAGGGGTCAACTCGCGCAGAAGGCGGTTCAGCACCGGGCGGCCGGTTTCGGTGGCGATCAGGCGGTTGCCGTTCAGGGCGAGCCAGCCATCGGCGGTCAGGCGGGCCAGCGTGCCTGGGTCGATATGCCCGCCAAGCGCGGCGTGGCGGTCGAGGTCGGTGCCCTCGGCGAGCCGCAGCGACATCAAGAGGTATTCCTCGGCCTGCTCGGCCGACGAGAGCGGGGTTTCGGCGGCACGGGTGCCGGTGCCGGCCGCCAGCCAGGCGGCGGGGGCGCGGGTCTCCTCGGTGGCCAGCCGGGTGCCGCCGCGGGTGAGGCGGCCATGGGCGCCGGGGCCGATGCCGGCATAGTCGCCATAGCGCCAGTAGATCAGGTTGTGGCGACCCTCGGCGCCCGCGCGGGCATGGTTCGACACTTCATAGGCGGGCAGCCCGGCGGCGCCGCACAACTCCTGGGTCAGGGCGTAGAGATCGGCGGCGAGCCCGTCGCCGGGCAGGCCGCGCAGCCGGCCGCGGGCATGCATCTCGCCGAAGCGGGTGCCGGGCTCGATGGTGAGCTGGTAGAGCGACAGGTGGTCGGGGCCGAGGCCGAGGGCGCGGGAAAGTTCGGCCTGCCAGGCGGCAAGGGTCTGGTGCTGGCGGGTATAGATCAAGTCGAAGCTGACCCGGGCAAAGTGCCGGCGCGCAAGGTCGACCGCCGCCAGCGCCTCGGCCACGTCGTGCATGCGGCCCAGCGCCTTGAGGTCGGCATCGTTCAGCGCCTGCACGCCCACCGAAACGCGGTTGACGCCGGCGGCGGCGAAACCGGCGAAGCGCGCCGCCTCGACCGAGGTCGGGTTGGCCTCGAGCGTGATCTCGGCATCGGGGGCCAGGGCCCAGTGCCGGGCGATGGCCTCGATTACCGCCGAGACGGTGGCGGGCGGCATCAGGCTGGGGGTGCCACCGCCGAAAAAGACGGTATCGACGGTGCGGCCCGGCACCTCGGCTGCGCTGCGGGCGAGGCCGGCCACCAGTGCCGCGCGCCAGGCGTCCTGGTCGATCGCTGCCGCGACGTGGCTGTTGAAGTCGCAATAGGGCACTTGGCGAGGCAGAACGGCCAGTGGACGTAGATGCCGAAGCCGGCGTTCCGCCAATCCTCGCTCCGCTCGTCTGCCGTGGCGGCTGCCCGCGTCATCCCCGGAACGCCGTGGCCTCGACCTCGATCAGCATCTCGGGCCGGATCAGCCCGGCGATGACCATGGTCGCGGCGGGGCGGATCTCGCCCAGCGCTTCGCCCAGGGCCGGGGTCACCGTCTCGACCAGCGCGGCATCGGTGACCGTGTACTGCACCCGAGCGATGTCGGTCATGGCGAAGCCGGCCTCGTCCAGCACCCGGGCGATGGTGGAAAAGCAGTTCCGCGCCTGCGCGGCCGCGTCCTCGGGCATGGTCATGGTGGCATAGTCGTAGCCGGTGACGCCGGAGATGAAGCACCAGTCGCCCTGCACCACCGCACGGCTGTAGCCCATGGTCGCCTCGAACGGCGAGCCGGTGGAGATCAGGCGGCGCGGCGACGGCATCTCAGCCCTCCGAAAGCATCTGCGAGAAACGGGCAAAGGCATCGGCGCGGTGGCTGATGCGGTTCTTTTCCCAGCGATCCATCTCGCCGAAGGTAATGCTGTAGCCGTCAGGCATGAAGATGGGATCGTAGCCGTGGCCATTGGTCCCGCGCGGCGGCCAGACGCAGTGCCCCTCGACCTTGCCCTCGAAGACCGCATCGCTGCCGTCGGGAAAGGCAAGAACCAGCGTGCAGCGGAAGCGGGCGGTGCGGGGGGCGGGGGCACCGGCCTTTTCAAGTGCTTCCCATGTGCGGGCCATGGCGAGGCCAAAGTCGCGGCCCGTGGGCGTCTCGGCCCAGTCGGCGGTGTAAACGCCCGGTGCGCCGCCGAGCGCGTCCACCTCGATGCCGCTGTCGTCGGCGAGCGCCGGCAGGCCGGTGGCCCGGGCTGCGGCATGGGCCTTGATGCGGGCGTTGCCGACGAAGGTTGCCTCGGTCTCTTCCGGCTCGGCGAGGCCCAGATCGGCGGCGCCGACGGCGGCGATGCCGAAGGGTTCGAGAAGCCTGGCAATCTCCTCGAGCTTGCCCCGGTTGTGGGTGGCCACCAGAAGCCGGTCGCCGATCCGGCCCAGCATCAGCTAGTGGCTGCCTTCTGCGCCGCCACCAACTGGGCCGCGCCGGTTTCGGCGAGGTCGAGCAACGACAAAAGCTCGGCGCGTGAGAAGGTGGCGCCTTCGGCCGAGCCCTGCACCTCGACCAGTCCGCCGCGCCCGGTCATGACGAAGTTGGCGTCGGTTCCTGCCTCGCTGTCCTCGGCATAGTCGAGATCGAGCACCGGCGTGCCTTCGTAAAGGCCGCAGCTGACCGCCGCGACGTGATCGGCGATGGGGTCGTCGCGGACCACGCGGTCGGCCAGCAGTTTTGCCGTCGCCAGCCTGAGCGCCACCCAGCCACCGGTGATCGCGGCGCAGCGGGTGCCGCCATCGGCCTGCAGCACGTC
Organism: Paracoccaceae bacterium; assembly: GCA_050299555.1. Taxonomy (GTDB): domain Bacteria; phylum Pseudomonadota; class Alphaproteobacteria; order Rhodobacterales; family Rhodobacteraceae; genus JBNKWA01. The sequence continues at coordinate 1,532 of JBNKWA010000093.1, read as the reverse complement.
GCAGTCGACGGTGAGCTGGCGTTCACCCAGCGCCACCCGGTCGATGCCGGCGCGCAGGCTGCGGCCGATCAGGCGCTGGATTTCCTGGGTGCGGCCGCTCTGCCGGCCCACCGCGGCCTCGCGCCGGTTGCGGGTATTGGTGGCCGCCGGCAGCATGCCGTATTCGGCCGTCACCCAGCCGAGCCCGGTATTCTTCAGGAACGGCGGCACCCGCTCCTCCAGCGACGCGGTGCACAGCACGTGGGTATCGCCGCAGCGGATCAGGCACGAGCCGAGGGCGTTCTTGCTGACACCGGTTTCGATGGTCACTGGGCGCAGGGCGTCGGGGGAACGGCCGGAAGGTCGCATGGAAAGTCCTTTTCACAAACTCGGGAGGTCTTAGCGGCAGGCCCTGCGGCTGTCGAGGGCAGCAGGCCGCTGCACAATTGACCGGTGCCTCCGGGAGCCATACATGCAGGGGCAGGCAGCGGACCCGCAATGACCCCGATCGATTCCGATTCCAGCGCCGGCGAACGCCCGGGCGCGACACTACCGGACCTGACGGACCGCGCCCGAGAGGTGTTTCGTCTGCTGGTGGAGGCTTATCTCGATACCGGTGACCCGGTGGGCTCGCGCACCCTGACCCGGGCGATGAACGAGGCGCTGTCGCCGGCCACCATCCGCAACACCATGCAGGACCTGGAACTGCTGGGGCTTCTGGAAAGCCCGCATGTCTCGGCCGGCCGGGTGCCCACCGAGCGCGGCCTCAGGCTGTTCATCGACGGCATCCTGGAGGTGGGCACGCTGCCCTTCGACGAACGCGAGCAGATCAGCCGCACGCTGGACGGCAACGAGCCCGATATCGGCGCCATGCTGGACCGGGCCGCCCATACGCTGTCGGGACTGACCCATGGCGCCAGCCTGGTGCTGGCGCCGAAGGGTGCCGATTCGCCGATCCGGCATGTGGAGTTCGTGTCGCTGGCGCCGGATCGGGCGCTGGTGGTCCTGGTGCTGCAGAACGGCCATGTCGAGAACCGGCTGGTCTCGCCGCCGCCGGGACTGACCCCGTCGGCGCTGCGCGAGGCGGCGAATTTCCTCAATGCGGTGATCGGCGGTCGCACCATCGGCGAGTTGCGCGAGACGGTGTCGCGCGAGATCGCCCAGCGGCGGCGGGAACTGGACGTGCTGGCGGCACGGCTGATCGATTCAGGGGTCGCCGCCTGGTCCGAGCCGGCGCCCGGCCTGCCCGACCGGCTCATCGTTCACGGCCGCGCCAATCTGATCGAGGCGGGAGTGAACGAGGTCGAGCTGGAGCGGGTGCGCACGCTGTTCGACGACCTGGAGCAGAAGCGCGACCTGGTGCAGCTTCTCGACCTTGCCGAGGGCGGCGAGGGCGTGCGGGTCTTCATCGGCTCGGAAAACAAACTTTTCTCGCTTTCGGGTTCCTCTCTGGTGGTGTCTCCTTATATGAACGCCGAGCGAAAGATCATCGGTGCGGTCGGGGTCATCGGCCCCACGCGGCAGAACTATGGCCGGGTGGTGCCGATCGTCGA
>JBNKWA010000092.1:0-3954 GCA_050299555.1 Paracoccaceae bacterium | reverse complement strand
CCCGGAGAGGCGGTTGAAAGCGTCCCCATGGGGACGGGGGGGCAAGGCGTTGATTTCGCGGGAAATCCCCTGGGGACGGTCTGGGGACGCCGGCTGGCGGGGGCGCGGCCCCGGAGAGGCGGTTGAAAGCGTCCCCATGGGGACGGGGGGTCAAGGCGTTGAAATCGCGGGAAATCCCGTGGGGACGGTTCTGGGGACGCCGGGCCGGCGGCGGGCGCGGCCCCGATCGCTGCCGGAGCGTTGCCGGGAGCGTCCCCACGGGGACGCCATATCAAGCAATTGATTTCAAACGATAAAAGTGTTAACGCGCATGGGGACACGGTGGGGATGGGGCGAAAGCGGGGCATTTCGCGCCCCTCGGGCTGGCTTGATCCCAGCGCCGGGCGACCCCAGATCGTCCGGATCGTTTGGCCATTTCGGAGCCCCCCATTGCGCCCCAGCCCGGTCCTTTTTGCGGTCCTCTTCGCCCTCCTTGCCGGCCTGATGCCGGCGGTACCCGTGGCCGCGCAGGCGCCGGAACCGGAGCCGGAGCCGCAGGCGGACGCCGCCGCCATCGACACCGAAAACTTCCGCGTGCCAATCGCCGAACTGGCGACCCAGGAAAGCGATCCGTTCCGCGTCGGTCGTGTGGTCAATCGCAAGCACCCGCGATGGTCCGATTTCGGGGCGGCGATCGAACGCCACCCCGACACGCTGTCCTGCCTGCTGCCCGAAGCGCGGCAGGGCGAGACCGCCGACCTGCTCGCCTTCGACTGGCACGGTCTTTGGGGTCCCGACGTGTATGTCTGCCTCCACCGGGTCTTCTCGTCGCTCGGCTCGATCGAGCGTGCCGGCGACTGGATGCGCCATTTCGGCATGCGGGTTGGAGAGACTTCGGCACGCGACTTGTCCGCACGCATCGAGGGACCCGACGTGTGGACGATTTGGGGCTATTGGAGTCTGCGCGAAGCCCAGGCAAAATCGAATCTCAGCGGTGGCTTGATCGGGCGCGTCCTCAACAACGTGATCGGCGTGAAGGGTTACGGCGTGGCCGTCTCGTTCTTCCAGGACAGCAAGGTTCGCAATGTCACCATAACAGGGTTTTCCATGTGACGTATCATGACACAGCTTATACGGCTGGGCCGACGGCGATTTCGGCATCGAGTTCGGCATCGGCCGCAACGAGGTCTATGACTTCACCGGCATCGCCATAGCCGCCGGGCCTTCGTCCCGTGTTCGGGGCGAAGGCGGGCTGATCCGCCCCCTGAGGCCCCGCTGCAATCGCCTTCGGGGCAGGGTCTGATCCGGGCCTAGCGGACCGGCTCGGCCATCCGCGCCTTCACGTAGTCGCGCACCGTGCCGATCATCTCGTCCATGCCGGGGTCGAAGAAATGCCCGGCGCCCTCGATCAGCTTGTGGGTGATGGTGATGCCCTTCTGCTGCTTGAGCTTCTCGGCGAGGTTCAGCACGTCCTGCGGCGGCACCACGCGGTCGCCGGTGCCGTTGATGATCAGCCCCGAGGACGGGCAGGGGGCGAGGAAGGTGAAGTCGTAGGTATTGGCCGGCGGCGCCACCGAGATGAAGCCCTGGATCTCGGGCCGGCGCATCAGGAGCTGCATGCCGATCCAGGCGCCGAAGGAAAAGCCGGCCACCCAGCAGTTCCGCGCCGCGGGGTTCATCGCCTGCAGGTAGTCGAGCGCCGCGGCCGCGTCGGAGAGTTCGCCCACGCCCTGGTCGTATTCGCCCTGGCTGCGGCCGACGCCACGGAAGTTGAAGCGCAGGCAGGTGAAGCCCAGCTCGTGGAACAGGTAGTGGAGGTTGTAGACCACCTTGTTGTTCATCGTGCCGCCGAACTGCGGGTGCGGATGCAGGATGATGGCGATCGGCGCATCCTTGGCCTTCTGCGGATGGTAGCGGCCCTCGAGCCGCCCCTCGGGGCCCGGGAAGATCACCTCAGGCATGAACGCACCACCCTCGTTTCGACGTTACGGGCCCCGTCGCGCCAACAGGCTTGCCGGGCCGAAAGCTTGACGGAATAGGTCGGTCAATCTAGAGGAATTCTAAATTCGACGGCCCACCAGCCTCCGGCTGGGAGTAGGTAGTTGGCTGCGCCCCTTGCGTCAACAGGCGGATGGGCCCGGCCCCCGTGGAGAGGGCGGCGGCGGTGAAACTGAGCACCAAGGGACGGTATGCGATCGTGGCGCTGGCCGATCTGGCGCTGGAGGGCGACGGGCGGCTGGTTTCGCTGAGCGAGATCTCGGAACGGCAGGACATCAGCCTGGCCTATCTGGAGCAGCTTTTCGTCAAGCTCAGGCGGGCCGAGATCGTCGAGAGCGTGCGCGGACCGGGCGGTGGCTATCGCCTGGCGCGGCCGCCGGAGAAGATCCGCGTGGCCGAGATCCTGCAGGCGGTGGACGAGACCATGGATGCGCTGACCCGCGGCGCCGGTGCCTCGGGCGCGGCCTCGGGCACGCCGGCGCAGGCGCTGACCGAGAAGCTGTGGGAGCAGCTGAGCGCCAATGTCTATGTGTTCCTGCACCAGACCCGGCTGTGCGATGTGGTCAACAACGCGCTGGCGCCGTGTCCGGCGGTGCCGCAGCTGCTGGAGATGGTGGATGAATAGCGCCCGGGTTCGGGCCGGGGCGGTGACGGGACGATGACGGGCCGGGTCTATCTGGACTGGAATGCCACCGCGCCGCTGCGTCCCGAGGCGCGGGCGGCGATGCTGGCGGCGATGGACGTGGTGGGCAATCCGTCGAGCGTCCATGCCGAGGGGCGGCAGGCGCGGGCCATCGTCGAGCGGGCGCGGGGCCAGGTGGCGGCGCTGGCCGGTTGCGAGCCGTCGGCGGTGGTCTTTACCTCCGGCGCCACCGAGGCGGCCGCGGCGGCGCTGTCGGGGGCCGGTGCCGTCTGCGCGGAGATCGAGCACGACGCGGTGCTGGCCTGGGCCAAGCCGGCGCTGGCGGTTTCGGGCGACGGCCTGGTCGGGCTGGCCGATGGCGTGGTGACCCGCCAGCGCGCCAACAGCGAGACCGGGGTGGTGCAGGCGGCGGCCCCCGGGCTGGTCTTGGAGGACGCGGTGCAGGCGGTGGGCAAGCTGGCCTATGACTTCGCCGCCTCGGGGGCGCTGTCGGCGGCGGTCTCGGCCCACAAGCTGGGCGGGCCGAAGGGCGTCGGCGCGCTGATCCTCGGCGAGGGGCTGTGCCTGCCGCCGCTGCTGGCCGGGGGCGGGCAGGAGATGGGCCGTCGGGCCGGCACCGAGAACGTCATCGGCATCGCCGGATTCGGTGCCGCGGCCGAGGCGGCGGGGCGCGATCTGGACGCCGGCGTCTGGGACGGGGTGGAGAAACTTAGAGAGATTCTAGAATCGGCTCTGGCGGATTTCTCGAATGAGACTATTTTTGTCGGGAAAGGGGCGACTCGCCTGCCCAACACCTGCTGTGCGCTGACGCCGGGCTGGAAGGGCGAGACCCAGGTGATGGCGATGGATCTTGCCGGCTTTGCCATTTCGGCGGGGTCGGCCTGTTCCAGCGGCAAGGTCCGGCCGAGCCGGGTGCTGCGGGCCATGGGCTTTGGCGAGGTGGAGGCCACCAGCGCCATCCGCGTCAGCCTGGGCCCCGACACGACCGAGGCCGAGGTGCTGGGGTTCGCCCGTGCCTGGGGCGCGGCGCACGGGCGCTGGAAGGCGCGGGCGGCGTGAAGGAATGACCCGGACGCGGTCCCGGCAGGGCGCGCGAAGGGGGAAGCAAGGAGTTCGAGATGAGCGCACTGGATGACAAGGCCGCCGCCGAGCAGGTCCGCGAGGGCGTGGACACCGAGACGGTGGAGACCGTGCGCTCGGTGGGCGAGCGCTACAAGTACGGCTGGCAGACCGAGATCGAGACCGAGTTCGCCCCCAAGGGGCTGAACGAGGACATCGTGCGGCTGATCTCGGACAAGAACGGCGAGCCGGAGTGGATGACCGAATGGCGGCTG
>JBNKWA010000091.1:0-31818 GCA_050299555.1 Paracoccaceae bacterium | reverse complement strand
GTCCATGGTCATCTCCTCCATGCCGGCGGCGGGCTTGATCGAAATGCCGCCGGTGTCGAAGACGACGCCCTTGCCAACCAGCGCCAGCGGCGCCTCGTCGCCACCGCCCTGCCATTCCATGATGACGACCCTGGAGGGGCTTTCCGAGCCCTGCCCCACCGCAAGGAGCGTGTTCATCCCCAGCCGCGCTAGATCCTCCTCCTCGAGCACGTTTACCACCAGCCCGAGGCCGCGCATCGCCTCCAGCCGGTCGGCGAAGGCGGTGGTGGTCAGCACGTTGGCCGGCTCGTTGGTCAGATCGCGGGTGAAGAACACCGCCTCGGCCACCGCCGCCAGCGGCGCCATGGCCGCCGCGGCCGCCTCGGGATCGCCCACCTCGAAGGTGACGGGGCCGACCTCCTGGTGGGCCTTGTCGCCGGTCTTGTGGTCGACGAACTCGTAGCTGCGCAGCGCCAGGCCATAGGCGATCTCGACCGCGCGGCGGTGGCGGCCGGCGATCACCGTCAACGCCAGCTTGCCGCGGGCCTTGGCCAGCGACACCCCGGCCTTGCGGGCCGTCGCGGCATCGGCGCGGCGGTCGAGCTTGACCGCGATGACCGCTTCGGCGGCCAGGCCCGCCGGCATGGCGAGTTTCAGCGCATCGCCCGGCTTGGCATCGGCGAAGGCCTTGCTGGCGGCGAGCCGCTTCAGCGCCCCCCGTGTCAGCCGGTCAACCCGGCGCCCGGAGGGATCGAGCCCGCCATCGGGCGCCATGGGCACGGCAATGGCGCCTTCAAGCGCGCCGATGCCGGCGCTGTCGACGGCCTGAAAGCCAATCTCCGGGGGGGTGGTCATCTTGCAATCTCCAGGTCAGAAGAACGCGGCCTGATTAGCCGCTTTGCCCGCGCTTGACCAGTTCGGCGCAAGCCAATACGCCGGTCAGGCGAAGGGGCGCGGGAGCGAACAGGGATGCAGAGGCTCGACCGCTACGTCATCGCCCAGCTTCTGGGCGCGATGGGCTTCTTCAGCCTGATCTTCACCGGCGTGATCTGGTTGACCCAGTCGATTCGGCTGATCGACACGGTCATCAGTTCCGGCGAGACCGCTGCCGTCTTCGCCGAGTTCTCGGTGCTGCTGCTGCCCCGGGTGCTGGCCATGGTGCTGCCGCTGTCGGCCCTGTCGTCGGCACTGTTCGTGCTGAACCGGCTTTACACCGAGTCGGAACTGGTGGTGATGATGACCTCGGGGCTGAGCCCCGTGTCGCTAGCCCGCCCGGTGGCCATCTTCGGGCTGATGGTGGCGGCGCTGACCCTTTTCGTCACGGTCTGGCTGTCGCCCATCGGCACTGCCCGGCTGGAGGAGCGCCGCATCGACATCCGCTCGGAGCTGGCCAATGCAATCCTGGTTGAAGGGCAATTCCTGAACCCGGCCCCGGGGCTGACGCTTTACATCCGCGATACCGCCGCGGCCGGCGAGATGGCGGGCATCTTCCTGCATGACCAGCGCGACAAGATGCACCCGGTCACCTACTCGGCCGAACGGGCGCTGTTCTTTCGCGACGCCACGCACGCGCGCATCCTGATGGCCGATGGCGTGGCGCTGACCTTCAACACCGAAACCCGCGCCCTGAGCCAGGTACGGTTCGACGAGTTCGTGTTCGACTTGAGCGACCTGCTGGTGCTGCCGGTCGACCGGGAGAAGAAGCCGGCCGAATACGGGATGGCCGCACTCTTGTCGCCCACCGCCGAGATGCTCGATGGCCAGCGCTACAAGCGCGGCGACTTCATCGCCGAGGCGCATGACCGGATCGCCGCCGGCCTGCAGGCGCTGGCCCTGCCGCTGATCGCGCTGGCCGCGCTGATGACCGGCGGCTATCGCCGCCACGGCTTTCGCGACCGGGTCTTTGCCGGCATCGCCGCCGCGGTGGTGACGGTCAGCCTTGGCATCGCCGCCAAAAGCGTCGTCGCCGCCACGGCAGCGCTGTGGCCGCTGGCCTATCTGCCCTCGGGCGGCGCGATCGCGCTGTCGATGCTGATGCTGCTCAGGGCCGGGGTGACCCGTCGCCGCCCGACGCCGCAAGGTGTCACACCATGACCCTGTGGCTCTATGTCCTGCGCCGCTTTGGCGTCTCGATCCTGGTGGTGCAGGCGGTGGTGCTGGGTCTGGTGTCGCTGTTCACGGGTGTGGAGAACCTGCGCCAGCTTGCCCGCTTCGACGCCACCGGCGGCGAGGTTCTGCGGCTGACCGTGCTGGAAACGCCCGGCATTCTCGCCCAGGCGTTCCCGCTGGTGCTGATGCTGGCGGCACTGACCTCGTTTCTCGCCCTGTCGCGATCCTCGGAGCTGGTGGTGATCCGCGCCGCCGGGGTGTCGGCGATCCGGGCGCTGTGGCTGCCAGTGCTGCTGGCGCTTGGCCTCGGGGTGTTTGCGGTCGTGGTCTTCAACAGCGTGGTCATGGTCACCGACCAGCGCGCCGACCGGCTGGTGGACCGGTTGCGGGGCACGCCCGCGGACGTGCTGGCCTTTGCCGGTGACAGCCTTTGGCTGCGCCAGGGTACCGACGAAGGCCAGACGGTGATCCAGGCCGCCAGCGTCAGCCCCAACGGCCGCGAGCTGCGCAACGTGCGCCTGCACCGCTTCGATCCGGACGGTCGGCTGGTGGAACGCATCGAGGCCGACAGCGCCATGCTGGGCGACCGGGTGTGGGAGCTGCAGGGTGTCACCCGCTGGCCGCTGAGCGTCACCGGCGCCGAGGCGCTGGCGCCGCCGGAGAAGCTGGACCGGCTGACCCTGCGCACCGAGCTGACCGGCGACCAGATCCTGGAGAATTTCGCGCCGCCCGACCGGGTGCCGATCTGGCAGTTGCCGGCATTCATCGGCCAGCTCGAGAACGCCGGCTTCTCGGCCGTGCGGCACCGGCTGTTCCTGCAGTCGGAACTGGCAAGGCCGGTGCTTTTCGCCGCCATGGTGCTGATCGGCGCCGGCTTTTCCATGCGCCATGTACGGTTCGGGCAGACCGGGGTAATGATCCTGGCGGCGGTGCTGGCGGGGTTCGTGCTCTACTTCTTCAAGGACGTCTCGGAATCGCTGGGCGCGGCGGGGTCGATCCCGGTGGTGCTGGCGGCGTGGAGCCCGCCGGTGGCGGCGATCATGCTGGCCTTCGGGCTGCTTTTGCATCTGGAGGACGGCTAGATGCGGCCGTTCTGGCTGCTGCTGTTGCTGGCGCTGATGGGGCCGGTGGCCGGGCGGGCACAAGACGACGAAGCGCCGCTGGCGCTGTTCGCCGACGACGTCACCTATCAGACGGCGACCCAGGTTCTGACCGCCAGGGGCCGGGTTGAGGTCTATTTCCGCGACGGGCGGCTGAGCGCCGAAGCGATCGTCTATGACGCGCGGGCCGGGGTGATCCGCGCCACCGGGCCGCTGCGGCTGGTGACCCCCGACGGGTCGGTGATGCTGGCCAGCCTGGCCGAGCTGTCGCCTGACCTGACGACAGGGCTGATCGAGGGTGCGCGACTTCTGATCGGGCAGCAGTTCCAGATCGCGGCGGTGGAGGCGCGGCGCAGCGAGGGCCGCTACACGTCGCTCTACCGGGCGGTGGGCAGCTCGTGCCAGGTCTGCGCCGAGAACCCGGTGCCGGTCTGGCGCATCCGGGCCGAACGGGTGATCCACGACAGCGAGGCGCGGCAGATCCGTTTCGAGAACGCCCGGTTCGACCTGTTCGGCGTGCCGGTCGCCTGGCTGCCGCGGCTGCGCATTCCGGACCCGAGTGTGGACCGGGCCAGCGGCTTTCTGACGCCGGACTTCTCCAGCTCGGACATCGTCGGGCTGGGCGCCAAGGTGCCGTATTACATCGCCATCGGGGATCATGCCGACGCGACGGTGACGCCGTTCGTGACCAGCAAGGGCGCGATGATCGTGGAAAGCGAATACCGCCGGCGCTTTGCCCGGGGCTGGCTGCAGGTGGACAGCGCCTTTGCGCTCGACGACGGGCTGGGCGGAGACTTCGGCCGCGGCTTCATTCTGGCCCGGGGACAGCGCCTGCTGCCGCGCGGCTTTGTCGGCGAGTTCCAGCTCGACCTGGCCAGCGACGATTCCTTCCTGCGCCAGTTCGGCTATTCCGAGGACGACCGGCTGACCAGTTTCGTCGTCGCCAGCCGGGTGCGCGACAAGGACCGCGCCGAGTTCCGCATCCAGGGCTTTCAGAGCCTGCGCCCCGACGAGGACGATGCCGAGAACCCGCTGATCCTGCCCGAGTTCACCTATCGCCGGGTGCTGAAGGCGCGGCCGCTCGGCGGCCGGCTGACGCTGGATGCCAGCCTCCTGGGGCTGGTTCGGCAGGACGGCCGCGACGTGCTGAGATTGGGCACGGCGCTTGACTGGCGCCGCGACCAGGTCTTTGCCAACGGACTGCAATTTGCCACCTTCGGGCGCGGCGAGGCCACCTTCTACAATATCGGCAGCGATCCCGCCTTCGACAGCGCCACCGAAAGCCGGTTCACGCCGACACTCGGGGCCGAGCTGCGCTTTCCGCTGATGAAGAACGACGGACCGGCGCTGCATGTGATCGAGCCGGTGGCTCAGGTGATCTGGTCGCGGCGCAGCGATGACAGCGGCATTCCCAACGAGGACAGCCTGCTGCCGGAACTGGACGAGACCAACCTTTTCGCACTGAACCGGTTTCCCGGTCAGGACCGGCAGGAATCGGGGCTGAGGGCCAATATCGGCGTCAATTACACCCGGTACGATCCGGCGGGGTGGAACTTCGGGCTGACCGTCGGTCAGGTGATCCGCCGCGACCCCAACGACGAGTTCGCGCCGGGCACCGGCCTTTCCGGCACCCGGTCGGACTTTGTCGCCGCGGCCAGCTTTGCCCTGCCGCCGGAACTGGAGGTGATCAGCCGGGTCCAGTTCGACGACAACTTTCGCTTCAAGCGCTCCGAGCTGGAGCTGGCGCTGGAGCGCGGGCGGCTGGATCTGAGCGCCGGGCTGCTCTACCTCGCCGGGGACGATTCCAACCCGGCGCTGGGCATCGTCCCGCAGCGCAACGAGGTTTCCATCGACACCACCTATCGCGTCGCCGACAATTGGGAGGCGAGCCTGCGCTGGGACTACGACATCGCCGGCGACAGCAGCACCTATGCCCGCGGCGGCCTGATCTACAGCAACGAATGCATCGAGGTTGATTTTTCGGTAGCGCGCCGGTTTACAACATCGGGCAATGTGCCGCCTTCGACCGATATCGGCCTGACCGTAAGCCTGGCCGGGCTCGGCGGTTCGGGGCGGACCGACCGCCCGGCGGCGCGCTGCCGGCCGGGGGGGTAGAACGAGTGGAGCGGGTGGCATGACAATCCTTCAGGCGATACGCGGTCTGGCCTTGCTGGTGGCCCTGGCCCTGCCCGGTACAGCGCCGGCGCAGTTCGCGCCCGAGGTGCTGGTCAACGGCCGCGCCATCACCGGCTACGAGCTTGACCAGCGCGCCCTGCTGCTGGAGGCGTTCGGCGTCAGGGAAGGCGCCCGCGACCTGGCCGAGGAGCAGCTTATCAACGAGCGGCTGCAGGTGCAGGCGGCCGAGGAAATGGGCGTGGAGCTGCAGGAATCCGCGGTCGACGAGGCATTCGGCAACTTCGCCACCGCCCGCGAGCTGACCTCCGAGCAGGTCATCGAGGCACTGGAGGCGCGTGGGATCGCCGTCGAGTCCATGCGGACCTTCCTGCGGTTGCAGCTTCTCTTCCGCGAGGTGGTGACGGCGCGGTTCCGCGACCTCGCCACGCCGTCGGATTCCGATGTCGAACTGGCACTGGAATTCCAGCGCAAGGCGCCGCGCGAGTCGGTGCTGTTGCAGGAGATCGCCATTCCCAATGTGGAACGCGGCCCCGAGGCGACGCTGGAGCTGGCCCAGCAGCTTGCCCGCGATCTGAACGCCGGCGCCAGCTTCGGCGCTGCGGTGGCGCGCTATTCCAAGGCGCCGTCGGCGGCTCGCGGCGGGCGGCTGGACTGGATCGAGGCCGAGAACCTGCCGCCGGCGCTGGCCGGTCCGGTGCTGGCGCTGAGCCCCGGCCAGGTCACCGGGGCTATCGACATCCAGCAGGGCGTCACCATCCTGAAGCTGCTGGACCTGCGCACCGAGCCGCCCATCGATGACGGCCGCAGCGCCGAGACGGTGGTCTACAGCCAGCTTGTCATTCCGCTGGCCCCCGGCGCCTCGCCGGCCGCCGCTGCCGGCGCCCGGGTTCAGGCCCGGGGCATCGAGCGCGATGCGCGGTTCTGTGGCGATCTCGACCGCCGCGCCGAGGAGTTCGGCATCGGCAGCGGGCGCAGCGAACCGACCCCGGTCTCGGCCCTGCCGCCGGAGCTGGCACCCACCATCGCCGGTCTGGAGCCGGGCGAGAAGCGGGTGATCCAGGATGATCGCGGCGTGTCGCTGGTGATGCTGTGCGAGCGCGGCACCGACCCGTCGCCGGAACAACTGGAATCGCTGAAGCGGAGGCTTTTCGGCCAGCGCATGACGGCGCTGGGCCGGGGCCTGCTGGATGACATGCGCGCCGAGGCGGTAATCGAGCGGCGATGACTGCCGTCGCCGCGACTGCCACCGCCCTGCCCCCCATCGCCCTGACCATGGGCGATCCTTCCGGTATCGCCGCCGAGATCAGCGTCAAGGCCTGGGCGGCGCTGAAGGATGGCGGGCCGCCCTTCTTCGTGATCGCCGACGAGGGCGTGATGGCCGCAGAGGCGGCGTCGCAGGGACTGCAGACGGTCGCCATCGCCGGCGCCGACGAAGCCGAAGCCGCCATGCCGGCGGGGCTTCCGGTCCTGCCGCATCCCCTGCCCGCCATGCCGGTGCCGGGCCGCCCCGATCCGGCCAATGCCAAGGCCATCGTCACCGCCATCGAGCGCGCCGTGGCCATCGCCTCCACCGGCCGCGCCGCCGCCGTGGTGACCAACCCGATCAACAAGAAGGGCCTGAAGGAGGGCGCCGGCTTTGCCTTTCCGGGCCATACCGAGTTCCTGGCCCATCTCGGCGGGGTACCACGGGCGGTGATGATGCTGGCCGGTCCGGGCCTGAGGGTGGTGCCGGTGACCATCCACGTGCCTCTGGCCGAGGTGTCGCGGCTGCTCACGCGGGAACTGATCGTCGAGACGGTGGCGGTGCTCAATGCCGCGCTGGTGGCCGATTTCGGCATCGCGGCGCCGCGGATCGCCGTGGCGGGGCTGAACCCCCATGCCGGCGAAGGCGGTGCCATGGGCCGCGAGGAGGAAACGGTGATCGCTCCGGCGCTGGCCGAGCTGCGCGGGTGCGGCATCGCCGTCACCGGGCCGCTGCCGGCGGACACGATGTTTCACCCCGCGGCCCGGGCGCGATACGACGCCGCGGTCTGCATGTATCACGACCAGGCCCTGATCCCGCTCAAGGCGCTGCATTTCGACGACGGGGTCAACGTTACGCTGGGCCTGCCCTTCGTGCGCACCTCGCCCGATCACGGCACCGCCTATGATATCGCCGGCAAGGGCAAGGCCGACCCGTCGAGCCTGATCGCGGCGATCCGCATGGCGGCCGGGATCGCGGCCCGGCGCGCGGCGTGAGCGAGGCCGCGGGCGACGGGCTGCCGCCGCTTCGCGCGGTCATCGCCGAGCTGGGCCTGTCGGCGAAGAAGTCGCTGGGGCAGAACTTCCTTCTGGACCTCAACCTTACCGCCCGGATCGCCCGTACCGCCGGCGACCTTTCAGGCTGCGACGTGCTGGAGGTGGGCCCCGGCCCCGGCGGGCTGACCCGCTCGCTTCTGGCGGCGGGCGCGCGGCGGGTGGTGGCGATCGAACGGGACCGGCGCTGCCTGCCGGCGCTGGCGGCGATCGGCGATGCCTGGCCGGGGCGGCTCGAGGTGGTGGAGGGCGATGCCCTGGCGCTCGACCCGGTGCCGCTGCTGACGCCGCCGGTCAAGGTGGTGGCGAACCTGCCCTACAATATCGGCACCGAGCTTCTGGTGCGCTGGCTGACGCCCGACGCATGGCCACCCTACTGGCAAAGCCTGACGCTGCTGTTCCAGCGCGAGGTGGCCGAGCGCATCGTCGCGCCGCCCGGAGGCAAGGCCTATGGCCGGCTGTCGGTGCTGGCGCAGTGGCGAAGCGCGGCGCGGATCGCCTTTGACATCCCGGCGCGCGCCTTCACGCCGCCGCCCAAGATCACCTCGTCGGTGGTGCAGATCGAAGCGCTGCCGGCGCCGCGCTTTGCGGCCGAACCGGCGCGCCTCAGCGCGGTGGTCGCGGCGGCCTTTCAGCAGCGGCGCAAGATGTTACGCGGCAGCCTGAAGCCGGTCTTCGGCGACCCGCTGGCAGCCTTGGCAGCGGCGGGAATCGATCCCACCGAGCGGGCAGAGCAGGTCGCGCTCGAGCAGTTCTGCGCCCTGGCCCGGCAGCCGGCATAGCGCCGGCCAGCGGGCGTCAGTCCTCGACGGTCGTGGCTGTCGGCGCAGGTGCGGCGGCGGTGTCGCTGCCGTCTTCGGTGTCGGCCTTGCGCGGTGCGCGCCGGCGCGGGCGGGTGCCGGCACGGGGCCGCCGGGCCCCTTCCGGCGCCGGCTCGTCGGCGCCCCGGCCGCTGGAATTCATCTCCACCGGCTCCAGGTCCGCCACCGCCGGGCTGTCGATGTCGACCGTCTCCAACCCTCCGGGCTCGGGTCGCTTATCCTGGGCCTGATCCCGGCCCTGGCCGCCGCCATCGCCCTGGCCGCCACGCTGCTGATGGCGGCCCTCGCCTTCGCCGTGCTGTTCGCCCCTGGGATCACCGCGACCGCTGCGATCATCGCCGCGATTGCCGTCCTGGGAGAAGCCATCGTGGCCACCGGCGCCGTTGCCGTTGGAATAGCCCGGCTGTTCATTGCTGCCCTGCCGCGCTTCGGCGACCTCGCGCAGCGCTTCGCTCAGCAGGCGGCAATAATGCTCGGCATGCTGCAGAAAATTCTCGGCGGCGACCCGGTCGCCGGAAACCTGGGCGTCGCGCGCCAGGGCCTGATACTTGTCAATGACTTGCTGCGGCGTTCCGCGTACCTTGCCTTCCGGCCCGGCACTTTCGAAAACGCGATTGACGATGTTCCCCACATTGCGGGAACGGTTGTTGTTCTTGTTTCTTGAACGCGACTTGTTTGGAGGTCTCATGGACAGCTTTTCTGTCTGTTGCACACAGGTCCGGCGGCGCACATAGCTCGGCGGCTCTCATAGCGGCCGCTGGCGCCCAAAATGTCGGTTGACCGTAGGGCCTGTTTCCGGGAGCGCGAAAACTGGCCTGAGATGATGCTATAACGGGCATCTGCAAAAAGACAACCCAAAAGTCGGTTCAATCGGTCGCAACCACCATGATTCGGCCATGTCCGGAAAGGTCGCGATGGCTTGTTGCGCCAGCAAAGCCGGCTGCAGCAAAGATTTTTGCCACCCCGTCTTCCTGCCCTGCCCCATGCTCCACCAGCACGCGTCCGCCCGGCTCCAGATGGCCGGCAAGCCCCGCCACGATGGCGCGATAGGCGGCAAGCCCGTCCGGACCCGGCGACAGGGCCGCGCGCGGCTCCCAGTCGCGTACCTCGGGCGCAAGCGTGGCGAGCTCTGCCTCGGGGATGTAGGGCGGGTTCGAGACCACCAGGCCAAAGCGTCCGTCCACCCCCTGCCACCAGTCGGCGGCCAGCAGCGTCAGGCGGTCGGCGACGCCGTGGCGAACGGCATTCTCTCGGGCCACGGCCAGCGCGCCGGGGCTGATGTCGGTGGCGGTCCCCCGCACCTCCGGCCATTCCGCCAGCAGGGTGACGATCAGCGCGCCGGAACCGGTGCCGAGGTCGATGACCTGCGCCGGCGCCGGGCCTGCCAGCGCCAGTTCGACGATCTGCTCGGTTTCGGGCCGGGGGTCGAGCACCTCGGGCGTGACCGCGAAGTCGCGGCCCCAGAAGGCCCGACGGCCGGTGATCTGGGCCACAGGCTGCCGCCTGACCCGGCGCACGATGGCAGCCTCGAAGCGCTGCGCCGCCGCGGCATCGGGACACCACGAGGGATCGGGCGGCGGCGCCCCGGGCGGCTGCCCCAGCGCATGCGCCAGAAGCCGCCGGGCATCGCGGGCGGCGTCCTCGACGCCTGCGTCCCGCAACCTCGCGATGGCATCGGCCAGAAGCGCCGCCACCGGCCTGCTCATGGATCGAGTGCGGCCAGCTTCTCTGCCTGGTCGGCGGCGACCAGCGCGTCGACCAATTCGGCCAGATCCCCCTGCATCACCTGATCGAGCTTGTAGAGCGTCAGGTTGATGCGGTGGTCGGTGACCCGGCCTTGCGGAAAGTTGTAGGTCCGGATGCGCTCGGACCGATCGCCCGAGCCCACCTGCCCCTTGCGTTCGGCCGCCCGCGTCGCATCGGCCTCGCGCCGCTGCAGGTCGTAAAGGCGGGTCTTCAGCACCTGCATGGCCCGGGCCCGGTTCTGGTGCTGCGACTTCTCGGAACTGGTCACCACGATGCCGGTGGGCAGGTGGGTGATGCGCACGGCGGACTCGGTCTTGTTGACGTGCTGGCCGCCGGCCCCCGAGGAGCGCATGGTATCGATCCTGAGATCGCCGTCGGCGATCTCCACGTCCACGTCCTCGGCCTCGGGCAGCACCGCGACGGTGGCGGCCGAGGTGTGGATGCGCCCGCCGGCCTCGGTCTCGGGCACCCGCTGCACCCGGTGAACACCGGATTCGAACTTCATCTGCGCAAAGACCCCGGCGCCGCGGATCACCGCCACCGCCTCCTTGACGCCGCCAAGCTCGGTCTCGGCCAGCTCGACCAGCTCGAAGCCCCAGCCGCGCCGCTCGGCAAAGCGCTGGTACATGCGCAAGAGATCACCGGCGAAAAGCGCCGCCTCCTCGCCACCCGTGCCGGGTCGGATTTCCAGGATGGCCGGCTTTGCGTCGTCGGCATCCTTGGGCAGCAGGGCCAGCCGCAGCGCCTGCTCGCTTTGCGGCAGCGCCTCTTTCAGGCGGGCGAGTTCGTCCTCGGCCAGCGACGCCATGTCGGGATCGGCAGTCAATGCGCGGGCATCGTCGATCTCGGTCAGAAGCTGGCGATAGGTCCGGATCTCGGCCACCACCGGCCTCAGCTCGGCATATTCGCGGGACAGCCGGACCAGTTCGTCGGGGTCCGAGACCTCGGCCAGCCGGGCTTCGAGGAACTCGAAGCGGGCGGCGATCTGCTCCAGCCGGTCGCCCGGGATCATTGCAGGGCCGGCTCGGGCGCGACCTCCTCGCCGGTCTGGCCGTCGGCCGGGCCGGGATCCGCCGAACCCTCGGCGGTGCCGTCGGTCGCGGCCTGCGCATCGCCTTCGGCGGGCGCCTGGCCATCACCAGCGGCCGCCTCGCCTTCGGCGCCCTCGGCGGTTTCCGCCGGCGGTTCCTCGATCTGCGGCAGGCGCAGTTCCCGAACGGTGCCCGGTTTCGGCCGGTCGGCGTTCCGGGTCTCGGGGTCGAAGGCATCGTCGTCGGCCGGTCCGGGGGCGCCGATGTCGATGGCGGACCGCGCCGGCTGCTGCTGCGGCGCAGCCTCGGCCGCGGGTGCTGTCTCCGGCTCAGGCTCCGGTTCGGGCTCGGGCTCCGGCTCGGGCGGCGCCAGCGCGGCGGCGGCGGTCGCAGGGTCCGCCTCCAGCGACTTCAGCGCCGCCAGCCAGGCGGTGACACGGGCCTCGTTGACGCCCAAATCGCCATGGCCGAAGCGCGAGCGGGAGTAGATGGAAATGGTTGAAAGACCGTCGCCAAGTGGCAGGAACTTAACGGAAATATAGTCCGGCACCTGCAGCTTTTCGGTGCGTTGGACATAGGTCGTGAACAGCTCCTCCGGCCCGCCGGCGATGCGCACGACACGCGACTGGCCCATGACGAATTCATCGAACGCCTTGGCCACTACCTCGGGCGGCACCGCGTAAACAGGCGCCGGCACGGCCGAGGGCTGAGCCGACTTCGCCGGACCGACATAGTAGTAGTTGGGTGTCGCGCGCTGTTGCGCTTCGAGCGGATCCACGTGCCACAACTCGGGCTGAAGATCGACCGTCCGGAGATAGAACAGCGCCCCCGCCACGACGGCAAGAATACCCACCAAAACAACGGCGACCATTACCTTCATGCGCTATTCCGCCGCCTGTGTCGGGATGTCTTGCATGGCCTCGATTTCTTCGGCCTTCTTTTCCACCAGTTCAACCAGATGGTCAATTAGCTTGTCGTTGGTCAACTTGTGGGCCTGGACGCCACCCAGATAGACCATGCCGGCACCAGCGCCGCCGCCGGTAAAGCCGATGTCGGTCATCAGCGCCTCGCCCGGCCCGTTCACCACGCAGCCGATGACCGAAAGGCTCATCGGGGTGTGGATGTGGGCCAGCCACTCCTCGAGGACCGCCACCGTCTTGATGACGTCGAAGCCCTGCCGCGCGCATGACGGGCAGGAGATGATGTTGACGCCGCGATGGCGCAGGCCGAGAGACTTCAGGATCTCGAAGCCGGCCTTCACCTCCTCGACCGGATCGGCGGATAGCGACACCCGCAACGTGTCTCCGATTCCCATCCACAGCAGCATGCCGAGGCCGATGGCCGACTTCACCGTGCCCGACTTCAGCCCGCCTGCCTCGGTGATGCCGAGATGGATCGGCGCATCGGTGGCGGCGGCGATGGCCTGGTAGGCGGCGGCGGCCAGGAACACGTCCGAGGCCTTGGCCGAGATCTTGAACTCGTGAAAGTCGTTGTCCTGAAGGATGCGGATATGGTCGAGCGCGCTTTCCACCATCGCGTCCGGGCAGGGTTCGCCGTATTTCTCCAGGAGGTGCCGCTCCAGCGAGCCGGCATTGACGCCGATGCGGATCGAGCAGCCGTGGTCGCGGGCCGCCCGGATCACCTCGCGCACCCGCTCGGGCGCGCCGATATTGCCGGGGTTGATCCTCAGGCAGGCCGCCCCCGCCTCGGCCGCCTCGATGGCGCGGCGGTAGTGGAAGTGGATGTCGGCAACGATCGGCACCGGGCTTTCGCGCACGATCTCGCGCAGGGCCCGGGTCGAGCCCTCGTCCGGGCAGGAGACGCGGACGATGTCGGCGCCGGCCTCGGCGCAGGCCAGCACCTGCCCCACGGTCGCGGCGACGTCCGTGGTCGGGGTATTGGTCATGGTCTGGACGGTGATCGGCGCATCGCCGCCCACCGGAACCGGGCCGACATGGATCCGCCGCGAGCTCCGCCGCTCGATGTCGCGCCAGGGGCGGACCGGATTATGGGTCATGGCAACTCGGGTTCCAAGGATCGTCCTGCCCGGCAACCTAGTGCCGACTGGGTGCAATGTCACCGGGATCGCCGGGTTATTCGGTGGCAAGCGGGGCGGCCGGGGCCAGCGTCGCCGCATCGGCCATGGCGCTGAGCGAGGCGACGATCTCGTCCGGCAGCTCGTCGATCTGCGGATACTCGGCGCGGATGTCGTCGGGCAGCAGCGAGACCTGCTTGGCGACGCTGGCGCCCTTGCCAACCGGGCCATAGGCCTGACCATTCACCACCAGATAGACCGCACCGGAGTTGCCCGACCGCAGGAGCGGCGCCTCGACATCGACCGGCAGCCGATAATACTCGCCGGCCTCGAGAATCTTCTCGAACAGGACCGTGCCGTCGGCGAGGTAGACCCGGACCCAGGCAGGCTGGCGCGCCACCACGTTGACGCTGGGTACCTCAACCGCCTCGCGCACCGTCGGCTCCATGTCCGACGGCAACACCGGGCCGATCATCTGCGCCACCGGCAGCGGCCCCGTGGCCCGGGCCGCCAGTATGGTGGCGGGCGGGCGGAAGGCGCCGACCTGGTCGGGATCGATGTCGACGACCGGGCCGTCGCGGCTGGTCACGATGGGCACTTCCAGTTCGCGCGGCTGGTAAAGCCGGGTCAGATCCTGCTGGCTGCTGGCGGCCGCGGGTTCGGCATCGCCGGACGCGGCGGGCCCCTGCAACTCGACGGTGGTAGAGAAGCCGGGCGCCGACAGCCCGGCCATGTCGAACTGGGCGCCGGGGCTCTGGTCGACCGGCGCGATATCGACGCGCTGGATCGACTCGATGACCCGCATGCCGCCGTAGCCGAGGCCGCCGATCAGCGCCAGCATGACCAGCACCGAGCCGATGGCGTTGAAGGGAATGTCGGGCAGCCGGCGGCGCGGCACCATGCCCGGCGGCACCACCGGTTTCAGCGCGACCGGCGTCGCCTGCGGGCGCGGCCCCGAGCCGGGCGCGCGCTCGCCCGCCAGCGTGCTGTTGACGCTCTTGAAGCCGCTTTCGTCGCAGAACTGGCGAAAGACCTGGTCCGGCTCCATGCCGAGATAACGCGCATAGGAGCGCACATAGCCGGCAATGAAGCCGGGATTGGGAAAGACCGACGGCTCGCAATCCTCTATGGCGGCGATATAGGCCGCCTTGATGCGCAGATCGCGCTGGACGTCGAGCAGCGAGCGGCCCTTGGTGGCACGCTCACCGCGCAGGATGTCGCCCAATCGTGTATGATAAGAGTCAAAGCCCCTGAGTTGCCTGAGCTGTGCAACACGGTCCATTAGCCTGCCTCTCGACCCCGTGGGTCAACCTGCCAACCTATCGCCCCGACCCGAAAGGCGATTCGCCTTTTGGCAGAGCTGATTTTGGGCAGTCGATAACACTTTTTTGTTCAAATGTGGACAGCGCAGGACACGAATTCCACTTCTCGCCCACATTCCGACGATATTGCCACAAGTGTCGGCGGGAACACGCTCAACAGGCAGCGAAAAACCTACCCTTAACCGCTGCTGCCAGGGGCAAAACCGGCGTAGCCTCCGCAGGCGGCGGCGAAGATAATCGTCGGGTCTGGCGGCGCTGGCGGCCGCGGATCGAAACCCGCCGCGGCCCGAGTCGCCGAAGTCAGTAGATGTAGCGGATCTGATCGGTCCAGAACCGCTCGATGCGGCGCAGCGCCCCGTTCATCTCCATCATCAGATCGTCGGTCACCACCTTGCGCCCGTGAATGTCGATGGCGTGGCGGTCGAACAGTTCGGCCACGATCCGCCGGATCTCGCGGCCACGATCGGTGAGCCGCACCCTGACCGCGCGGCGGTCGATCGCGCATTTCTGGTGGTGCATGTAGCCGGCCTCGACCAGCTTCTTGAGATTGTAGGAAACGTTGGAGCCCTGATAGTAGCCGCGACTCTTCAACTCACCCGCGGTCACCTCGTTCTCGCCGATGTTGAACAGCAGCAGCGCCTGCACCGCGTTCACGTCGAGCAGGCCCAGCCGTTCGAATTCGTCCTTGATGACGTCGAGCAGCAGCCGGTGCAGTCGTTCCACCAGCGACAGGGTTTCAAGATACTGGCCGAGCCGCACTGCGGTAAAGTCGGGCTCTTCCTCCATCCGCGGATTGGCCTGCGCACGCATATCTCTCTCCACCATCTGGATTGATGGCAAAGACCTGACAAAAGAAACAGAACATTTCGTTAAAGCAGCAACGCTTTAGCCGAGGCGGTGAAAGTCGCGCAGCAGCGCCACCAGCTCGGCATGGGGCGGCGGCGCACAGTCGCGGCTGATCCAGGCGTAAAGATCGGTATCGCCAACCTCGAGAAGCGCCTCGAACGCGTCGAGTGCGGCCGCGTCCATGGAGCCCAGCCGGGCGTCGGCATAGGCACCCAGGATGAGGTCCATTTCCTTGGTGCCGCGACGCCAGGCACGGATACCCAGCTTGCGCAGCCGGGCAGCCTCGGGCGGTGTTGTCACCGCAGCAGTGCGGTCAGGCGCCGCTCCACCACACCGGTGCGCGCGGCAAGCTGCAGGTGCGCCTCGCGCAACTTGCGGATGTCGTCGAGTACGGCACGCAAGGTGGCATTGTCACCGTCCTCAGCGGTCGCCACGGACGGTCCGCCATCGCCGCCGATGCCAACCCCCTCGCCCGACCCGACCATCAGCCAGATGATCGAGACGTTCAGAAGTCCTGCCAGCATCTGCAGCTTGTTGGCGCGCGGCTCGGCGCGATCATCTTCCCAGTTGCGGAGCGTCTCGTCGTTGACGCCCAGTCGTTGCGCCAGTTCTTCGGTGGTCAGACCGATAGCCTCTCGCGCGGCGACAAGCCGGTCGCCGAAGGTCGACGCGGCGTCGGTAAAATCGTCGGCAACAAGGATATTCTGCGGGTCGTCGCCCACTGGCGCTTCGACCGTCATACTCTCCTCCTGGGTGTATCGTCCGTTCGTTTGCTCAACGGCAATGGGTGGTCAACCTAACCACTGCGCGCCTGGATGGCAACCTTTGCCGCTTGCATCCGCGAACCGATCGGGGGCTACTCCGGGGCAATCGGGGTGGCGAGGCAGCGGGCGGGGGATTGGCATGGCGGCGGTCCTGGCACTCAACTGTGGGTCGAGTTCGATCCGGTTCGGCCTGTTCGGGCCGGACGGCGTCGCCATGTCCCGCGGCATGGCCGAAGGGATCGGCGCCGGACCGGTTCGGCTGACCGTCGATGGCCAGCCGCTGGCCACCGATGGCGACAGCCACGCGACCATCCTGCCGGCCCTGATCGGCCGCCTGGCCGGGCGCGCGCACATCTCCGCGGTCGGCCATCGCGTTGTCCATGGCGGCACCGGATTCGAAGGCCCGGCGCTGGTGACGCCTCAGGCACGGGCGGCCATCGCTGCCCTGGCACCGCTGGCGCCGTCGCACCAGCCGCACAACCTTGCCGGGATGGACGCCGTTGCCACCGCCCTGCCCGGTGTGCCGCAGGTGGCATCGTTCGACACCGCCTTTCACCGCACCATCCCCGAGATGCGGCAGCGAATGCCGCTGCCGGCGCATATCGTCGCAGGGGGGCTGAGGCGTTTCGGCTTTCACGGGCTGAGCTGCCAGTGGCTGGCGGCGCGGCTGGCCGAGCAGGCGCCGGCAGCGGGGCGCGCGATCCTCTGCCATCTCGGCAATGGCTGCAGCCTGACCGGCCTGGTGGATGGTCGTTCGGTCTGGACCACCATGGGCTTCACGCCGCTGGACGGGCTGGTCATGGGGCGGCGCCCCGGCCGGCTGGATCCCGGCGCGGTGCTGTGGCTGGTTGAGCACCTGGGCAGCGCCGCCGCGGTGGACCGGCTCTTGAACCGCGAGGCAGGGCTTGCCGGCGTCTCGGGGCTCAGCCCGGATATGCGCGTTCTGCTCGCCAGCGATTCCGAGGACGCGCGGCTGGCGGTGGCGATGTTCGTCGACCGGCTGGTCAGCGAGATCGGGGCCGCTGCGGCGGCCATCGGCGGCCTCGACGCGCTGGTCTTCTCGGGCGGCATCGGCGAGAACGCGGCGCCGATCCGGGCCATGGTCCTGGAGCGGCTGGGCTGGCTTGGCTTCGCCCTCGACGAGAACGCCAACGCCGGGCACGGGCCGCGGGTCTCAACCGCCGGCAGCCGGCCGGCGCTGGTCATCCCAACCGACGAGGAAGCGGTGATCGCAGCCGAGGCGCGGGCGGTCGCGGGCCTCAGGTGATGACGTCGGGTTTCGTCCTGCCGGTGCTTGCCCTGATCCCGGCGATGTCGTCGGCGGCGCCGATCACCGCCTTCAGCGCATCCTGCGGATCGGCGCCGTGGGCGGCGGGGTCGGGCTCGTAGGATTCGAGATAGACCCGGAGCGTTGCCCCCACCGTGCCGGTGCCGGACAGCCGGTAGACGATGCGCGCGCCATCCCTGAAGCCGATGCGGATGCCTTGCCCGGTGGAGACCGAACCATCCACCGGGTCGGTGTAGGCGAACTCGTCCGCCGTCGCCACGGTCAGGCCCTTGTAGCTCTGCCCGGGAAGGCGCGGCAGCTTGGCCCTGAGCGCATCGAACATCGCCCCCGCCTTGTCCGCATCCACCGCCTCGTAATCGTGGCGCGAGTAGAAGTTGCGGCCGTATTCCTTCCAGTGCTTCGTCATGATCTCGGCCACCGGTTCCTTGCGGGCGGCGAGGATGTTGAGCCACAGCAGCACCGCCCAGAGACCATCCTTCTCGCGCACGTGGTCCGAGCCGGTGCCGGCGCTCTCCTCGCCGCACAGCGTCGCCTTGCCGGCGTCGAGAAGGTTGCCGAAGAACTTCCACCCGGTCGGCGTCTCGTAGCAGCCGATGCCCTTCTTCTCGGCCACCCGGTCGACGGCGCGGCTGGTGGGCATGGAACGCGCCACCCCCTTCAGCCCGCCGGCATAGCCGGGCGCCAGATGCGCGTTCGCCGCCAGGACGGCAAGGCTGTCCGACGGCGTCACGTAGACGTTGCGGCCGACGATCATGTTGCGGTCGCCGTCGCCATCCGAGGCGGCGCCGAAATCGGGCGCGTCGTCGGCGAACATGGCATCCATCAGCGACTTGGCCCAGACCGGGTTCGGGTCGGGATGGTGGCCGCCGAAGTCGGGGCTGGGGGTGCCGTTGACCACTGTGCCGGATGGCGCGCCGAGCGCGCCTTCGAGGATCGCCCGCGCGTAGGGGCCGGTCACTGCGTGCATGGCGTCATAGCGGATGCGGAAGCCGCCGGCGATCATCCTGGCGATGGCGTCGAAGTCGAACAGCCTTGCCATCAGCGCCTGGTAATCGGCGACCGGGTCCACCACCTCGATCGCCATGCCGGCCAGATCCGTGCTGCCCGGGGCCGACAGGTCGACGTCCTGCGCCTGCACGATGTCGTAGGCGTGCAGCGCCTTGGAGGCGTCGAAGATCTTGGCCGTCACCTCCTCCGGCGCCGGGCCGCCATTGGCGATGTTGTACTTGACGCCGAAATCCTCGTCCGGGCCGCCGGGGTTGTGGCTGGCCGACATGATGATGCCGCCATCGGCCTTGCGGCTGCGGATCAGGTGCGAGGCCGCGGGCGTCGACAAGAGCGCCCCCTGCCCCACGATCACCTTCGCCGCCCCGGCCGCCGCGGCCATGCGCAGGATTACCTGGGCGGCGCGGTCGTTGAAGAAGCGGCCATCGCCGCCAAGCACCAGGGTGCGGCCCTTGACCCCGCCGATGCCGTTCCAGATCGCCTGGACAAAATTCTCCAGGTAATGCGGCTCCATGAAGGTGCGCGTCTTCTTGCGCAGCCCCGAAGTGCCCGGTTTCTGCCCATCGATGGGTCGCGTCTCGATGCGAATGGACGTCATCAGATCCCCCCTGCCCGGCGTTTGTCGCCCTTGCCCCAGAATACCGCCTTCGGGGCCGGCAACAAGCGCCCCTGAACTGCGGTTTCAGCCGCTTTCGCCCTCGACCAGAACCACCACCGACTGCGCCATGACCCTTAGCCGGTCGCCCCGAATGGGCTGCGGGCTTGCCGCGGGCCGGGCGGTGTCGATCTCCAGATGCCAGCTTTGCCCCTCGGGCGGCTCGGGCACGGCGACCCGTGCCGGTCCGCCAGCATTGAAGACCGCGAAGACGGCCGTCTCGAGCGCGGCGTAGCGCGGCGTACCCGAGGCGGTGCGCATCTCGACGCAGACCAGCTTCAGCGACGGGTCCTGCCAGTCTTCCGCCCGCATGCCTTCACCATTGGCGCGGCGCCAGAAGATGTCCTCCTTGCCGTCCAGCACCCGCTCGCGGCTGTGCAGGAACAGCTTCTGGCGCAGGATCGGGTGCGCCCGGCGGAACTTGATCAGCCGCGCCGTGAAGGCGATGAAATCCTCGTCCGCCGCCTCCCAGTCGATCCAGCTCGTCTCGTTGTCCTGGGCGTAGGCGTTGTTGTTGCCCGCTTGGCTATGGCCAAGCTCGTCGCCGGCCAGGATCATCGGCGCCCCCTGGGACAGCATCAGCGTCGCCATCAGGGCGCGCTTGCGCCGCTCGCGGGCGGCCAGGACCCGCCGGTCACGGCTCGGCCCCTCGACGCCCATGTTGTCGGAATGGTTGTCGGAATGGCCGTCGCGGTTGTCCTCGCCGTTCTTCTCGTTGTGCTTGTGGGCGTAACTGACAAGGTCGTTCAGCGTGAAGCCGTCATGGGCGGCGAGGAAATTGACCGAGGAGGTGGCGGGCCGGTAGTGGTGGTCGAACTGAAGCGCCGAGCCGGTGATGCGCTCGGCCAGTTCCGGCGCCAGCCCATCGTCGCCGCGCCAGAACCGCCTCACCCCGTCGCGGAAGCGGTCGTTCCATTCGTGGAACGGCTGGGGAAAGGCGCCGAGCTGATAGCCGCCGGGGCCGATATCCCAGGGTTCGGCGATCATCTTCAGCCCCGACAGCAGCGGGTCCTGCTGGATCGCCTGAAAGAGCGGCGCCGCCGGGTCGAAGCCGTGGGCACGGCGGCCGAGGGTAGCGGCGAGATCGAAGCGGAACCCGTCCACCCCCATGACCCCGGCCCAGTAGCGCAGGCTGTCCATGATCATCCGCATCACCATCGGATGCTCGGCGTTCACGGTATTGCCGGTGCCGGTGTCGTTCACATAAAAGCGCGGGTCCGGCTGCAGCCGGTAGTAGCTGGCATTGTCGAGCCCGCGGAAGCTCAGCGTCGGGCCAAGCTCGTTGCCCTCGCCGGTGTGGTTGTAGACCACGTCGAGGATCACCTCGATGCCGGCGCCGTGGAAGCGGTCCACCATGTGGCGGAACTCGGCGATGCCGCCCGGCCCGAGATAGCGGGTGTCGGGCGCGAAGAAGCCGACGGACTGGTAGCCCCAGTAGTTGGTCAGCCCCTTCTCGTGCAGGAAGTGGTCGGTGATGAAGGCATGCACCGGCAGAAGCTCGATGGCGGTGATGCCGAGCCGGTTCAGATGTTCCAGCACCGGATCGCTGGCCAGCCCCAGATAGCGGCCCTTGTCGGTCACGCCGGGATGGCGCTGCGTCATCCCCTTCACATGCGCCTCGTAGATCACGCTGTCGCGCCAGCGATGGCCCGGGCGCCTGCCGTCGAAGTTGGGCGGATCCTCGATGACGCATTTGGGCATCAGCGACGCGCTGTCGCGCAGATCGAAGGTCAGGTCGGCATGGGGCGCACCGGCCTTGTAGCCCATCAGCGCATCGCCCCAGACCGGCTCACCGGTCAGCCGCCGTGCATAGGGGTCGATCAGCAGCTTGTTGACGTTGAACCGGTGCCCCTGGTCGGGCTGGTAGGGTCCGTCGACGCGAAGGCCGTAAAGCTGCCCGGGCCGCAGCCCCGCGACATGGCCGTGCCAGATGTCGCCCTCGCGCTCGGGCAGGTGGATGCGCGCCGTCTCGACCTTGCCGGCCTCGTCGAACAGGCACACCGTCACCCGCGTCCCGTGCCGCGAGAACACGGCAAAGTTCACCCCCTCGCCGTCGAAGCTGGCGCCCAGCGGAAAGCCGCGACCGGGGCCGACGGAATGTGTGTTGTTCATGGCTCAGGCGATCAGCGACTCGTAGAGCGCCGCATATTGCGGCGCCGACGCGCCCCAGCCAACCGGCTGTTTCATGGCGTTGCGCTGGATCTTCGCCCATTGCGGGCGATCGGCGTAGAGGTCGCAAAGCTGCGACAGCGCCGCGGTCAGGGCATTGGCAGCCACCGGGTGGAACTGGATGCCGGTGGCCACGCCCTGGCGCAGGGCGGCGTCATTGGCGTTGATGACGGTATCGGCCAGCCCGCCGGTCAGGGCGACCACCGGCACCGCGCCATAGCGCAGCCCGTAAAGCTGGGTCAGCCCGCAGGGCTCGAAACGCGATGGCACCAGCACCGCGTCGCCGCCGGCAAACATGCGGTGGCTCAAGCCCTCGTCATAGCCGATGCGCACGGCGATGCGCGGATCGCCGGCTGCCGCCGCCGTCCAGGCCTGCTCCAGCCCCGCATCGCCCGAGCCCAGCAGCGCCAGCCTGCCGCCGCGCCCGGTGAATGCCGGTATCGCCTCCAGCAGCAGGTCCAGCCCCTTCTGGCCGGTCAGCCGCGACACCACCACCGCCAGCGGCCCGTCGCCCTCGGCAAGGCCGAACTCCTCGACAAGCGCGGCCTTGTTCCTGGCCTTGCCGGACGCGGACTTGAACGGCGCCACGGAGGAATCGGTGCCGGGGTTCCAGACCGCCTCGTCGATGCCGTTCAGGATTCCCACCAGATCGCCCCGGCGCGAGCGGATGACGCCATCCAGCCCCATGCCGAATTCCGGCGTCGTCAACTCCAGTGCATAGGTGGGGCTGACCGTCGAGATCTTCGACGACATCACAAGACCGGCCTTCAAGGCACTGATCTGGCTGTAGAACTCGAAGCCGGACGGATTGAACCGGTGGGCCGGCAGGCGCAGCGCATCCAGCCGCCAGGCCGGCGCAAGCCCGTGAAACGCGATGTTGTGCACGGTGATCAAGGTGCCGGTCCTGCCGCCCATCTCGGCCAGATAGACCGGCGTCAGCCCGGCCTGCCAGTCGTGCAGGTGGATGACCTCGGGCCGCCAGCCATCGGCGCCACCGACCGCGACCGCCGCCGCGACCCAGCACAACGCCGCGAAGCGCTCGGGGTTGTCCGGCCAGTCGTGCCCGTCGGGGCCGAGATAGATCGACCCCGGCCGGTCGTAGAGATGCGGCGCCTTCAGCACCAGAAGGTCGAGCCCGCCACCGCTGGCCTCGATCAGTTCGGCCGGGCCGCCGAAAAGGTTGGCATCGCCCCAGACCGACTTGCCGGGAACGATCGCGGCCAGCACCGCAGGGTAGCCGGGCAGCAGCGTCCGCAGCCGCCAGCCCTCGGATGCCAGCGCGGCAGGCAGCGCACCGGCAACGTCAGCCAGCCCGCCGGTCTTGACCAGCGGGGCGCATTCGGACGCGACGGATAATGCCTGCCTCAACGGTGCCGTCCTTTAGTGTGCCTCTTTCCAGCGGTCGACCATCTCCTGGGTGATCAGCGTGATGCCACCCTCGCTGACACGGAAGAACTTGGCGTCTTCCTTGGGGTCCTCGCCGACGACCATGCCCTTGGGGATGGTCACGCCGCGGTCGATGACCACCTTGGTCAGCCGCGCCGAGCGCTCGATGGTGACGTATGGCAATACCACCGCATGATCGAGCACCGAAAAGGAATTGGTGTGCACGCCGGTGAACAGAAGCGAGTTGCGAACCTCGGTGCCGGAGATGATGCAGCCGCCCGAGACCATGCTCGACACGGCCGAGCCGCGGCGTTTTTCCTCGTCATGGATGAACTTGGCCGGCGGCGCCGCCTCGGCATAGGTCCAGATCGGCCAGTTGCGGTCCCACAGGTCAAGCTCGGGAACGAAGTCGGTCAGGTCGATATTGGCTTTCCAGAAGGCGTCCACGGTGCCGACGTCGCGCCAATAGGCCGGGGCATCGGGCCGGTGCCGCACGCAGCTTTCCTCGAACTTGTGCGCCACCGCCTTGCCGTTCTTGACCAGCGCCGGGATCAGGTCGTGGCCGAAATCGTGGCTCGACTTGTCGTCCTTGGCATCATCCACCAGCAACTGGCGCAGGAAGGACCAGGAAAAGACGTAGATGCCCATGGATGCCAGCGCCATGTCCGGATCGCCCGGCATCGCCGGCGGGTTCTTGGGCTTTTCCAGAAAGTCGGTGATGCGGCCGGTCGCGTCCACCGCCATGACGCCGAAGGCCGAGGCCTCCTTGCGCGGCACGGTCAGGCAGCCGACGGTCACGTCGGCGCCCGATTCCACGTGCTGGCGCAGCATGATCTCGTAATCCATCTTGTAGATGTGATCGCCCGCCAGAACGATCACGTAGTCGATATCGTAGCTGTCGACGATGTCGATGTTCTGGGTGACAGCATCGGCGGTGCCGAGATACCACATGTTCTCGCTTACCCGCTGGCTGGCGGGCAGGATGTCGAGGTATTCGTTGCGCTCGGCGCGGAAGAAGTTCCAGCCCCGCTGGCAGTGGCGGATCAGGCTGTGCGCCTTGTACTGGGTGGCGATGGCCATCTTGCGGATGCCGGAATTCAGCGCGTTCGATAGCGCGAAGTCGATGATCCGGGTCTTGCCGCCGAAATAGACCGCTGGCTTGGCACGCTTGTCGGTCAGCTCCTTCAGCCGGCTGCCGCGGCCGCCGGCCAGCACGAAGGCCATGGCGCGACTCGACAGTCGGTGGTTCTGCATCTGCGTGGTCGTCATGGTCCCTCCCCGGGTCGCTGCGTTTCGTCTCGTTCTTGTTGTGGTTGTCATTTTGCCTGCAGCAGGATCACCGTCGACAGCGGCGGCAGCGTGACGGCCGCCGAGAAGGGCTGGCCATGGTGCCCCGCGTCGCTGGCATCGACGCCGCCCATGTTGCCGCGATCGCCGCCGCCATAGACGCCGGCATCGGTGTTCAGCGCCTCGTTCCAGCGCCCGCCCGCCGGCAGTCCGCATCGCCAGTCGCGGCGCTCGATCGGGGTGAAGTTGCAGATCACCACCGCCATGGGATCGCCGTCATTGCCGCGCCGGATCCAGGCATAGACCGACTCGTCCGCGGCGTTGGCCTCGATCCACTGGAACCCGCTGCCGTCGCAATCCTTCACGTGCAGCGCCGGGGTGCCGCGGTAGAGCGTGTTGAGGTCGCGCACCAGCCGCTGCACGCCCTTGTGGGGCGGCTGCTGGGCGGCATACCAGTCGATCTCGTTGTTGTGGTTCCACTCCATCCCTTGCGCGAACTCGCAACCCATGAACAGAAGCTTCTTGCCCGGGTGGCCCCACATGAAGCCGTAATAGGCGCGCAGATTGGCAAACTTCTCCCACTCGTTGCCCGGCATCTTCTGCAGCATCGAGCCCTTGCCGTGCACCACCTCGTCGTGGCTGATCGGCAGGATGAAGTTCTCGGAAAACGCGTAGTGGATGCCGAAGGTCATCTGGTGGTGATGGTGCCGCCGGTAGATCGGGTCACGCTTGATGTAGTCCAGCGTGTCGTTCATCCAGCCCATGTTCCACTTGAAGCCGAAGCCGAGCCCGCCGCCGTCCACCGGCCGTGACACCTGCGGGAACGAGGTCGACTCCTCGGCCACCGTCATCACCCCGGGAACCTGGCCATAGACGGTGCTGTTCATCCGCTTCAGCAGCGCGATCGCCTCCAGGTTCTCGCGCCCGCCATGGACGTTGGGCACCCATTCACCTTCCTGCCGGGAGTAGTCGCGATACAGCATCGAGGCGACGGCATCGACCCGCAAGCCATCGACATGGTGTTCCTCAAGCCAGTAAAGCGCGTTCGAAATCAGGAAGTTGGCGACCTCGGTTCGACCGAAATTGTAGATCAGGGTGTTCCAGTCCTGATGGAACCCTTCCTTGGGGTCGGCATGCTCGTAGAGCGGCGTGCCATCGAAGCGGCCAAGCCCGTGCGCGTCGGTGGGAAAATGCCCCGGCACCCAGTCCAGAAGCACGCCCATGCCCCGGGCATGGGCCGCCTCGACAAGGTCGCGAAACTCGTGCGGCGGGCCGAAGCGGATCGTCGGCGCGAACAAGCCCACCGGCTGATAGCCCCAGGAGCCGTCGAACGGGTATTCGCTGACCGGCAGGAACTCCAGATGGGTGAACCCAAGGTCGTGGGCGTAGTTGACCAGGTCCTGGGCGGCTTCCTTGTAGCTGAGCGGCCGTCCGCCCTGATCCCACTTGCGCCGCCACGAGCCGAGATGCACCTCGTAGACCGAGATCGGCGCGTCATGGCGGTTCGTCGCCGCCCGCCCAGCCATGTAGTCGGCATCCTTCCAGCCGTAGCCGGAGATGTCGCGCACCACCGAGGCGGTGCTCGGCGGGTGTTCGGCGCCAAAGCCCACCGGGTCGGCCTTTTGCGGCAGCAGCCGTCCGTCGGGTCCGATCAGCTCGTACTTGTAGGACGTGCCCTCACCGACTGCCGGAATGAAGATCTCCCACACCCCGGTGCCGCCCCTGCGGCGCATGATATGGCGCCGGCCGTCCCAGCCGTTCCAGTCCCCGACCACCGAGACCCGGCGGGCATTCGGGGCCCAGACCGCGAAATGCGTGCCCCGGACGCCCTCGTGCTCGATCACATGGGCCCCGAGCGCCGTCCAGATGCGCAGGTGGCTGCCCTCGCCGAGCAGGTACTCGTCCAGCTCGCCGATCACCGGGCCGAATCGATAGGCGTCGTCGTATTCCCAGCTGTCGCCGCGGCCCTCGCCGCGCAGCCGGTACGGCTTCTTGCCCGCCACCGGCCCGGCGAAAAGGCCCGGCGCGCCGGGCACCGGATCCAGCGCTACCGCCTTGCCGGTGACCGCAAACAGCCGCTCGGCCGCCGGGTCGAAGGCGATCACGCAGCTCTTGCCATCGCGTTCATGCCGACCGAGGACGGCAAACACATCGTCATGGGACCCCGCCACAACCCTGGCGGCGTCGTCGTTGGAAATGATCACGGCGATATCCGGCTTCTTGCTTGCCATGTCGCGACAGTATTGCACCCAACGGGAAAGGCAACGGCTGTTACGGCTGCGGGGCGCCGTTCCGGGTAATCTCCGCCGACGAGGCGGTCCAGATATCCGACATATAGCCGCGGATGCTGCGGTCGGACGAGAACCAGCCGCAGAGCGCGGTGTTGAGCGCCGCCATCCGGGCCCAGCGGGCCGGCTCGCGGAACGCCGCCTCGGCCTTGCGCTGCGCGGCGTGATAGGCATCGAAGTCCGAGCAGACCAGGAAATGGTCGTGCCAGCGCAGGTTTTCGACCAGCCCGCGATAACGGCCCGGCTCGTCGGGCGAGAAGACGCCGCCTTCGATGGCATCCAGCGCCCTGGCCAGGCGCGGGCTGGCGGCAATGGCCTGCTCGGCGTGTCCGGGCACCGCGCGGCGGGCCATCACCTCGTCGGCGGTCATGCCGAACAGGAAAAAGTTCTCGGCCCCGACCTGTTCGCGAATCTCCACATTGGCACCGTCCAGCGTGCCGATGGTCGGGGCGCCGTTCAGTGCCAGCTTCATGTTGCCGGTGCCCGAGGCCTCCTTGCCGGCGGTGGAGATCTGCTCGGACAGGTCGGCGGCCGGAATCAGTCGCTCGGCCATCGAGACGTTGTAGTTGGGCGGATAGACGATGCTGAGCAGCCCCTTGGTGGCCGGATCGGCATTGACCACCTTGGCGACATCGTTGATCAGCCGCACGATATCCTTGGCCAGCGCATAGCCCGGGGCCGCCTTGCCGCCAAAGATCTTCACCCGCGGCACCGCGTCCTTTGCCAGGTTGTCGCGCAGGTCAAGCCAGTGCGCCACCGCCTCCAGCAGGTTCAGGTGCTGGCGCTTGTATTCATGGATGCGCTTGATCTGGATGTCGAAAATCGCATCCGGGTCAATGCTTTGTCCGGTTGTGCTCAGAAACCAGTTCGACAGGTCCGCCTTGTTTGCCCGCTTTGCCGCCATGAAGGCGTCGAGGAAACCCTTGTCCTTCACATGCGGTTTCAGCTCGGCCAGCCGCTCCAGATCCTCGGCCCAGCCGACGCCGATGGTGTCGTCGATCAGCCCGGTCAGCACCGGGTTCGAGGAGACCAGCCAGCGCCGCGGAGTCACGCCGTTGGTCTGGTTCACGATCCGATCGGGATGCAGCGCGTGCAGCTCGGCAAAGACGGTCTTCTTCATCAGCTCGGTGTGCAGCGCCGAGACCCCGTTCACCTTGTGCGCCATGACGAAGCTGAGATCGCCCATCTTGACCTCGCCATGCTCGATGGTCGAGCGGGTGCGGGCCGGGAACTTGGTGGCGTGCCAGTGGTCGATCTGCTGGATCAGCCGCATGTGCCGCGGCAGAACCTGCCACATCAGCCATTCCGGCCAGCGCTCCAGCGCCTCGGGCAGCAGCGTGTGGTTGGTGTAGCTGAGGCACGCCTGTGCCATTTGCACCGCATCCTCGAAGCTGAAGCCGTTCCCGTCGTGCAGCAGCCGCACCAGTTCCGGTCCGGCAATGGCCGGGTGGGTGTCGTTAAGCTGGATCGCCGCCTTTTCGTGTAGGTTGGCCAGCGAGCCGTATTCCGCCGCATGGCGGCGCAGGATGTCGCGCAGCGAAGCGGCGGTGAAGAAATACTCCTGCCGCAGCCGCAACTCCTTGCCCTGGTTGGTGGTGTCGTCGGGATAGAGCACCCGGCTGATGGTGCGGGCAAAGGCCTCGGGCGCCGCCGCGGCGGCATAGTCGCCCCGGTTGAAGCGGTCGAGATCGAAGAGTTTCGTCGGCTTGGCCGACCACAGGCGCAGCGTATTGGCCCATTGCCCCTGCCAGCCGATCACCGGGGTATCGAAGGCACGCGCCAGAACGGTGTCGGCGGGGCGCCATTCGGCCCTGCCCCGGCCTTCCGACACCTCGCCGCCAAAGCCGATCTCGAAGCTCACCTCGGGGCGCTCGAACTCCCAGGCGTGGCGCTCGGTCAGCCAGTCCTCGGGCTCTTCGTGCTGCTGGCCGTCGATAAAGCTCTGCCGGAACAGCCCATGCTCGTAGCGGATGCCATAGCCGATGGCCGGGCAGCACAGGGTCGAGAGCGAATCGAGAAAACACGCCGCCAGGCGCCCCAGGCCACCATTGCCGAGCGCCGCGTCCGGCTCGTCGTTCATCACCTTCTCGAATGAGACCTCCAGCGCCACGCAGGCCTCGCGGGCATCCTCCATCAGCCCCAGGTTGACGATCGCGTCTTCCAGCAGCCGCCCGATCAGGAACTCCATCGACAGATAGTAGACCCGCTTCTTTTTCTGGGCGTAGGCGGCACGGGTGGCCCGAAACCAGGGCCCGACAATGCGGTCGCGCACCGCCAGCGACAGCGCCATGCGCCAGTCGCCGATCTGGGCATGGCTGGGGTCGGTCCCGACCGAAAACTTCAGATGGTGCAGGGTCGAGTCGCGCAGATGGGTCGAGGACATGGGGGGACCGCTCACTTGGTTGACACGCAGTTCGCGCCTTTGCGCGACGCTGGCAAGCATCGCACGCCTTTTCGGAACACTCGGTTAGTCCAGTTGGTGTTGCGCTGCAACAGCCTGCCCGCGGACTGCCCAAAACGTTTGCAGTCCTGCCACGATCGGCGCCATGGCGATTCGCTTGCCAGCCCGCGGGGGGCGTGTCAGCCTGCCGAGGTTCCCGCATCGGCTGTCCCGGCTGCCGATCCGTCCATGGAGCCTTCCCATGCCGCACGTCCTGCGCCCGCTTTTCGTTCTCGCCTTCGGCCTCGCCCTTGCCGGTCCGGCGCCGGCACAGGATGCTGGCCGCACCCTGCCCGACCGGCGCCCGGTCTATCAGGAGAACACCGATCTTTTCGGCGGCGACATCCGCAACCTCTTCGACACCACCGTCGAGATCTGCGAGCGCGCCTGCATCGAGGATGGCGCCTGCACCGCCTTCACCTTCAACATCGGCGCCAGCGCCTGTTTCCTGAAGGCCGGCGATGTGCCCGCCTCGCCGTTTGCCGGGGCGTTGTCGGCCCGCATCGTCGAGACCCCCGCCGCGCTTCTGGCCAGCGCCGCGGAACGGGCCCGCGAGTTGCAGCCCTTGGGCGCCGGCACGCTCGATGCGGCCCGCACCTATGCCGCCCAGACCGCCCGCCGCCATCCGGCCAACGGCCGCACGCTGGAGGAGCTTTCGGCCGCGGCGACCCGGCTGGAGGCGAGCGGCCCGGGCTGGGCCTCGCTGGAGCTGCGGCTGGCCGGCGCCGCCGCCTCGGATCAGCCGGTGGGCTGGGCGGCGGCGGCCAGCGTGGCGCTGGCCATTACCGGCGACCGTTCGGCCGAGGCCAGGCGTCAGGCGCTGCCGATGGCCGTCAACGCCTATCTCCGCGCGACCGGCGCCGATGCCCGAATCGGCAGCCTCAGCCTGCTGGCCGAGGCGCTGGAGGCAAACGGCCGCGGCAAGGACGGCGTCGCCATGCTGCGGCTGTCCTCCGAGATCGCGCCGAGCGAGGCGACCACCGCCGCTCTCGACCGGCTGATTCGCCTTTATGGCTTCCGCATCGCCGAAAACAGTGTCGACAGCGACGCCGCGACCCCTCGCATCTGCGCCGAGTTCACCGAGCCCCTGAAGCCCGGCACCGACTATGCGCCCTTTGTCAGCGTCGCCGGCGCCGATCTGCCGGTCGAGGCGAACGAAAGCCAGCTCTGCGTCGACGGGGTGACCCATGGCGAACGCTATCAGGTCACCTTCCGCGCCGGCCTGCCCGCCGCTTCGGGCGAGACGCTGGCACGGCCCGTCACCATCGAATCCTATGTCCGCGACCGGGCGCCCTCGGTCCGGGCCACCGGGCGCGGCTATGTACTGCCGCGCCAGGCCGGACTGGCCATTCCCTTCGTCACCGTCAATGTCGACACGGTCGATCTCGGCCTCTACCGCGTGGACGAGCGCAACCTGCGCCAGGTGCAGGAGGATGGCGTCTTCGGCGCGCCCGCCGACGGCTATACGCTCGACTGGATCGCCAACACCCTGGGCGAGGCGATCTGGACCGGCACCGGCAATGTCGCCGACGGCCCGCTGAATGCCGACGTCACCACGCTTCTGCCCATCGGCGAGGCGCTGACCACGCCCGAGCCCGGCGCCTATGTGCTGGCGGCGCAGATCCCCGGCGCCGAGCATTCCGACCAGGCCGCCACGCAATGGTTCGTGATCTCCGATCTCGGCCTGTCGGCGCTGGATGGCGATGACGGGTTGAACCTGTTCGTGCGCGGCCTGTCGGATGTCGCCCCGCGCTCGGGCATCGCGGTGGAGCTGGTCGCGGTCAACAACGCGGTTCTGGCCGCCGCCACCACCGATGCCGAAGGGCGGGCGCATTTCGAGGCCGGCCTCCTGCGCGGCCGGGGCGGCGCGGCGCCGGCGATGGTCATCGCCAGGGACGGCGCCGACTTCGCGTTTCTCGACCTCACCCGCGCCGGGTTCGACCTGTCCGACCGCGGTGTCGAAGGGCGGCCGCCGCCACAGCCGGTGGACGTGTTCCTGTCCACCGAACGCGGCGCCTATCGCCCGCGCGAGACCGTGCACGCGACGATCCTGGCCCGCGATGCCGGCGGCCTGGCGGTCGAGGGGCTGCCGCTGACCGCCATCGTCACCCGCGCCGACGGGGTGGAGTTCGCCCGAACCGTGCTGCCTGATCAGGGCGCCGGCGGACGCAGCTATGCCTTCGATCTGCCGGCGACCGCCACGCGCGGCCAGTGGCGCATGCGCATCCATGCCGATGTCGAGGGACCGGCGCTGGCCGAGACCCGGTTCCTGGTCGAGGATTTCGTGCCCGAGAAGATCGACTTCGAACCGGTGCTGCCCGAAGGCCCGCTGACCCTCGGCGCGCCGGTCGAGGCCGAGGTGGCGGTGCGTTACCTCTTCGGTGCGCCGGGCGCCGGGCTGACGGTCGAGGGCGAGATGGCGCTCAGGCCCACGCGCAGCCTCGATGCCTATCCCGGCGTCAGCTTCGGCATGGAGGGCGAGTCGCAGGAACCGGCGCAGAGCTATCTCGGCGAGACCGAGACCGACGAGACCGGCCTGGCGCGGATCCCGCTCGACTGGCCCGAGGTGGAGCCCGGCACCGGGCTTTACAGCCTCGATGCCGTCTTCCGTGCCCGCGAGGGATCCGGCCGGCCGGTAGAGCGCAGCGTGACCCGTGCCGTTGCCCCCGATGGCCCGCGGATCGGCATCCGGCCGCTGTTCGACGGGGTCGCGGCCGAGGGAGGGCTTGCCGTCTTCGAGGTGCTGGCCATCGGCCCCGACCTTGCCCGCACCGATATCGGCGCCGTGGACTGGACGCTGGAGCGGGTGAACCGCTGGTGGCAGTGGTACCAGGTGGACGGCAACTGGAACTACGAGCCCGTCACCCGGCGCGAGCGGGTGGCCAGCGGCAGCGGCGCGATCACCGCGGCTGCGCTGCTGGCGGTCGAGGCGCCGGTGGAGTGGGGCGGCTACGAACTCAAGGTGGTCAGCAGCGCCAACCCCGCGCTCCGCGCCAGCTATGCCTTCTCGGCCGGCTGGTACGCCGCCGATACCGGCGCCGACACGCCGGATGTGCTGGAAGTTGGGCTCGACCGGCCCGCCTATGCCCCCGGCGACACCGCCGAGCTGCGAGTGG
>JBNKWA010000090.1:0-82688 GCA_050299555.1 Paracoccaceae bacterium | reverse complement strand
CTCGTCGATAACCCTGCCGATCAGCGCCAGCGCCGCGCGCCGCGCCGCCAGTCCGGGAGTGGCGGCTAGGTCCACGGGCCACTCCGCTGACGCGCGCGCCGGACGGTCGGAATGCCGGTGGGCCGGCGCTCGGGCGTCGAGCCCTCAACGAGGCTGCGGGACGGGCCGAACTCGCCCGACTCGGCCATCTCGATCAGAGCCTCTATCCGGTTCTCCACCCGCGGATGGGTGGAAAACAGGCTGTCCATGCGATTGCCGGTCAGCGGGTTGACGATGAACATGTGCGCCGTACCCGGGAAGCGCTCGGCCGAGCGCATCTCGAACCGGTGCCCGGTGGTGGCGATCTTCTTCAGCGCCGAGGCCAGCGCCAGCGGCTTGCCAGAGATCTCGGCGCCGCGCCGGTCGGCGGAATATTCGCGCGTGCGGCTGATGGTCATCTGCACCAGCATCGCGGCGACCGGCGCCACGAGCACCGCCAGCAGCACCCCGAAGCCGCCGAGCGGATTGCGGTTCGAGCCACCGCGGCCGAACCAGAAGCCGAACTGCGCCAGCATCGAAATGGCGCCGGCGAAGGTGGCGGCCACCGTCATGGTCAGGGTGTCGCGGTGCTCGATATGGGCCAGCTCGTGGGCGATCACGCCTTCGACCTCGTCGCGGCCGAGCATGGCCAGAAGCCCCGTGGTGATGGCGACCGCCGCGTTCTCGGGGTTGCGCCCGGTGGCAAAGGCGTTGGGCTGCTCGGACGGGATCAGGAACACCTTCGGCATCGGCAAGCCGGCGCGCTGGGCGAGGCGCGCCACCAGGGCATGCAGCTCCGGCTGTCCCGCGGGCGTGGCCGGCTGCGCGTTGTGCACCTTGAGCGCCAGCTTGTCCGAGTTCCACCAGGTCCAGGCATTGGTACCGGCGGCAAAGACCAGCGCCAGCAGCATGCCACCGGTTCCACCGATGATATAGCCGACCGCCATGAACAGGGCCGTCAACACCGCCAGCAGCACGATGCTCTTCACGAAGTTCATGGGCCCCTCCTCCGGCGCCCGGGGCAATGCCGCCCCCTCAGGCGCCAAGATGTAAGCGCCGGCGGCCCGGACGCAAGCGCGCCGCGGCCTTGCCCCGCCCTGGCGGCGCATCTTATGTCTTGGGGCGCGACCTGCCAGAGGGAACGGACATGGCCGAGCCGAAAACCACCGACAACGCGGCGCTGCCGCCGGCCGCACAACGGGCGCTGGCCGAGGCGGCGGCCCGCCGGGCGGCCGCGCCGCCCGCCGACCGGCCGCCGGAACAGGGGGGCCCGAAAGGGCCGGAGCCAACCCGCTATGGCGACTGGGAGCGCAAGGGCGTCGTCAGCGATTTCTAACCGGAGCGTAACCTTGTCATGGCATGCTCGCGCCCATGGCCGGCTCTGTCGAGGAACGTCGCTCTTTGGTGCTTGACCCGTCGGACCGGGTCGAGCGGCGGGGGATCATGCGTGCGCTGGATCAGGCGCAGTGCCTGATCTGGTTCGACGCCGACGGCTTCGTTGTCGATGCCAACGCCAACGCTGTCAGTCTGTTCCGCTGCCCGCACGATCGTTTCGTCCGGCAGAGCTTTCACCAGCTGTCCTGCGGGCCGCGTAAACCCACGGCAGGCGACTTTCGCAACTGGGCCAGGATCATCGCCGGCGCCACCCATAACGAGGAGCGGCGGTTCTATGCCTCGGATGGCGAGGAGATCTGGGCCTCGGCCAGCTACGCGGTGGTGCGCAATCCCGATGACAGCATCCGGCGGGTGCTGGCGATCGTCATCAATCTGGCCAGCTGGGCCTGGCGCCCGAACGACGTCGCCCGGGCGCGCGCCTAGACCGGCGCCGCTTCGAACCGACCCGGTCTGAAAAGGGTCCTTGCCCGGGAACAGCCTGAGCGCAGCTCAGGATCAGATCGCCTCGCTGGCCCGGCTTCGCTCGGGGTATCGGGGCGGGCGATGGCCCCTGCGCCCTGGTTCAGGCCCGGACCGCCCAGTCAGCGCACGTAGATCGGCCCGGTCGACAGCGTGACCGAGGGATCGACCCGGCCGCTATCGGGATCGAGCGTGACCGCCGTCCCGACATTCACGCCGCCCACATGGCTGACATCGCCGGCGGTGATGTAACAGCCGGAAACCGCCCCCGCAGCGGGCAGGAAAAGCAGGACTGCAAGCATCCGAAACATCGCGGCTCATCCTCGACCATCGCCACAGGCGGCTTCCCCCTCCCTAGACCGACGGGCGCGCCTGCACAAAACACGCTTGGCCGGCAGGCTGAAACCGGCGGCAGCAAGCCGCCGCCGGCAATGAAATCCGCGTGAGCACTGCCTGGAAGACGCCGGAAGACCACCGGCGGCGCGTGTCACCCGGCAGCGAACCAAGGAGCCGGCCCATGTGCAGAACCGCCGGTCGCGATGGACGCATGGTGATCGCGCTCGCCGCCTGAGAGGCATCTGAGCCGGCTCAGTGGGCCTCGGCCCAGTTCGGCCCCTGCCCGGCATCGACGACGATGGGCACATCCAGCTTCACCGCCGGCTCGGCCGCGCCTTCCATCACCGCCTTCACCCGCCCGATCAGCGGCTCGACCGCGTCCTCGGCCACCTCGAACAGCAGTTCGTCATGGACCTGCAGCAGCATCCTGGCCGGTAGCCCCTCGATCGCCGCCGGCACCCGGATCATGGCGCGGCGGATGATGTCGGCGGCCGAGCCCTGGATCGGAGCGTTGATGGCGGCGCGGCGGGCAAAGCCGCCATGGGGACCCTTGGCGTTGATTTCCGGCGTGTTGATGCGGCGCCCGAACAGCGTGCGCACGAAGGTGTGCTCGCGGGCGAAGGCGACGGTATCGTCCATGTATTTGCGGATGCCCGGGAAGCGCTCGAAATAGCGCTCGATGAAGGCCTTGGCGTCCTCGCGGGGGATGCGCAGGTTGTTGGCCAGGCCAAAGGCCGAGATGCCGTAGATGACGCCGAAATTGATCGCCTTGGCCTGCCGCCGGACCATCGGGTCCATGCCCTCGATGGGGACGCCGAACATCTCGGAGGCGGTCATCGCATGGATGTCGAGCCCGTCGCGGAAGGCCTTCTTCAGGGCATCGATGCCGGCGATATGGGCGAGGATGCGCAGCTCGATCTGGCTGTAGTCGAGGCTCACCAGCACATTGCCCGGCTCGGCGATGAAAGCCTCGCGGATGCGCCGCCCCTCCTCGGTGCGGATCGGGATGTTCTGCAGGTTGGGGTAGGTCGAGGCCAGCCGTCCGGTATTGGCGCCGGCGATGGAATACGAGGTGTGGACACGGCCGGTCTCGGGATTGATGTGGTCCTGCAGGGTATCGGTATAGGTGGACTTCAGCTTGGCGATCAGCCGCCAGTCCAGCACCCGCGCCGGCAGGTCGTGGCCCTCGGCGGCCAGCGTCTCCAGCACATCGGCTCCGGTACCATAGGCGCCGGTCTTGCCCTTCTGCCCGCCCGGCAGGCCCATGCGGTCGAACAGGACCTCGCCGAGCTGCTTGGGCGAGCCGACATTGAACCGCCCGCCGGCGAGTTCGGTGATCTCGTCCTCAAGCGCCGCCATCTTCTGGGCGAAGGCGTTCGACATGGCGTAAAGATGCTCCCGGTTCACCTTGACGCCGGCCATCTCCATGTCCGCCAGAACCGGAACCAGCGGCCGCTCCAGCGTCTCGTAGACGGTGGTGACCCGGTTGCCGTGCAGCTGCGGCGCAAAGCTCTTCCACAGCCGCAGCGCCAGATCGGCATCCTCGGCGGCATAGCCGGTGGCGGCACCGACATCGACCTCGGCAAAGGTCTTGCGGTTGCGCCCGCTGCCGATCAGCTCCTTGATCCCCTGCGGGACATGGCCGAGATAACGCTCCGACAGCGTGTCGAGCCCGTGGTTGTGCAGCCCGGCGTGCAGCGCGAAGCTCATCAGCAGCGTGTCGGCGATCGGCGCCACGCGGATGCCGTGGCGGGCCATGATCTTGTAGTCGTATTTCAGGTTCTGGCCGATCTTCAGGATGCCCGGGTCCTCAAGCACCGGCTTCAGCGCCGCCAGCACCGCGTCGAGCGGCATCTGCCCCTCGGCAGGCACCCGCGCGCCGAGCAGATCGCCCTCGCCGATCACGTGGCCGACGGGGATGTAGCCGCCGCGCCCGGGCTCCACCGCAAGGCTGATCCCCACCAGTTCGGCCCGCATCTCGTCGAGGCTGGTGGTCTCGGTGTCGAAGGCGACCCAGCCGCGCTCGCGGATGGCCGCGATCCAGCGCTCCAGCGCCGCCGCGTCGCGGACCGTCTCGTATCGCGCAAGGTCCGGCGCCTCGGTCAGCGCCGGGTCGGGACGCGCCTCAAAGGGTGCGCCGTCGCCCCCGCTTCCGAGGGGGTTCGATGCCCCCGAGGAAGCGCCGCCGCCCGCCACCGCGCCGGCATCGGGAATCGCCGGCACCTCCAGCTTCAGCTTCTCGGCGATCCGCCGGGTCAGGGTGCGAAGCTCCATCTCGGCCAGGAACGGCATGATCCTGTCGGGATCCAGCGGCTGCACCTCGAGGCTCTCCAGCGGCTCCAGCCCCGGCGTATGCTGGTCCAGCGTCACCAGCTTCCTGGACAGCCGGATCTGGTCGGCGAAGTCGATCAGGGTCTGCCGACGCTTGGGCTGCGTGATCTCCCCGGCCCGCGCCAGAAGCGTCTCCAGGTCGCCATAGTCTCGGATCAGCTGCGCCGCCGTCTTCACCCCGATCCCCGGCGCCCCCGGCACGTTGTCGACGCTGTCGCCGCACAGTGCCTGCACGTCGATCACCCGGTCCGGGCCGACGCCGAACTTGGCCTCCACCTCCTCGGGGCCGATGCGCGCGTTCTTCATGGCGTCGAACATCTCGACGCCGCCGCCCACCAGCTGCATCAGATCCTTGTCGGACGAGATGATGGTCACCCGCCCGCCGGCCTCGCGGGCCTCGCGGGCATAGGTGGCGATGATGTCGTCGGCCTCGTAGCCCGGCTTCTCGATGCAGGCGATCGAGAAGGCCCGGGTCGCCTTCCGGGTCAGCGGGAACTGCGGCACCAGGTCCTCCGGCGGCGGCGGCCGGTTGGCCTTGTAGGCATCGTACATCTCGCTGCGGAAGGTCTGCTCGGAGTGGTCGAAGATCACCGCCACATGGGTCGGCGCGTCGGGGCCCGCGTTGTCCTCGACCATCTTGTAGACCATGTTGCAGAAACCGGCGACGGCGCCGACGGGCAGCCCGTCGGACTTCCGCGTCAACGGCGGCAGGGCGTGGAATGCACGGAAAATAAAGGCCGAGCCGTCTATCAGGTGCAGATGGTGTCCCTTGCCGAATGCCGCCATCGTCACCGCCTCCCTCGCCCTGCGGCACCAGACATGCCGCCCGGGCGCAGCAGGGGCAAGGGGGTTGTGGCGCTGGCGCTCACGGCTCTGTTCATCCCGCTGACGGGCCCGGCAGCCGAGACCGCCTGCGACGGCTGCGTCGCGCTGCTCGCCTGCGCCGGGCGCGGCGCCGTCTTCCAGGGACAGGCGCTGGACATGCCGGCCGGGCCGGTGACCGGCACGCTGGCGCAACTTGTCGCCGGCCGCCCCCAGCGCGCGGTCGCCTGCGGCGGCCTCTGGCAGGGCCGTGGCGCCGGCGGCTTCGCCGCCATCTCGGTGGATTGCGGCGGCCTCGGCTTTTCGGCCCGGCTCAGCGATGGTGGCGCGGCAGCCTACCCTGGACAGGGGCTCAGGCACGGCACCGGCGTTACCTCCGATGGCGAGGTGGCTGATATCTTCGCCGCTGCCGACATCGCCGACCTGCCGGCGGCAGGGCCGGCAGCGCCATATTTCTGTGCTGGTCTGCCACATCACTAGTCCGCGCAGCGCGGGGATGGGCCAGGCCGACACCGGCGGGCCTTGCCCTATCCGACACGCATGAGAACGAAAGGCGGGGCGCGGCGTTGCGGCAACCCAGGGCGGTTCGAAGGATATGCCGGCGGCCGCAGGGCGCTCGACGGTCCGGACGGCGGCTGCAGCCCCACCGTGACGTCCTGTGCCGCTTTTCAGGCGAACCCGGGACCGTAGCCCCGACAGGGACCCGAGGCCCCTACCGGGTCCTTCCGGTCATCCGTTTGCGGCCGGCGACCAGTGCCCGGCGCCGCCGGCGCACAGCCCGGTGGTCACGCCGGGACCGGCCCGGCCAACCCGAATCAAGACTGCCTGGCAGCAGGCCACCCCGATGCCCGGCGCCGTGCGCGGCCGGATTAGATCAGGCGTCGCGGGCGCCCAGACGGGCGGAGCGGCATTTCCATTCCGAAACGCGCCAGCGCGGATGTTCGCCGATCCAGCGCGCCATCTGCGGCTGCGCCTGGGTCATGCAGGCCATGGTGGACACGTCCTGGAAGAGCAGGCTGCGTTCTTCGCAGTCTTGTGGCGCGGCGGCCAGACAAACAACCATTACAAGCTCGATCATGATGACCTCAACGTTTCAGACTCTTGCCGGTGGCGCTCAATCTCGTCATGCGTCGGTTAAAATAATAAAAATGATGGCGTGGCTTGGGCGACAAAATGCACAATCTGCCGCAATTATTTGCGCCTGCACGGGGACCTTGCCGGGGAAACAAGCAATTACTTGACGGAGAATCCCACCAATGCTTCGTCCGCCGGCGCGGCTGGCCTGCGACATACCGTCGAGGCGATGCGCCCGGCATCTTGCCTGCGGCTTCCGACCGATACCTTGTTCCGTGTTGGCCACGGTCCCTGTGGTGTTAGCATCGCGGTGAACGGGCATCAGACCCGAAAAAAGGGAGCGAAGAATGGATGCTGAGGCGCCCAGTGCGGGGCCGCCGGTCGGCATAACGACCTTTATGGCGCACCTCTCGGCCGGCCTGATCGGACACGAGCGACTGATCGAGCGGCTGCTGATCGGCCTTCTGACCGGCGGTCACGTGCTGATCGAGGGGGCGCCAGGGCTGGCCAAGACCCGCGCCGTCAAGCGCCTGGCGGCGGCTATCGCCGGCAGCTTCGCCCGGGTCCAGTGCACGCCCGACCTGTTGCCCTCGGACATCACCGGCACGCCGGTCTTCCGCCCGCAGACCGGCGAGTTCGAGTTCGTGCCGGGGCCGATCTTCCACAACCTGGTGCTGGTGGACGAGATCAACCGGGCGCCGCCCAAGGTGCAGTCGGCGCTGCTGGAGGCGATGGGCGAGCATCAGGTGACCGCCGGCAGCACCACCCACGGCCTGCCCGATCCGTTCCTGATGGTGGCGACCCAGAACCCCATCGAGCACGAG
Source organism: Paracoccaceae bacterium (assembly GCA_050299555.1). Classification (GTDB taxonomy): domain Bacteria; phylum Pseudomonadota; class Alphaproteobacteria; order Rhodobacterales; family Rhodobacteraceae; genus JBNKWA01. Next base: position 75,429 of record JBNKWA010000090.1, on the reverse strand, counting down.
GGCACCTTTCCGCTGCCCGAGGCGCAGCTCGACCGGTTCCTGTTGCACGTCGTTCTGACGCTGCCCGACGCGGTGACCGAACGGCGCATCCTCGATCTGGTCGAGGCCGAGCAGTCCGCGCCGGAACCGGTGCCGCCGGAGGTGGCGCCGGGCGACATGGCCGCAGCGCGCAAGGCGGCCATGGCGGTGCATCTGGCACCGGCCCTGCGCGATTATATCGTGCGGCTGGTTACCGCCACCCGCAGCCCCGAGCATGCCGGCGAGATCGACCATGCCGTCTCGCCCCGCGGCTCGCTGGCGCTGGCCGCCGCCGCCAAGGCCCGCGCCTATCTGCACGGCCGCGACTATGCGGTTCCCGAGGACGTGGCCGAGCTTGCCGCCGACGCGCTGTCGCACCGCATCGTGCTGAGCTGGCGCGCCATCTCGGAGGGCCGCACCGCCCGGGCGCTGATCGCCGACCTGCTGGCGGCGACGGAGCCGCTGTGAACCCGCGGCCGCACGAGGCCACGCCCCCGGCGCTGGCGGCCCCGGGGATCCGGCTCGACGCCGACGCGCTGATCGCCCTGGCCCGGCGCGGCAACACGCAGCGGGTCGGCCCGGTCTCGGCGCTGCCGGGCGGCACCGTCACCCGCAAGCGCGGCCACGGCCAGGAGATGGCCGACGTCCGCGCCTATGTGGCCGGCGACGACGTGCGCCATCTCGATCCCGCCTCTACCGCCCGCACCGGCAGCCTGCATGTGCGCACCTATCACGAGGAGCGCGACCGGGTGACGGTGCTGGTCGCCGATTTCCGCCCACCGATGCTGTGGGGCACGCGGCGGGCACTGGCCTCGGTCGCCGCGGCCGAGGCGCTGGCCTTCGTCGGCTGGCGCGCGGTGGACGAGGGCGGCAGGGTCGGACTGCTTGCGATCTGGGACGGCCCGCCGGTGATGGTCCGCGCCCGCGGCCGGGCCCGCGGCATGCTCAACGCCATCGGCGCCATGGTCGAGACCCACGCACGGGCGCTGCTGGCGGCACCGGGCGGCAGCGGCGAGGGACCGCCGCTGGACCGCGCGCTGCTGGCGCTGGAGCGGATTGCGCCCGGCGGGGCCGAGTTGGTCATCGCCTCGAGCTTCGAGGCGCCGGGCGGGGCGCTCGGCGACACGCTGAACGACCTCGGGCGGCGCCGGCGGCTGCGGTTGCTGGCAGGGACCGACGCCGTGCGCCACTTGCCGGCGGGGCGCTACCCGGTGCGGCTGCCGGGCGGCCGCCACCTGCGGATCGAGATCGGAGCGGCCAGCGCCGACATGCCCGCCGGCGCGGGCCCGATCGCCGGCCATCCGGCGCTGAGCCTCGATGCCGGTGCGCCGCTGGACGACACCATCGCCCTGATCGAGGCCACGCTGCCGCCGCGCGGAGGGCCGTGACGTGGCCGACGGGGCGATCTCGCGCGAGACCATGCTGGCGGGGCTGAACGACATCCGCCTGCCGGCCGAAGCGCCGGGCGGGCTGGTCGCCGAACTCCTCGCCGGTGCCGGGATCGGGCTTTTGCTCGCCGCGCTTGCCGCGCTGTTGCTGGCGCGCCTGACGACGCGGATCGCGCCACGACGCCCGCCAAACCTGCAGGACCGGATCGCCGCGCTGGCGTCGCTGCCGGGCGACGAGCGGGCGCTGGCGCTGCTGCGGCTTCTGCGCCAGAGCGCCCCGGCGCGCGCCGAGGCGCTGACCGGCGATCTCTACCGTCCCGGCGGCACCCCGTCCCCGGACCAGGTCGAGCGGGCGCTTCTCGATGCCTGACCTTGCCACCCCGCTGGCGCTTCTGGCGCTGCCGCTGCCGCTGCTGGCGGCCCGGCTGCTGCCCCCGGCGGCCGAGGCGGGCGCCGCGCTTGACGTGCCGGCGGCGGTGGGCCGGGTGCTGTCCGCCAGGGCCGGCCGGGCGACGGCCGCCACTGGCCGGCGGTTCCTTTTGCCGTGGCTGATCTGGCTGACCCTGATCCTGGCGCTGGCCGGGCCGCGGCAACTGATCGCCACGCCGGCGCTGATGGTCTCGGGCCGCGACCTCGCCATCGTGCTCGACCTTTCCGGGTCGATGGTGCGCGAGGACTTCACGCTGGACGGCCGCACCGTCAGCCGGCTTCAGGCGGTGCAGGCGGTGGGCGCCGACTTCGTCCGCCGCCGGGCCGGCGACCGGGTGGCGCTGATCGTCTTCGGGTCCGAGGCGTATTACGCCGCGCCGTTCAGCTTCGACACAGAATCGGTCGCCCACCGCATCGAGGAGACGGTGATCGGCATCTCCGGGCGCGCCACCAACATCTCGGACGGGCTGGGGCTGGCGCTGAAGCGGATGGAGGCATCCCCGGCAGCCAGCAAGGTGGTGATCCTGCTCTCGGACGGGGTCAACAATGCCGGCGTCACCGACCCGCGCGGCGCCGCCGAGCTGGCCCGAAGCCTCGGGGTGCGCGTCCACACCATCGCGCTGGGGCCGAAGGACACCGAAAGCGCGCCGGACGAGCAGAACGTGGTCGACGCCAGGGCGCTGGCGGCGCTGGCCGAACTCAGCGGCGGCGAGAGCTTTCGCGTGCGCACCACCGGGGACCTGGTGGCGGTGACCGACGCCATCGACCGGCTGGAAGCAAGCGATGCCGAGGGACTTGCGGCGGAGATCTATCGCCCGCTATGGCTCTGGCCGGCGGCGCTCTCGGCCGGGCTATGCCTGGTCCTGGCCTGGCGGGGCGGCTGATGGTCGGTCTGTGGGATCTGTCGCTGCTCAGGCCGATGTGGCTGGTGGCGCTACCGGTACTGGCGCTGGCCACCGTCTATCTCGCCCGTCGTCGCGCCGGCATCGGCGACTGGAGCCGCGCCGTCGATCCGGCGCTGATGGAAGGGTTGAAGGCGCTTGGCAGGGTGCACGAGGGGCGTGCCACGACCGCACACCGGGCGGCGCTCGCCGCCGCCGCGCTGATCGCGCTGGCGCTGGTGGGGCCGGCGACCGAGCGGCGCGACGCGGTCGCCTTCCGCAACCTCGATGGCGTCGTCTTCGTGCTCGATGCCTCGCCGTCGATGACCGGCGGCGACGACTGGGCCGAGGCGATCCTGATGGCCCGTTACGGCTTGACGGCGCTCGGCTCGCGCCCGGCCGGGCTGATCGTCTTCGCCGGCGACGCCTATGTGGCGGGCGACATGTCGGGCGACCTGCGCGAGCTGGACCAGACGCTGGCGCTGGTCGATGCCGCAACGGTGCCCGACCCCGGCAGCCGCCCGGCCCGGGCGCTGGCCATGGCAGCCACGATGCTGGCCGAGGCGAAGATCATCGCCGGCGACGTCGTGCTGGTCAGCGATGGCGGCGGGCTCGGACCCGAGGCGCTGGCCGAGGCCGAGGCGATCAGGGGTCTCGGTGCGCGGCTGTCGGTGATCCGCACCGCTGCGGCCGCGCCGGAACCCCTGGCGGCGCTGGCCGCGGCCGGCGGTGGCCGGGTGTTCGGTCCCGGCGATGCCGAGGCGTTGCGGGCCCACCTCTCGGAGACCGCCCGCCAGCGGCTGGAGCGGCAGAACTATCCGCTGCCATTCTTCGCCGACCATGGCCGGCTGCTGCTGATCCTCGCGGCGGTTCCGGCGCTCCTGCTGTTCCGCCGCAGCGGCGAGGCGACGCCGTGAGGGCGCTGTGGCTTGCCGGCCTGGCCGCGCTCTGCCTCGGCCTGTCGCTCGCGCTGTCCGGCACGGCCGGCGTCGGCCGTCTGCTTCTCGGCCTCGACCTGCCTCGGCTGGCGGCACCACTGCTCTCCGACCACGGCTGGCACGGCGCGGCGCTTTACCGCGCGGGCGACTTCGCGGCCGCGGCCAAGGCCTTCCGCCAGCAAGGCCGTGCCGGCAGCTACAACCTGGGCAACGCGCTGACGATGGCCGAAAGGTACGCCGCGGCGCTCGAGGCCTTCGACATCGCCCGGCTGTCGGACGACCCGCTGGCGGCGGCGAATTTCGACCTGGTTGCGGCGCATTACTCCGGGCTGGCGCTCGACCCCGAGACCCCCGTCGCCTGGTTCACGCAGCCGCGCGACGGCGAGGAGGCAGCGGCGCCGGTGGGCGAGGGCAGCGCCCGCGCTGCCGCGACCGGCGACGAGGTGACCAACAGCAGCACCATCCTCGGCCTGCCCGAGTTGATCGCCCGCGGTCAATTGAGGGTGCGCAAGGTCTTCGACGATCGCTTCATGGTGGCCGACCAGCGCTGGCTGGCGACCCTCGCCGACGTACCCGGGGAATACCTTGCCGCCCGCATCGCCTTCGAGCGCAAGCGCCGGGCAAAGCTCGGCCTCGCCCCGCCCGAACCCGCCGACCCGGACTGATGCGCGCGCTCCTTGCTCTTCTGCTCTGCCTCTCGCCGCTGGTGGCCGCCGGCCAGAGCCGCGAGGTCGGCCCAAGCGACCTCAGACTGGAAGTCGCGGTCGAGAACGCCGACAGCACCCCCTATGCCGGGGAGATGGTTCTGGTCACGATCCGCGGCACCTACCGCCGGCACATCACCCGCGAGACGCTGCAGCAGCCCGACCTCAACGGCTTCAACTGGATGCAGCTTGGCAGCGACGACTGGTTCGAAAGCCGCGAGGACGGGCTGACGGTCAAGAGCTTCCGCCGGCGCATGGCGCTGTTCCCGACCCGGCCGGGCACGCTGACCATCGCTCCGTTCGTGCATCACCTGACGCTGACCGATGAGGGCGACGACTGGTTCGAGCACGACATCCGCTCCGAGCCCGTGACCGTCACGGTCCTGCCAAGCCCGGTCAGCGACGACCGCTGGTTCCCGGTTCGGCGGCTGGAGATATCCGATACCTGGTCGAACCCGCCCGACCAGCTTGGGGACGGGGCCGGGGTCTTGCGGGTGATCATGCTGAAGGCGGTGGGCGCGGCGCCGAGCATGATGCCGCCGATGCCCGACCTGGTCTCGCCCAGCGCCATGATCTTTCCCCACCCCGAGAAGCGTCTGGTGGAGCTGTCGCCGGAGGGGCCGGTGACCTACGCCTTCTGGCGCTGGACGATCCGGCCCAGCAACGACACTTCGGCGATCCTGGAGCCGATAAGCCTAGACTATTTCGACACCGTCGCCCGGGTCGCCCGGACCGCCACCATCTCGGCCCAGCGGATCGCCATCGACGAGGCCTTGTTGCCGGCTCCGGTTCCGCCGTCCGAGCCGGGACGACTGAACCCGCTTGCCGCCGGGCTTGCCGGCACTGCGGGGTTCCTCTTCGGGATTGGCGCCCTGGTTCCCGGGCTTGGCCGGCGCCGGTGGCGCTGGCCGGGTTGGCTCGACCCGGCCCGACGCGGGCTGATCCGTGCCGCCCGCCGCGGCGACCTTGCCGCCTTGCGCCGCGCCGCCCACCGCCTCGACGCGGCGGCGCCGCCTTCGGCAACCCGCCGCCGCCTGCTGGCCGAACTGGACCGCGCGATCTACGCGCCGGCGGCCGACGATGCCGACCGGCTGCCGGCGAATTTCGCCAGCCGCTTCCTTGGCGCACTACCCCCGGTCGATCGTGGCCCGCCAATACCCACCAATGGCTGAATTGCCGGATCCGGTCGCTTCAGTCCAGCATGGCGCACCGACCTTGGCGCACTGAAGTCCCAGTGCCAGCTTTGGGGGCAGTCGCGGCCGTACTCCCAGGCCTCGATCGCGGGCGGCGGCCACCCTTGCGGCCGGGCGCCGCTCGCGTGAATTCTTGCCTTGACCGACGCATCGCTGGTACCCTCCCCGAAGGGGAGGACAAGCCAATGAAGAACGACTCGGTAACGCAGGATGCGTGCCGGTTTCGGTCGATTCTGGTCATTGACGACCATCCGCTCTATTGCCAGGCGCTGACCGCCGCCCTCGCACATGAATTCGATGGCTGCTCCATACGCGCTGCGACCACACTCAAGTCCGGGTTGGCCGAGATCGGCGCGCAATTCTCGCCGGATCTGGTGATCCTCGACCTCAAGCTGCCCGACGTGGCCGGCGTCAGCGGCTTCAAGGCGATCCGCGGCCGGGTGCCCGACGTGCCGATCCTGGTCATCTCGGCCCTCAGCACCGACGACGTGATCCAGGCGGTCATGGATGTGGGCGCCGCGGGCTTTCTGCCCAAGGACGCACCGGTGCGCGAGCTGAAGGCGGCGCTGACCGAGGTGCGGATGGGCCGCAAGTTCCTGCCCAAGGGGTTCTCACCCAACCGGCGGACGGCCGAGACGCAGCAACCGGCCCAGCAGGCGGCGCAACGGATCGCCGAGCTGACACCCCAGCAGGCGCGGATCATGAAGCTGATCTGCGCCGGCAAGCCGAACAAGGTGATCGCCTACGAGTTGTCCCTTGCCGAGGCTACGGTGAAGGCGCACATCACCGCGATGCTGCGCCGCCTTGGGGTGCAGAACCGGACGCAGGCGGCGGTGATGATGGAAAACGCAAGTCTTGAGCCCGGCGCCGGCGATGCCGACGCCAAGGCGTTCCTGAGCCGGTAGGGAGGCATCGTCGTGGCGCAGAACACCGCCTTGCCGGCCTGCGTCACGGTCGCCGTGTCGTCCGAAAGCGACGCCGATGCCGCCGCCCGCGCGGTCGCGGGGCAGATCGACCACGCCGAGACCTGCTTTGCCATCGCCTTTCTGCCCGGAAACCTGCCGCCGGCGCCCCTGGCGGCCGCGCTGGCCCGCTGGCTGCCGGGGCTGCCGCTGTTTGGCTGCACCACCGCAGGCCAGATCACCCCGACAGGCTATGACGAAACCGCCCTGGTGCTGGTCGCCTTCCCGAAAAGACACTTCCGCTGCTCGACCCAGCTTTTCCACCCGCTGAAGCCGGTGGCCATCGCCGAGGTCTCGGCCCAGGCCCGCCGGCTGGCCTCGAACTTCCCCCGCACCGCCGGGTGGAACCGGCTGGCCCTGGTCTTCGCCGATGGCCTGTCCAAGCAGGAGGACCTGCTGGTCGCCGCGCTCGAGGTGGGGCTGGAGCACATCCCGCTCTATGGCGGCTCGGCCGGCAACGTGCTCGGCTGCGACCGAACCTTCATCCTGCATGGTGGCACGGTCCACAGCGATGCCGCGCTTCTGGTGCTGATCGAGACCTCGCTGCATTTCCAGGGCATCGGCTTCGACCATTTCCTGCCCACCGACAAGCAGATGGTGGTGACCGACGCGATCCCGGAGGAACGGCTTGTCCTGGAACTGAACGGCGCGCCTGCGGCCGAGGAATACGCGCGGCTGGTCGGCTGCGCGGCCACCGACCTGTCGCCGCAGGTCTTTGCCGAGAACCCGGTTCTGGTGCGCAATGACGGGCTCTATCACGTCCGCGCCATTCACGGCGCGCGCGAGGATGGCGCGCTGTCGTTCCTGTCGGCCATCGACGACGGCCTGGTGCTGACGCTCGGCCGCGGCAAGGAGATCCTGCGGACGCTGGAATCGGGCCTCAGCCTTGCCGACGCGGCCGGCGTCGATCCCGACTTCATCCTTGGCTTCGACTGCTACCTGCGCAAGCTGGAGATCGAGCAGAAGCAACTCTCCCGCGACGTCTCGGGAATCCTGTCGCGGCACCGGGTGCTGGGCTTCAACACCTTTGGCGAGCAGCATGACGGGGTTCACGTGAACCAGACCTTTGTCGGCGTCGCCTTCTTCCCGCCGCCGGGAGGGCCGCTGTTTTGATCGATCCGGGCGATTCACTCGAACTCCAGATAACCCGCCAGCAAAAGATCATCGAGGCGCTGATCCGCCGCGCCAACCGCCAGCACGATGTCGGCCGCTCGGCCTATTCGCTGTTCCAGTCGGCGATCTCGCTGCAGGGCCAGGTCGGCGAACGCACCCGCGAGCTGGAACGCGCGCTCGACACGCTCGGCCGGGCGTCCAACGAGCTGGAGGTTGCCCGCAGCGACCGCGAGCGGGTGCAGAAGAACCTCGCCGATGCCGTGGCGGCGATGGAGGGCGGCTTTGCACTTTTCGCCGAGGGCGGGCTGAAGGTCAGCAACGACCTGTTCAGGCGGCTGCTGCCCGACATCAGCCACCGGATCGTGCCGGGGTTGTCGGTGGATGCCTATTTCGAGGCCGTGTTCGGCAGCACCGCGATCGCGCCGGCCCGCTCGCGCGACCGCGAGCCCGGCTTGCCGGTCGTGCCGCGCGACCGCGGTCGCCTGTCATTCCTGCTGGAACTCAAGGACGACCGCTGGTTCCAGTTCGTTTGCCACCGCACCACCTCGGACACCATCGTGGTGATGCAGACCGACATCACCGACATCGTGCGATCCAACCGCACCGAGAAGGCGCAGCTTATCGACCAGCAGGCCCATTACCTGCAGTCGGCCTTCGACCACATGAGCGTCGGCATCTGCACCTTCTCGCGCGACGGTGCGATCATGGCCCACAACGACCGTTTCGGCGACCTGCTGAACCTCCCATACGGGCGGCTGCAGAAAGGCACCAGCGTCAGCCAGGTGGTCAACTTCATCCAGGCCAACGCCATCTTCTCCGACACGCAGGAGCGCGACTTCGACCGCTGGTCGGCGCGGCTGCGTGCCGAGGGACGGCTCGGCGTCAGCGTCCGCCACGCCAATGGCCGGGTGCTGGACCTCAACATCTACCGCCTGCCCACCGGCGACTATCTCGCCGACGTCTCGGACGTCACGCTCGAGACACAGACGACCGAACTGCTCGAGCAGCGGGTGCGCGAACGCACCGCCGAGCTGACCGCCGCGAACCAGCGTCTGCGCGAACAGCACGAGCGCCAGGCCCGGGTCGAGGAGGAACTGCGGCTGGCCAAGGAGGCGGCCGAGGTGGCGGTCTCGTCGAAGACCCGTTTTCTCGCCGCCGCCAGCCACGACCTGCTGCAGCCCATCAACGCGGCCAAGCTCCTGATCTCGATCCTTGGCGACAAGACCCGCGACACCCCGCTGGCCGAACTGGTCGAGCGGCTCGAGGGCTCGTTCCAGTCGATGGAATCGCTTCTCAACGCGCTGCTGGACATCTCGCGGCTCGACAGCACCGTGGCGGCGCTGAAACCACGCGCCTTCTGCCTCGACGGCATCATGCGCACGGTGATCGAAGACAACGCGCCGCTTGCAGCGCGCAAGGGGCTGCGGCTGTCGGCGGTGCCGTCGACGCTGTGGGTGGAGAGCGACCAGCAATACCTGACCCGCTCGTTGCAGAACCTGGTCGTCAACGCCATCCAGTACACCGATCAGGGCCGGGTTCTGGTCGGCTGCCGCCGCAAGGGGTCCGCCGTTGTGCTCGAGGTCTGGGATACCGGCATCGGCATCTCGCGAAAGGACCAGAAGCGCATCTTCGAGGAGTTCACCCGCGCCGACAACGTCAAGCCCGGCTCGGGCATGGGGCTGGGGCTGTCGATCGTCGCCAGCGCGTGCCGGCATCTCGGCCATACCGTCTCGGTGCGCTCCAAGCCCGGCGTCGGTTCGGTGTTTTCCATAGAGATGGAACGGGTGCCTGCGGTGACCGCTCCGGCGCCATCCTCGCCGCAGGTGGTCGACAGCGGCCGGGACGCCGATCTCGACCTGATCGTGACGGTCATCGAGAACGACAAGGACGTGCTTTTCGCCACCACCGCGATGCTGGAAAGCTGGGGCGCCAGCGTGCTCGGCGCCGCCTCGACCCAAGAGGCGCTGGATATGGTGGCCGAGATCGGGACGGCACCGGACATCATTGTCGCCGACTACCAGCTTGACGGCGACGATACCGGCGCCGCGGCGATCCGCGCACTGCGCGAGGCCACCGGCCAGCACATCCCCGCCATCGTGGTCACCGCCGATCGCAGCGAGCGGGTGCTGCGGATCGGCGCCGAAATGGACTTCACCGTGCTGACCAAGCCGCTACAGCTGTCGCGGCTGCGGCCGCTGATGGACTGGAAGACCCGCGGTGGCCCGGCCGCCGCCACGGCCGGCGACAGCGCCTTGCCCGCCACAGACAAAAGTATGGCATGACAGGCGGCGGGCGCGCGTTAGCCTTGGTCCCCGGGGAGGCAGAACAACCATGCCAAGAACAATCGCAGCCATCGTCCTGGCGGCCGTCGCCTATGCAGCCGCCGCCTCGCCTTCCGGCGCTGCCGAAGACGCCGCCGCCTACGACCTTCTGTTCAAGACCGGCACGCTTGACGCCCTGCCCCGGGATGGAGAGCTGATCTACGCCCGCACGGTCATCCGTGGCGACAGCCCCGAGGCAGCGGAGCGTGCCACCGGCAGCCTGGCGCTCGACTTCATCGGCGGCGACCCCGAGCAGGCGAGCCTGCAATTCCGCAAGGACGACAAGCACAGCACCATCGGCACCTTCCCGGCCAGTGTCGGCAACCCGGTCATCATGTATTTCGTCGAGACGGTGGTCCGCGACATGGCCGAAATCGCCGGTGGCAGCCCGTTCTACATCCGTAACCGGGTCAAGGACGCGCTGGTGGGCCCGGCCGAGATCGAGACCACCACCATCGAATTCGGTGACGCCCGAATGCCTGCGAAGGTGGTGACGATGCACCCTTTCGCGGACGATCCCAACCGCGACCGGATGGCGGGCTTCGGTGACCTGACGCTGACCGTGGTGATGTCCGAGGACGTGCCCGGCTGGTACAACAGCCTGTCGGCGACGGTTCCCGCCGACGACGGTGCGCCGGCCTATGCCTCCTCGATCACGCTGAGCCAGACCGGGCAATGAGGTGGCGGGTAGGACCTGCGCTGGCAGCGGCACTGCTGGCCGCGGCGCCGGCCGGCGGGCAGGAAGCTGCGGCGCCGCGCACCCTTGCAGGTGGCGCCGATGTTGCCGAGCAGCTCAACGACTACCCAACCGCCGCGCGCGCCGACTATGTCTTTGCCTGCATGGCCACCAACGGCCAGGGCCGCGACGTGCTCGAGAAATGCTCCTGCTCCATCGACACCATCGCCTCGATCCTGCCCTACGAGAAATATGTCGAGGCCGAGACAGTGCTGTCGATGCGCCTGGTGGGGGGCGAACGCATGGCGGTGTTCAACAGCGCCCCCGTGGCCGATGCGCTGGTGGCCGATCTCAGGCGCGCCCAGGCCGAGGCGGAGATCCTCTGTTTCTAGAGCCAAGGGACGGTCCGGGCCGACCTCAGCCCGGAACGGCCGCGTCCCTGACCGGGCCGTCCTCGCCATCGCCGAGAATGGTGACGTCCCGGCGCGGGAACGGAATCTCGATGCCGTTGGCCTTAAGCGCATCCCACAGCGCCAGATAGACGTCGCCGCGCACGTTGGTCAGGCCGCCGGTCGGGTCGGTGATCCAGAACCGCAGGATGAAGTCGATGGAACTGTCGCCGAAACCGGTGATGTGGCAGACCGGCCCCGGCTCGGCCTGCACCCGCTTCACCCCCGCCGCCGCCTCGCGGGCAACCTTGCGCACCAGATGCGGGTCGCTGGCATAGGCGACGCCGAAATGCACATCGAGGCGCACAAGATTGCTGGAATGGGTCCAGTTCACCACCTGGTTGGTGATCAGGTCCTCGTTCGGGATCAGGTACTCGCGCCCGTCCCGGGTCACGACCCCGGCATAGCGGGCATTGAGGTCGGTCACCCAGCCAAAGGTCTCGCCCAGCGAGATCACGTCACCCGGCTTGATCGACTTGTCCAGAAGCACGATCAGTCCCGAGATCAGGTTCGACACCACTTTTTGCAGGCCAAAGCCGACGCCGAGCCCGACCGCGCCTGAGAACAGCGTCAGCGATGACAGGTCGAACCCGATCATCTGCAGGCCGATGACCGCCGCGACCACATAGAGCACGATCGCGCTGACCTTCTCGGTAAAGACCCGGATCGATGGCGACATGTCCTCGCGCGCCCGGATCCGGCCGCGGATGGTCTCGCTCAGCCAGGCGGCGATGGCCAGCAGGATGCCCAGCGTCAGCATCGCCTGCAGCACCAGCAGCGCCGAGATCCGGGTCTCGCCGAGATCGATGGCGATGCGGTTCAGAATGTCGTTGGCCCGATCGTCGACATCGAGGATCTGGATCGTGGTAAAGATCCAGGCCCCCCAGCTGACCACGCGGCTGAGGAACTCGTTGCGGATCAGCCGCGAGGCGATGGCGACAAAGACCCAGGCCGCCGCCAGCGTTGCGACAATGCCGATCAGGAACGACCGGCTGGGCCAGGTATAGGCGCGCATGGCAAGGTAGACGGCCCAGGCGAGCGTAACGAAAAGAAAGCTCCGGGTTCGGCGCACAAGCACGATCAGCGCCCGCAGCTGGGCAACGCGCTTGTTCTTCAGCCCACGCATCCAGGAATCGAGCCGGGGCTCGATCACCCGGGCCAGCAGATGGGCTGCAAGCCAGAGCAGGGCGATGATGCCGATCTGGATCAGCGGCCACGGCCGCCACAGCCCGGTGGCAAAGGTCCAGAGCTGGTTGGCGATCGCCCCTGCCTCGGCGAGAAGGCTGTCCATGCCCAGTGCCTCCCCAGTTGGTCTTGCCCGATGTTTCCGGGTTTGGCGCGCAATGTCCACAGCCAAGCCGTGTCGCCGGAGCTGCGCGGCAAGTCGGCATTTGCACCTGACCACCCGGCCCCGATGATGTAGATCGGGCCCAGCAGAGGAGAGTCGAGCCCATGACCAAGACCGGCGCCCCGCCCCAACCCGTGTCCTTCACGCTGGACGAAACCAGGGTGACCGCCGAACCGGGCGAGACGATCTGGGACGTTGCACTGCGGCAGGGCAATCGCATCCCGCACCTCTGCCATTCGGGCGAGAAGGGCTATCGGCCGGACGGCAACTGCCGCGCCTGCATGGTCGAGATCGAGGGCGAGCGCACACTCGCGGCCAGCTGCATCCGCAAGCCGGCCGAAGGGATGGTGGTCCGCACCGGCACGGCACGGGCGACCAGGGCTCGCGAAATGGTGATGGAACTGCTCGTGGCCGACCAGCCGACCCGGGATGCCGCCCATGACCGCTCTGCGCATCTGTGGGACATGGTCGAGGCGCAGAAGGTCGCGGCCAGCCGCTTCCCGAAGCTGGAGCGCGACCGGGTGCCGCTGCTCGACGACAGCCACCTTGCGATGCGGGTCAATCTCGATGCCTGCATCCAGTGCGGCCTCTGCGTGCGCGCCTGCCGCGAAGTGCAGGTGAACGACGTCATCGGCATGGCCGGTCGCGGCCACGACGCCTATCCGGTCTTCGACATCGCCGATCCCATGGGTCAGTCCACCTGCGTCGCCTGCGGCGAATGCGTGCAGGCCTGCCCCACCGGCGCGCTGATGCCGGCGGCGGCGCTTGATGCCGCGCAGCGTGGCGACAGCCGCGGCTATGACCGCGAGGTCAACTCCGTCTGCCCCTATTGCGGCGTCGGCTGCCAGCTTTCCTTCAAGGTCAAGGGCGACCGCATCGCCTGGGTCGAGGGGGCCGACGGCCCCGCCAACGAGAACCGGCTTTGCGTCAAGGGCCGGTTCGGCTTCGACTATATCGCCCACCCGCACCGGCTGACCAAACCGCTGGTCCGGCGCGAGGACGCGCCGGCCAAGGGGCTGAACGTCGACCCCGCCAACTGGCAGACGCATTTCCGCGAGGTGAGCTGGGACGAGGCGCTCGACGCCGCCGCCGGCGGGCTGGCGCGCCTGCGCGACGACACCGGCGAGCGGGTAGCGGGCTTCGGCTCGGCCAAATGCTCGAATGAAGAGGCGTATCTCTTCCAGAAGCTGATCCGGCAGGGCTTCGGCCACAACAACGTCGACCACTGCACCCGGCTCTGCCACGCCTCGAGCGTTGCCGCGCTGATGGAGAATGTCGGCTCCGGTGCCGTGACCGCGACCTTCAACGAGATCGAGCATGCCGACGTCGCCATCGTCATCGGCTCCAACCCGATCGAGAACCACCCCGTTGCCGCCACCTATTTCAAGCAGTTCGCCAAGCGCGGCGGCAAGCTGATCGTGATGGACCCTCGCGGCGTGGGCCTCGGCCGCTACGCCACCCACCGGCTCAAGTTCCGCCCCGGCACCGACGTGGCGATGCTGAACGCGATCATGAACGTGATCGTCACCGAGCACCTCTACGACCAGCAGTACATCTCGGCCTTCACCGAGAACTGGGACGCGATGAAGGACCACCTGCTGGCCTTCGCACCCGAAAAGATGGCCGCCGTGTGCGGCATCGACGCCCATACCCTGCGCCAGGTGGCGCGCGACTTCGCCACCGCCCGGGCCGGCATGATCTTCTGGGGCATGGGCATCTCGCAGCACATCCACGGCACCGACAATTCCCGCTGCCTGATCTCGCTGGCGCTGATGTGCGGCCATGTCGGCCGGCCGGGGACCGGGCTGCATCCGCTCCGCGGCCAGAACAACGTGCAGGGCGCCTCGGATGCCGGGCTGATCCCGATGTTCCTGCCCGACTACCAGAGCGTCACCGACGACGGCGTCCGCTCGGCCTTCTCCGAGATCTGGCATTCCGGCGATTTCTCGGCCCAGAAGGGCCTGACCGTGGTCGAGATCATCGACGCGATCCATGCCGGCCGCATCCGCGGCATGTACATCCTCGGCGAGAACCCGGCGATGTCCGACCCCGATGTCGCCCATGCCCGCGAGGCGCTGGCCAAGCTGGAGCACCTGGTGGTGCAGGACATCTTCCTGACCGAGACGGCGAACTATGCCGACGTGATCCTGCCCGCCACCGCATGGCCCGAGAAGACCGGCACCGTCACCAACACCAACCGGCAGGTGCAGATGGGGCGGCCGGCGGTGCCGCCGCCGGGCGAGGCACGCGAGGATTGGTGGATCACCACCGCGCTTGCCCGGCGGCTGGGGCTCGACTGGCCCTATACCCACCCGCGCGAGGTCTTCGCCGAGATGAAGCGGGGCATGAAATCGCTCGACAACATCACCTGGGAGCGGCTCGAGAAACAGGCCGTCACCTATCCGTCGCTGACGCCCGAGGACCCGGGCCAGCCGATCGTCTTCGGCGACGGCTTTCCCCGCGCCGAGGGGCGGGCCCGCTTCACGCCGGCCGAGGTGACGCCGCCGGCCGAGACGCCCGACCGGGACTATCCGATGATCCTGATCACCGGACGCCAGCTGGAGCATTGGCACACCGGCTCGATGACCCGCCGGGCGGGCGTGCTCGACCATCTGGAGCCCGAGGCCTTCGTGGCGCTGCACCCCGCGACGCTGAGGAAGCTCGGCCTTGCCCCCGGCGACGAGGTGCGGCTGACCACCCGCCGGGGCACGGTCACGCTTGGCACCCGCGCCGACCGCGCCGTCAGCGAGGATTGCGCCTTCATGCCCTTCGCCTTCGTCGAGGCGGCCGCCAACATCCTGACCAACCCGCAGCTCGACCCCTACGGCAAGATCCCGGAGTTCAAGTTCTCCGCCGTGCGGTTGGAACCGGCGGGCGGCCAGGTGGCGGCCGAGTAGCAGCCCCCTTGCCCCGGCGGCCCGCCGCGCTAGGCTGAAGCGAGGCTACAACCACGGGAGGATCGGTCATGGGCAAGGGCACCTACGCGTCGGAAGCCATCGACGTCCACTGGGACGGCGACCGCTGCATCCATTCGCGGCGCTGCGTGCTCGGCCTGCCGTCGGTGTTCCGCGCCGGGGACGAGGCGTGGATCGTCGCAGGGGCCGACGATGCCGAGGCCATCGCCGCCGTCGCCCGGGCCTGCCCCTCGGGCGCCATCTCCTATACCCGCAAGGATGGCGGCGCGGCCGAGGCGCCGCCAGCGGTCAACACGCTCAGGGTCTGGGAGGACGGGCCGCTGGAGCTCAGGGCCGAGATCGTCACCGGCGGCAACCCCGACGGCACCCGCCGCGTCTTCTGCCGCTGCGGCCTGTCGAAGACCAAGCCCTATTGCGACGGCAGCCACGCCGACGGCCGCTTCACCGCCAGCGGCGAGATCGCGGCCCGCGACGGCGCCGCGCTGGAAGCCCGCGACGGCGCGGTCGAGGTGACACCGCTGAAGGACGGACCGCTCAAGGTATCCGGCAATCTCGAGATCATCGCCGGCTCGGGAAAGAAGGTCACCACCGTGAAGCAGGCGTTCCTCTGCCGCTGCGGCCGTTCGGGCAACAAGCCGTTCTGCGACGGCACCCACAAGAAGGTGGTGCTGGTGGCGGACGGCGCCTGACGGCCTAGAAAAACGCCCGCAGGGCCGGCAGAACGCTCGCGGCGACCAGACCGACCGCCGCGCCAACCACAAAGCGGATCGGACCGCCGCCCAACCGCGGCCCGGCATAGCCGAGCACGCCGCAGATCAGCGCATAGTAGAGAAGTGATACCGGGTCCACACTTGGCCTATTGTCTCTCTTTCGCGAGCCATATTTCGCCTCGCAACCGCTGCGGTAATTATCTAACTCTGTCAAGCGAACCGAATCCCGGGCGGCAACAGCCCGAACGGCAACCAGCGAGGGTTGGGAAGACATGAAGATCGGAGCTCCGGCAGAAATCCTTGACGGCGAGAAGCGTGTGGCGCTGACGCCGGACAGTGCGGCGCGGCTGCAGAAGCTCGGGCACGAAGTGGCGGTTCAAGCCGGCGCCGGGGCCGGGGCGCGCTATTCCGACGCGGATTACAAGGCGGCAGGTGTCGAGGTTTTCGACGACGCCGCGGCCCTGTGGAAGGCGGTTGACGTCGTGGTCAAGGTGCGCCCGCCCGAAGCGGACGAGGTCAAGCGCTTCCGCAAGGGGCAGACGCTGATCTCGTTCCTCTACCCGGCGCAGAACGGCGAGCTTCTGGAGGCGCTGAACAAGAAGGGCGTGACGGCGCTGGCCATGGACATGGTGCCGCGCATCAGCCGCGCCCAGAAGATGGACGCCCTGTCGTCGATGGCCAACATCGCGGGCTATCGCGCGGTGATCGAGGCCAGCAACAATTTCGGCCGGTTCTTCACCGGCCAGGTGACCGCGGCCGGCAAGGTGCCGCCCGCCAAGGTGCTTGTGGTGGGTGCCGGCGTCGCCGGGCTCGCCGCCATCGGCGCGGCCGTCAGCCTCGGCGCCATCACCTATGCCTTCGACGTGCGCCCCGAGGTGGCCGAGCAGATCGAATCCATGGGCGCCGAGTTCGTCTTCCTCGACTTCGAGGAATCGAGCCAAGACAGCGCCGCAACCGGCGGCTATGCCGCTCCGTCCAGCCCCGAATTCCGCGAGAAGCAGCTGGCGAAGTTCCGCGAACTGGCGCCCGAGATGGACATCGTCATCACCACGGCGCTGATCCCCGGCCGCGATGCGCCGAAGCTTTGGCTGAAGGACATGGTCGAGGCGATGAAGCCCGGCTCGGTGGTGGTCGACCTCGCGGCCGAGCGCGGCGGCAACTGCGATCTGACGGTGCCGGACCAGAAGATCGAGACCCCGAACGGGGTGACGGTGATCGGCTATACCGACTTCCCCAGCCGCATGGCGACGCAGTCGTCCAACCTCTACGCCACCAACATCCGCCACATGCTCGATGACCTGACGCCGGGCAAGGACGGCGTCATCGTCCAGAACATGGAGGACGACGTGATCCGCGGCGCCACGGTGGCCCATGGCGGCGAAATCACCTATCCGCCACCACCACCCAAGATCCAGGCCATCGCCAAGGCGGCCCCGAAGCCGAAGGAACTGACGGTAGAGGAAAAGCGCGCCGCCGAGGTTGCCGCCTTCCAGGCGCAGACCCGGTTCCAGGTGACGCTTCTCGGCGTCGGCGGGCTGCTGGCGCTACTGGTTGGCGCCTATGCGCCGGCAAGCTTCATGCAGCACTTCATCGTCTTCGCGCTGGCCTGCTTTGTCGGCTTCCAGGTGATCTGGGGCGTCAGCCATGCGCTGCATACGCCGCTGATGTCGGTGACCAACGCGATCTCGGGGATCATCATCCTCGGCGCGTTGCTGCAGGTGGGCTCGGGAAGCTGGCTGGTGCTGCTTCTGGCGGCGGTCTCGGTCCTGATCGCAACCATCAACATTGTGGGCGGCTTCATGGTCACGCGCCGGATGCTCGCCATGTTCCAGAAGTCGTGAGGGGGGCGAAAGCATGAGCCAGGGCCTGGTCACCGCCGCCTACATCGCGGCCTCGATCCTGTTCATCCTCAGCCTCGGCGGGCTGTCGAACCAGGAAAGCGCCAAGCGCGCGGTCTGGTACGGCATCGTCGGCATGGCCGTCGCCGTGGTCTTTACCATGTTCGGCCCGGGCGTCGGTGCCTATTGGGTGCTGATCCCGATGATGCTGATCGGCGCCGCTGCCGGCACCTATGTCGCCCAGCGGGTGCAGATGACCGAGATGCCGCAGCTTGTCGCGGCGCTGCACAGCTTCGTCGGTCTCGCAGCGGTCTTCATCGGGCTGAATGCCGACTGGGAAGCGTCGCGCATGCTGGCCGAGCGTGCCGCCGACAACGAGGACAGCCTGCGCGGCTTCGCCGCCGTTCTGGCCCACAAGACCGGGCTGGAACTGACCATCATGAAGGTCGAGGTCGCGCTCGGCATCTTCATCGGCGCGGTCACCTTCACCGGCTCCATCGTCGCCTTCGGCAAGCTTGCGGGCAAGATCGACGGCAAGCCCTACAAGCTGCCGGGCGGGCACATGCTGAATGCGGCCGCGGCGGCGGCCTGTCTGCTGCTGACCATAATCTATGTCTGGGGGCTCGATTTCGGCGGCACCGGCTTCTTCCTGCTGCTGCTGGTCACGGCGATTGCCGGCTTCATCGGCTGGCACCTGATCATGGGCATCGGCGGCGCCGACATGCCGGTGGTGGTGTCGATGCTCAACAGC
The DNA here is from genome assembly GCA_050299555.1 of Paracoccaceae bacterium. Classification (GTDB taxonomy): domain Bacteria; phylum Pseudomonadota; class Alphaproteobacteria; order Rhodobacterales; family Rhodobacteraceae; genus JBNKWA01. Next base: position 56,795 of record JBNKWA010000090.1, on the reverse strand, counting down.
TACTCGGGCTGGGCGGCGGCGGCCATCGGCTTCACGCTGTCCAACGACCTGCTGATCGTCACCGGCGCGCTGGTCGGCTCTTCGGGTGCGATCCTCAGCTACATCATGTGCCGGGCGATGAACCGCAACTTCGTCAGCGTCATCCTGGGCGGCTTCGGCGGCACCGGCGGGCCGGCGGCCGAGATCTCGGGCGAAATGGTGCCGATCGACGCCGATTCCGTGGCGGCGCTGCTCGACGATGCCGACAGCGTCATCATCGTGCCGGGTTACGGCATGGCCGTCGCCCAGGCGCAGCAGTCGATCTCGGAGCTGACCAAGCGGCTGCGCGCCAGGGGCAAGGAGGTGCGCTTCGGCATCCACCCGGTCGCCGGCCGGCTGCCGGGACACATGAACGTGCTTCTGGCCGAGGCCAAGGTGCCCTACGACATCGTTCTGGAGATGGAAGAGATCAACGACGACTTCCCGGCCACCGACGTCGCCATCGTGGTCGGCTCCAACGACATCGTGAACCCGGCGGCGCAGGAGGATCCCAACTCGCCCATTGCCGGCATGCCGGTGCTGGAGGTCTGGAAGGCCAAGCATGTCATCGTGTCGAAGCGCGGCCAGGGCACCGGCTATTCGGGCATCGAGAACCCGCTGTTCTACAAGGAGAACACGCGGATGTTCTATGGCGACGCCAAGAAGTCGGTGGACGAGCTTCTGACCCGGATCACCTGAGCCGGGCAGATTCCCCGATGGGGACCGGCGGCTGCTAGGTGCCCTGCCCCTGGCCCGAGGTCTTCAGCAGGCCGGTCAGCGTCTCGCGGGTGCGCATCATCGCCAGTTCGCGGCGGGCGCGTTCAAGCGGCGATTCCACGTGCTCGGGGACCGGCGGCGGATGACTGGCCGCCGCATCGTCATCCTCGGCTTCATCGCCGCCGGAGACGACAGCGAACTTCGGCGCCGTGGCCGTGGTTGCGACCGTGGGCGTTTCGGTTGCGGCGGCACCGGCCTCGTATGCCTCAGCCGCGGCCTCCGCGCCCGCAGGCGACGGCTGCGGCGCTTCGGCCGCCGGCTGCTTCAGCTCGTCTTCCTCCGGGGCCGCTTCCTCGCCCTCGGATCCGGCCGCAGCCTGGTTTGGCATCTGCAGTGTCGTCGCTGACCGGGCCGGTGACGGCATCGACGACGGACTCGGCAGCAGCGCCGGCAGCAGCGCCGTCAGCCGGTCGATCCGCCGGCCGACGCCCGCCAGCCCCTGGGACAGGGTCGCCTGCAAGTCATCCTCGGGCTGCGCCGCCTCGTCGATGGCGGCCGCGACGCGGGCCGCGATCGTCTTCTCCGCGGCGGCAAGCCGCTTGTCGAGTTGGGCCTTGGCCCGCCCGTTCGCCTCGTCGAGTTGCGCCGCCAGATCGGTCGACAGGGCCTCGACCTTGTCCTCCAGCTTTGACAGACGCTCCCGCTGCAGGGCCTTTTCGAGTGCGGTCAGCCGCGCACTGATGCCGCCTTCCAGGGCATCGATGCGCGTGCTCAGCGTCTCGCCGAGAATGGCGACCGCGTCGGTCACCTCGTCCGCGTTCCCGGCCGCAAGCGCATCGAGTCCCGAGATCAGCACGGCCTGACCCTCGGCGAGGATCGAAAGGGCCTTCATGACGGCTTCACGGTCGACGGCCTCGACCGGTTCGGCCTCGGGCGCTTCAAGTCTCAGGGGCCTGGCCGGGCCGGCACCGGCTTCCGGCGGCTCGGGGTCGGGCGCCCTTGCCGCCTGTACCGGCGTCGGACGCGGCACCTCGGCCTTGGGCTCGCGTCTGGACGCCGGCCTGCTTACAGCCACACGCCGGTTGCGCTGGCGGGCGGCAAGCAAGGTCATGCCCCCACCGGACATTGCGGCCGCGATGGCAAGCAGGAAAATTTCGAGGATCGACATAGGGCGTGCTCCCCTTCAACGGGCCGCGCAACTCAACACCCTGCTGATTATGAAAGGATTAACCCTGCCACAGTTACGACCTTGCACTGTTGCAGGCGTGCCACCGCGGCATCTTCCCGCAGCACCGGAAGGCCGCCGAACCCGAAATCAGGCCTCGAATTCGCCGGGGCCACCAGTATAAGCGTCGGCAGCAAGGCAGAGGGGGCATCGGCAGGCGGATGAGCGGGCGCAGAAATTATCTCTTCACGTCGGAGTCGGTGTCGGAAGGTCATCCCGACAAGGTCTGCGACCAGATCTCGGACGCTATCCTGGACATGATCATCGCCCGCGAGCCCGAGGCCCGCGTGGCGGTCGAGACCGCCGCCACCACCAACAAGGTGGTGTTGATGGGCGAGATCAAGGTCAGCGAGGAGCATCCCATCCACCCCGAGGAGATGGTCGCCGCGGCACGCGAAACCATCCGCCAGATCGGCTACATGCAAAAGGGCTTCCACTATCGCACCTGTGGGATCGACTGCCTGGTGCACGAGCAGAGCCTCGACATTGCGCAGGGTGTCGATGCCAGCGGCAACAAGGACGAGGGCGCCGGCGACCAGGGCATCATGTTCGGCTACGCCACCGACGAGACGCCGGAGCTGATGCCCTCGCCGATCCTCTACGCCCACAAGATCCTGCAGGCACTCGCCGAAGCACGCCACGCAGGCGAGACCCTGCTCGGCCCCGATGCCAAGTCGCAGCTGACCGTGGAGTATCGCGACGGCCGGCCGGTCAGGGTTCACACCATCGTGGTTTCGACCCAGCACACCGACGGCAACATGACCTCGCACGACGTCCGCGCCCTCATCGAGCCTCATGTTCGCGGCGCCCTGCCGGAAGGCTGGATCGACGCCGACACCGTCTGGCACATCAACCCGACCGGGCGCTTTGTCATCGGCGGGCCCGATGGCGATGCCGGGCTGACCGGCCGCAAGATCATCGTCGACACCTATGGCGGGGCAGCGCCGCATGGCGGCGGCGCGTTCTCGGGCAAGGACCCGACCAAGGTGGACCGTTCGGCCGCCTATGCCGCACGCTATCTGGCCAAGAACGTGGTCGCCGCCGGGCTGGCCGCGCGCTGCACGATCCAGCTTTCGTACGCCATTGGCGTGCCCGAACCGCTATCGGTCTATGTCGACACCCACGGCACCGGCGATACCGCTCCGGAGCGGATCGAGACGGCGCTGCGCGAGGCGATGGTGCTGACGCCGCGCGGCATCCGCACCCACCTCGGGCTCAACCGGCCGATCTATCGCCGAACCGCCGCCTATGGCCATTTCGGCCGCGCGCCCGAACCCGACGGCGGCTTCTCGTGGGAGCGCACCGACCTTGCCGAGCGGCTGAAGGCGCTGGTCTAGGCCCGGCCCCATGACGGGTCTCCTGCGCGCCTCGCTTGCATTGTCGCTGGTGATCCTCATCGGCCGCGTGGCGGGCTTTCTGCGCGAGGCGGTGCTGGCGGCCAAGGCCGGCGTCTCGGTCGAGGCGGATCTGGCGGTAATCCTGCTGACCTTGCCCGACTTCCTCGTCGGCCTGCTGCTCGCGGGCGGCTTCAGCGCAGCGCTGGTGCCGGCCTTCCGCACGGCGCCCGCCGAAGAGCGGGAGCGGCTGCGCGACCGGGCGCTGGTCGCGGCCGCACTGGGCTTTGGCGCGATCGCGGCGGCGGTGGCGCTGCGGCCACAGCTGGTGATCGCGGTGTTCGCACCGGGCATGGCGCTGGAGAGTTGGGAGCCGCTGGCGCCGTATGTGCGGCTGATCGCCCTCGGCCTGCCCATTGCCGCTGTCACCGGTGTGCTCGCCGCCTGGCTGAACGCCGGCGGACGCTTCGCCGCGGCCGGCCTGGGCACGCTTTATTACAACGCGGTGCTGATCATCGTCCTGTTGCTGCTTTTCAGCGGCCCCGGCGCCTTCGGCGCCCTGGCGGTGGGGATCGTCGCCGCCCTTGCCATCCGCCTGCTCGCACTCAGGCTGGCGGTGCGGCGCGCGACCTTTCCAGCCGGGGAAGGGCAGCCGGTTGCGCCGGGACTGGCCGGCCGCTTCGCGCTGGGTGCCACGGCGACCGGCATCGCCATCCTGTCGCCGGTCCTGTTCCGGACGTTGATCTCGGTGCAGGGGGCGGGGCAACTCGCGGCCTTCAATTATGCCGCCAAGCTGTTCGAGTTGCCGGCGGGCATCCTCATCGCACCGGTGGTTACTGTGGCGCTGACGCTTTTCAGCGACGCGTATCGGCGCGGAGACACCGATAACAGCGCCTTCGACCGGGCCGCGGCGGCGCTTCTGGTGGTGACCGGCGCGACGCTGGTCGTCGGTCTGGTGCAGGGCGATCCGATCGCCCGGCTGATCTTTCTGCGCGGCGAGATGACCATCGCCGGGATGAATATCGTCTCGGCAAATGCGCGGATGATGTTCCTCGCCCTGCCGGCCTATGCCCTGGCGGCACTGGCCGGGGCGGCGCTGAACGCCCAGGGCAGGCCCGGAGCGACCCTGACCGCGGCACTGGTGGCGCTGCTCTGCGGCGCTGGCCTTGCGATCACCGGACCGAGCCTGGTGTTGCCGGGCTTCATCCTGTTCCATGTTCTGAACGCGGGGCTCTGCCTCATGCTGCTGCCGGCCGGCACCGGGATGATCAAGCAGCTCCTGCGCCCGGTGCCCGTGCTTCTGTCCGCGCTCCTGATCCTCGCCGGTGTCGTCGCCGACCGGCTCGCCTGGGCACCGACGGCGCTGGAGGCGCGGGCGCTGACCGGCCTTCTGATGGGCGCGGCCATCACCGCAGCATGGCGGCCGCTGCTGCTACCGCTTTTTCGCCGCCGCGCTGCCCGTTGATCGCCAAATTCGGATGATGATAGACCCTTGAACGCGCTAAAGTTGCGCGGCGCCGCGGCCCGCGGCCAGGGCAAAGGCAGAAAGCAGAACGCGCGCATGGCAACGCTCGGCGAGATAGAAGGCGCATCGGGCGCAGCTTTTGCCAGCGCAACGCCGGCCGGTCCGCACCTCGCCGCCTTCGAGGCCGAACTGGGTCAGGTCACCGCCAGGCGGCACGTGGTGGCAGTGTCCTCGGGCACGGCGGCGCTTCACCTCGCCGTCCGGGTCCTCGACATCGGCCCCGGCGACCGGGTGTTCGTTTCCGACACCACCCTGGCCGCCTCGCTCAATCCGATCCTCTACCAGGGTGCCGAGCCGGTGCTGATCGACAGCGAGCCGGAAAGCTGGACCATGTCGCCGGCGGCGCTGGAGCGTGCGCTGGACGCGGCCCGGGCCGAGGGCAGGCTGCCACGCGCCATCATCGTCGTGCATCTCTACGGCCAGCCTGCGGACATGGACGCGATCATGGCGCTGGCCGACACCTACGGCGTACCGGTGATCGAGGATGCGACGGAATCGCTCGGCGCCACCTATCGCAACCGGCCCTCGGGCGCGCACGGGCTGCTGGCCGCCTATTCCTTCAATGACGGCAGGATCGTCACCACCTCGGGTGGCGGCGCGCTGGCCAGCGACGACGGCGACCTGATCGCCCGCGCCCGCAAGCTCGCCACCCAGGGCCGCGATGCCGCCGAGCACTACCAGCACAGCGAAATCGCCTACAACTACCGCATGTCCAGCATCCTCGCCGAAATCGGCCGCGGCCAGCTTTCGCTGCTGCCGGAACGGGTAGCGGCGCGTCAGGCGATCCACCGGCGCTATGCCGAGGGCTTCGCCAAGATCCCCGGCATCGCATTGCAGGGCGAGGTGAAGGGCGCCACCGGCAATCGCTGGCTGACCGTGGCGCGGTTCGACCCGGCCGAGGTGCCGGTCCACCCCTATCAGATCATGCGCGGCCTGCGTTCCCAGGGGATCGACAGTTGCCCCGGCTGGAAGCCCATGCACATGCAGCCGCTCTGCAGCGGCCTTCGCTTCTGGCCCCATGGCGAGGACGAGGCAGTATCGCCCGGGCTGTTCCTGCAGGCGCTGGCACTGCCCTCGGACGGCGCCATGGACGTGGCCGGGCAAGCCCGCGTGATCGGCGCCATTGTGAAGATGGTGGCTGCCTGATGTGCGGCATCGTCGGCGCCTTCCACTTCGATGGCTCGTCCCCCGACCGGGCGCGGCTGGCGGCGATGTCCGCCTCGATCGCCCATCGCGGCCCCGATGCCGACGGGCTCCACATCGCCGGGCCCGGCGGGGTCGGCAACCGGCGGCTGTCGCTGATCGATCTCAGCCATGCTTCGGACCAGCCGCTCTTTTCCGATGACGGCAAGATCGCCGTGGTGCAGAACGGCGAGATCTACAACTACGTCGAACTCCGCGACGAGCTGCGCCGGGCCGGCGCCCGCTTCGCGACCACCGGCGATACCGAGGTGATCCTGCGCGCCTACGAGGTCTGGGGCGAGCATTTCGTCACCCGTCTGAACGGCATGTTCGCCATCGCCATCCTCGACGGCCGCCACGACACCATGCTGATCTACCGCGACCGGCTGGGGGTGAAGCCGCTCTACCTCGCCGAGACCGGGCAGCGGATCCTGTTTGCGTCCGAGATCAAGGCGCTGCTCCGGGGTGGCGTTACTCCGGTGCCCGACATGGCCGGCCTGGCGGCGTTTCTCGCGCTCAACTACATCCCCGCGCCCGGCACCGCCTTCGCCGGCATCCGCCACCTGATGCCCGGCCACATGGCCCGGCTCACCCGCGACGGGGTCACGGTACGCGCCTGGTGGCGCCTGTCCGATACCGCGCCCGAGCCGGACATGACCCCGGCCGAGGCCGAGGCCGGGCTGCTCCGGCTCCTCGACGACGCGACCCGCATCCGGCTCCGTTCGGACGCGCCCTTTGGCGCCTTCCTGTCGGGCGGGCTCGACTCCTCCTCGGTCGTCGGCTTCATGAGCCTCTATCTGCCGGGCCGCCCGCATACCTTCTCGATCGGCTTCGATGACCCGCGCTACGACGAATCCGCCTATGCCCGCATGGCGGCGCAGCGTTTCGGTGCCCTGCACGTGGCCCGCACCGCCGAGCCCGACATCACCCGCCTCTGGCCGCGCTTCATCTGGCACTGCGACCAGCCCCACGGCGATGTCAGCTTCATGCCGACCGACATGGTCTCGGCGCTCGCCGCCCGCGACGTGAAGATGGTGCTGACCGGCGATGGCGGCGACGAGCTCTGGGGCGGTTACGAGAAATACCTCGCCTTCTTCCCTGGCGGCGGCACCGATCACCTGACCGAGGGATGGGAGGACCGTTTCGCCCGCGATGCGGGGCTCCTGACCGCGCCTCTGGCCGAGTCGCTGCTGATCGGCCCGCTGGCTGACGCCTTCCACGGCGGCGACGCCTTCGCCGGGCTTGCCGACGCCATCCGCGCCGTGCCCGGGCAGGACCCGATCAACCGTGTGCTCTTCGCCGAAACCACCGTACTTCTGCCCGGCAACAACCTGGTCAAGCCCGACCGCATGGCGATGGCGAACTCGCTCGAGGTGCGCTCGCCGTTTCTCGACTACCGCATGGCCGAGCATGCGATGCGGGTACCAGGCGCGATGAAGCTCGCCGGCGGCGAGACCAAGGCGGTGATGAAGCGCGCCGTCCTGCCGCTTCTCGGACCCGAGCTTACCTGGCGGCGCAAGCAGATGTTCACCGTGCCGATCGGCGAGTGGTTCCGTCAGGCGCTGGCCGGCTATTGCCGCGAGATGCTGCTCGACGGCAGGCTGGCGGCGCGCGGGCTATTCGATCCCGAAGCCGTCGAGACGCTGGTCGAGGCGCACGTCTCGGGCGACGAGAACCACACGCGGCTGATCCGGGCGCTGATCTCGCTCGAGCAGTGGTTCCGGCTGTTCATCGACGCCGACCCCGAGGCGCGCGAACAGGCCGCGGCCGCGCCGATCCGGGGGGACGCCTGATGCGCTTCATGATGATCGTCAGCCGGCCCGATATCGCGGCCTTCGTCGCGACACGCGGCGTCGACCGGCTGATGGTGGATCTCGAATGGATCGGCAAGGCCGAGCGCCAGCCCGGCGACACCTGGAAAAGCCGCGCCACCCTTGACGACGTGACGCGGGTGCGCGCGGCGGTCCCCGGCACCGAGCTGATGGTGCGGCTGAACCCCAGCCACGACGGCACCGCAGGCGAAGTCGAGGCGGCGATCGCCCGCGGCGCCGACTGGCTGATGCTGCCGATGTGGCGCGAGGCCGGAGAAGTGGCGGACTTCCTGCGGTTGGTCGGCGGCCGCGCCCGCGTCATGCCGCTGGCCGAAACCGCCGGCGCGCTCGCCGCGCTTCCCGAGATGCTCGCCCGCGCCCGGCCGGACGCGCTGATGATCGGGCTCAACGATCTTTCCATCGACCTCGGCCGCAGCTTCATGTTCCAGCCCCTGGTGGACGGCACCCTGGATCTCCCTTGCGCACGGCTGCGCGAGGCGGGGCTGGAATTCGGCATCGGCGGCGTGGCACGGGCCGGCGAGGGCGCGCTGCCGCCCGAGGTGCTCCTGGGCGAGCACGCGCGGCTGGGCTCGGACTGGGTGATCCTCAGCCGCACCTTCCACCGCAGCGCGGCCAGCGCCGAGGCCATGGCCGCCGAGATGGACTTCGCGGCCGAAGTGGCGCGCCTGCAGACCATCCACGCAGCGTTCCTTGAGGGCACCCCGGCAGCGCTGGAGGCCAACCATGCCCGCGCCCGGGCGATGGTGGCCACCGTCACGGGCGAACCAGACCGGACCGTGGGGAAATAGCGCCGGCACGACAACACGGCCTTGCGCGCCCGACAGCCAGTGGCGACGGAGCCCGATATCCCCTAGCGCCGCAGCAGCCGGAACGCCTCCGAGGCGCCCAGACCAGCGGCCAGTGCCACGAATATGGCTGCCAGCCCATAGGCCAACGGCTGCTGACGCGAACTGTTGTAGATGATCCGCTCCAGTCCCACCTTGCGCACATAGATGGTCTCTTCGGCGACGTTGATGACCTTGCGGTCGCGCAGAAGGAACATTCGCGCCGTGTAGTCGCCTTCGACGATGTTCGGCGGCAGGGCGATGTCGGTGGCAAAGAGCGTCTCCTGCCGCACGCCGACCACGTCATCCAGCCGCGCATAGGTGCCCGAGCGCTCGCGGATCCGCACCACGGCTTCGGCAAAGGCCTGCGGATCGGCGACGCGGCCGGTCTCGCCGACGATGCGCACCGCCTCTTCATAGCCGATGCGGTAGCGCAGGCGCTCGGTGGCGCTCATCACCTCTTCCAGCGGCCCGGAACCGGCGATGATGTAGAAGCTCGGCGCCTGATCCACCTCCACCAGGGCGCTGTTGGTCCAGACGCCGAAATGCCGGGCCTTGCGACGCACCGTCAGTCGCTCGTTCGGGCCGCTGACCACGATCACCACCTCAAGCGGGGTGGCGCCCTCGGGGATCGGGGCGTCGCGCTTGACCGCGCCGAAGACGAAGATCGACGAGCCGTCGAAATCCGCCGTGATCGAGATCTGGTTCTGGCTGAGCGCGCCGACGACCGCCTCATCGCCGCGCGCCGCGGTGGCCGCGGCAAGACAGAGGATGATGGCCCAGAGCCGCCTCATCCGACATCCCCGGCGATGGAATAGAGCTCGCTCGGCGTCAGCACCAGATCGAGGGCGATCTTGGCGCAGACCGCCAGCACCAGGAGTGCCAGAAGGATGCGCAGCTGCTCGGCCCGCAAGAGCCCGCTCAGCCGCGCGCCGAACTGGGCGCCGATGACGCCGCCGACGATCAGAAGCAGCGCCAACACCGCGTCCACGGTCTGGTTCTGCACCGCATGCGCCAGCGTGGCGAAGCCGGCGACGAAGATGATCTGGAACAGCGATGTGCCCACCACCACCTTGGTCGGCATGCTGAGGATGTAGATCATCGCCGGCACCATGATGAAGCCGCCGCCAACGCCCATCACCGCCGACAGCACCCCGACACCGGCGCCAATGAAGAACGGCGGGATGGCACTGACGTAGAGCTGCGACTGGCGGAAGCGCATCTTCAGCGGCATGCGGTGCACCCAGGAATGGTGCCGGCGCTGCGGCGGCCGGACCGCGGCACCGCGGTTGCGGCCAAGGGTGCGCAGGCCCTCGACCAGCATCAGCGCGCCGACCACGCCCAGAAACAGCACATAGGTCAGCGACACGAACAGCTCGATCTGGCCGATGGCGCGCAGCCAGGAGAAGACCTGCACCCCGAGCGCCGCCCCGACGATGCCGCCGCTGAGCAGGACCGAACCCATCTTGAAGTCCACCGTGCGCCGCCGGACGTGGGTCAGAAGGCTCGAGAACGACGAGGCGACGGTCTGGTTGGCGCCGGTGGCCACCGCAACGTCGGGCGGGATGCCGATGAAGAACAGCAGCGGCGTGAGGACAAAGGCGCCGCCGACCCCGAACAGCCCCGACAGCATCCCGATCACACCGCCGAGCCCCAGAAGCAGCAAGGCGTTGACCGAAAGCTCGGCAATCGGAAGGTAGATCTGCATACACCGGACCGAGAGACTGTAAGCCCGGTGTAGACCGTGCAGCGGGTCGGCGCAAACGCTATGCGGCGCGCACGAGGGCAGCGGGCGGTGACCGTCGCGGCGGGGCCACGCCAGGGTCTGGCGGGATCAGCGAATCGGGTCCATGCCGATGCTGTCGGCGCTGCAGTCGCGGCGGATGTCGGGAGCACAGTCGCGCGGCCCGAGGTCGCGGGTCAGGCAGATCCGCACCTCCTGGATCAGCCCGCCCTTGCAGGTCACGGTGATCCCGTCCGCGGTCATCTGCGGGTTGGCCTCGACAAAGGCCGCCTCGATCACCTCGGGGGCGATGCGCACCGGCTGGGGCAGCTTGCGGAACACCGCCGGGCGGATCACCCGCCCATAGGCCTCGCGGGCCAGCGCGAAATAGTCGCGCGAAGCCAGGCCCGAGCAGCGGCCGTGTTTCTTCCATTCGTACCAGGCCAGACCGCCCGAGCCCATGATGTCGGCCATGGCGGCGGTCTCGGCCCGCCCGGGATCGCGCGCGGTGCTGCGGCAATCCTCGGGCCAGCCCCGCTCGTATTGCGGCCAGAGCCCATGCAGCGTGAAGCCGTAATCCTCCACCGGGTCGCATTGCGGCGATCGGCGCGCGTCGCCTTCCAGCGCGCACCAGGACGGCGACCAGCTCAGCGACAGCACGTAATAGTCGAATTCGCCCGGCTCGCCGCCGCCGCGGGCCTGCGCCAGAACGCCGGTGGCCAGCCCGAAAACCAGCCCGAAAACCAGGCCGAAAACCAGCGCGGCCAAGGCGGCGAGCCGCCCAGAAGCGGTTGCAGCATGATGGATCAAGGCACTTCCCCTCGGCGCCGATTCTGCCTATATAGCCACCCAATCCCCCCGCGAAAACCAGTCTCTCGCGCTCGCGAAACCGGGTTTCCGAAGCTGAAGAGGCCTGTCCGGGGGGCAAGATGAACGTCGAAGGGAACCGCCGATGAACATGCCCCTGATGCGCAAGGCCACCGCCGTCTGGCTGGTTGACAACACCACCCTGACCTTCAAGCAGATCGCCGAGTTTTGCGGGCTGCACGAGCTTGAGGTGAACGGCATCGCCGATGGCGAGGTGGCCCAGGGGATCAAGGGCATGGACCCGATCGCCAACCGCCAGCTCAGCGAGGTCGAGATCAAGCGCTGCGAGAAGGACCCCAAGGCCCGGCTGCAGCTCATGGTCAACCCCGCGGCCGAGGGCGAGGAACGCCGCCGCGGCCCACGCTACACACCGCTGTCCAAGCGCCAGGACCGGCCTTCCGCCATCGCCTGGCTGGTCAAGTTCCACCCCGAGCTCAGCGACGGCCAGATCGGCAAGCTGATCGGCACCACCAAGCCGACGATCCAGGCGATCCGCAACCGCAGCCACTGGAACATCTCCAACATCCAGCCGGTCGACCCGGTGGCGCTGGGCCTGTGCAAGCAGACCGAACTCGACGCCGCCGTCGGCATCGCCCAGGCGAAGCTGGACAAGGCCGGGATCGCGCGACCCCAGCCCGAGGGCCTGGCGCTGGTCTCCACCGACGAGTCGCTTTCCATGCGGCCCGAGGCGCGGCTGCCCTCGAACGTCGCTGGGCTGGAGAACTTCCGCCTCATGGACGACGAGGAGGATCGCAGCAACGATCCGCGCGACCAGGCGGACGCGCTGTTCAATCTTCCCGACGACGACGACGACGACTGACCGAAGCGGGTGGGGGCCGGCACCACCGGACCTCGCCGCTGGCGGGACCCGCGCGCAGGGCGGCCCCGCAAGGGGCCGCGGGCGCGCGGGCCGGGCCCAAACCGAAGCGAGCACGCCTGCCGCAGGCAGGCGGCGAGAGAGGGCGGGAGCGCCCCGGCCCGCCGGCGTCCCGAGATCGGGGCATCCGCGGCCATGGCCGTTTCTTCCCGGGGCGGCGCAAGGATGGCGGGGCGGCGTCAGCGGATCAGGATGGCCCGCAGGTCGTTGACATTGGTCCCCGTTGGGCCGGTGACGAAAAGATCGCCCAGCGCATCGAACGCCGTCCAGGCGTCATTGGCCGAAAGCAGCGCCGCCGGGTCGCGGCCCAGCGCCCTCAGCCGCGCCGCGCTGGTACCGTCGGCATAGGCGCCGGCATTGTCCTCGGACCCGTCGATGCCGTCGGTATCGGCGGCCAGCGCGGCCATGCCCACGCCTTCGGCGGCCAGCGCCAGCGCCAGCATGAACTCGCTGTTGCGCCCGCCCCTGCCACCGCCCTTCAGCGTCACCGTGGTCTCGCCGCCCGACAGCATCACCACCGGCCGGGCGAACGGGCGGTTGCGGGCCGCCACCTCGCGGGCAATGGCGGCGTGGACGCGGCCCACGTCGCGGGCCTCGCCCTCGATGGCATCCGACAGGATCACCGCCGGCACGCCCTGCGCCTCGGCCTCGGCGGCGGCGGCCTCCAGCGACAGCGCCGCCGAGGCGATCACGCTGACCCGGTGGCCGGCGAACACCGGATCGTCGGGGGACGGCGCCCTGCCCTCGTCGCCGGCGATCCAGTCGGCGATGCGCCCGGGCAGGTCGATCCGCCAGGCGGCCAGCATCGCCCGCGCCTCGGCCCTGGTGACCCGGTCGGGAACGGTCGGGCCCGAGGCGACCTGCGCCGGATCGTCGCCCGGCACGTCCGAGACCACCAGCGAGACCACCGGCGCGGGATGGGCGGCCGCGGCCAGCCGGCCGCCCTTGATGCGGCTGAACTGCTTGCGGATGGCGTTCATCACCCCGATGGGTGCGCCGGACGCCAGCAGCGCACGGTTCAGCGCCGCCTCGTCTTCAAGCGAAAAGCCCGGCGGCGGCGCCGGCAGCAGCGCCGAGCCGCCGCCGCAGACAAGCGCCACCACCAGATCGTCGGCGGTCAACCCGGCAAGTTCGGCAAAAAGCGCCTCGGTCGCCACCAGCCCGGCGGCATCGGGCACCGGATGCGCGGCCTCGAGCACGCGGATCTGCCGGCAGGGCGCGCCATAGCCGTAGCGGGTGACCACGGTACCGCCAAGCGGCCCCTCCCACATGGCCTCGAAGGCGGCGGCAAGCTGGGCCGCGCCCTTGCCCGCGCCCACCACCACGGTGCGCCCCTTCGGGCGGTCGGGCAGGTGCGGGCCCAGGGCCGTGGCCGGGTCGGCGGCGCGTACCGCAGCGACAAAGAGGCTGGCAAGGAAGCTGCGGTCACGCGGGTCCATCCGAACTCCGTCCTTCCGGGAAGCACCGCCGATATGCCATGACTGGCCCGTGCATGCAGCAGGGAAACGGCAGGGGGAACGAACGATGGACCTGGACATGACGCTACCGGCGGAGGGGACGCTCGTCTTCCGGGTCTGGCGGCCCGAATTGCGAGGGCCCTCGGTCTGCGTGCGAAGGGGCGACCGGCTGGTGGACATCACCGCGCCGGGCCGGGCCACGGTCAGCCAGCTCCTCGAGGCCGACGACCCCGCCGGCATTGCCGCCGCCGCCGCGGGCGAAGACCTGGGGCCGATCGACGCGCTGGCCGCGGCGTCGCGGGTCGGGGCCGCCGACCGACCGCACCTGCTGGCGCCCTGCGACCTGCAGGCGGTGAAGGCCTGCGGCGTCACCTTCGCCGCCTCGATGCTGGAGCGGGTGATCGAGGAACAGGCCAAGGGCGACCCGTCGCGGGCCGAGGCGGTCAGGACACGCTGCAAGGCGATCATCGGCGAAAGCCTGACCGGCCTGGTACCGGGGTCGGAGGCCGCCATGGCGGTCAAGGCGGCACTGAGCGCCGAGGGGATGTGGTCGCAATATCTCGAGGTGGGGATTGGTCCCGATGCCGAGGTCTTCACCAAGACCCAGGCCATGGCCTCGGTCGGCTGGGGCGCCCAGGTGGGGCTGCACCCGGTCTCGCAGTGGAACAACCCCGAGCCCGAGGTGGTGCTGGCCGTCGACAGCCGCGGCCGGGTGATGGGCGCCAGCCTCGGCAACGACGTCAACCTGCGCGATGTCGAGGGGCGCTCGGCGCTGCTGCTCGGCAAGGCCAAGGACAACAACGCCTCCTCGGCGATCGGGCCGGCGATCCGGCTTTTCGACGAGAACTTCGGCATCGACGACGTGCGCCGCGCGGTGCTGGACCTGACGGTGACCGGCGACGACGGCTTCGTGCTGTCGGGGCGGTCGAGCATGGCCGAGATCAGCCGCGACCCTCTCGACCTCGTGGCCCAGGCGGCCGGCCCGCATCACCAGTACCCGGACGGGTTCATGCTCTATCTCGGCACCATGTTCGCGCCGGTCGAGGATCGCGGCACCGCCGGTGCCGGCTTCACCCACAAGCTGGGCGACGTGGTTCGCATCGAAACCCCGGCGCTGGGGGCGTTGGTCAACCGCGTGGCACTGGCCACCGAATGCCCGCCCTGGACCTTCGGCACCGGCGCGCTGATGGCCAACCTCGCGGCGCGGGGACTGCTCTAGCCGCGGCCGAGGCCAGCGGGCCGGGCCGGCACATCGGCGCGGCCCCTTGGGGGCGAGGGGCCCCGCCGCGCTGGCACCCCGGGGCGCCCTGCACGGTCTTTGTGCCTCCACGCCGACAGCGCCGGGGCCGACCACGCGCACCGCGACGCTTTCGGTCAACCGGGCCGGCCGAACGTTCACTCTTGCCCGGCCATCGATCCGGACGGCGACGACATGGCGCCGCTGCCGCTACCGGCGCGTGCGCTGCTGGTGGCCGGCTTTCGGCGGCGAACGACGACCCGCGGCTGATCTGCCGCGGGTCCGTCACCCAGGCTCAGTTGGCGAGCGTGGCGAGGTAGGCGAGGATGAAGTCCTGCACTGTGCGGTCCTCGATTCCCACATGGCGCATGCGGGTTCCGGGCATGAAGCCGGTGTTGTCCTCCATCCAGGCGCGCAGGGCCGTGGGCGTCCAGACGATGCCCGAGCCCTTGAGCGCATCCGAATAGGGATAGCCGGCGATCGAACCAGCCTTGCGCCCGACCACGCCCTCCAGCGGCGGGCCATAGCTCGCCTTGTCGGAGTCGTCGGCATGGCAGCGGTGACACTCGGCATCGAACAGCGCCTTGCCGGCACTGACCTTGACCTTGTCGAATGGGTCCGCCAGCAGCGGTGCTGCGGTCGTGCCGCTCAGGGTCAGCGCCAGCGCCACGATGGCGGCTGCCCGTGCCTTGCGAGGATGTGCCCGGCTCATCGTCTCGGTCTCCCACTTGCTACTTTGTGGGACCGAAACCTATCGCCGCGCCGCCTTCAGAGAAATTGATACCTGTCAATCCGGCCCTACGACTTTGGTCGTGAGGATGGCGAGGGCGCCGCCTTCGGGCCCATCAAGGGCCCCCCAGGACGTATTGTTGCGGCGGTCACTGACGCTCCGGGCGCGGCCGGCGGCGTCAGCCGCGACCGATGAACGGCATCGCGCTGGCCATGATGGTCATGAACTGGACATTGGTGGATAGCGGCAGGCCGGCCATGTGCAATACCGCCGCCGCCACCTCTCGGGCATCCATCATCGGCTCGGTCCGGATCGAGCCATCCGCCTGCGGTACCCCCCTGGTCATCTTCGCCGCCATGTCGGTCAGCGCGTTGCCGATGTCGATCTGGCCGCAGGCGATGTCGAACGGCCGGCCGTCCAGCGACAGCGTCCGGGTCAGCCCGGTCACCCCGTGCTTGGCCGCCGTGTAGGGCGCCGAACCGGGCCGCGGCACGTGCGCGCTGATCGAGCCGTTGTTGATGATCCGCCCGCCCTGCGGCGACTGCCGCCGCATCTGCCCGAACGCCGCCCGGGCGCAGAGGAACATCCCCGTCAGGTTGACGTTGATGACCTTCAGCCAGTCCTCCACCGGGATCTCGTCCACCGTCGCCCCGGGCACGTTGGTGC
Organism: Paracoccaceae bacterium; assembly: GCA_050299555.1. Classification (GTDB taxonomy): domain Bacteria; phylum Pseudomonadota; class Alphaproteobacteria; order Rhodobacterales; family Rhodobacteraceae; genus JBNKWA01. The sequence goes on along the minus strand of JBNKWA010000090.1, from coordinate 40,581 downwards.
CGGCATTGTTGAACAGCACGTCAATGCGGCCATGGTCGGTGGCGATGCCGGCAAAGGTCGCCTCCACCGATGCCGGATCGGTCACGTCGCACGGATAGGGATGGGCGCGGGCATGGCCGTCGGCGGTCTCGGCCAGCGCCTCGGCCCGGCGGCCGATCAGCGCCACGGTATCGCCGGCCTCCAGAAACGCCCTTGCCGTCGCCCGCCCGATGCCCGAGCCCGCACCGGTGATGACGGTGATCCTGGTCATGTCCCTCTCCCCTGAAGCGCCCCGCCCTCAGGGCTCGAGATAGCGGTTCCGGCTGCGCCGAAGCTTTTCGCCGATCAGGCAGTCGGTGGCGGCGACCCGCCGCAGCCGCGCGCGACCTTCGGGCATCGCGCCGGCGACTTCAAGCACCAGCTTGCGCGCGATCGCCTGCACGAACCGGTCGGGCTCGTGCACCGGCACCACGAAGGCCGCCGGCCCGGTAATCACGCAATCCTCGTAATAGATGTCCAGGTCGGTGATGTTGTAGGGGCCGCCGGGGCGCTTGAGCATGATTGGCAGGCCGTTGACCTCGATCCCCAGAAGCCCGGCAAGGTTGCGCGCCTCGGTCACCGGCGGGCCGTCATTGTTGGGCCCGTCGCCAGAGACGTCGATGACCCGGCGCAGGCCCTCGTATCCGTTCTCCTCGATCAGGCTGACGCCCTTCAGGATCGCCCCGGCGATCGAGGTGCCTGAAAGGTTCTTGACCGGCGCCCCTCGCAGCACCGCCGCGGCGGCGAAGGCGTCCTCCTCGGTCTCCAGCACCGTCCAGGGCAGGATCACGTCCGAGAGGCCCGCCGCGCCCCAGTCGAAATAGGTGACCGCGATCCGCCCCAGCGGCCCGGACGACAGCCGCGAGGTGAAGGCGGGGTGCTCCAGCGCGCGTGCATAACCCTCGCGCTGAAGCATCAGCTCATCGACATCCATCGAGCGCGAGGTATCCACCGCCAGCGCCAGTTCGAGATCCACCTCCTCGGCCCGGGCGGCCAGCGCCGGCAGGCAGAGGGCGAGGATCAGGACAAGGCGAGCCATGGCGCACGGGCCTCCGGTTTCCCGTCACCGCCAGCCTATAGCGAAACCGGAGCCGATTGAACTCGATCTTGGGGCTTCGGGTAGGGAGGTCGGATCGGGCCGAAACTCAACCAAGGCTTAAAAAGCTGGTGTTTCTCCAACTAGACTCTTTAACTTGACACACAGTTCGTCCCGCAACACGCCCAGGCCCTCAGAGTTATTCAGATAGTGAAGATACCGATGATGTCGAAGATCGAATGGCACGTCTTCCGTATTCTGAGTTATCGGAATTACTGGCTTTCCCCAAGCATGAGCGATCCCAAGTTCATAGAAAACATTCTCGTTTCTTCCAGTTAGATCGCAAATGACTACGGCAGAGTGGTTGATTAATTCCAGTATGTCGTTAATTATGACTGAGTTGTTCCACACCTCATCCGCCCGCTTGGCCGGTAGAGGTGTCTCGCTACAAGCTGATCGGATGGTTTCGTAAACCGGTTCAAAGCTTCCTCCAAAAGGCATCATCACGCCAATGATGTCGTTTCGCGATCGCACAAAGTTGTAACCCAAAGTTCGATTGGCAGCCGAAAACGCCGATACTTCAAACGCCGCTTGTGTCTGCGCTTCAAACTTCGTCGCAATGTATGCCTGAAGCTTTTCGATTGAGCCGTCCTTGGCCTCGTCCATTTGAGTCAGCAGGTCCAGCACGTGCCCCGAGAAGTCAGGGTCGCCCCAACTTAAGCTCCGCAGCAGGCGCGGATGGTGACGAATTGTGTCGATCCAGCCGGTCAGTACGCCGACCTCAAGGAAATTCTCTTGAGTGAATTGCTCCACCAACAAATCCTTGATTTGCAGGAGAACTGGTGGATCAAACCTGACAGTTGGTGCAGGTGTGGCCAGTTCCTCATCCATGCCAGCAAGGAACGCCAAGCGCCGAACGGTCTGCTGGAAGTCCAGCCCCAACTTGGCCTTTAAGAGCGAAACAGCGTCACCCTTTTCATGACACCCGAAACAATAGTAGAAGCCCTTTTTGTCGTCGACGTGAAAACTCGCTGTGGTCTCGTCATGGAAGGGACAGGGTCCCCAGAAGTCTCCACCTGCGGGATTACTCCTTCGAAGGTCCCACTTGACCCATCGGGACGCCACGTCGGAAAGCGATATCTTCTTCTGTAGGCGTTCTAAGAAGTCCTGAGGTAGTGCCATGACGGTGCCTCGCTAGTCGGCGGCGCACCGCCTCAGGTGAATGGATTACAACGCGTACCAAGGAATGCTCACGCAAGCATAGCCGATCGCCGGACGCCCGGCGTTCTCGGAACTCCCGCGCAATATATAGACTTCCGAGTGTTCTGGGGCGCGATTTGTAGTAAAATAGGACCGTATCGCTGACTGCGCATTGAGTGGAGCATTGCAATGGGCAGTGTCTCTGGATCACATCTTCATCAGGCAATTCGAAGGAGATTCCAATGACCAAGATCAAGGGAAGGAACGACGGCCCGGGAGGCCGGAACGAACACTACGATGTCGGCAACCGGAAAAACGTCCCGCGCCGTATTATTGTAGCCGAGATTAAGCGAGGAGAACACCCGGACGCCCATGTCGTAAAGATTGAGGGCCGCGAGTACGCCAGAGATAACCCCGACCGCTCGAAGAAAGACAACGTGAACCGCGACAAATAATCTGGCGCGCGGCCGCGCGGGTAGTCCTGATTCGGGGGGCGTCCTAGGCCGTTCGCGATCGACAGCCGCAACTGCCCAATTGACCGCCGTGTCCGCCTGTCCAGCCCGCACGAGGCTTCGGCTCATAGGCAAGAAAGGCGCCGTCCCCACATGTCCCCACCCGCGTTAACACTTTTATCCAGCAAAATCAGTTACTTGAATACCCGCCCCCGTGGGGACGCCTGGGGACGGGCGAATCCGGGCTGGCCGGCCCGGCCGGGGCCTGACAACAGCGTCCCCACGTGTCCCCACCGGCGTCAATTCTTTTCTGCCGTGAAATCAGCCCCTTGACCCCCCGTCCCCATGGGGACGCTCTCAGCCGGGCCCCTCGGCGCTGCCCGACAGCGCCAGCACCGGCCGCGTCTCGGCGGCGAGGTCGGCCGTTCCCAGCGGCTCGGCCGGCCGGGCCAGCGCGTAGCGGGTCACCCAGAAAAGCCGCTCCTCGGCGCGGGTGATCGCCACATAGGCCAGCCGCTTCCACAGCGGCAGCCCGGCCTCGTCGCGGCCCGAGCGCCAGGCGGCGTAGAGGTCCGGGGCGAAGACCTGCACCTCGGGCCATTGCGAGCCCTGCGCCTTGTGGATCGTCACCGCCGCACCGTGCAGGAAGGCCGCGCCCATGCTGGCGGCGGCGGGAATGAACGGCTCGTCGCGGTCCGGGGCCTCGATCTTGATGATCGAGGCGACGCCGATCTCGGGCTCGTCGGTGCCGGTGACGTGCAGGCGGGCAAAGCCGGCGCGCCTGCCGGGGCCGAGATAGACCGCCTGCGCGCCCTTGATCAGCCCCCGCGCCTCGAGGTCGATCCGCCGCTTGCGGTGTTTCAGGGGCAGCTCGATCCCGTCGCAGATCAGCGGCTCGCCGGGCAGCAGCGCATCCTCGGGCGCGCCATAGGCGGTGCGGAAGGCCTGGATCAGCCGCACCCGGGTGGCATTGCGCCAGACCAGCATCGGCGAGCGCGCCATCTTGGCGGCATCGGCACGGCCGGCGATCACCACCCGGCCGTCCGCGGCCGCTGCCTTCTCAACCAGCCGCTCGAAATCGGGGAAGTCGATGCCGGGATCGCCGAGCGCGTGCGCGAGGTCGAGGATCGGGCTGTCCGCCTCCTGCCGGTGGATGCGCGCCAGGGTCAGCCTGGCCTCGCCGGGCAGCGCGTCGAAGCACATGGCACCCGACTGTCCGACGGGCGCGAGCTGGGCGGGGTCGCCGAACAGGACCAGGGCCCCGAACAGCGCCTTGAGGTCGTCGAACTGCCGGTCCTCCAGCATCGAGGCCTCGTCGATGAAGCCGATGTCGAGCGGATCCTCGCGCCGGGTCCAGCCGGTGATGAAGTCCGAGCCCTTGAGCCCGGCGGTGGCCAGCGCTCCCGGCACCGAGCCGTAGCTGTCATAGAACTGCTTGGCGCGGTCGAGCGCGGCGTCGGTCAACCCCTCGATTGTGGGGCGCTTGCCCTCGCCCACCAGCCATTCGGCGATGCGGGCATATTCGGGATCGTAGACCGGGGTGTAGAGGATGCGGTGGATCGTCGTCGCCGCCACCCCGCGCAATCTCAGCACACTGGCCGCCTTGTTGGTGGGCGCCAGCACCGCGAGGGTCCGGGTGTCGGCCTTGCGCCGGCCCTCGAAATCGGCCGAGACCGCCTTGACGCCAGCCGCGATAAGGCTGCGGCACAGTTCCGCCAGCAGCGCCGTCTTGCCCGATCCGGCCCGCCCGAGCACCGCCAGCACCTTGCCATCGCCGCCTTCCACTGCCGGAGCAAGACTTTGCTCGGCGAGGTTGACGCCTGCCGCGGCGAGCGCCCCGGCCACGGCCGCGTAGGCATCCGCCTGGTCGGCGGAAAAGGTCATCGGGGTGCCCATCGCGCCCTTCTACAGGGCGCCGCTGCGGCTGGAAAGCGCGGAGGTCAGGCGGCCTTGACCTGCAGGTGGGTGGGGAAGGAGGCGTCGAACCAGGTCTCGGCGACAGACGGATCCAGTTCACCCTTCTCGGCGATCTTCTCGGCAATCGCGTCGGAAAACGACCACAGGCCCACGCAGATGGCATCGGCGCCGGTTCCGGAGCGACCGATCACCTCCGGCTCCCAGCCGATGCCGCGGTAGATGCGCTTCATGTGCGCGTCGAACACACCGACGGAATAGTCGAGGCCAAAGCGCTGCCCGAGATGGCAGCCGGCCAGCATCACAGCGCCAGCCAGTCGCCGCGCCTCGGCGCCAGCGTCGGGACGAATGCAGAAACGGGTGCATTCCCAGATCAGCGGGCTGGTGATGGAGACCCCATCGGTGAGGTGCGTGAAATGGTCGTTCACCATTGTACGGCCCGTCGTGGGCAGGATCCGCATCGACGCGGCATGGCGACCGTCATCATCCTCGGCGATCACATAGAGCGGGTTGCAGGCATCGTATTCGTCGCGCTCGAACCCGTTTGGATCCACCGTGACTTCCCATCCCAGACGATCGTGAAACTGCGCCGCGCGGTCGCGAAACATGTTTGCGAAAAGTGCGGGCTGGCGTGAGATCTGATCGGCGTAGAGGTAGTGGACGAACATGTTTTTCGGTGCCCCTGACAAGTGGATGGCACCAAGAAACCGGCCGGGTGGGTTAACGTTTTACAACCGTGCGCCCGAAGTCGGTCGTTGAGAAAGGAGGGCGATTCTGGCACGCGCACGCATGCGCGCGCGGCTTATCAATGTACCCGGCGGCGATGCGAATTTTCAGGGATTGGCGAGGCCGAGCTGGACCGCTAGGGCCACCGCATGGACCGTGTTGACCGCCCCGAGCTTGTAGCGGGCCGAATCAACATAGACCCGGAAAGTGTGCTCGGAGATCTTCAGCGCCTCTGCGGCCTCCTGCCGCGAGCGCCCGACCGAGAGCATGCTGAGCACATCTCGCTCGCGTGGCGAAAGGCCCCGAGCCTGGTCGGGCTGGGCCTCTCCCATCAGCTCGGTGGCGCGGTGATGGACGTAGTGCGACAGAAGCAGGAAGTCGCGGCCGTTCTCGCGCGAAAACGACTCCCACTGCTTGTCACTGGCGCGGCCGGTGACCGAGAACATCGCAAAGACGCCGTTGACGCCGCGGATCGGAACCGTGAGGCCCTGCGGTCCGATGCCGTTCTCCACCGCCTCGCCGAAAAAGGCCCGCTCGCGCCGACCGGACCAGTCGAGACGCTTCCAGTCGACGGGGTGGAAATGGCGCAGGGCGCCGAGAACGACCGGATCGATACCGCCATAGCGGGCCGTCTTGTAGTGATCGACCCAGGCGTCATCGTAGGTATAGGCGCCGTATTCCTGCCCGGTGGCCCCGACCGTGTGGTAGATGATGTGCTCGGTATCGTAGACTTCGCGCAGGCAACTGACCGCGACCTGAACACTCTCAAGTGTTTTCGCGTTCTGCAACTGGTCGATGAAGGCTTCCAGCCGATCGTGCATGGCTACTCTGACACGTTGGGACGCTGGCCCCGGAATGCACCTCCCGCGCCGCGATGATAATGGCGTCGTCCAGCTGTTCGGCCAGAGCCACCATCATGTTCCGTTCGGCGAACGCGCGGATGTCCGCCAGTATCTCGATCATCCATTCCTGAGACATTTGCACTCTCATTCGCCAAAGGTTAACGAAAGATTAATACCGTGGGTAGTGTGTTTACACTAGCACTCACCCTGGCATTGAAAAACTCGCATATCTTGGGGGGTGCGACAGCCTAAGTCATTGAAATCGCTATATACAAGGGAAGCACCGTCGGCAGCGCAGACCCGCCAGAGGCCGATTCTCAGGCGATGCGAAGGTAACGGTCCCGCCGGCAGGCGGGACAATTCGGTTGCTGAATGGCAACAGCGGTAACGAGGGCGACCAGCGCAACGGCCCGCCCGGCGGCGGCGACTATTCGGCCATCGCGTCTTCGAGGGTGCGCAAGCCGCTGCGTTTGGCGCTGACCAACACCGCCATGTTGCCGGGCTTGTGCTCGTTCCGCCGCATCTTCATGTGCGCCTGGGGAATCTGGTCCCAGGGAAAGACCTCGGACATGCATGGGTCGAGCCGCCGTTCCAGCATCAACTGGTTGGCGGCGCTGGCCTGCTTGAGGTTGGCGAAGTGGCTGCCCTGCACGCGCTTCTGGTGCATCCACAGATAGCGGGCGTCGAGCGTGAGGTTGTAGCCGGTTGTGCCGGCGCAGATCACCACCATGCCGCCCTTCTTCACCACGAAGGTCGAGACCGGGAAGGTCGCCTCACCGGGATGCTCGAACACCAGGTCGACATTGACCCCCTTGCCGGTGACGTCCCAGATCGCCTTGCCGAACTTGCGGACCTCATCGAACCAGGCCTTGTATTCCGGCGTGTTGACCTTGGGAAGCTGACCCCAGCACTTGAAGTCCTTGCGGTTGATGACCCCCTTGGCACCGAGGCTGAGCACGAAGTCGCGCTTGGATTCATCCGAGATCACCCCGATGGCATTGGCCCCGGCGGTGTTGATGAGCTGGATGGCAAACGAGCCGAGGCCGCCGGACGCGCCCCAGACCAGCACGTTCTGGCCGGGCTTCAGCTCGTGCGGGTGGTGCCCGAAAAGCATCCGATAGGCGGTCGCCAGCGTCAGCGTGTAGCACGCCGACTCCTCCCAGGTCAGGTGCGGCGGCCGGCGCATGAGCTGCTGCGCCTGCACACGGGTAAACTGGGCGAAGCTGCCGTCGGGCGTCTCGTAGCCCCAGATGCGCTGGCTTGGCGAGAACATCGGGTCGCCGCCGTTGCAGTGCTCGTCGTCGCCGTCGTCCTGGTTGCAGTGGATCACAACTTCATCGCCGACCTTCCAGCGGCGGACCTTGTCGCCGACGGCCCAGACGATGCCGGAGGCATCCGACCCGGCCACGTGGTAGGGCGCCTTGTGGCCGTCGAACGGCGACACCGGGATGCCGAGCGCGGCCCAGACGCCGTTGTAGTTGACCCCCGCCGCCATGACCAGGACCAGGACTTCGTGCGAATCAATTGCCGGCGTGTCCACAACCTCGATCTGCATCGCGGTATCTGGTTCGCCGTGGCGCTCCTTGCGGATGGCCCAGGCATACATCTTCGCTGGAACATGGCCGAGAGGCGGTATTTCACCCACCTGGTAGAGATCCTTCTGCGCCGCGCCATCCATGGCTCCGGTGTCCTTCCTGTCGAGTGCCATCGTCATTATTCCCGCCTTGATGCTGCACCGCAATAGCTGCGGTTGCTAGCATCGGCTGCGCAACTATGCAACCAGCCGCAAGGCTTTCACGCAATATTATGTCGCAATTTTATTGCGCGACCTTGGTATCGGCTGTGGCGCGCGAGGTCTCCAGAGGCAGTCGCCCGGACAGGCCGTTGGCGTAGAAGGCCAAAAGCGGCCGCTTGCCGTCGCGGAGGGCGACGGTGACGCCGTCAACGCTGACGATGCCGCGGTCTCGAAGCTGCGCGACCGCACCGGCGATGACCTCATCGGCGGCAAAGTCGGGCTGGTCGCACAGGCGGGCGTCGCCGCCGCTGGCCGATTCGTCGAGCGCAACCACTGCGGCGGGCAGGGCGGAAAGCGCCATCCGCCCGTCCGGATGGCGCAGCAGCGCCGCCGCCACCAGCGGCACCGGCAGGATCGGCACTTCCGCGGCGATCCGCTGCATCAGCAGCGCGCCCAGCGCCTCGACCGGTCGTGCCTCACCGCCCGCGGCATCGGCGAGAAAGGACCGAAGCGACACCGGCCGGCCGATCCGGACCGCGGCGCGGCCGAACTCCCGCCGCCGGCCCTTGAGCCGCTTCCAGGCCTGCCGCGCCACGAAGCCGATGGCCGAGGCGAACATGGCACGGAAGGTCGGGACCGGGCGGCTGGTGTCGGTCACCAGGTGGCGGTCCTCGATGATCCGATCATAGGCGAGGCTGACCGGCACGAAGACCACGTCGCGCCGGCCCTCGGGTGCGAACCCCTCGACGATATAGCTGAGGATGCCGAGCTTGGGCTGGCCCGGGGCGCCGTCGCGGCTGAGCCCGCCTTCCGGGAACAGCGCCTGGGTCACGCCGCCCTCTGTCGCCATCTGGACATAGCGGGCAATCACCCGCCGATAGAGGCGGCTGCGCGAGCGGCGATGGATGAAATACGCCCCGACGGCGCGGATCAGCGCGCTGAGCGGCCAGACCTTGGCCCACTCGCCCACCGCGTAGGACAGCGTGGTGCGGTCCGACACCAGGTAGGTGACCAGCAGGTAGTCCATGTTCGAGCGGTGGTTCATCACGAAGACCACCGTCGCGGTGTCGGGCAGGGCGTCCAGCGCGCCCGGGTCCACAGTGGTCAGCCGCACGTCGTAGAGCCAGGTGGCCAGCCAGCGCGACACCCGCGTGCCGAAGGTGAAGTAGGCGAAGGCCGAGAAGGACGGCACCGTCTCGCGGGCATAGCGGCGGGCGAGGTCGGCGGCCACCGACAGCGGCACGCCTTCCGTCCGCGCGTGGTCCTCGATCGCCGCGGCCACCTGGGGGTCGTGCACCAGCCGGTCCACCAGCACCCGGCGCCGGGTCAGGGTGAAGGCCGGGATCTTCAGCGCCAGCCGCGTGTTCAGCCGCTCGATGGCGCGGTTGAGCCGCAGCCGCAGGAACCAACGCACCGAGGGGACGAGGAAATGCGACAGGACCGCGATCGCGGCGAAGGCCAGGATCAGGACCAGCAGCCAGAGCGGGATCTCGACGGTGCGGAACATGGCCGGCCCAGATTGGCAGGGAACGCGGTTCAGGGCGAGAAAAGAAGCGTCCCCATGGGGACGGGGGGTCAAGATACTGGAATCGCGACATTTCCCGTGGGGACACCCGTGGGGACACGTTTTCCGCGCCCGAGGCGGGAGGGCGGGAGGGCGGACGCGATTTCCCCCGAATTTGGGGCCCCGGAAGGAGCGTCCCCAGAGCGTCCCCACGGGGACGCATGGTCAAGTGTATGATTTATAACGATAAAAGTGTTAACGCCGGTGGGGACACCCGTGGGGACGGGCCATCTAGCGGCCGTCCCGGTTCGCCGCCGCGATTGCCCGGGCGAGGTTTTCGGCCGCAAACGGCATGGCCCGCTCGTCTGTTGGCACGGAAATGACAGGCCAGTCGCTTCAGTCCGGGCGGGCGGCGCGGGCGGCATCCCGCCGGGTGCGGGTCTCGTCGACCATCCAGCGATCGACGGGGGCAAGGACACCCCGCGCCTCCATGTCGGCGACGATCCCGTGCGCCTCGCCCCACCAGTGCACCGCCTGCGACGGGTCCGCCTGCGCGAGTTTTGCATAGGACACCACGAGGTCCCGCGCCCACCCCGCGTTGCCGGGATCGCGGCTGGCGAGGTCGCGGGCGATGCCGAGGCTTTCCTCATACGCCTTCAGCGCGGCCGGCAGGTCGCCCTGGGCCCTGAGGACATCGCCGACCTTGTTCAGCGACACCGAGACATCCCGAACCCATCCCGCGTTGCCGGGGTCGCGGGCGGCGAGGTCGCGCATGATGCTCAGCCGCTCTTCATACGCGAGGAGAGCGGCTGCGAGATCGCCTTGTGCCAACCTTGCATCACCAATCCGCTCTTGGGAAATGGACACATCCCGCGCCCATCCCGCGTTGCCGGGATCGCGGCTGGCCAGGTCGCGGCGGATGCCGAGGCTTTCCTCATACGCCTGCAGCGCCGCCGGCAGGTCGCCCTGCGCGACGCGGACATCGCCGACCTTGTTCAGCGACACCGAGACATCCCGCGCCCAGCCCGCATTGCCGGGGTCGCGGCTGGCAAGGTCGCGGCGGATGGCGAGGCTTTCCTGATAGCCCTCCAGCGCCGCCTTCAGGTCGCCCTGGGCCCTGCGGACATCGCCGACCTTGTTCAGCGACACCGACACATCCCGCGCCCATTCCGCGTTGCCGGGATCGCGGCTGGCAAGGTCGTGGTGGATGGTGAGGCTTTCTTCATACGCCTTCAGCGCCGCCAGCAGGTCGCCCTGCGCGACGCGGACATCGCCGACCTTGTTCAGCGACACCGAGACATCCCGCGCCCATCCCGCGTTGCCGGGGTCGCGGGCGGCGAGGTCGCGGCGGATGGCGAGGCCTTCCTCATAGGCCTCAATCGCGGCCGGCAGGTTGCCTTGCGCGACGCGGACATCGCCGATCCTGTCAAGCGACACCGAGACATCCCGCGCCCGTCCCGCGTTGCCGGGGTCCCGCTGGCCAAGGTCGCGGGCGATGCCCAGCCCCTCCTCAAAAGCCTCCAGCGCCGCCGGCAGGTCGCCCTGAGCCAGGCGGACATCGCCGAGGTCGGTCAGGCAGCAGGAAACATCGCGGAGGTCACCGGATGTCCGCGCATGCGCCTCGGCGGCCCCGAACGCCGTTGCCGCATCGGCAAGGTTGCCGGTGACGATGCAGGCGCGGCCATAGTCGATCCAGTACCAGACCCGGGTCTGGGCCAGTTCCGCCGCCTGCCGGAAGAGCGGCAGTTGCCGCGAAGCCTGATGCGGATAGAGCAGGGTCGCCTGGGCGTGTCTGGACCTGGCTTGCGCAACATCGTCGGCGCGCTGTTCGGCCTGCCGTTCCTGCCGCCTTGCGTCGATCAGGGCGTCGATGCGGGCGAAGGCCTCCTGCGCCTTGTCCGGTTCGGAGGCGTTGAAGGCGGCGATGACCTTTTCCACCTCAGCGCCCCAGTACTGGTTGGTGTTGCGCAGGGCGTCGAGATCGGCCTGGGTGCGGGCAAGCTGGTCGCGCAGGGCCTGCGCCTCGTCCGGCGAAAGATAGCCCTTGTCCTTGGCGACCATGTCGAGGAAGGTCTGGGCGTCGAGCTGGTTGACGGTAACGTTGACGTCCCGTCCCGCATCGGCCGTGACAGAGACGGGGGCTTCGGCGGAGCCCTCCCCCGCCCCGGTCACTTTTTTGGTGCGCGCACCCCGGTAATGTTGACGTCCTGTCCGCCCTCGACCGTGGTGTCGCGCATACCCTCGATATCGCTGAGATTGGCGTCGCGGACGGCGCGGATGACCGAGCGGTCGATCGCGGCGGCGGCCAGCGCCGGTTCCGGCAGGGCGGCGATGGCCTCGGAAAGCGCCTGAGCGAGGGAAAGCGCGGTCTCGTCCCCGGCGATGGCGGGCCGTTCCAGCTCTGCCCTGATCAGGTCGGCATAGGTGGGGTTGGCCGGCGCCTGCTCGATCAGCGCCACGCTGGCGGCGCCCTTTTCGGTCAGCCGGGCCTTCAGCGCCTCGAAGGCGGTCTTGCCGGCGCCCTTGGCGAACTCTCCGGCGGCGCTGGTCGCCAGCAGCTTCGCCCCGGCGAGGAGCATGTCGAAAATGACCGGTGCAATCATGGTGTGCGAATCCTTTCCGTCGGCAATGACCCGGGAGGGTAGCACATCGTCGGCGTGTCGTCGCCGGGCGGCTGGACGGGGGCTGGATGGGGGCTGGACGCGGGCCGGGGGCGCCCTAGGTGGCCGGTGTGGCCGGCGCACGACCGGCGAGAACGAGGAGACGACCATGACCAGGGTGCTGATCACCGCCGCCTGCGCGGCGATGCTTGCCGGTTCCGCCGCGGCGCAGGAGGGCATGAGCTTTTTCGTCACCAGCCAGAACCCGGGCAATGGTGGCAATTTCGGCGGGCTGGCCGGGGCGGACGCCCATTGCGCCAGCCTGGCCGAGGCGGCGGGGGTGAGCGGGCGCAGCTGGGCGGCGTATCTGTCCACCAGCACCGAGAATGCCCGCGACCGGATCGGAGCCGGGCCATGGGTGAATGCCGCCGGGGTGGTGATCGCCGAGAGCGTCGAGGCGCTGCATGGCCAGAACAATATCGGCAAGGAGACGGCGCTGAACGAGCGGGGCGAGGTGGTCAACGGCCGCGGCGACAGCCCCAACCGCCACGACATCCTGACCGGGTCGACGCCGGAGGGCACCGTCGCCGAGGGCATGACCTGCGAGGACTGGACCTCGGCCGGGGCCGAGACCGCCGGCATGGTCGGGCATCACGACCGCATGGGGCTGGACGAGTCGCCGCCGGCGAAGTCGTGGAACTCGTCCCACGGCTCGCGCGGGGGCTGCGGGCTGGAGGCGCTGCAGGGGACGGGCGGCGACGGGCTGCTCTACTGCTTCGCCACCGACTGAGACCGCGCCGGCGCGTCGAGTTGGGGCTGGGCGGTCAGTCGTCCTTGCGGAAGAACTTCTTCTCGCGCGGCTTGCCGTCCCAGCCGGTCTTGGCCTTGGGGCGCTCGTCGCTGCCGCGGGGGCTTCTGGGCTTGTCGCCATAGGGCTTGCCGCCGCCCTCGCGCGGGCCCTTGAAGGACTTGCCGCCGCCGGCGGCGCGGGGCGGGCGGGCATCGTCGTCGCGAAACTCGAACTCGCGCAGGAGCGCGGCGGGGAAGGTGTCGCGGCCGATCTCGCCCTCGTGGCACCAGACGGTCTGGATATTGTCGCCGTCGACCGCCTCGACCACCATCTTCATCGAGCCGGAGATCAGCACGACGATCTTGCCCACTGTCAGGTCTGCCATCGGATCACCCCCCGGAATCGGCACCAAGCCGGCGGCGCCGGGCGGCGCGTTATGGCGCGGCGGCCGGCAAAGGTCCAGCGGCTTGTCGGCGGCGGTCAGCGCCGGCCGGTTGGTCCGCAAGGCGATGGAGTCGATCCCGCGGGGTGTTCAGGCGGATGCGCCCGGCGCGCTGGCAATCCGGGCGACCGCCTCGGCGGCGAAGTCTGCCGCCAGGGACACGCATGGGCCGGCCGGGGTCGGATCCCGGGGCGCAGCGCCCAATCGCGCACGGGGCGCGAGGGTGGGTGGGCGGGGAGCGTCCCGGGCGCGATTGCCGCTGCGAATGCGCGCGCATGCGATCCCCGGGGCGCCGCCGGCAATCACGGGCAGCCTTGCCATCCCCGGGGGCCGTAGGGTGGCCACTGGCGGGACCCGCGCGCAGGGCGCAGGCCCGTCAGGGCCAAGCGGGCGCGCGGGCCGGGCCCAAAGGGCACCGACGCCGGCAGGCGGAGGTGGACTGCGGGAGCCCCTGGTCCCGATCGGCGGCCGGGCATGCGCTGGCGGGCCCGCTCCCGCCGCCCGTTCGCGCCCCGCCGCCGGGCGCCGGCGGCCGCGCTTCAGCCCTCGCCCCAGCCTTCGCTGCGCATCTCCTCCAGCCGGCTGGCGGTGCGCTGGAACTCGAAGGCGCCCTCGCCGTCGGCATAGAGCGCGTCCGGCTCGGCGGCGGCCGAGCAGATCAGCCGCACCTCGCCTTCGTAGAGCGCGTCGATCAGGGTCACGAAGCGCTTGGCGGCGTTGTTGTCGGCGCGGCGCATCACCGGCACGTCATCGAGGATCAGCGCCCCGAAGCGGTCGGCGATGGCAAGGTGGTCGGCCGGGCCCAGCGGCGCCTCGCAGAGCGCCGCAAAGCTGGCCCGCGCCACCCCGTTCATGGCCCGGGGGATCACCAGTTCGCGGCCCTTGAGCTGCAGCACATGCGGCGCGCCGGGGCCGCCGGCCAGCGCCTCCCAGGCCGCATCCATGGCCGCCGTCGCCGCCGGACCCAGCGGCGAATGCCAGACCTCCATGCCCCTCAGCCGCGCCTGGCGGAAATCGGTGCCGCCGTCGAGGTGATGCACCTCGAGCCGCTCCTTCAGCATGGCGATGAAGGGCACGAAGAGTTGCCGGTTTAGCCCGTCCCGGTAAAGGTCGTCGGGGTGGCGGTTCGAGGTGGTCACCACCACCACGCCCCTGAAGAACAGCCGCTCGAACAGCCGCCCCACCAGCATCGCGTCGGCGATGTCGGTGATCTGCATCTCGTCGAAGCAGAGCAGCGTCGCGCCTTCGGCGATCCTGTCGGCCACCGGCACCACCGGATCCTGGGCGTGTTTCTTGCGTTCCTCGAAGATGGCGCCATGCACCTCCTGCATGAAGGCGTGGAAATGCACCCGGCGTTTCGGCTCCACCGGCGCCCCGGCGAAGAACAGGTCCATCAGCATCGACTTGCCGCGGCCGACCCCGCCATAGAGATAGAGCCCGGGGATGGATTTCTGCTCGATGCTTTCGCGGCCCCAGCCGAACAGGCCCAGGCCCACCCGGCGCGGCGTCTCGGGCCTGTAGCCCCTGAGCCGGGTATGCAGAAGCTGCAGCTTCTCGATCGCCAGCCGCTGGGCGGCGTCATCGCGCAGCGAGCCGGCTGCGAGCAGCGCCCGGTAGGCGCCGAGCGGCCCGTCAGCCATGGGGCACGGCAACCGTGCCGGGGCGGGATCTGGGGCGGGGATCAGGCGCGAGGCTGGCGGGCATGACGGTCCGCGATTGTGTTGATCACGAGGTTTGTTTTGACCATTCCCGCCGGCTTCGTCAAACCGGTGCGGTTGCTGCGGGAGGAATGCCTGTCATGTCGCGACCCAAGCCGCCCCTGGTGACGCCGGTCCTGATCGGCGGCTGCCTGATCCTGATGATCGGCTTCGCCATTCGTGCCAGCTACGGGCTGTTCCAGATCCCGGTGGCCGAGACCTTCGGCTGGCCGCGGGCCGAGTTCTCGCTGGCGATCGCGATCCAGAACCTGGCCTGGGGCATCGGCCAGCCGATCTTCGGCGCCGTGGCCGAGCGTTTCGGCGACCGCCGGGCGGTGATCCTGGGCGCGCTCTGCTACGGGCTGGGGCTCTTGCTGACCGCCTTTGCGACGACGCCCCTGGGGCACCAGGCGATCAGCGTGCTGGTGGGCTTCGGCATCGCCGGGGCCGGCTTTGGCGTGGTGCTGGCGGTGGTCGGGCGGGCCGCCGCCGACGAGCACCGCTCGCTGGCGCTGGGGATCGCCACCGCTGCCGGCTCGGCCGGGCAGGTGATCGGCCCGCCGGTGGCCGAGGCGCTGCTGTCGGCGATGCCGTGGCAGAGCGTCTTTGTGGTCTTCGCCTGCGTCGCGGTGGCGATGCTGGTGTTCCTGCCGCTGCTCGGCACCCGGGCGTCGGCCAGCCGGACCGAGCTTGAGCAGAGCATGGGCCAGGTGCTGGGCAAGGCGCTGCGCGATCCCAGCTTTGCGATGATCTTCTTCGGCTTCTTCTCCTGCGGCTATCAGCTGGCCTTCATCACCGCGCATTTCCCCGCCTTCGTGGCCGAGGCCTGCGGCGCCATCGCCCCGGGCGGCAACCTGGCGGCCCTGGGGATCGACACCACCACGGCGCTCGGGGCGCTGTCGATCGCCACCATCGGGGTCTTCAACATCGTCGGCACGGTGACGGCGGGCTGGCTCGGCAAGAGCTACAGCCGCAAGTACCTTTTGGCGGCGATCTATGTCGGGCGCACCGTCGCCGCGGCCTGGTTCATCGCCACGCCGATGACGCCCACGACCGTGCTGGTCTTCTCGGCGGTGATGGGCTCGCTCTGGCTGGCCACGGTGCCGCTGACCTCGGGGCTGATCGCCCATCTCTGGGGCCTGCGCTACATGGGCACGCTCTACGGCATCGTCTTCTTCAGCCACCAGCTTGGCGGGTTCATGGGTGTCTGGCTGGGCGGCAAGCTCTACGACATCTACGGCACCTATACCGCCGTCTGGTGGATCGGGGTCGCGGTTGGCGCCTTCTCGGCGCTGGTGCACCTGCCGGTGCGCGAGGGGCGCACGCCACCCCCCGCCGCCGCGGCCGCCTGAGCAGGCGGGTCAGGAGCGGGGCAGCAGCGGCCTCAGCAGCCAGCCCAGCCGCCGCCGGGCCGTGGCCCAGCCGCCGAAACGCAGGCCCGCCAGCCAGGGCTTGTTCTGCTGCGTCTCGTCGATGAGGTCGCCGATCACGTGCATCACGATGGCGTCGCGCCGCTCGGCGTCGAAATCGACCAGGCTGCCGATCCGGCCGTCCCAGTCCTCGAAGGCGCCGTCGGCGGTTCCGGCAATGCCATAGTCGACCTTCGGGAACACGATGCCATAGGTATCGCGCAGCCAGATCAGGTCGGTGGCCTGGCGATAGATGGCCTTGCGCCAGGCCGGCTTCAGCTTTGGCCGGACAGGTCCGCCCAACATCGCTTCAGCCACGGCGATCCGGTCTCTCAGCACCTTGGCCGCACCGCCATAGTTCCACTTTTCCTGCGGGCTGCGCAGCTTGTGGAAGGTCTGCATCAGATCCATGGCCTCGGGCGACAGCGACTCGTTCTGCGTTTCCGAGACCAGCCAGTCGGATTGCACGCGGCCCGCCAGCGCGTGGGTGGCGAAGTCGGTGACGATGTCGCCACCTTCCAGCAGGCTGCGGTCGAAGCCGCGCACCACCATCGGCACGTCGAGGGCATCCTCGATCAGGGTAATGGTCGGCCGGACCGAGGCCACCCGCAGCGACGCGAGGGTGCCGGAACTCTTCGTCGACTGCTGGCGCTGAGACAGCAGCCAGTCGGCCGGATCGCGGACGTAGACCACCGGCGTCACCCGGCCGCCCAGTTCATCGAGGCGCTCGGCGAAGCGTTCCATCGCCTGGGGGGTCAGGCGGCCGAAGAAGAATTCGCTGCTGAGGATGACGGTATGCGGCTTTTCCGACTTCACCTGCCTGACGATGGCCGACCAGGCCGCCTCGGCCCTTTCGCGCATGGCCTCGGCATCGCCGTAGACGGTGAGCAGGTAGGGGTGCAGGACCTCCGGTTCCTTGAACAATGCGGCAAGCAGATGATGCGCCTCGCCCTCGCCCGCCTCGGGGTAGAGGACGCCGTGCTGCTTCAGCTTGGCACGGCTGGCGGCCAGGCTTGTCTGCAGGGCAGTGGTGCCGGTCTTGGCGGAGCCGAAGTGAACGATGACCTCGGGTCCGTCGCCGGTCGGCGCCTTTCGGGGCCTCGGCCGCGGTTTGGGCGCCGCGGCCGCAGCGGCGGCTGCAGGGGCAGCCGGTGCCACCGGTGCCGCAGGGGCAGCCGGTGCCGCAGGGGCAACCGGTGCCGCCCGGGAAACGATGCCGCCACCGAGGTCGATGGTCACGCCTTCTTCCCCGAGCTTTCGCGCCACGCGCCGGGCAAGTATGTGACGCCGGTCGGGATCCACTTCGATGATGTCGGGCACATCCAGCCCGGCGATCTCGTCGGGGAAGGCGCCGCCGATGGCGCTGCGGTCGACGCCCGGAAACTCGATCCCGAACCGTTCCGCCACCCAGTTGATGTCGCCCGAGGCACCGATGATCGCATCCCGGACCGCCGCCTTGAGACGCGGCTTGCCGGCGCCGTCGATGCGCTTGTCGATGCGAATGACGATGCGCCGGAGCTTCTCCCATGAGGCATGCGCCTCGGTGTCGAACTGCTCGGGCTGGCCCTTGCCGCAGGCGGCCAGGATATCCATCGCCTCGGCCGAAATGGACTCGTTGGTGCGCAGCGATGGCAGGGTATCGGCGCCGATCTCGGCCGGCAGGAACTTTGCCGCGAAGTCGCGCACGATGTCGCCGTCCCTGAGCGCGCTGGGGTGGAACAGCTCTGCCTGCACCGGTCGGCCGAACTCGGCCTCGTAGGACTGGATCACCGCGCGGATCGTCGTCGGCGAGGGTCTGAGCGGCTGACCGTTGACCTTGAGCTGCTGCTGCAGGACCGACAGGTAGTGGTCGGCCGGGTTGCGCACGTAGATGACCGGCTGAACATCGTCCGAGAGCTCGGCCAGAAGCGCCCTGACGCTGCGCCCGGCATATGTCACGAGGTTGCGCGACAGCAGTTCGGAACTGAGCACCACAAGCCTTGCATCGGACTGTCGGGCAAGGTCCTTGACCTGCCGCCAGCAATCCTCGGCAATCTCGATCATCTGCCCGGGGCTGTCGGCGCCGAGCCGTCGCCGGGTCAGCGGCGAAACCGTGAAGGCGTTCTTCAGGATCAGGGCCGGCAGGAAGATGTGCTGGGGCCGGTTGAGATCGATGACGGGGTAGAGGACGCCCGCTTGCGCCAGCGTCCCGGACGCCTCGTAGAGGCTGTTCTGCAGCGACGTGGTGCCGGTCTTGGGCTGGCCGATATGGAGGATTATCTTCACCGGTGCCGGGCCTATTGGCTGTTGCGGGGGCGCGCCAGGCCCTGGCCGGCGCGTCGGGATTTGGTCGAACCCAGCGGGTTGAGCCGGCCGAGCGCGCGGCCCAGGGCACGCAACCGCTCGGCGGCCAGCGCCGGCCCGCCGTAGCGCAGCTTCGGCGGCTTCAGGATCCGCGTGTTCGCCTCGGCGACCGCCTCGTCGAGCACGGTCATCAGCAGCACGTCGCGGCGGGTCTGGTCGAGGGTGACGATGTCCGGCACCCCACCGCCGAAGCTGACGGCCTCGTCGCCGAGGCTGCCGGCGATGGCGTAGTCCACCTTGGGAAAGACGATGCCGTGGCGTTCGCGCAGCCAGCCAAGATCCTGTGCGCGGCGATAGATCTCGTCGCGCACGGCGGGCTTCAGCACCGGTGCCGGAACCGCGCCGCCTGCCGCGTCGGCGGTCTCGAGCCGGCGCCTGAGTGCCCGCGACGTGTCGGTGCTGCTCCATTCGGCGCCGGCGCTTTTCCACCGGTTGTAGCTGTGCAGGATGTCCATTGCCTCGGCCGACAGCGTCTCGTTGCGGCGCACCGATTGCAGCAGGTCGTCGGGCACATCGGCGAGGAAATGGGCGCGAAAGTCGCTGACCACGTCGCCGCCGGCCAGCGCTTCGCGCACGAAGGGCCGCACGGCGACATCGCCCAGCACTGCCTCGATCCGCTCCAGCGGCCAGCGATAGCTGATGAATCCGGTGTTCAGCGGCGTCGCCGAGACCTTGGTGGTCTCCTGGCGCGAGGACAGGAACCAGTCGGCCGGGTCGCGCACGTAGACCACCGGCCGGATGCGTCCGCCCCGGAGCTGGACCAGCGGCTCGACCAGCGCCTTCAGCCGCTCCAGGCTGGCATCGTCGCTGGCATGGCTCCAGAGGAACTCGCTGGACAGCACCAGGGCCTTCCACTTGCGCTTGCCCGTGCGCTCGACGATCTCGGCCCAGAACCGGTTCGCTCCGGCCATCAGCGCGTCATAGTCGCCGCCGTAGCGATAGAGCAGCCACGGGTGCAGCGCCTCGCGGTCGGCAATCAGCGCGGCCAGGATGTGATGCGCGATGCCGTGCGGCGGCTTGGGATAGCTGACGCCGTGCCTCATCAGCTCTCGCCGGCCGCGATGCAGCGCGTATTGCAGCGAGGTTGTGCCGGTCTTGGCGACACCGAAATGGATGATTACGTCCATGTGAGTCGAACTCGTCCCCGGGGCCCTGCTCGCGGGCCCTGCGGCCCGGTGCCTGCGCAGTGATAGGCCAGCAGCCGGCGGTTGAAAACCCGCCGCGAATGCGTACCGCACGAGGCGCCGCTTGACCTGCGGCGGCCGGAAGGGTAGTTGCCACCCGTCCCGGATGGTCCGAAGCCCTCCGGTCCCGGC
This sequence comes from Paracoccaceae bacterium, assembly GCA_050299555.1. Taxonomy (GTDB): domain Bacteria; phylum Pseudomonadota; class Alphaproteobacteria; order Rhodobacterales; family Rhodobacteraceae; genus JBNKWA01. The sequence continues at coordinate 20,557 of JBNKWA010000090.1, read as the reverse complement.
CGGATCCGGGATCGCCCCCCGTCAGCGCGTTGCGCCCACGGGGGCGCACATGCATTCAACGACCCCTGAGGAGGGGGTGCGATGTTCGAGAACCTTTCCGAGCGGCTGAGCGGCGTCTTCGAGCGCCTGACCAAGCAGGGCGCGCTGAGCGATGCCGACGTGGCCACGGCGCTGCGCGAGGTCCGGGTGGCGCTGCTGGAGGCGGATGTCTCGCTGCCGGTGGCCCGCGACTTCGTCAAGGCGGTGCAGGACAAGGCCACCGGCCAGGCGGTGACGAAATCGGTCACGCCGGGCCAGCAGGTGGTCAAGATCGTCCATGACGAGCTGGTCGCGGTGCTTGCCGGCGACGGCGAGGAGGCGGCGCGGCTGAAGGTGGACAGCCCGCCGGCGCCGGTGCTGATGGTGGGCCTGCAGGGCTCGGGCAAGACCACGACCACGGCCAAGCTGGCCAAGCGGCTGAGCGAGCGCGAGGGCAAGCGGGTGCTGATGGCCTCGCTCGACACCCGCCGCCCGGCGGCGATGGAGCAGCTCGCGGTGCTCGGCCGCCAGGTCGGTGTCGACGTGCTGCCGATCATCGCCGGCCAGGACGCGGTGGCGATCGCCAAGCGGGCCAGGCAGCAGGCCTCGCTCGGCGGCTATGACGTGGTGATGCTGGATACCGCCGGGCGGCTGTCCATCGACGACGAGCTGATGGCCGAGGTCGAGGCGGTGCGCGACGCCACCAGGCCGCACGAGACGCTGCTGGTGGTGGACGGGCTGACCGGCCAGGACGCGGTCAACACGGCCGAGAATTTCGACAAGCGGATCGGCATCTCGGGCGTGATCCTGACCCGGATGGACGGCGACGGCCGCGGCGGCGCGGCGCTGTCGATGCGCGCGGTCACCGGCAAGCCGATCAAGTTCGTCGGCGCCGGCGAGAAGATGGAGGCGCTGGAGGAGTTCCGCCCGGGCCAGATCGCCGGCCGCATCCTCGGCATGGGCGACATCGTGGCCCTGGTCGAGAAGGCGCAGGAGACGGTCGAGGCCGCCGAGGCCGAACGGATGATGAAGCGGTTCCAGAAGGGCCTCTTCTCGATGAACGACCTCAAGATGCAGCTTGAGCAGATGATGAAGATGGGCGGCATGCAGGGGGTCATGGGGATGATGCCCGGCATGGGCAAGCTCAGCCGCCAGATGGAGGAGGCTGGGTTCGACGACACCGTGCTGCGGCGGCAGGTGGCGCTGATCAACTCGAGGACCAAGAAGGAACGGGCACGGCCCGAGATCCTGCAGGCGAGCCGCAAGAGGCGGGTCGCCGCCGGCGCCGGCATGGAGGTGAGCGAGCTCAACAAGCTGCTGAAGATGCACCGGCAGATGGCCGACATGATGAAGAAGATGGGCCGGATGGGGAACAAGGGCCTGATGCGCGGCGGGCTGGCCTCGCTCTTCGGGATGAAGGGCGGGATGCCGGGTGGCGTTCCCGGGGGCGTTCCGGGGGGCGTTCCGGGGGGCGCGCCCGGTCAGTTGCCGCCGGGGCTTTCGGGCATGGGTGGCGGCGGCATGAAGCTGCCCGAGGGGCTGTCCGGCCTGGGGATGGGCAAGAAGAAATGATCCCGACCCTGAAGACCGAGCGCCTGGTCATGCGGGCGCCCGTCGAGGCCGATGCCGCCGTCTATGCGGCGTTCTACGCCGATGCCCAAGGGTCGGGCAATTACGGCGGGCCGCGCCGCGCGGACGAGGCCTATCATGTGCTGTGCCGCGATCTCGGCCACTGGCACCTGAAGGGCTTCGGCAAATGGGTCGTCACGCTGCGCGACGGCACGCCCGTCGGCGGCTGCGGCCTGGTCCACCCGCAAGGCTGGCCAAGCCATGAACTGACCTGGTGGCTGCTGCGCGAACAGCGCGGCAAGGGCTATGCCACCGAAGCCTCCCGCGCCGCCATCGCGTTTGCCCATGACACCCTGGGCTGGCCCGCGGTCGAAACCCATATGCGCGACGAAAACACCGGCGCCCGCCGCCTCGCCGAGCGCCTCGGCGGCCGGAAGACCCGCCGCGAGACCTTCCCCGACGGTGTCACCCGCGACATCTTCACCCTGCCGCGCCGCGCCGCCGGAGCTGCCGCATGATCCCCGTCATCGAGACCGAGCGCCTGGTCCTGCGGGCGCTGGATGCCGGCGACCTGCCGGCCGAGGAGCGCTATTGGGCCTCGGACCGGTCGCGCTTTACCGGCGGGCCGAAGGCGCCGCACGAGGTCTGGCGCATCGTCGCGGCGATGCTCGGGCACTGGATGCTGCGCGGCTACGGCTTCTGGGCGGTGGAGGAGAAGGCGACCGGCGCCTATTGCGGCCGGGTCGGGTGCTGGCACCCCGGCGAATGGCCCGAGGCCGAGATCGGCTGGACGCTGATGCCCGAGGCCGAGGGGCGCGGCATCGCCGCCGAGGCGGCGCTGGCGGCGCGTGCCCATGCCTACCGGCATTTCGGCTGGACCACCGCGATCAGCACCATCGACGCCGAGAACACGCGGTCGAAGGCGCTGGCCGCCCGGCTGGGCGCCACCTTTGAGCGCATGCACGCCTTTCCCCAGGGCTTCGCGCTGGAGGTCTGGCGGCACCCGGGGCCGGAGGCGCTGCAATGACACCGCCGGTGCTGACCACGGAGCGGCTGGTGCTGCGACCGCTGCGGATGGAAGACCATGCCGCCTATCGCGGCTTCGTGACCTCGGCGCGGGCGCGCTTCATGGGCGGCCCCTTCGGCTCGGCGATCGCCTGGAACTGGCTGACCAACGACGTGGCGCAGTGGCAGCTCGAAGGTTTCGGCGGCCTGGCGGTGACCCGCGACGGCACCATGGTGGGACAGGTCTCGGTGACCCGGGGCCTCGACTTCCCCGAGCCGGAGCTGGGCTGGTTCCTGCTCGAGGGCCACGAGGGCCGGGGCTATGCCACCGAGGCGGCGGCGAGCCTGCGCGACTTCGTGCTGGACAAGCGGCTGGTCACCTCGCTGGTCAGCTACATCGACGCCCGCAACGTCGCCTCGGCGCGGCTGGCCACCCGGCTCGGCGCCCGGCGCGACCCCGACGCGGCGATGCCGGCGGGCACGGTGACCGAGGTCTGGCGCCATCCGGTGGCGGCGGCAGCCGGAGAGGCAGCGGCATGATCCCGGTCCTGACCACCGAGAGGCTGCTGCTGAGGGCGCCGGTCATGGCGGACTTTCCCGCCTATGCGGTCCACATGGCCTCGCCGCGCAGCGTGCACGAGGACGGCCCGTTCGACACCGCCGCCGCCTGGCGCGACTTCGCCTCGGGCGTCGGGCAGTGGGCGCTGATGGGTTATGGTTGCTGGTCGATCGAGGCGCGGGCCTTCGAGGGCATGGCGGCGGGGCGCTTCCTGGGGCTGGTGGGCATCAACCGGCCGGCACATTACCCCGAGGACGAGATCGGCTGGACGCTGGTGGAGGAAGCCGAGGGCCGGGGCGTGGCCTTCGAGGCGGCGCTGGCGGCGCGCGACTGGTTCCGCGCCGAGATCGGCAACGGGCGGCTGGTGAGCTATATCGGGCCCGACAACCGGCGCTCGATCCGGCTGGCCGAGCGGCTGGGCGCGGTGCCGGACGACACCGCGGCGCGGCCCGAGGGCGACAACTGCCTGGTCTATCTGCATCCGGAGGCGGCGGCATGATCCCGACGTGGTCCCTTGCCCGGGTCATGCCGGCCGATGCCGGTTGCTCCCGCCCGCCCTCCCCGCGCCCGGCATCGGCCGGCATTCCCGCGCGGTGCGCGTCGTGATCGCCGGTCACCCCTGGGAACGGCCGCCCGCAGGCGCCGCGCGTGCCTGTGCCGCGGCCATGACCGGCGCCATCCCCGAGCTGGCCACCGAACGGTTGCGGCTGCGGGCACCGCGGATCGGCGACTATCCGATCTATGCCGGCTTTCACCGCGACGACCGCGGGGCCGGCCTGGCCGCCGGAGAGGCCGACCGCGAGGCCTGGCTCGACTTCTGCGAGATGGTGGCGGGCTGGACCCTGCGCGGCCATGGTCCGTGGACCATGGAGCCGATCGCCGGCGGCGCGCCGGTGGGGCTGGTCATCGTCGGCCACGAGTTCGGCGATCCCGAGGCGGAGCTGGGCTGGCTGGTGACCCCCGAGGCCGAGGGACGGGGCTATGCCACCGAGGGCGCCCGGGCGGTGATGGCCCATGCCTTTCGCCAGCTGGGGATGACGACGCTGGTCAGCTACATCGATCATGGCAACCTGGGCTCGATCCGGGTGGCTGAGCGGCTGGGCGCATCGCGTGACGCGGCGGCGGAGGCCGCGCTGGGCGGCGAGGTCCTGGTCTACCGCCACCGGCCGGAGGCCGTGGCATGACCGCCGTCCGCTCGAGGGTTCCGGGCCTGCCGGCCGATGCCGGACGCGCCCGCCCGCCCGCCCCGCGCCCGGCATCGGCCGGAAGCGCGGCGGCGACGCACGGGGTGATCGTGACCGCGCGGCTGCGGCTGGAGCGGCCGGCGCCGGCGCATCTGCCGGGGTTCCTTGCGTTCTACGCGTCGCCGCGGGCGGCTCGCCTGGGCTGGCAGCGGCCCGGGGCCGAGGCGCGGGCGTTCTGGGACCTGCTGGACGCCCACTGGTCCGAGAAGGGCTTTGGCTGGTTCGCGCTGGTCGAGGCGGCGACCGGCCGGGCGCTCGGCATGTGTGGGCCCTGGGCGCCGGCGCATCTGCCCGAGCCGGAACTGGCCTGGTCGCTGTGGCAGGACCGTGACGAGGGAAAGGGGCTGGCTTTTGAGGCGGCGGTAGCGGCGCGGGCCCATGCCTTCGGCCCGCTCGGCTGGACCACCGCGGTCAGCTATATCGCCAAGGAAAACCTGCGTTCGGCGGCGCTGGCGCGGCGCCTCGGCGCCCGGCCCGATGGCGACTGGATCACCTCGAAGGGCAAGCTGACCACGGTCTGGCGCCATCCGGTCCCGGAGGCGCTGCGATGACCGGCATCGAGGGCCCCGTGCTGGCGACCGAACGGCTGGTCCTGCGCCCGCCCCGGGCCGGGGACTGGGAGCCGTGGCGCGCCTTCGCCATGTCGGAGCGCGCCCGCTTCGTCGGCGGGCCCTACACGCTGGGCGGCGCCTGGCGCGGCTTCTGCCACATCGTCGGCATGTGGCTGGTGCGGGGCTTCGGCTCGTTCGTCTTCACCGGCAAGGGCAGCGGGGCGCCGCTCGGGATGACCGGCCCCTGGTACCCCGCCGACTGGCCCGAGCGGGAGATCGGCTGGACGGTCTGGGACCCGGCGGCCGAAGGGCGGGGCCTGGCCTTCGAGGCGGCGACCGCCGCCCGGGACTTTGCGTTTCGCGATCTGGGCTGGACCACCGCGGTCAGCTATGTCGCCCGCGACAACCATCGCTCCATCGCGCTGGCGGAGCGGCTGGGGGCGGTCGAGGATGATGCCGCCCGGCGGCCCGAGGGCCATGACTGCCTGGTCTTCCGCCATCGGGGGGACTTGTCATGATGGCGTGGATCCTCGCCCGGGGCCTGCCCGCGGATGGTGCCGGCCAGCGACAGGAGGCGCTGGCATGATGCTGGCCGTTGCCCCGATCCGCACCACGCGGTTGACCCTGCGGCTGCCGGTGGAAGCCGATTTCGAGGCCGTCGCCGCCTTCGGCGCCAGCCCGCGCGCGCGGTTCGTCGGCGGCGCGTCGGATGGGAGGCTGGAGGCCTGGCGCGTGCTGATGGCCGGCATCGGCCACTGGGCGATCCGCGGCTATGGCTACTGGACGGTGGAGGAGACCGCCACCGGCGCCCTGGCGGGCCGCATCGGGGTGATCCGCTATTTCAACCAGACCGAGCCGGAGCTGGCCTGGCACCTGTTCGATGGCTTCGAGGGCAAGGGCTTTGCCACCGAGGCGGCCGCCGCCGCCCGCGCCGACTATCACGCCCGGATCAGCCCGGCACCGCTTTACAGCTGGATCCACCCGGACAACACGCGATCGGTGGCGGTGGCCCGCCGGCTTGGCGCCCGCATCGAGTCGCGAACCGATCACGACGGCGAGCCGGTGGACGTCTGGCGCCATCCGGGCCCCGGCACCCAAGGCAGACACGAGGAACAGGCATGACAGACGACGTCACCCGCGCCGCCGCGCTTCTGAAGGAACACCGCGACTCGATCGACCGGCTGGACGCGATCCTGGTCTTCACCCTCGCCGAGCGGTTCAAGCACACGCAAGGCGTGGGCCGGCTCAAGGCCGAGCACAACCTGCCGCCCTCGGACCGGGCGCGCGAGGCCGAGCAGATCGCCCGGCTGGAGCGGCTGGCGCTGGAGGCCGATCTCGACCCCGCCTTCGCCAAGAAATTCCTCGCCTTCGTGATCTCGGAAGTGATCCGGCATCACGAGCACATCCAGAACGGCGTGGCCTGACGCCACGCCGCCAACAGCTATCGTAAAGGAGAACACCAGATGGCTATGAAGATCCGGCTCGCCCGGGGCGGCTCCAAGAAGCGCCCCTACTATTCCATCGTCGCCGCCGACAGCCGCAGCCCGCGCGACGGCCGCTTCATCGAGAAGCTGGGCAGCTACGACCCGCTGCAGCCCAAGGACAGCGAGACCCGGGTGACGATGAATGTCGAGCGGGTGAAGTACTGGCTGAGCCAGGGCGCCCAGCCCACCGACCGGGTGGCGCGGTTCCTCGAGGCCGCCGGCGAGCGGCCGAAGGCGGCGCGCAGCAACCCCAGGAAGGGCGAGCCCGGCGAGACCGCCAAGAAGCGTGCCGAGGAGAAGGCGGCCAAGGTAGCCGCTGCCGCCGAGGCCGCGGCGGCACCGGCCCCGGCCGAAGAGCCTGTTGAGGCACCGGTCGAGGCAGCGGCCGAAGCTGCCGCGGAGGCGCCCGCAGAAGCGCCTGCCGAGGACAGCGCCGCGAGCTGAGCCGGTGAGCGAAGGCCGCTGCTGGGTCGGGGTCGTCTCGGCCGACCATGTCGCCATCGCCGTGCGATCGGGCCTCTGCGCCTTCTCGCACGGCGCGCGGCAGGCGGTGTCGCGCCTCTCGCCCGGCGACCGGTTCGCCTTCTACTCGCCGCGCAGCGCGCTCGAGGATGGCGAGCCGGTCCAGGCCTTCACCGCGCTCGGCACCGTGACCGGGGCGGTCGAGGAACGCGACTGGGCCATGGGGCTGACCGCCTTCGTGCGGCCGGCGCGCTACGAGGCCGGCCTGCGCCCGGCGCCGGTGCGGCCGCTGCTGGCTGGCCTCGGCTTCGTGCGTGATCCCGGGAACTGGGGCATGGCCTTCCGCCGTGGCCTCTTCGGGGTGACGGCAGGCGACCTCGCGCTGATCGAGACGGCGATGCGGGCGCCCACATGACCGTGCCCTCATGACCGCGCCCGGGCTGATCTGCGTCGGCGCCATTGCCGGCGCCTTCGGTGTCCATGGCGAGGTGCGGCTGAAGAGCTTCTGCGCCGAGCCGGCCGCCATCGGCGATTATGGCCCGCTCTCGACCGAGGACGGGTCGCGAAGCTTCACCGTGAAGGTGACCCGGGCGGTTTCGGGCGGCTTTGCCGCCCGGCTGTCGGGGGTGGCGACGCGGGAGGCCGCCGAGGCGCTGAAGGGCGCCCGGCTTTACGTCGACCGCGAGCGGCTGTCGGCGCTTCCCGACGACGAGTTCTATCATGCCGACCTGATCGGGCTCGAGGTGGTGGACCCGGGCGGCCGGGCGCTGGGGCGGGTACGGGCGGTGCACGATCACGGCGCCGGCGACATCCTGGAGATCACCCGGCCCGGCGCGGCGCCGCTGCTCTTGCCCTTCACCCGCGCGCTGGTGCCGACGGTCGACCTGGCGGCCGGACGGGTGATCGCCGATCCGCCGCCGGAGACGGACTGACCGAAGCGGCCGGGGACGACCCGGGGGACGACCCGGGGGGCTCCCGCCCTCTGTCGCCGCCTGCCTGCGGCAGGCGTGCTCCGCCGGTTGGGCCCGGCCCGGCGCCCGTGGCCCCTGGCGGGGCCACCCTGCGCCGGGTCCCGCCAGCCCCATGCGTTCGGCCTGCAACCGGCGGCCTGGCGCCGATGCTGCGGACACCGCCGGCGCGGCGCCTATCTCGTAGGTCCGCGAAGCGAGGAGATGTCCGATGGTCAAGCTCATCCTGATTCTTCTGGTCATTGCCGCGGTGGCGGGGCTGCTTGGGTTCCATCGCCTGTCCGGTGCCGCCATGACCGGGGCGAAGTTCCTGATCGGCGTCGTGCTGGTGCTGTTCCTGTTGCTGCTGCTCGGCATCATCACCGTGGTCTGACGGGTTGGTTCGGGACAGGCGCCCCGGGGCGCACACGAACTCACGCCCCGGCCCGCCCGCCTTGGGGGCGTCACGCCCAACGGGCCGGTTGACATCGCGCCCGCCCGCGGCCACTGCCGGCGGGACAATCGCGAGCAAGAGGACAGGCGGCTTGGGCAAGGCACCGAGATCCCATGGCAGGCTGTCGGTCGGCGCCAGCGCCCGGCCGCGCAGCCTGATGGACGGGCCACCGCAACTGGCCGGCGCCTGGGAGGCGCGGGTGCTGACGCTGTTCCCGGAGATGTTCCCCGGCCCGCTCGGCCAGTCGCTGCTGGGCCGGGCGCTGGCCGACGGGCTGTGGCGCCTCGCCCCGGTGCAGATCCGCGACTTTGCCGGCGACCGCCACCGCAGCGTCGACGATACCCCGGCCGGCGGCGGCCCCGGCATGGTGATGAAGCCGGACGTGCTGGCCCGCGCCATTGACGACGCAGGTGGGCCGGGCCTGCCGCGGCTGCTGCTGTCGCCCCGCGGCCGGCCGTTCACCCAAGAGATGGCCAGGGCGCTGGCGGCGGGCCCCGGCATCGTGCTTGTCTGCGGCCGTTTCGAGGGCGTCGACGAGCGCGTCATCGAGGCCCGCGGACTGACCGAGGTGTCGCTAGGCGACTTCGTCATGACCGGCGGCGAGATCGCCGCTATGGCCTTGATCGACGCCTGCGTTCGGCTTATACCGCGCGTCCTGGGTAACGCGGAGTCGGCCGAGGACGAGAGTTTCTCGCGCGGGCTCCTCGAATACCCGCAATACACGAGGCCCGTGGACTGGGAAGGGCGTGGCATTCCGGAGGTTCTCCTCTCCGGGCATCACGCGCAGATCGCCGCCTGGCGGCAGTCGCAGTCCGAACGGCTGACCAAGGAACGTCGTCCCGACCTCTGGCGGGCGTATTCCGGCGGCACGGACCGCCGGTCACGCGACCCGGCAGGAGAGGCAGAGCTCTCGGACGCTGAGACCACCGCCGGCAAGGCGGGCAAGAAGGACCAACGACCATGAACCTGCTTCAGACGCTCGAAGCCGAGCAGATCGCCGCGCTCGGCAAGGAAATCCCCGACTTCGCCCCCGGCGACACCGTCCGGGTCGGCTACAAGGTCACCGAGGGCACGCGCAGCCGCGTGCAGGCCTACGAAGGCGTGGTGATCGGCCGCAAGGGCGGCACCGGCATCGGCGCCAGCTTTACCGTGCGCAAGATCTCGTTCGGCGAGGGCGTCGAGCGCGTCTTCCCGATCCATTCGCCGAACATCGATTCGATTACCGTGGTTCGCCGCGGCAGGGTGCGTCGGGCCAAGCTCTATTACCTGCGCGGCCGCCGCGGCAAGTCCGCCCGCATCGCCGAGAAATCCAGCCACGCGCCCAAGGCATCGGCCTGAGGGCAGGCGCCCCTTTCGAGGGGCGTGGAACGGGTGTTCGGGGGCGGCCAGCGGCCGCCCTTTTCGTTGCCGGGGCCGCATCGCGCGGTTTTCTCGGCCCACTGCCCATATTTTGCCGCATTGGCGACCGAACGTCCGCGCCCATGCAAATCGTCCGCTTCGTGGTGAAGTCCGTCGCGCTGGCACCATTCGTGCTGCTGCGCCTGCTGCCGATCTGGCTGTTTGCCGGCCTGATCGCCTTTGCCGCGGTCTACACCGCATCGGGTAACGTGTTCAGCTTCTGGCTGTCGCTGATCGTCTGTGCCGTGCTGCTGCCGCCGTTCCTGACCCTGCAGGGGATCCGGGCCGGGCTTGCCAGCCTCAGGATGACCGATGCACCGACGCTGAACGGCACCATCAAGGCGACGCTGCACACGGCGCTCTACCTTCTCGTGCAGGCGATCGCGGCAGTGGTCATCATCGTGCCGGTCAGCCTTGCCGTGGTCATGCTTGCCGGCCCGGATGCGGCCGGCCTCGGCGACACCGCCGGCGCCTTGAAGGCGTTGGCCGCCAGCGGCGGGATGATCCTGGGGCTGGCGCTGTTCTCGACGGTGGTCATCGGCCTGCTCCAGTCCGTCTTCGCCGTGCCCATGGCGGCCAACGCCGCCAACGCGGTGCAGCGCTCGCCGGGCCATGACCTGATCTGGGGTCTGGGGCGCAAGGTGGTCCCGCTCTTCGCGGTCTACCTGATCTTCTCGATCCTGCCGGCGATGCTGTCGATCCTGCCGACGCTGAGCCTGATCTCGAGCATCGGCCCGGACGCAGCCCCGGGCATCATGCAGACGCCCACCCAGAACCTGGTGCTCGGCGGCATCTCGATCCTCGGCTGGTTCGTCATCCTTGCCTCGTTTGCCATCGCCTATGCCGAAGTGCGGCAGGAAAAGGAGGACGAGCGGCTGGCCGCCCAGGTGGTGGTATTCGACCACGATGCCGAGCGCGACAACATCAAGGCGCTGCGCGAACTGCGGCTGGCCAACGCGGCCGGCGACGCCCGTACGGTCTATTCGCCCGATTCCACCGCCACGCCCGGCAAGCGCAAGGTCACCGCCGGCCGCCCCGACATGATCGCCAACATGGCCGGTCGGCCGGTCTACGATCCCCGTTCCACGGGCGGCAGCGCCGGGACCGGTGCGCCTCCGCCGCCCGCCGACGAAGGCGGCGAAGAGGACAACATCTTCCGCGCCTGAGGCCGCTCGCCGCACCGCCGGGCCGGCCTCGCGCCCGGGTCGTGCCAGGGGCCGCAACGCAGGTGGCATCGGGGCTTGCATCGGGGCCGGGACCTTGCGGCCGGAATTGCTTGCCGCACCGGACAATTGCGTCTATACGCGCGCCTCGTACCAGCCGAGGCGACCGCGCTACCGGCACGGGGAGCCGCAGCGCCTCGCCCCGTGGCCGCAGGCGGCTCAGTCCGGCGCCAAGGAGACCAGGCGATGAAGAGCGACATCCATCCCGACTACCACACCATCACGGTCAAGATGACCGACGGCACCAGCTACCAGACCCGCTCCACCTACGGGGCCGAGGGCGACACGCTGGCGCTGGAGGTCGACCCGACCACCCATCCGGCCTGGACCGGCGGCAGCCAGAAGCTGATGGATACCGGCGGCCGCGTCTCCAAGTTCAAGAAGAAGTACGAGGGCCTCGGCTTCTGATCGCCGGCGCGCCGCGCCTGACGCGGCGCCCCTGACGGCCGCCCGCCGCGGCCCCTGTGTGTAGCGAGCGTCGGCGGCGGCATGGCCCATATCATCGTCTTCGGCAACGAGAAGGGCGGCTCGGGCAAGTCGACCACCGCCATGCACGTGCTGACGGCGCTGGCGCGTTCCGGCCGCCGGGTCGGCGCCATAGACCTCGACCTGCGCCAGCAGAGCCTGTTCCGCTATCTCGACAACCGCGAGGCCTTCGTCGCCCGTACCGGCACCGCGCTGGCGCTGCCGGTGCGCGTCGCACTGACCGCCTCGGGCCATGACAGCGCGACCGAGGCCGAGGCCGAGGAGGAGGAGCGCTTCGCCGGTGCCCTGCACGCCCTCGACCGCGACTGCGACACCATCGTCATCGACTGCCCCGGCTCGCACAGCCGCTACGCGCGCATGGCCCATGCCACCGCCGACACGCTGGTGACGCCGATGAACGACAGCCTGGTGGACTTCGACCTTCTGGCGCGGCTCGATCCCGCCACCGGCCGGGTGCTGGGCCCGTCGGTCTATGCCGAGATGGTGTGGAAGGCGCGGCAGCTGCGCGCCCGGGCCGGGCTGAAGCCGGTGGACTGGCTGGTGCTCAGGAACCGCATGGCGACGGTGGAGGCCAGGAACCGTCGGCGTGTCGGCCGGGCGCTGGGCGAGTTGTCGCGGCGAATCGGCTTTCGCCTGGCGCCGGGGTTTTCCGAGCGGGTGGTGTTCCGCGAGCTGTTCCTGCAGGGACTGACGCTGCTGGATCTGAAGGATACCGGCGCCGGCACCCTGTCGATCTCCAACGTCGCCGCAAGGCAGGAGCTGCGCGAGCTGATCGCGACGCTGGCACTGCCGGGGCCGGCGGTGACGGTCTAGGCGGATCCCGCCCCGATCCCGCCGGCGGGGCCGCTCCCCGCCCACCCACCCTCGCGCCCCCGCGGCGGGATCGGGGCGGGATGGACCGGGCAGCCCGTCGCCGAAGGACAAGAAGGCGGCCCGGGTGGCTTGAGGGGCGTCCGCGGACCGCCCATGCAGGGCCCCCGGCGGCGTTTGACACCGTTGTCCCTGATCGCTCCCTCCGCCCGGTCCGGGGCGCGAGGGTGGGTGGGCGGGGAGCGGCCCGGCCGCGGCCGAGGGAGCGATCAGGAAGTCCCGGACATCCGGACAATAACGGGATGCGCCCGCTGGAGCGCACCCCGCCATCTTCAGGCGCCTGCTCGGATCAGGGCCTGAGTGTCTCGCATTCGCCTTGCCGGGCGATCAGCCGCGCGCAGGCGTTCTCGGCCTCGGCCCGGCTCAGGCCGACGAAGCGCGCCTCGAACACCGGGGCGCCCTTGCGGACCGCCGGCTGGATCACCCGCAGCCCGCTTTCGAAGGCTTCGAGATCCTGCAGCGCCACGGTCAGCAACTTGCGCTCGGCCTGGTCGCGGGTCGGGTAGGCGCCGATCCGGACACCCCAGTTGCCGCTTTCCGCCGGCACCGATTTCACCTCGGGCGGCATGCGCTGCACGTCGCCGGCCGAAGCGGTGCGCACGGTCCTGCGGCCGGCCGGCCGCGGCCGCGGCATCACCGCGGCCACCATCGGCTCGCCATCGGCGATGGCGGCGGCCACGGCGGCGGCGATGGCGCCGCCCTGGCCCGGGGTGGCCAGCCCCTGGCTGTCGTCGTCCTGTCCGGTGGCAAGCGCCCTGGCCTCGGTCACGTCCGAGACGGCGCGGGCGATGACGATGTCCTCGGCCACCTGGCGGACCATCGGCCGGCGGCTGCGGGCAAGTTGCCGGCCGGTGGCGCTGGCGACCTGGGTGCCGGCGCTGGCCCGCGTGCCGGGCACGGAAATCGAGGCGTAGTCGAGGGGCGGCGGTTTCACCACCTGGGCGTAGCGCGGCATCTTCTTGAAGCCGAGGTCCATCAGTTCCATCACCGTGGCATTGCGCCGCGCCGTGCTGGAGCCGCCGAAGACGGCGACGATCACCCGCTCGCTGCCGCGCTCGGCCGAGGCGACGAGGTTGTAGCCCGCCGCCGAGGTGTAGCCGGTCTTGATGCCGTCGGCGCCGGGATAGGCGTCCAGCAGCCGGCGGTTGGTGTTGTAGACGGTGGCAACGCCGGCCGAGGTCGAGCGGCGGCTGAACAGGTTGTAATATTGCGGGAAGTCATAGAACAGCCGCCGGCCGATCTCGGCCATGTCGTGGGGCGAGGAAAAGTGCCCCGACTGGGTCAGGCCCGAGGCATTGCGGAACTGGGTGTTCCTCAGCCCCATGGCCAGCGCCGTCGCGGTCATCCGCTGCGCGAAGGCCGATTCGCTGCCCGATACCGCCTCGCCCAGGGCGGCGGCGGCGTCGTTGGCCGACTTCACCGCCGCGGCCCGGATCAGGTAGCGCAGGGCGATCGTCTGGCCTTCCTTGAGTCCGAGCTTGGAGGGCGGCTTGGAGGCGGCATTGCGCGAGATGCGCACCTTCTGGTCGAGGCTGAGGCGGCCGGCGCGGATTTCGCTGAAGACGATGTAGAGGGTCATCATCTTGGTCAGCGACGCCGGGTGCAGGCGCTTGTCGCCATCGGTACTGTGGACGATCTCGCCGGTACGCGCATCCATGACAACGGCGGCGTAGGGTGCGGCATTGGAAGCCCCGGCCCACGCCACTACAACCAGCGCGAGCGTCAGCCCGCGCACCAAGCCCAACCACATCGGCTTCTCCGACGACTGCTCTGTCTGCCTCTGATTCCCGGTATTTTCCGGGATGCCTTTTTTGTCGCGGCTGACGTTAGCACGGCTCGCAAATTGAGAAAACCCATTATTTTCAAGGAATGCCGTTAACAACTTCAGGTTCCGGACTATCGCGAAAAAAGTTTGTGCAGTGCAGCAAACACTCTTGACGCGGTGCAGCAAAGGGCCTAAATACCCCTCATCGAAATCAAACCGCACCCAAACGCTGGGTGGTGAGGAGACAAGCAGATGGCCACCGCCAAAGCAGCCAAGATCGCGTCGGTTCAGGTTGAGGAATTCGCCGCCGATGCACAGAAGACGTTCAATGACGGAGTCGAGAAGATGACCAAGGGTTTTGAAGGCCTGTCGCAGTTCAGCCAGGAGACCGTCGATGCGGTCGTGAAGTCCTCGGAGCTGGCCGCCAAGGCCGCCGAGGGTATCGGTTCGGAGCTTTCGGCCTTCACCAAGAAGTCCTTCGAGGACGGCGTTGCCGCCGCGCAGGACCTGGCCTCGGCCAAGACCGTCAGCGAAGTGTTCGAGAAGCAGTCCGCCTTCGTCCAGTCGTCGTTCGAGACCTTCCTGGCCCAGACGACCAAGATGAACGAGATCTACATGGCCGCCGCGAAGGAAGTGTCGGCGCCGCTGACCGCGCGCTTCACCGCCGCCGCGGACATGATGAAGGGCTACGCCGCCTAATCGCGGACGTCCCATTCGAGGTCCAGTCTTGTAGCGATTGGCTTTCAGTTGGGGATAGGGGGCTTCGGCCCCCTTTCCTCTTTTTTACTCCCGCATATATTCAATTGGGGCTGGGACTGAATCTCCGGCGGTGGCAAGGCATGGCGTATTCCCCAATCCTCATGGCAGACAAGAACAGCGAAAACCCGGAGACCGGCCTTCTGACCAAGCCGCGCGCCAAGACGCAGCGGCCGCCGCTGTACAAGGTGCTGCTTCTGAACGACGACTACACGCCAATGGAATTCGTCGTGCACGTACTGGAGCGATTCTTCGGCATGACTGGCCAGCAGGCGGTGGAACTGATGCTCACCGTTCACCGCAAGGGGCTGGCCGTCGTTGGCGTGTTCTCGTTCGAGATCGCCGAGACCAAGGTCACCCAGGTGATGGACTACGCCCGCCGCAACCAGCACCCCTTGCAATGCACGATGGAGAAGGAATAGCCCCGGGGCTGGTCGGGACCGCGGCCGTTGCGGGCTTGTCGGTCGATCGCCACCCGGCCGGGCGGTCGCCCTGCTTCGGCCAGGTCGTGGTAACGGGTGCCGACGGCGAGCAGCAGAAGGAAGCCGACATGGGCGTCGTCACGGGCCAGCAGAACATCCACGCCGCCGATGTCGGGACCATCCCTGGTTCCTCCGCGCCAGGGCCGCGCGGCCCGGACCGCGCCATGCCGGTCCCGGACGGCCGGGACTTCACCAAGAGCCATTCGGCCAGCCTGATCCGGTGATGCAACAGTTGGCCCGATTCCTGATGCCGTTTGCCGATGGCACCCTGGCCTTGCCGGCCGAGGGGCCCCTGCTGTTGTCCGGCCTGGCCGACCCCGAGGCGCTGGGCCTGCTGCCGCGTGCCCGGGTGGTGGTGGAGCAGCCGCTGCGGGCGGCCCATGACCGGATCGCGACGGCCGGCATCAAGGCGGTGCCGGAGGCCGAGGCGATGCGGCCGGCCCTGGCCGTCGCGCTGCTGTCGCGCAGCAAGGTCGAGACGCTGGGGCGGATCGCCCGGCTGGCGGCGATGGTGGGCCCCGGCGGCCTTCTGGTGGTGGACGGCGCCAAGACCGATGGCATCGACAGCGTGCTGAAACAGCTTCGCCCGGTGCTGCCGGCCGAGGGCGTCCAGTCCAAGGCCCATGGCAAGGTCGCCTGGATGCGGGTGCCCGGGACGCTGCCGGCAGCGCTGGCCGACTGGCAGGAGGCGGCCCGGCCGCGCCCCAATGCCGAGGGTTTCGTCACCGCGCCGGGGATGTTTTCGCCCGATGCCACCGACCCCGGTACCGCGCTGCTGGCCGAGCAGATGCCGGCACTTCTGCCGAACGGCTTTGCCGGCCTGGCGGCCGATCTCGGCGCCGGCTGGGGCGCCCTGTCGGCGGCCCTGATCGCCGCGGCACCGCAGCTCGAGGGGCTGGATCTGTTCGAGGCCGATTTCAACGCGCTGGCCGCGGCGCAGCGCAATGTCGACGCGCGGCGGCCGGGGCTGCCGCTGGGGTTCCACTGGGCCGATGTCGCGGCGCTCGGCACCGGGCACGGACCCTACGATCTGGTGGTGAGCAATCCGCCGTTTCACCACGGGCGGGCGGGCGATCCGGCGCTGGGAGAGCAGTTCATCGCCGCCGCGGCCCGCATCCTCGCCCGTGGCGGGCTGTTCCTGATGGTGGCCAACCGGCATCTGCCCTATGAGGCGCGGCTGCTGGCGGAATTCGGCGCCGTGGAAACGATGGCGGAAACCGGCGGCTACAAGCTGATCGCGGCACGTCAGCCGGGCCGGGGCCTGCGCCACGACCGCAGCCCGGCAACAGCCGGCCGCGGCAGCAGAAGGAGAGGCTGATGGCACTGTCGCTTGAGGGCAAGTCGGTCATCGTCTCGGGTGCCGATGCCGGCATCGGACGAGCCATCGCCCGGCGGTTCCTCGACGCCGGCGCCAGGGTCATGCTGGCCGGCGCCGACGAGGCCGAGCTGGTGGCGGTGGTCGATCAGTCGGGCGCCGGCAGCGAGCTGGCGCAGCACTTCGTGTGCGACCTCCGCGAAAGGCTGGCGGTGATCAATCTGGTATCGGCCACGGTGGATGCCTTCGACCGCGTCGATGTGCTGGTCAACGCGCGCCGCGAGCTGATTGCCGGCGATCCGCTGGACCCGGCCACGGACGGGATCGCGCAGCTTCTGGAAGCCAACGTGGTGACCGCGGTGCGGCTGATCCAGGCCTGCGCCAGGCGGATGATCCAGCAGCGCAAGGGCGATGCCGACAGCCCCGGCGGAGCGATCGTCAACACCACCGCGACCGCGGCCCTGCGCACGGTGCCGATGCTGACCGGCTATGCCATCAGTTCGGCGGCGCTCGATCAGGTGACCAGCTCGATGGCGCTGGCGCTGGCGCCGCATCGGATCCGTGTGAACGCCGTGGCGCTGGGGGCCGCCCCGGGCGAGCGGCGGCGGGTGGGGCGTGACGCCGAGGACGAGGCCGAGCCGGACCTGGTGTCGCTGCCGGTCCGCCCGGAGGAAACCGCCGAGGCGGCCGAGATCGCGCTGATGCTGGCATCGGACAGTTCCGCCGCGACGACCGGGCAGGTGCTGGCGGTGGGCGCCCGGGGAGAGCCCACGCCAAACTGAGACGCTACCGGCCTGGGACGCTACGGGCCTGCGCCCGGTCGGCCATTGGCGGCTTGCGCGGCGACCAGGACCTCACGATTGCCATCGCTGCCGGCCACCGGGCTTGGCGTTTCCCCGATCACCGTCCAGCCGCTGTCGGCGAGGAACTGCCGCACCGATGCCACCGCGCGGCGCCGCGCCTCCGGGTCGCGGACGATGCCGCCCTTGCCGACCGCGCCGGGGCCGACCTCGAACTGCGGCTTGACCAGCACCACCAGCACCGCACCCGGTGCCGCAAGGGCAAGAGCCGGCGGCAGCGCCTTGGTCAGCGAGATGAAGGACACATCCGCGACGATCCAGTCGGGATGCCAGTCGTGCCGGTGCAGCAGCGCCTCGACCTGGCCGGCGGACAGGTCGCGCGCGTTGACCCCCTCGATGGGGGTCACACGCGCGTCCCCCCTCAGCCGCCCGTCAAGCTGCCCGTGGCCGACGTCAAGCGCCACCACGTGGCGGGCGCCGCGGGCCAGCAGCACCTCGGTGAAGCCGCCGGTCGAGGCGCCGATGTCCAGCGCCTCGGCCCCTGCCGGCGACAGCCCGAAGCTGTCGAGCGCATGGACCAGCTTCAGCGCCCCGCGGCTGACCCAGGGGCAGGGGTCGGCGGTGACCGCGAGATCGCCCTCGGCTGCGGCGGCGGGCCGGGTCACCACCCTGCCGGCGACGGTGACGACGCCGGCCTCGATCAGCGCCCGGGCCCGGGCGCGGCTGGGCGCCAGGCCCTGCGCCACCAGCGCCTGGTCCAGCCTCATGCCGGTACGGGGCCCTGCTGCAACCGGCCGAGAAACCCATCGACCGCGCACCGATCGGCCAGATGATGCACGTCGAGATGTGGTGGTGCCGCGGCGACCAGCGCGGCCATGCGCTGCCGCTGGGTCTTCCTTGTGTCCCAGATCCAGCGCAGGAACGGCAGGCTGAACTGCTCCGGGCAACCCTTGGGCAGATCGGGCCGCGAGCGCCCGTAATGCAGCGCCGTGCGTTTCGCGACCCGCCACAGGCGCAGCGGCAACGGCATGTCGAGCCAGATCAGCGTGTCGGCCCGGGCCACCCGCTCTGGCCAGGTCCGCGAATGGCCGCCCTCGAAGATCCAGGCGTCGCGAGCGCAGATCTCGGCGCAGCGGCGCGACTTCTCCGCCGTCGGGCGCTCGACCCAGCCCGGCAGCCAGTGCACCTCGCGGTCGATATGGACCACCGGCAGGCCGGTGGCGTGCCCGAGCGCCCGGGCAAACGTGGACTTGCCCGCGCCCGGCTGGCCGACCACCATGACCCGCCTCATTCGGCCGCCTTCAGATCCAGGAAGCCGCCGGACTGGCGCGCCCAGAACCGCGCATAGGTGCCGTTCCTGGCGATCAGGTCGTCATGGGTGCCTTCCTCGACCACCTGCCCGGCTTCCAGCACCAGGATGCGGTCCATGCGGGCGATGGTGGACAGCCGGTGGGCGATGGCGATCACCGTCTTGCCCTCCATGACGTCGTAGAGCGCGGTTTGGATCTCGGCCTCGACTTCCGAATCGAGCGCCGAGGTCGCCTCGTCCAGCACCAGGATCGGCGCGTCCTTGAGGATCGCCCGGGCCAGGGCGATGCGCTGGCGCTGGCCGCCCGAGAGCTTGACGCCGCGCTCGCCGAGATGGGCGTCGAAACCCCTGCGGCCCTTGTAGTCCTGCAGTTCGGGGATGAACTCGTGCGCCGCCGCCTGTCGCGCCGCCGCCTCGACCTCGGCATCGCTGGCGTCGGGCCGGCCGTAGCGGATGTTCTCGCGCGCCGAGCGGTTGAACATGGCCGTTTCCTGCCGCACCACGCTGATCATCGCGCGCAGCCCGTCCTGGGTCAGCGCCCGGATGTCGGTGCCGTCGAGCGTGATCCGCCCGGCCTCGACGTCGTAGAGCCGGAGCAGCAGCGACACCACCGTGGACTTGCCGGCGCCCGACTGGCCGACCAGCGCCACCTTCTCGCCCGGGCGGATATGGGCCGAGAAGCCGTTCAGCGCCGCGGCACCCTTGCGGCCGTAGCCGAAGCGCACCTCCTCGAAGCGGATGTCGCCGCTGACCCGCGCCGGGGTGGCGGCGTCGTGGGCGTCCCTGATCTCGTGCGCCGGCGACAGCGTGCGCATGCCGTCCTCGATCTCGCCGATATTGGTGAAGATGCCGAGCGCGGCGAAGCTGACCCAGCCGGACATGTGCGCCAGCCGGGTGGAGAGCAGCCCCGCCATGGCGATGTCGCCGGTCGAGGCCGCGCCCGCCGACCACATCCACAGCGTCAGCCCGATCAGCGCCGTCGGCAACAGCCCGGCCAGCGTGAACAGGACGAAGCGGAAGCCGACCACCAGCGAGCCGAAGGCGATGGTGGTGTCCCGGTAGCCCCTGAGCGCGTCGATGGCGGCCTGTTCCTCATGGGCGCCATGGCTGAACAGCTTCACCGTGGCGATGTTGGTGATGGTGTCGACCACCTGCCCGGTGACCACCGCGCGCGCGCCGGCCCGGGCCCGCGAGCGCCGCCGCACATGCGGCAGGTACCACCGGATCAGCACCACATAGGCGGCCAGCCAGGCCAGCAGCGCCAGCGACAGCCAGCCACTGACGGCGCCAAGGACGGCCGCCGCCGCCAGGACCGAGGCCAGCGCCTGGCCGAAGATGTTGCAGATCTCGGTCACCACCTCGGTGATCGCCCGTGCGGTCTGCTGCGCCTTCTGGGCGATGCGGCCGGCGAAATCGTCGTCGAAGAAGCGCATCGACTGGCCCAGCGTCCAGCGCATCAGCCGGGTCAGCACCTGCGGATAGAGGTTCGGCTGCAGCGTCAGCGAGGTGGTGGCCGCGGTGACCGCCATCAGCCAGGGACGCAGGAAGACGAAGAACACGCCGGCACCCAGCAGAAGCGGCCAGTCGGTGGTGATGAAGTCCGGGCCGCTTTGCTGGGCGGCGTCGATCAGCCAGCCCACCAGCCAGGCGTAGAAGGCCTCGGTCACGCCGACGGCCACGGCCAGGATCGCCGCCAGCGAGATCGCCGGCCAGCTGCCCTTCAGCCCCCAGAAGACGAAGCGCCACAGGCTTTGCGGCGCCGGCCCGTCGACATGGCGAAACGGGTCGATCAGGCGCGCGAAGGCGCCGAGATGTCGCGATGGCTGGGTCACCACGGGAACATCGGGCCGGGCGCGCGGA
>JBNKWA010000089.1:0-2613 GCA_050299555.1 Paracoccaceae bacterium | reverse complement strand
CACCAAGTACCTCACCGGCAACGGCACGGTGACCGGCGGCTGCGTCGTCGATTCGGGCCGCTTCGACTGGTCGGCCAGCGGCAAGTTCCCGTCGCTCTCCGAGCCCGAGCCCGCCTATCACGGCCTGCGCTTCCACGAGACCTTCGGCCATCTCGCCTTCACCTTCCACGGCATCGCCGTGGGGCTGCGGGACCTCGGCATGACCATGAACCCGCAAGGCGCGCACTACACGCTGCTCGGGATCGAGACGCTGTCGCTGCGCATGGCCCGGCACGTCGAGAACTCGGTCAAGGTCGCCTCCTGGCTCGAGACCCATCCGGCGGTCGAGTCGGTCTCCTATGCCGGCCTGCCCTCCTCGCCCTATGCCGAGCGGGTGAAACGGCTCTACCCCAAGGGCGCCGGGGCCATCTTCACCTTCGCGCTCAAGGGTGGCTATGACGCCTGCGTGCGGCTGGTGGACGGCATGGAGATCTTCAGCCACGTCGCCAATCTCGGCGACGCGCGGTCGCTGGTGATCCACTCCGCCTCGACCACCCACCGCCAGCTCACCCCCGAGCAGCAGATGGCGGCGGGCGCCGCGCCCAACGTGGTCCGGCTGTCGATCGGCATCGAGGACGCCGACGACCTGATCGCCGATCTCGACCAGGCGCTGGCAAAGGCGACCGCCTGAGCCGCCCGGCGCCGGTCAACCCTCCGGGCGGCGGCCGATCGCCGCCCGCATCCTGACAGCCCCCCGCAGGGATCCCGGCGCCCATGACCCACCCGACCGCCCCCGTCATCAGTGCCCCGCCGCCCGGGCGCAACCAGGCGATGATCGGCATCGGCCTGATGGCGTTGGGGTTTCTCTGCTACTCGGTCTCCGACGCGATGGCCAAGCTGCTGACCCGGCACCTGGACCCGCTGCAGATCGTGTGGATGCGCCAGCTCGGGCTGCTGGTGGTGGCGCTGTCGCTTCTCGCCCGCCGGGGGCTGCCGATCCTGAAGACGCAGCGCCTGGGGCTGCAGATGACCCGCGGCTTTGCCGCGGCACTGTCCTCGGCGGCCTTCATCACCGCCGTGGCCTATGTGCCGCTGGCCGATGCCGTCGCCGTCAGCTTCGTGGCGCCGTTCGCGGTCACGGTGCTCGGGGCGCTCATCCTCGGCGAGGTCGTGGGCATCCGCCGCTGGACCGCCGTCACCATCGGCTTTCTGGGCATGCTGATCGTGGTGCGGCCGGGTCTGGGCGTCTTCCATCCGGCAATGCTGCTGGTGGTCGTGGCGGCGATGCTGTTCGCGCTCCGCCAGATCCTGTCGCGGCTGCTGGGCCCGACCGAAAGCACCGTCACCACCATCTGCTACACCTCGCTGGGCAGCACGCTGCTGCTCACGGTGCCGATGCTCATCGTCTGGCGCACGCCTCAGGGCTGGGCCGAGCTCCTGCCGGTCCTCGCCCTGGCCGGATTCGCCGGCGCCGGCGAGGTCCTGATCATCCGGGCGCTGGAGTTGACCGCGGCGGTGATCCTGGCGCCGCTGCAATACACGCTGATCATCTGGAGCACGTTCTTCGGCTGGCTGTTCTTCGCACAGCTTCCCGATCACTGGACCCTGATCGGCGCCGCCATCATCATGGCCTCGGGCGCCTACACCGTGCACCGCGAGCGGCTGGCGGCGCGAAAGGCGACGGCGCACCCCTGACCGGCCGCAGGCTGCAAGGGGGCGGGCCGGCCCGGCAACCGCCCCGCGCACCAGCTCACGCGATCAGGTGGTCCGAGAAGATCGACAGGTCGAGCCCGGCTGTGGCGCCGAGCGGATCGGCGGCATCGAACACGGTGTCGTAACCCATGTCCTCCAGCGCCGCGACCGTGGTGTTCGACAGATAGTTGCCGGCGGTGTCGATATAGCCGGTCATGATCTCGTTCTCGAAGGCGAAGCCGTCGGGGCCATCCTCGTTCCAGTGCCCGCCCGCGGTCCCCGATCCGCCCTGCGTCTCCACCGACACCGCTCCGGCGCCGAACTCCGCCGCGAAGGCCAGCGCGGCATTGGCGCCGTTGAAGTCGATGGCGCCGCCGGTGCCGTCCGAGAGCAGGCCCATGGCGTCCCACATGGTGCCAAAACCCAGCACGTGCATCATCTCGTGAAAGACGATGTCGTTGAACATGCCCATGGCGTCAAAGGTCTCGGCGTCGGCGACGTCGAACTCCATGATCCCCAATGCCGGCAGGAAGTCGGCGGTACGATAGCCGGTCGGCCCGGCCTGGCCGAGGATGCCGCCGGTGCCGTCGATATTCGACAGCGTCGCCTCGATCTGCAGGTCGTCGATCACCACGCCCCGGTACAGCACATCGCCGATATCGCCCAGGATGATGTCCGAGATCAGCTCCGAGGCGTCGATGAAGCTCTGCTGCAGTGCCCCGGTCCAGGTGCCCTTGAAGACGATCTCGATGTTGAAGCCCGAGCCGTCCGACGACCCCGACACATAGCTGTCGAGCAGGGTTTCACCGCCACCGCCACCACTGCCGCCGCCGCCCCCGCCATTGCCGCCGCCACCCTTTCCGCCGCCGCCGCCGCCATTGCCACCCTTGGCCGCGCCGAGGCTGTCGAGGAAGTCGAGGCCGCTCATGCCGGTCCAGGTGT
>JBNKWA010000088.1:0-6229 GCA_050299555.1 Paracoccaceae bacterium | reverse complement strand
TTTTGACATCAGGCACTTGACAGGGCGTCCCCGGGGGGACGCCGCCGCAGATTGCCGCCACGCCCCTGATCGCCCCCACGGGATTTTCCGCGATTTCAACCCCTTGCCCCCCCGTCCCCATGGGGACGCCCTGGCGGCAGTGTTCCGGGCGCCGGGGTCAGCGGCCGAAAAGCAGCCGCACGTAGCGGGCCAGGTGATCGATGCTGTCCCTCAGTGCCGCCGGATCGTCCGCCGCCTTGGCCAGGATGATCCCGCCCTGGATCGCCGCCTGGACGTGCAAGGCGAGGCTCTCGGCGGTCACCCCCGGCACCGGATGCTCGGCCAGCGCCGCTTCGAGATCGGCCAGGATGTGCCCCGCTCCGCCCCGGATGGTCGCGGCGGCGGCGGCCCGCATCGCCGGGCTGGTGGCGTGGATCTCCTGCACCGTGGTGCCGGCGACGCAGGAATACTCGCCGGCGGTGCCTGCCGCGAGATCCTTTCGCAGCTCCAGGTAGGCCAGCACCCGGTCGACCGCATCGGGACGGCGGTGATAGTCCGCCGCGGCGAAGAGCCCGCCGGTGACCGCCGACCAGTGCTCGATCGCAGCGACGCCCAGCGCCTCCTTGCTGTCGAAGTGGTGGAAGAAGGCGCCCTTGGTCACCCCGGCCGCGGCGCAGAGGTCGTCGACGCTGGTGGCGCCGAAGCCCTTCTCGCGGATGAGCCGCAGCGCCGCGTCGAGGATGCGTCCCCGCGCGGTGCCGCGGGGGGCCCGGGTGCGGCCGCCCTGACTCATGCCGGGGCGGGTTCCGCGGCCGCGGCCTCGAGCGCCGCCACGTCAATCTTGCCCATGCCGAGCATAGCCTGCGTCACGCGGCCGGCCAGCGCCCGGTCCTCGTGGTCCAGCAGCCGCCGCAGCGCCTGGGGCACGATCTGCCAACTCAGCCCCCAACGGTCGGTCAACCAGCCGCACCGGCTCTCTGTGCCACCCTCGAGCAGCGCTGCCCACAGCCGGTCCGTCTCTGCCTGATCCTCGGTCAGAACCGAAATCGAGGCGGCCGGGGTCAGCGGATACATCGGGCCGGCGTCGAGGATCTGATAGGGCGTGCCGAGCAAGGTGAAATCGATCACCAGCGGCGGGTCGCCGGGCTTCGCCGTAAAGGTGCCCTCGATCCGGCTGTCCGGCAGCAGCGAGACATAAAGCCTCGCCGCGTCGAGACCACCGCCGTTGAACCAGAAGCAGGTGCGGGCACTGAGTGCCATGATACCTCCTGCCGTTGCTACGCGTGCTGCGGGCCGGGCTGCAGCACCGCCCAGCGGATTCCGAAGGGATCGACCACCATGCCCCAGTCGTCGCCCCAGTCCTGGCGCCCGAAGGGTACCGCGACGGTGCATCCGGCGGCCACGGCGCGGTCCCACCAGGCCTTGCCGTCCGCCACGACCAGTTGCAGGTGACCGTGTCCGAGAGCCGCCTCTGCGCTGTCGCCCTCCCGGTGGTCCGTCAACATCAGAACACCGCCATTTATCTCGACTTGCAGATGCATGATCCGGGTCGGATCGTCGGGCATCGGCATGCGGCCGAGATCGGCCGCGCCAAAAGCACGAACATAGAAATCCGCCGCTTCGCCAGCCTTCCCGGCAAGCGAAAGATACGGGATGACGCCGTTCATCACGGACGGATCGGGGGACGTGGTCTGGGCAGTGTCGGGCATCATGATCTCCCTGATTGAGTCGTCTTTGTCCGTTTTAAATACCAACCGGTTGGTACTACTGCAATCCAAATCATCGAACGCCTTCAACTCCGTGCTCGCCACAGCTAGCCTTTGCCCATGACCAACCCCGCACACCTTGCCCGGCGCCTGATCGAGGTCTTCGAGGCCCAGCTGTTGCCCGCCACCCGCGCCAGCGTCAGCCACGGCAACAAGGTCTTCGGCGCGGCACTGCTGAGGAAGGACACGCTTGAGACGGTCCTGGTGGGCACCAACAACGAAACCGAAAACCCGCTCTGGCACGGCGAGGTTCACACCATAAAGCTCTACCACGAGATGGCCGACCGGCCGCCGCCCGACGCGCTGGTCTTCCTGTCCAGCCACGAGCCCTGCAGCATGTGCCTGTCGGCAATCACCTGGGCCGGGTTCGACAACTTCACCTATCTGTTCAGCCACGAGGACAGCCGCGACGCCTTCGCCATTCCCCACGACCTGAAGATCCTGAAGGAGGTGTTCGGGCTGGATCCCGGCGGCTACCGGCGCCGCAATGCCTTCTGGACCGGACAAAGCCTCGATGGGCTGATCGCGTCCTTGCCTGGGTCCGCCCGGGGCGAGCTGTCAACCAGGGCCGCCGCCGTCCGCACCGCCTATGCGGCACTTTCCGAAGACTACCAGGCCGGAAAGGCTGGCAACCACATCCCCCTGCGTTAGCGCGTACCAGCCGGCCACGCTGCACCCCGATCTGTGCTATGCTTGGCGGTGAAGTGCCGTTTGCAGAATCGCTCTTTTGGGGTGGGGGCTCCAGGATGCCTGCGTCGACACGCAAGAAACAGCTATTGCTGCTTGTCTTCGCTGCCCTCTGGGGCGGCATCGCTTTCTCTGTGACGTTTGTCGGCTGGACGCCGACCTGGCGCCCGGTCGTCATCAATACCGAGACACCGCCGTTCCTCGACATGCGAACCGTGCAGGCGGGCCTCGAAGCCCGGGCGATGGGCCTCAATCCACAGGTCGAGAACCCGACCGATCCCTTCCATCGACCAATGAACTATCCCCTTGTCTGGCTCGCGATCGCCGACGGACTGCAACTCGGCAGCCGAGCCCGCTTTGACGCCTATGTGGGCGCGACCGTCCTGATCTATCTCGCCTGCTGCGCGCGCATCCTCTGGATGACAGGCTCCATATGGACGCTGGCGATGATGTTTTCGGCCAGTGCGCTGCTTGCCGTGGAGCGTGGCAACAACGACATCGTCGTATTCTCGCTGCTCTTTCTGGCCCTCGCCGGTTCGCGCATTCTTGCCGTGCCGGCGGTGCTCCTGGCGGTCGCGCTGAAGATCTACCCGGTGCTTGCCGTGCCCGCCTTTTTCCGACACCGAATCGCGCTGCTCACGCTGGCCACGGGATCGGCGCTGATCCTGTTCCTGACCTGGCCGCAATTCGGCGACATCCGCGCCGGCATTCCGGGCCATCTGTCGATCAGCTACGGCTCGCGGACGCTGGAGTTCGCCCTGGCCGACAAGCTGGGCGTGCATGTACCAAGGCTGCTGATCTCGACCGTGATGCTGCTCGGTGCCGTCTCAGCCTTCCCTCTGCTTGGCGGGGTCGAGCCGCAGAGCGCACCGGGCCAGGGCACCCGGTGCCTGGACATGTTCTACGCCGGCACGCTGGTCTATCTCGGCACCTTCGTTCTTGAGAGCAATTTCGACTACAGGCTCATCGTCCTGTTCCTCTGCCTTCCCCATGTGCTGACCTTGAACAATTCAGCGGTGCGGGTCCTGGTCTTGTCCACGATGCTTCTGACGATGCACCAGCCGCACCTTTCGCAGATCCTCGGCACCGCCGGAAAGGCGCTGAACATGGGGGCGAAATGCCTGCTGTTCGTCCTGCTCGGCGCGCTTGCTCTGCGGGCTTTGCAGCGCGAGGCGACCCCGCGTCGGCACCTGACCCCAGCGTAGCAGTCGCCGGCGCGGCCCACGCGCGCACCTTGCCCCGGCATCCGACGACGTCCTAAGGTTCGGCGGCGTAGGCAGGACGGGGGAGTGCAATGACCGAGGCGATGCAGGGACGGCCGGTTCTTCTCGTCACCGGAGCATCGGCCGGCATCGGTGCCGCCACTGCCCGGACGGCGGCCCGCGAGGGCTGGGATCTGGCACTGAACGTGCGCCGGCTGGGCACCGCAGCCGAGGCGCTCTGCCGCGAGATCGAGGCCGGCGGTGCCCGGGCGCGGCTGTTCGAGGCCGATGTCTCCGACGCCACCGCCGTCGCCGGCATGTTCGAGGCGGTGGACGGCGCCTTCGGCCGCCTCGACGGGCTGGTCAACAATGCCGGCATCGTCGACGTGGCGGCCCGGGTCGAGGAGATCGGTGCCGAGCGGCTGACCCGGATCTTCGCCGTCAACGTCATCGGCAGCTTCCTCTGCGCCGGCCACGCGGTGCGCCGCATGGCCCACCGTCACGGCGGCAGCGGCGGCGCCATCGTCAACATCTCGTCGGTTGCGGCGCGGCTCGGCGGCCCGGGGCAATACACGGATTACGCCGCCACCAAGGGCGCAATCGACACCTTCACTACCGGGCTGGCACTTGAGGTTGCCGCCGAGGGCATCCGGGTGAACGCGGTCCGGCCCGGCATCATCACCACCGACATCCACGCCAAGGGCGGCCAGCCTGAGCGCGCCGAGGCAGTTGCGCCGACGGTGCCGCTGCGGCGCGCCGGCAGCGCCGAAGAAGTCGCCGAATCCATCGTCTGGCTTCTGTCGGACAAGGCGTCCTACGTCACCGGCGCCATCCTCGACGTCACCGGCGGACGCTAGCTCGCCGCCCGCCCTTGCCGCTGCGGCGGGGCTTGTCTAGAACGCGGTCGCAGCGCAAGCCCGGGACCACGCCCATGACCGCACTCGCCTATCGCGAACCGGAACCCAAGACCTACCACGGCGCCAGGGGCGACTGGGAGGTGGTGATCGGCATGGAGGTGCACGCCCAGGTGCACTCCCGGGCCAAGCTGTTCTCCGGCGCGTCCACCGAATTCGGCGCCGAGCCCAACACCCAGGTCAGCCTGGTGGACGCGGCCATGCCGGGCATGCTGCCGGTGATCAACGAATACTGCGTCGAGCAGGCCGTCCGCACCGGGCTGGGGCTGAAGGCCGCGATCAACCTCTACTCGCGCTTCGACCGCAAGAACTACTTCTATCCCGACCTGCCGCAGGGCTATCAGATCAGCCAGCTCTACCACCCCATCGTCGGCGAGGGCGAGGTGCTGGTGGACATGGAGCCCGGCATCGCTCGCAAGGTCCGCATCGAGCGGATCCATATCGAGCAGGATGCCGGCAAGTCTGTTCACGACCTTGACCCAGGCCTGTCCTATGTCGACCTCAACCGCACCGGCACCGCGCTGATGGAAATCGTCAGCCGCCCCGACATCCGCGGACCCGAGGAGGCGGCCGAATACGTCCGCAAGCTGCGGCAGATCCTGCGCTATCTCGGCACCTGCGACGGCAACATGCAGGAGGGATCGCTCAGGGCCGACGTCAACGTCTCGGTCTGCCACCCGGGCGACTACGAGAAGTACCAGGCGAGCGGGGACTTTTCCCATCTCGGCACCCGCTGCGAGATCAAGAACATGAACTCCATGCGGTTCATCCAGGCCGCCATCGACTTCGAGGCCAAGCGCCAGATCGGCATCATCGAGGATGGCGGCACGGTCGACCAGGAGACCCGGCTCTACGATCCCAACCGGGGCGAGACCCGCCCCATGCGGTCCAAGGAAGAGGCGCACGACTACCGCTATTTCCCCTGCCCCGACCTGCTGCCGCTGGAGATCGAGCAGGCCTGGGTCGACGAGATCGGTGCCGCGCTGCCGGAACTGCCCGATGACAAGAAGGCGCGGTTCGTGACCGAGTACGGCGTCACCGAGTACGATGCCGGCGTCTTGACCGCCGAGCGGGGCGACGCGGATTTCTTCGAAGCCGTGGCGCGCGGCCGCGATGGCAAGCAGGCCGCCAACTGGGTCATCAACGAGCTTTTCGGGCGGCTGAACAAGGAAGGGCACGGGGTCGCCGACAGCCCGGTCTCGGCGGATCAGCTCGGAGGCATCATCGACCTGATCGGCAAGGGCGACATCTCGGGCAAGATCGCCAAGGAGCTGTTCGAGATCGTCTGGTCTGAAGGCGGCGACCCGGCGGCGATCGTCGAGGCGCGGGGGATGCGCCAGGTCACCGATACCGGCGCCATCGAGGCGGCGGTGGACGAGGTGATCGCGGCCAATCCCGATCAGGTGGCCAAGGCGAAGGAGAAGCCTTCGCTGGCCGGCTGGTTCGTCGGCCAGGTGATGAAGGTGACCGGCGGCAAGGCCAACCCCAAGGCGGTGAACGAGATCGTCCGGTCCAGGCTGGGTCTCTGAGATCGGGGTGTCCCCATGGGGACGCCCGGATCGTTTGAACAGGTAATCGCGGGCACGTTTCGGGGACACCCGGCAACCACGCCCCCAAATCGCACCGCCAATCGCGCGCCCCGGAATCGGGCCCGGGGGCGCGGGGGGGGGGGGGGGGCGCG
>JBNKWA010000087.1:0-164929 GCA_050299555.1 Paracoccaceae bacterium | reverse complement strand
AGAAATGGCCAAAAATCAACCCCTTGACCCCCCGTCCCCATGGGGACGCCTGAAGGCGCCCCACATCGTGCGACGTGGATCGCGCCAAGGGCGCGAGGGTGAGCGCGAGGGTGGGCGGGCGGGGAGCGGCCCGGGCGCGATTTCCGGGCGTCGAGCCCCGCCCTAGTAGTCCCGCTCGAAAAAGATCCCGAGGCTGGTCTCGCCTTCGGAATCGACGCTGCCGCGGGCGGTCAGCGACGGTGTCAGATCGAGGTTGATGGTTGCCTTGGTGCCCCCGGCGCTGTCCGCCTCGAGGTCGAGATAGACGTTGTCGCGCAGGTACTTGCCGGCGGCGACTCCGACCTCGCCATCCTCGCCGGTGGTCAGGTCGAGGTTGTCGAGCCCGAAACCTTTCCGCAGGCCGCCGACGACGCCGCCCTCGCCGCCCCTGAGTGTCGCCACCGAGGCGGCGAGGCGGGCAAGCTGAAAGGCCGAGAGCTCGGCCACCGGGCGGTCGAAGATCAGCCGCGCCAGCACCTCGTCCTCCGGCAGCTGCGGCACCGAGGTGAAACCGATCTCGGGCGCCGAGGCGCGGCCGGTGACGGTGACGATCACGGTCACGTCGCTGCCCTCGGTGCGGGCGACGAAGTCGAGCACCGGGTCGAGCGTGCCCTGCAGGGTCACCCGGCCCTCGTCGAACTCGATCCGCTGGCCGAGGAGCGACAGCCGCCCGCGCAGCATCTCGAAGCCGCCGGCGGGTACCAGGTTGCCGATATCGCCGCGCACGGTCAGGCGGCCGCCAAGCTCGGTGTCGAGGCCGCGGCCGCGCACGAAGATCTGGTTCGGTGCGTCGATGCTCAGATCGAGCCTGAGGTCGGCGGCCGGCTGCGACGAGTCCGGCGGCCGGCCCGAGGTGGTCAGCCCGGCCCGGTCCAGCGTCAGCGCCACGCCGCGCGGGGTGTTGATGTGGCGCACGTCCAGGACCGCGCCCTCGGAAATACCGAAGCCCTCGGGGATGACGATCTCGGTGCGATGCAGCGTCACCTGCCCGGCCAGCGTGCCGCCGCCCAGCGCCGGCCCGGTCAGGGTCAGGTCGGCCGAAAGTTTCGCCTGCAGGAAGTCGCCGTTGGAATAGACCCCGTCGGGGATGCTCAGCCTCAGATCGGCCGGGAAGCCTTGGGCCGGGTTCAGCCCCACCGACCCGTCGAGCGCAAAGCGCCCGCCGCCGGCCAGCGCGCCGCCGGCCTGGCGGATCACCAACCGGTCGCCGGTCAGCGAGGCGGCCAGACTGACATCCTGCAGCCGCACGTTGGTGGAGGGATCGACGATCACCCCGCCGGCCAGCGCCAGTTCGGCGGCGAATTGCGGCTGAGTCAGGCTGCCCTCGGCCCGCCCGTCGATCCTGACCGAACCCTGCGCCTGGGTGCCCCGGTCGGCTAGCGGCAGGTCCAGAAGTGCCAGCGGCAGCGTGCCGTTGGCGGATATGGCCAGCCCCGGCCCGGCCAGCGGCAGGGTGCCGCTTGCGGTCACGCCAACGCCCGACGGGCCGCTCGCCTCGGCCTTGTCCAGCGTGATCCGGCCGCCGCCATAGCTGCCCTCGGCCGAGGCCGACAGCGGACCGATACCGTTCTGGCTGAGCGCCCGCGCGTTCAGCCCGTTGCCGGTCAGGCCGAAGGTCGCCGCCGGGTCGTCGAGCGTGCCGGTGACCTTCGCGGTGCCGGTGACGGTGCCCGACAGGCCGGGGTTGCCGGCAACCGGGTTCAGCACCGCCAGCGGGAAGGCGGCAAGATCGACGTCCACGTCCAGCGCCGCGTCGTTGCCCGGCAGCGGCACGATGCCGGTGACCGAGGAGCGCAGCCCGTCCGCCGACTGCATCGCCGCCTCGAGGCTGACCGCACGATCGGCAAGCCGGCCATCGGCGGTGACGTCGAAGGTGGCAAGCCCGGTTTCGGAAAGTGCGGCGGCGCCGATGCCGGCGCCGGTGAGGCTGAAGATGCCCTCTGGCGCGGCGGGGGTGCCGGTGATCCGCGCACGGCCGCCGACGCTGCCGGTCAGGCCGAGGTCGGGGCGCACCACATTGACGATGTCGAGGCCGAGGTCGGCCATCTCCACGCTGATGTCGAGCATTTCGGCGACACTGCCCGAGGCGGTGACGGTGCCGCCGCCGACCGAAAGCTGCAGGTCTGGGAAGGCGACGCGGCCGGCCTCGACGGTCAGCGCCGCCGGGGCGAGGAGCCGCGCCGACAGGCTGCCCTTCTCCAGCGCCGCGGCGTCGAGGTTCAGGGCAAAGCCCTGACCCGCCCGTGCCAGCGCACCGGCAAGCGTCGCCGTGGCACCGTCCAGAAGCTCCGCCTCTGCCTCGAAGTGCATCGTCCCGGCCGCGGTCCGCGCGGTCGCGTCCAGACCGTCGACGACGATGCCGGCAACGGTCACGGCGCTGGCAGTCAGGTTGCCATCGGCCAGCGGCACGCCGAACAGATCGCCGACGGTCACCGAGGCATCCAGCCGCCCGACGCCGATGCCGGCAGCCTCCAGCCCGGCGGCGGTCAACTCGGCGGCGGCGGTCTGTAGCGCTCCGTCGCGGCCCAGGGTCACGGTACCGCTCAGGGCGCCCTTCGCGTCCACCAGCGCAAGTCCGGCCAGGGGGGCGGCGTCGGTAATCTCGATCTCCAGGCCACCGGCCAGCAGCCCGTCGCCGCCCTGTTCGACGGCGCCGGTGATCGTCGCCCCCTGCAAGGCAATGTCGATGCCGCGCAGCGCCCTCACCTCGCCGTCGGCGCGCAGCTCGGCAGCCAGATCCAGCGGTGCGCCGGCGTAGCTGGCGCTGCCCTGGACGCGGCCGTCGAGCGCCCCTTCCGGCGACAGGTTGCCATCGAAGCCCAGACGCGCGTCCGAAAGCGACCGGCCGCCCAGACGGCCCTCGGCCATGGCGGCAGAGAGGCTCAGCAGCACCGGCCCGTCGCGGCCGCTGGCCCGGCCCGAGACGGCCAGCGCGCCCGTCGCCTGCGGGGTCAACGCAGCGATGTCGGCCAGTGCCGCGTCGAAGGTGAAATCGGTGGCGCCGGTGGCCAGCGCCCCGTCGGCGCTAACCCGAAGCTGCGGGTTGTCGAGCGTAAAGCGCTCGGCCCGGATGCCGGTCTCGTCGCGGATCAGCCGCCCTTCCAGCGCGGTATCGCCGGCCAGCAAACCGTCGAGGGCCGCGATCCCCAGCCGCAGATCGGCGGCATCGCCGTTGAGGCCGAGGTTGAAGCCGCCCGACAGCGGCGTGACCGTGCCGGCGGCGGTCAGCGCCAGGCTGCCGCCCAGGTCGCGCCCGGCCAGACCCGAAAGCGCCACCAGCCGGTCGATGGCGGCGCGGAAGGTGCCCGAGAAGACGCCATCCTGCAGGCCGCCCGAGGCGGCCACCGACAGTGCCTCGCCCTCGACGCTGAGCCGCTGCAGCAACAGCGGCTTCCCGGCCTGCCAGTCGAGCACCACCTCGGCGCCGAGCCGGCTGCCCAGCGCCGCCGCCACATCCGGGTCGTCCGCCGCCAGCCCGCTGGCCGCCAGCGTCGCCGTGCCGGTCACCTGCCGGTCCTCGGGCCGGTCGAGATTGCGGCTGACCCCGCCCAAGGTGATGTCGGCATCGGCCACGGTGATGCCGCCCGACTGCAGTCCTTTCAGCGTGATCGCACCGTCCCAGGTCTCGCCCTCGCCATAGGTCACGTCGACAAGCGCCGTCTCGATGCTGGTGCCGCCACCGGCAACCGGCAGGACCGTGCGGGTGCCGTCGCTGCCGATCCGGCCGGCGACGCTGAGCGACGACAGGAAGCCGTCGGGGCGGGTGCCGAGCGCCACGGTCAGGTCTAGTGCGGCGCTTGCCACCTTCAGCTCGTCCACCACCGCGCCGCCCGCCGCCGGTACGCTGCCCCTGACCGACAACAGGCTGTCGCCGGAGAAGAAGGCGCGGTACGCCTCCGGGATCAGCGGCTGCACATCACCATCGAGCCTTGCGGTGAACGCCGTCGCGCCATCCGCCTCGCGGGTCTCGGTGCGCCCGGTCAATATCGTCTGCCCGTCGGCGCTGAGCCCGAGGTCGAGGTCGAAGGCTGCAAGCGGCCCGGCACCGGAGGCGGTGAGATCCAGCGCCGGCCGGCCGGGAATGCCGGTGAGCGTGGCGACGATGCCGCCCGCCGGCTCGCGGAAATCGAGGTTGACGGCAAGCTCCCGGTTCTCGTTCTTGAAGCTCGCGTCCAGCAGGAAGGTGCCGCCCGGCCCGTCGCTCCGCTGCATCTCCAGGTGGCTGTCAAGCTCGCCATCGGCCAGCGAGATGCGCCCGGTCAGCGCCATCTCGGCAGCCTCGCCGATCACCGGCTGGCCCAGTTCCAGCCGCCCGACCTCAAGCTGGCCGAGGTTCACCGAGACCGGAAGCTCGGGCAGGCTGAACGGCGTCGCCTCGGGCGCCGGCAGCGAGGTGTCGGGCAGCGGCCGGCGCGACAGCACGATCTCGTCGGCGGCCAGCGTGTCGACCTCAAGCTGGCCGAGCAGCAGCGCCGAGCGGGTCCAGACGATCCGGGCGTTGCGGATCTCCAGCCACACGCCGTCACGGTCGGCGATGGTGATCCGCTCCACCGTGGCGGCGCTCGACAAGAGGCCCGAGATCCCAGAGAAGCGGATCTGCCGGTTCTCCGACGACAGCTTCTCCTGGATGGTGTTGACGATGTAGCCGTTATCCTCTTCCGGCTCGGCGCTTTCCTGCGCCGCCGCCCAGTGCGGCGCGACAACCAGCAGAAGGATCGCCAGCCACCGCATCAGAACGCCTGCCCGATGCCGATATAGAAGGCCGCCGCCGGATCGCCCTGGCGCCGGTCGAGCGGGAAGGCGACGTCGAGGCGGATCGGCCCGACACCGGTCTGGTAACGCAGGCCGATGCCGGCGCCTGTGCGGAAATCGCCGCCGGCCCCCGGCAGCACGTCATCGGAGACATAGCCCGCGTCGACGAAGCCGACGAGGCCGATCGACTCGGTGATGCCGGCGCGGAGCTCGCCAGAAAGCTCGGCCAGCGACCGGCCCGGCATCTCGTCGCCGCCCGAGATGACGCCGATGCTGCGGTATTCGTAGCCGCGCACCGATCCGCCGCCGCCGGCTAGGAACAGAAAGTCGGTCGGCGTCTCGTCGGCGCTGGCGACGGCGAGGCTGCCGAGCCGCGCCCGCCCGGCCAGCACGAAACGCTCGCCAAGGGGCCGGTAGCCCCTGATCTCCAGCTCGGTCCGCAGGCCGCTGGCGCCGTCGTCGAACTCGTGGAACGGGCGCAACTCGGCCCGGGCATAGAAACCCCGGGTGGCATCGGTCTGGCTGTCGCGGCGGTCATAGGTGGCGGTGACCGGCAGCGACAGGGTGGTGAAGGTATCGACATTGCCATCGTCGAAGCGGAATTCGCTCTGCTTGAATTCCAGCCCGGCACTTGCCGACAGGGTCTCGCTGATGATCCGGCTGAAGCCGACATTCGCCGCCACCGAGCGTTCGCGATAAAGGTCGAGCACCTCCTGCTTCACGGCGAAGCCGAGGGTCATGTCGAGGTCCTGGGTGAAGGTGCCCGGCCTGGTGAAGGTGGCGCCGAGGATATAGTCGTAGTCGGTCACGTCGGTGCCACCGATGCCCTCGATGGCACCGGCGAAGCGCAGCTGCTCGGCCCGGCCGAGAAGGTTGCGGTGCAGCCAGAACGCCTCCAGCCCCAGCCCGTCAATTGACGACAGCGTGGCGCCGACCCCGAACCGGCGCGGCAGCCGGTCCTCCACCTCTATGGTCACCGGCAGGCTGCCGTCACTAGCCAACGCCTCGGCCTCCAGCACCCGGAACGAGCGGAAGGTGCCGAGCCGCGACAGCCGGGCCTCGGCGCGCTCGAGGATGAACGGGTCGAACTCCACCCCGCGGGGGATCTCGGCCATCCAGGCGATGAAGGCGCGGTCGACGGCGGATTCACCGCGAACCGTGGTGCTCCCCATCACCGCGCGCGGACCGGGGTCGATGCTGATCCGGGCGTCGAGCCGGCGGTCGGCGTGGTTGGCGACGATGTCCTGCCCGGCGACCCGGGCCAGCGGGTGGCCGCGCTCGCGCCAGGCGTCGATCACCTCGGCGGCGGCCTCTGCGGGTATGCCGGCCTCGGCGACCTCGCCGGTGACGAAGCGCCGCCTGGCGCTATCATCGACCTGGTCGCGGAAACCGGCTCGCGGGGCCGGGTTGTCGAAGCCGGTGGCGCCAAAGCGATAGACCGGGCCGGGGTCGACTGTAATCACCACCTCCGGCGCAGCGGAATAGCTGGTCGACAGGGGCAGCCCGTCGGCCTCGCGCCCGGCGATGGTGATCGAGATGGTAGCGCCGTAATGCCCGGCGCCGTAAAGCGCGGAGAGGATGCGGCTATAGTCGCCCCGGGCCCGGGCGATCAGCCCGGCGGCGCCCGACGCCGGCTGCTCGCGGTCCTGCCACAACACCGAGGCGCGGGCGATCTGGCGGCGGATATCGCCCTCGGGCCCGACGACGCGCACCTCATAGGGCTGCGGGTTGATCACCTCGACCCGCTCGTCCTCGCCGCGGCCGAACAGGCCGAAGAACGACTGCGCGTCGGCCGCCGGCACCAGCGTGGCGCCAAGCAGCCCGGTCAGCAGCCAGATGCCCAGCCTGCGCATGCTACTCCCCGTCGCGCCCAAGCCTCGCCCGGGGCGGTTTCGCCGCCCAAGCTAGCGTCTTTCGCGGCAGGGTAAAGTCACGATGCCGGCGTGGCCGCCGCGACACCCCGTGCCGACCGTCTACCTGTTGCCAGCGACGAGGCCGAGGCCTTCGAGCTTGAGCAGGACCTGGTGTGCGCAGTGATCGACATCGACGCTTTCCGTGTCGAGGCGGAGTTCGGGTTTTGCCGGTGCCTCGTACGGGTCGGAGATGCCGGTGAACTCCTTGATCTTGCCTTCCCTGGCGAGCTTGTAGAGGCCCTTGCGGTCGCGCTTCTCGCATTCCTCGATCGAGGTCGCCACATGCACCTCGACGAAGGCGCCATAAGCCTCGATCATCTCGCGCACCGCCCGCCGGGTGGCGGTATAAGGCGCGATCGGGGCGCAGATGGCGATGCCGCCGTTCTTGGTGATCTCCGAGGCGACATAGCCGATGCGGCGAATGTTGAGATCGCGGTGCTCCTTGGAAAAGCCCAGCTCGGAGGACAGGTTCTTGCGCACGATGTCGCCGTCGAGCAGCGTCACCGGGCGGCCGCCCATCTCCATCAGCTTGACCATCAGCGCGTTGGCGATGGTCGACTTGCCGCTGCCCGAGAAGCCGGTGAAGAACACGGTAAAGCCCTGGCTGGCCCTGGGCGGGCGGGTGCGGCGCAGCTCCTCGACCACCTCGGGGAACGAGAACCAGTCGGGGATGTCCAGCCCCTCGGCGAGGCGGCGGCGCAGCTCGGTGCCGGAGATGTCGAGGATGGTCTGGCCCTCCTCGACCTCGTCGCGGGGCTCGTACTGGGCCTTCTCCTGGACGTAGACCATCTGCTTGAAGTCGACCATCTCGATGCCGATCTCGGCGGCGTGCTCGGCGAACAGCGCCTGGGCATCATAGGGGCCGTAGAAATCCTCGCCCTTGGAGTTCTTGCCCGGACCGGCATGGTCACGGCCGACGATCATGTGGGTGCAGCCGTGATTGGCCCGGATCAGCCCGTGCCAGACCGCCTCGCGCGGGCCGCCCATGCGCATGGCCAGGTTGAGCAGGCTGAGATGGGTGGTGGCGGCGGGGTACTTGTCCAGCACCGCCTCATAGCAGCGCACCCGGGTGAAATGGTCGATGTCGCCGGGCTTGGTCATGCCCACCACCGGGTGGATCAGCAGGTTCGCCTGGGCCTCGCGGGCGGCGCGGAAGGTCAGCTCCTGATGCGCCCGGTGCAGCGGGTTGCGGGTCTGGAAGGCGACGATGCGCTGCCAGCCCATCTTGCGGAAGAAGGCGCGAAGCTCGTTGGGGGTGTCGCGGCGGCCCTTGTAGTCATAGTGGACGGGGGGCTGGATGCCGGTGATGCGGCCGCCGAGATAGACCGGCCCGGCCACGTGCATCAGGTAGTTCACCGCCGGGTGGGCGATGTCGTCCGAGCCGAAGACCGCCTTGGCCTCGGCCACCTTGTCCGGGCTCCACTTGTCCGAGACCGAGAGCGTGGCGAGAATCACCCCTTCCTGGTCGCGCAGCGCGATGTCCTGGCCCGGCGCCACCGACTTGGCGAACTCCTCGGACACATCGAGGGTGATCGGCATCGGCCACAGCGCCCCGTCGGCAAGCCGCATGTCTTTCAGCACCGCGGCATAGTCGGCTTCCGACAGAAAGCCCTTCAGCGGCGCGAAGCCGCCGTTCATCAACAGCTCCAGATCGCAGATCTGGCGCGGGGTCAGGTCCCAGGAGACCAGATCGGCGGCCTCGCGCTTCAACTTCTCGGCCGATTCGTAGGAGACGAACAGCTCGGTCACCGGCATCAGGTTCTGGGCAGTCATGGCAGTCCTTCGAAAAACAACGGGCCCCGGAGCCGGGGTCAGATCACAATTCCCGCGCAAGAGCGGCCGCGAACCGGTCGGGGGCGGATGACGACGAGGGCAGCACAGCCGGCAGACAACCCCGCCCGCGGGGCCGCCGGCCTCCTAGCAGCCGGCCCCATGAACGTCAAAGGCACCAAACCGCCGGGTCAACGGCGGACTCAAAATTGCCGGATTTCTGCGGCTTGTTGGCAACGGTTTCGGTATAGATGCGAACCGGAAAGCTTTGACGGCGACTCATGACCAGACTGCTTGACACGATGTCGCGGCGGCAGAAGGCGCTGATCCTTCTGCTGCTTGATGCAGTTCTGGCGCCGCTCTGCCTTCTGGGCGCGTTGCAGCTCAGGCTCGGCGACTGGTGGCCGGACCAGTATTTTGCCCAAGGCTGGCCGATCTTCCTCGCCCTGCCCTTTGTCAGCATCGCCGTGGGTCAGGCAATGCGGGTGCCCCATGTCGTGCTGCGCAGCTTCGAGAACCGGGCGCTTCTGCGCATCGGCCGCTGCGCATTGGTGATCGCGGCGCTGCTGGCGCTGGCGAACTACGACTACCGCTTCGGCTTCCCGCGCTCCATGCCCGGCATCTGGGCGGCACTCTTCGTGGTGACGGCGGTGGCGGCCCGGCTCGGGCTGGTCTGGCTGATGGAAACGGCGCGCCCCGGCAATGCCGAACGGCGCAAGGTCATCGTCTACGGCGCCGGCAATACCGGGCAGCAGCTGGCCGCGGCGCTGCGCGGCTCGACCGATCTGCGCCCCGTCGCCTTCGTCGACGACAATTCCGCGCTCTGGCGGGTCGAGGTCTCGGGGCTCCGGGTGCACAACCCCGACACCCTGCCGCGGCTGATCGAGCGGCTGGGCGTGCAGCAGATCATCCTCGCCATGCCCTCGGCCAGCCGGCGGGAGCGCCGCCTGATCGCCGAGAAGGTGGCGGCGCTCGGGATCGAGGTGCAGACCCTGCCCTCGTTCATGGAGATGCTCGACGGCCGGGCGCTGGCCGACCAGATTCGCCCGGTCACCCCGGGAGAACTCCTCGGCCGCGACGCGGTCGACCTGTCGGGCCCCGAGGTGCGCGGCGCCTATGCCGGCCGCTCGGTCATGGTCACCGGCGCCGGCGGCTCCATCGGTGCGGAACTGTGCCGGCAGCTTGTCGAGGCCGGATCGGCCAGGCTGGTGCTCTTCGAGCAGTCCGAGCTGGCGCTCTATTCCATAGACATGGAACTCCGGCGCATGGCGCCCGAACTCGAGATCGTGCCGGTGCTCGGCTCGGTCACCGATGCCGCGCGGGTGGCCGAGGCGCTGGCCACCCATGGCGTCGAGGCGGTGCTGCACGCCGCCGCCTACAAGCACGTGCCCATGGTCGAGGCCAACCCGCTGGAGGGGATCCGCAACAACGTGCTCGGCACCCAGGTGGTGGCCGACGCCGCCGAGGCCGCCGGGGTGGCCCGCTTCATCCTCGTCTCCACCGACAAGGCGGTAAGGCCGACCAACGTCATGGGCGCGTCCAAGCGGATGGCCGAAATGGTGGTGCAGGACCGCCAGACCCGGGCCAAGGGCACCATCTTCACCATGGTGCGGTTCGGCAACGTGCTCGGCTCGTCGGGCTCGGTGATCCCGCTCTTCCGGCACCAGATCACCGCCGGCGGGCCGGTGACCGTCACCCACGAGAAGGTGACGCGGTTCTTCATGACCATCCCCGAGGCGGCGCAGCTGGTGCTGCTGGCCGGCAGCTTCGCCGAGGGCGGCGAGGTCTTCGTGCTCGACATGGGCCGCTCGGTCAGGATCATCGACCTGGCGCGGCGGATGATCGAGCTGTCCGGGCTCAGCGTGCGCGACGCTGCCAACCCCGATGGCGATATCGCGATCGCGATCACCGGGCTCCGGCCTGGCGAGAAGCTCTACGAGGAGCTGCTGATCGGCGAGAACATGATCGGCACGCCGCACCCGAAGATCCTGCGCGCCCAGGAAGGCCATCCGAGCCAGATCGAGACCGCCGCGGCGCTGCGCGACATCGCCCGGGCCCTCGAGGCGAGGGACGCGGGGGCGATCGCCGCGGTGCTGCTGAGGCAGGTGGACGGCTACCGGCCGGCCCGGTTGGAAGAACGCCCGCTGCCCCGGGGCGGCTGACGGCCGCCGCCGGCGGCATGGCATTCGCGGCCGGTCGCACCGGCCCCGGCCTGCAAGGGGCCGGTTCTCAGGCCCCCGCGGCGAAACCGGCGATGGCGTCGGCGCAGTCGGCCGCCGCCTCCTCGGCAATGAAGTGGCCGCAGTCGAAGGCGATCTCGGTGACCTCGCCGGCCCAGCCCGTCCAGGCCGGGGCCAGCGGCCGACCCTGGTACTGGATGCCGCGCAGGATCAGCAGCGGGCAGGCCAGCTGGCGCCCCGCAGCACGGTCGGCGGCGTCGATCTCGACATCGCGGGTGGCGCCGGCGCGATAATCCTCGGCCATCTGGGCGATCACCCGCGGATCCCTGATGGCGGCGTGATAGTCGGCCAGCGCCTCGGGGTGGAGTGTGTTGCCGGCGCCGATCCAGCGGTCGATGAGGTGGTCGAGGTAGAAGCCCGGATCGTTGCCGATCATGGCCTCGACGAACGGCGCCGGCTGGGCCAGGAACGGCCAGTGATAGGCCGCCAGCGCCGCCTGCCAGTCCATCGCCTCCCAGGTGTCCAGCGTGGTCATGATGTCGAGCAGGACCAGCCGCGACACGGCCTCCGGCACGTCCAGCGCCAGCCGATAGCCGACCCGGCCGCCGCGGTCATGACCCGCCAGCGCAAAGCGGTCATGGCCGAGCGCCGCCATCATGGCGCGCATGGCGGCGGCGGTGGTGCGCTTGGCCTGCCCCATGTGGTCGGAATCCGGTTCCGGGGCGGTGCTGCGGCCGTAGCCGGGCAGGTCGGGCACCACCACCGTGAAGCGTTCGGCCAGCGCCGGCGCCACCCGGTGCCAGGCGGCGCGGGTCTGCGGGAAGCCGTGCAGGAGCAGCAACGGCGGGCCGTCGCCGGCGGTGACCAGGTCGATCTCGCAGCCTTCGGCCGCGATGCGCCGGTGCAGGAAGCCGTCGAAAAGTGTCATGTCCGGCCCTTCCAGCCCGGCCGCGAAGAGGCCGATGTCACGAAACGGCGATGATGTCTTCCTTGCTCATCGCCCCGGGCACCACGGTGATCGGCACCGGCATGTCGCCGCCGCGCCGCCCAACCAGCTCGCTGACCAGCGGCCCCGGCCCGTCGCCCTTGGTGCCGGCGCCGAGGACAAGGACACCGATCTCGCGGTTGCTCTTGATGTGGTCCAGCAGCTCGCTGACCTTCTCCCCTTCGCGGATGGACAGCGTCGGCGACACGCCCTCCTGCTTTTCCATCCGCTCCTTGAAGATCTGGTAGTGCGCCTCGATCTTCTCCCGCGCCTCGGCCCGCATCAGGTCGCCGACCCCGGCCCAGTGCTGGAACTCCTCGGGCTCGATGATGGCCAGAAGCTCGACCCCGCCGCCGGTCTTGGCGGCCCTGAGCGCGGCGAAGCGCATGGCGTTGAGGCATTCCGGACTGTCGTCCAGGACGACAAGGAAGGTTCGCAAGGCTCTGTTCTCCCCAAGGCGCAAGCGGCCGGTCTTGTGCCGATCATCCGCCAAGGCCGGGCCTGGCGCAAGCTTGGGCGCATCCTTGCAGGCGTTTGCCGGCGCGGACCCCGAATGCACGGGGCCGGCACGCGCGATCGTGGCGGGTTGTGCCGGGCGGTCAGGCCCGCGCGCGGATCGAGCCGTCGATCGAGCCGGGGAACCACCGCATGTCGCGGGCGAGGCTCGCAATTTCGTGGCCCTTGATCACGGGGCGGACCGTGGGGCGGTATCTGAGGCCACCACCCGCGCGGGCGAGTCCGGGGAAGATCGCCAGGATCTCGGCCCGCTGGGCCTCGCCCACCAGCCCCATGGAGCGCCTGTCGGCGTTGAAGCTCTCGCTCCAGGCGCCGTTCGACAGCACCACCTCGTGGCGGTCGAACATGAAATGGATGTAGGTGACGCCGGCGCCGGCAGGCTCGCGGGTTATGCCACGGCCGTCGATCAGGTGCTCGGCGGCGACCAGCACCTGGGCCTCGGCGTGGAGGATGGCCATGCAGGCATGGCTCACCAGCACCCGGTGCTGCGGCGAGACGACAAGGTCGGCGGCGGGCCAGCCCGGCGCCATCGCGCTGGCCCTGATGCGGACCGGGCAAAGCTCCGGTCGCCGCGTCAGCTCGGCGGCCGAAAAGCTGCGCCGGCCGGTCCAGCGCACCGGTTCGAAGCCATTGTCGAGGGTCAGCACCCGGTCGCCCACGGCCAGATCCTCCACTGGCACCAGCCCGGCATCGGTCTCGATCAGCGTGCCGGGGGTGAAGCAGATCGGGCTCGATTCGAAGGTGAAGTTCGACGCCGATTGCGTGTTGTAGTTCAGCCACTTGACCTGGGTGACCGAGCCGTCCGGCAGCGAGATT
Source organism: Paracoccaceae bacterium (assembly GCA_050299555.1). Lineage (GTDB taxonomy): Bacteria > Pseudomonadota > Alphaproteobacteria > Rhodobacterales > Rhodobacteraceae > JBNKWA01. The sequence continues at coordinate 151,958 of JBNKWA010000087.1, read as the reverse complement.
AGGGTGCCGAAGTTGCCGTCGTCGCTGAGATAGGGCTGCAACTCGGCATAGTTGGTGATGCCGGGATAGTTGATGGCGATTATGTCGCCGTCGCCGGCGTTGTAATCCTCGATATAGTTGGTGCCGCTGTTCGCCGAGACCACAAAGACGTCGGCGCCGCCATGGCCGTAGAGGGTGTCGCTGCCCGACCCGCCGCCGATCACGTCGTTGCCGGCGCCGGCGTAGATCAGGTCATCGCCGTCGCCACCCATGATGGTGTCGGCACCGTCATCGCCGTACAGGATATCGCCGTCGGCGCCGCCGTCGACCCAGTCGTTGCCGCTGCCGCCATGGATGCTGTCGACGCCGGCGCCCCCGGACAGGACATCGTCGCCGCCATCGGCCAGAATGGTATCGTTGCCGTCGCCGGCGTCGATGGTGTCTCCGCCGTCGGCACTGTCCAGGCCGTCGTTGCCAACAATGCTGTCATTGCCGGCACCGGCGTCGATGGAGTCGGCACCGGCGCCACCGATGATGGTGTCATCGCCCGACGTGCCGGTCAGGCTGTCGTCGCCGCTGCCACCTGTGATCGTCGCCATCTGTGCACCCGCCGTTCAGCCGGGTTTTATGCCGCCAAATGATTGACTTTCCTTTATGGGTCGTCGGTTGGAAAGGCGGGCGGCGGATGCCGCGCCAGGTTGGAACCGCAGCTCAGCCGGCAAGGCGCCGCAGCAGCCTCAGCCCCAGCGACTGCGCCAGTCCCAGTGCCAGCGACAGCGCCGCGGCATAGGCGGCGGCGACGGCGGCGACCAGAATGCGGAGCTGGTCCGACCAGCGGGTCACCGCCCTCAGCACCCGGTTCTTGCCGGCAAGCTCCACCAGCGCGGTCAGGCGGGGACCCACCGCCTCGGCCGCCCGGGCCAGACCGCGCGCATCCGCCGGCCCGTCCACATGGCGCAGCATGTCGAAGCCGCGCAAATGGCTGCCGAGGCGGCTGTCCATGGCGGTGAGGTCGTCCACCAGCGCCTCGACGGCGGCAAGCTCGTCCTTGCGGATCACGGTCCCGAGGCTGTCGGCCGTCCACGCGCCGTCGCCGCGGCCGAGCCGGCGCACCGCATCCCAGTCCACGGCCCGGCGGGCCAGGTCGGCCAGCCAGCGCGACATCCCGGCGCTGAGCCGGCCAAGCCGGGCGGCAAGCTTCAGCGCCGTCGCCCCGGCCTTGACGGTCAGCGAACCGCCCAGGGTTTCGGGCGCCGCAACCAGCGAAGCCAGGCCGACCACCGACAGTCCGGCGATCAGCGCGTCCACCGGCTCGCCGCTGAGGTAATGGCCCAGTTCGGCATTCAGGTCGCGGACATCGGCATAGGGCGTGACCTCGACCGCGATACCGCAGGCCAGGAGCGGCGAGAGCGGGCAGGTGGCGATGTCGGCGGCGCATTCGGCGCAGGCCAGCGCCGCCGCCCAGGCGCCATGCTCGGCTTCATGGGCGGCATCGTAGGCGGCGCGGGTTGCCGGGCCGAGGCGGAGGCCGCGTTTGGCCGCCAGGTCGTCCAGCGCCTCCAGCGCCACCCAGTTGTGCGGCTCCTCGGCGAGCAGCGCCGCAATGCGCGCGTCGATCCCCTCGGCGGTCGCCTCGGCGGCCAGAAGCCGCTCCAGCCGCGTCCTCGCCTCGGCCTCGCCCCGCAGCATCAGGCCGCGGAGCGCCGGGTTGCGCCCAAGCTGCCAACCGCTGATGGCGCCCAGCGCCAGCGAGACCGCCAGCGCCGCGCCAAGCAGCAGGCGCGCCGCCCGCCGCATCGCACTGGCAGGGTGGCGGCCCGGTTGGCAGCTGGGCCGGTGCTGCCGGCGACGGGCGGTCAGGATCGGGCTGGTCAAGGCGCGTGCCCCCCAGGCCGTGGCCGCCGAAAGCCCGCAACACCGGGCAAGGGCGCCGGAGCGTCAGCGACCGCCGCCGAGGGCCCTCGATGGCCCCGAAGGCGGCGCCCCTTCCTCCCCCCCGGGTTCCGCACCGATGCGCCGTCAGCGGCCGCGCAGGAAGCCCACGATGTCATAGGTCCGGTCCAGGATCGGCTCGGCAATTGCCGCCGCCCGCTCGGCGCCCTGGCCGAGGACGCGGTCGATCTCGCCGGGATCGGCCATCAGCTCGGCCATGCGGCGGCCGATGGGCACGACCGCCTCCACGGTCAGCTCGGCCAGCTTCGGCTTGAACTCGCCGAAATTGCGCCCGGCATACTCGGCCACCACCGCGTCGGCGGTGCTGCCGGCGAGCGCCGCATAGATCGCCACCAGGTTCGCCGCTTCCGGCCGCCCCTCCAGCCCGGCAACGGTCTCGGGCAGCGGCGCCGGGTCGGTCTTGGCTTTCCTGATCTTCTGGGCGATCAGATCGGCGCTGTCGGTCAGGTTGATCCGGCTCATGTCCGAGGCATCGGATTTCGACATCTTCCTGGTGCCGTCGCGAAGGCTCATCACCCGCGTCGCCACGCCCTCGATCATCGGCTCGGTCACCGGGAAGAAGTCCGGCTCTCCGGCCGCGGCGCAATAGTCGTTGTTGAACTTGATGGCGATGTCGCGGGTCAGTTCCAGATGCTGGCGCTGGTCCTCGCCCACCGGCACGTGGGTGGCATGATAGACAAGGATGTCGGCCGCCATCAGCGCCGGATAGGCGAACAGCCCCAGCGAGGCATTCTCGGCGTTCTTGCCCGCCTTGTCCTTCCACTGCGTCATCCGGCCCATCCAGCCCATGCGCGCGACGCAGTTGAACACCCAGGCCAGCTGGGCGTGGGCGGGAACCTGGCTCTGGTTGAACAGGATCACCCGCGCCGGGTCGAGGCCAGCCGCCATGAAGGCCGCGGCCAGCTCGCGCGTGGCGTTGCGCAGGCCGTCGGCCCCGGGCCATGCGTTGGTGATCGCATGCTGGTCGACCATGCAGTAGATCAGCTCATACTGGCTGTCCTGCAGCTCGACGAAGCGGCGCACCGCGCCGAGATAGTTGCCGAGCGTCAGGTTGCCGGTCGGCTGCACGCCGGAAAACACCCGCGGCACAAACCGCGATACCGCCCTGGTATCCGCCTCCGCTTCTGCTGTCCCAGCCAACGTTCCTGCCGCCGCCATTGCCCTTGCCCGCCTGCTTGCCGTAAAGGTGGCGGGCTTATCCTATGCGCCTTGGCGCGCGTCAACCGGAGTGGCCGGGCCGAACATGCAGGGCGAGCCGAACCAGCGCGATGACGGCACCAGCGCGGCCGAAGACAATGGGGCTGGCGCCGCCGCCGGCATCGAAACGGATGCGGCCGGAAATCCGCTCTCCGAGGCCGAGCGCGCGGCGCGCAGGACGGCGCGGCGCGAGGAGCGCCGGGCAACCCGCCCCGAAGCCAGACCGGAAGCGGGAACCGAAATGCGCGCCGAGGCCCGCAAGGCCGAGCGGCGGGAAAGCCGAAAGGCGGAGCGGCGCGAGACCCGCAAGGCCGAAAAGCGCGAAACCCGCAAGGCCGAAAGGCGGGCGACACGGCAGGCCGAACGGGCCGCCGAGGAGGCCCGCCTGGCGCGGTACCCGATCAACCCGCTGCCGCCGCTGATCGCGGTTCTGGCCTGTGCCATTGTCGGTATCGAGTTGCTGTTCCAGCTCGGTCACTACCGGATCGTCGGCGGCGCCTCGGCCTTCGGCTGGCGGATCAACGCACTGCAGGACTGGGCGTTCCAGGGCTCGCTTCTGGAATACGCCTATCAGACCGGCAGGCTCGGCACCGAGGCGGCGGTGCGCATCTTCACCTATCCGTTCGTCAACGAGAGCTTCCACCCGGCGTTTTTCGGCAGCGTGCTGCTGCTGGCGCTGGGGACGGCGGTCTCCAAGGTCTATCCCGGCTGGGCGGTCGTGCTGGTGCTGGTGCTGTCCACCGTCACCGGCGCGGTGGTCTTTACCATCGCCGAGGGCGGCGACCGGCTGCTGACCGGCGACTTTCCTGCCGTCTACGGGCTTCTCGGACTCTACACCTGGTCGTTGTGGATCAACGCCGAGCCCGGCACCTCCGAGCGCTGGCAGGCTTTCCGCCTGGTGGGGCTTCTGACGACGCTTCAGCTTCTGGCGCTGGCGATCTACGGCCGCGGCTCCAACCTCTTGGGCGAGCTGTCCTGCTTCGTGCTGGGCTTTGTCGTGGCCTTCGTGGTCGGACCCGGCAGCCGTGAGCGCCTGGCCCGCTGGCTGGCGGCGATCCGGGGCTAGCTCAGGTCTTCGAGTCCGGATCAAGGTCCTTTTCAAGCCGATCCGGCTGAAGCGGTCTGGTCAAGCGGAACGCCGGGCGGCCAGACCTTGCGCCGCGACAGAGAGGGCGCGCTTCACGCGCTGTTGCGGATCCCTGACTAAGGCAGCGAAGCCGCAGCGGCGGCATCCCCGAAGTCCAGCTTCCCGAACTTCCGTTCGAAACGGTCGCGGAACGCCGCCTCGTCCAGCGCCGTGGCAGTGTGCCAGACGTCATCCGCGTCGACGCGTTGCCAGGACGCGCCGGGCGACAGCAGGGCGACAGCCGCGATTCCCCCGGCCGGTGCGCGGAACACCAGCGCGGGCCGGCCATCCCAGTCGGTCATGGACAGCGGTGTCATCGGTTGGCCTCCTCCTCAGAAACCGACGTCCGGATCCCGGTCGGAATCGCCTCGGGCCAAAGCAGTCGGAACGTCTAGGCCGCCGGGCGGCGGCGGAACGCCGCCCTGAGATCCGCCAGCCTGACCGCGCCGAGGGCCAGCGCGGCGGCGCCATAGACCGCCCCGCCGCCGAGAACCAGCACCGCGAGCGCCACAAGCCGGGTACCCGGCGCCGCCAGCAGCCCGTCCATGGCCCAGGTCCCGGCCAGAAGTGCCGCGCCCATGATTCCGCTGGCGGCCAGGATGCGCGGAGCCGCCCGCCGCAACCTGTCATCGGCAGACCCCGCATCGCCGAAGCGCCGGGCGCCGCGCCAGAGCTGATAGAGCATGGTCCAGCCGGCCAGCGTCGTCGCCACCGCCGAGGCGATGAAGCCGATCACTGGCGACAGTCCGATCGCTACCCCGGCATTGACCAGCATCGACCACAGCGAATAGCGGAACGGCGTGCGGGTGTCCTCGCGGGCGAAGTAGATCGGCGCCAGCACCTTCTGCAGCACGAAGGCGGGCAGGCCGGCGCCATAGACTGCCACCGCCAGCGCCGTCGCCGCGGTGTCGGAGGCGGCAAAGGCGCCGCGCTCGAACAGCGCGCCGACCAGCGCCCCGGGGATCACCATCAGTGCCACCGCCGAGGGCAGCGTCAAGAGCAGCGCGAACTCGGCCGCCCGGTTCACCGCCTGGGCGCCGCCTTGCGCGTCGCCGGCCCTCAGCCGCCGCGACAGCTCCGGCAGCAGCACCACGCCGATGGCGATGCCGACCACGCCGAGCGGCAGCTGGTAGAGCCGGTCGGCATAGGAGAGCCAAGCCACCGCGCCCTCGAAGAACGAGGCCACCTGCCGCCCCACCACCAGATTGACCTGCACCACGCCGCCGGCCAGCGCCGCCGGAAAGGCGATCACCGCCAGCCGCTTCAGCTCGGGCGTCATACGGGGCCGGCGCGGGCGCAGCCGCAGCCCGGCGCGCTCTACCGCCACCCAGACCAGCACCAGTTGCGCCAGCCCCGCCAGCGACACCGCCCAGACCAGCGAGTTGCCCATGTCCCAGCCGGCGGCACCGGCCAGGGCCATGGCGGCAATCAGCACGATGTTCAGCAGGACCGGCGCGGCGGCGGCGGCGGCGAACCGGCCCAGCGCGTTCAGGACCCCGCTCATCAGCGCCGCGATGGAGATGAACAGCAGGTACGGAAAGCACACACGACCATAATGCACGGCGAGATCGAAACGCTCGTCGCCGGCAAAGCCGCTGGCCAGCGCCAGGATCAGCAGCGGCATGAACACCTGCGCCAGCACCGTCACCGCGATCAGCAGCGTGGCCAGCCCCGACATGGCATCGTTGGCGAAGGCGCGGGCATCCTCGCCGGCCTCGACCTTCTTGGCGAAGATCGGCACGAACGCCGTGTTGAAGGCGCCCTCGGCAAAGAAGCGGCGAAACATGTTCGGCAGCGAGAAGGCGATCAGGAACGCCTCGGCCATCGGCCCGGTGCCCAGGAACGCGGCAATCATGATGTCGCGCACGAAACCCAGCAGCCGGCTGGCCATGGTCCAGCCGCCGACGGTCAGGAACCCCGCCATCAGCCGGACCGGTCGGGTCAAGCCTTGGCCCTCTCGACACCGCGCTTGATCGCCTGCCTGAGCCGCTCGGCCAGCAGCTCCTGCTTGGCGCGGGAGTGGATCTTCAGCCCGAACAGGTCCTTGACATAGAAGCTGTCCACCGCCTGCTCGCCATAGGTGGCCACGATGGCCGACGAGATCGAGATCGCCTGCGAGGCCAGCGTCCGGGTGAGGTCGAAAAGCAGCCCGGGCCGGTCGCGGGTATCGACTTCGATGATGGTGAAGATCTCCGAGCCGTCATTGTCGAAGGTGATCGAGGTGGGAACCGAGAAATCGCGTTCGCGCTTCTTGACCCGGTCGCGCTCGGCCAGCGCGTCGCGGGCCTTGACCTCGCCCTTGAGGGTCTGGGCGATCGCCTTTCTGAGGCGCGTCAGCCGGGCCTTCTCGTAGGGCTTGCCCTCGCCGTCCTGGATCCAGAACACCGCCGTGGCGATGCCGTCCTTGGTGGTATAGGTGCGCGCATCCACGACATTTGCGCCGGCAAGCGCCAGTGCCCCGGCGAAGCGCGAGAAGATGCCGGGATGGTCGGGCATCACGAAGCAGGCGCGGGTGGCGTCATGCGCCTCGTCGGCCTCGATGGACGAGACCGGCTCGTCGGCACGGATCTGCGGGATCAGCTCGGCGAAGATCTCCCGTGTCGAGGGGTCGAGGCCGAGCCAGTAGGGCGTGTAGTGGCGCGCCGACTCGCGGTCGATGGCGGACCGGGTCCAGCCCTTGTCGCGCAGGTACTTGCGCAGGTCGCGCTTGGCCTTGGCCACGCGGTCGGGCCGATCGAGCTTGGTGGTATCGCCGGTCAGCACCGCCAGGGTGTCGCGATAGAGGCCACGCAGAAGCATGGCCTTCCAGTTGTTCCAGACGCCGGGGCCGACGCCGCGGATGTCGCAGGCGGTCAGGACCAGCAGCAGCTTCAGCCGGGTGGGGCTTTTCACGTGCTCTGCAAAGGCACGGATGGTGCTGGGATCGGCAATGTCGCGCTTCTGCGCGGTGTCGGACATCAGCAGGTGATTGGCGACCAGCCACTCCACCTGCTCGGTCTCGTCGGGCGGCATCCCCAGCCGCGGGCACAGCTCGCGCGCCACCTCGGCGCCGATCTCGGAATGCGGCCGCACCTGGCCCTTGCCGATGTCGTGCAGCAGCAGCGCCACGTAAAGGACGCGGCGGTTGACGCCCTTCTTGAGGATCTCGGAGGCCACCGGCAGCTCGTCCTGCAGCGCGCCCTGCTCGCACCTGAAAAGGTGCGAGATGCATTGGATGGTGTGCTCGTCCACCGTGTAGTGGTGGTACATGTTGAACTGCGTCATCGCCACGATGCGCCCGAACTCGGGGATGAACTGTCCAAGCACGCCGGTCTCGTTCAGCCGTCTCAGCGCCCGTTCGGGATTGCCGTGGTTGAGCAGCAGGTCGAGGAAGATGGCGTTGGCCTCGGGATCGTTGCGCAGCCTGTCGTCGATCAGGTGCAGCGAGGCGGTGACCAGCCGCAGCGAGTCGGGATGCACCAGCGTGCCGGTGCGCAGGCCCTCCTGGAACAGCCGCAGGATGTTGACCGGGTCGCGGTGGAACGCCTCGGGGTCGGTGACGTCAAGCCGGCCGTGGCGCAGGGTATAACCCTCCGCCGGCGCCGGGGCCGAGGCGGAGAAGACGTTCATCAGCTGCCGCGCCAGCCCCGGACCGCGCTTGACGTGCCGCGCCTCCAGCCCGGCCAGGAAGATGCGGGTCAGTTCGCCCACCTGCCGGGCATGGGTAAAATAGCGCTGCATGAAATGCTCGACGTCGCGGCGGCCGCCACTGTCGGCAAAGCCCATGGCGCGGGCGACCTCGACCTGCACATCGAAGGTAAGCTGCTCGGCGGCGCGACCGGCCAGAAGGTGCGTCTGGCAGCGCACCGCCCAGAGGAAATCCTCGGCCTGGCGGAAGCTGGCGAACTCCTCGGCGGTGAAGACGCCCGCCTGCACCAGCTCCTCGGGCCGGCGCACATGGTTGAGGTACTTGGCGATCCAGTACAGCGTCTGCAGGTCGCGCAGTCCGCCCTTGCCTTCCTTGACGTTGGGCTCGTTCACATAGCGAAAGCCGCCGTTGCGCCGGTGCCGCTGGTCGCGCTCCTCCAGCTTGGCCTCGACGAATTCCGACCCGGTGCGGGCGAAGACCTCTTTCCACAGCCGCGCGTCCAGATCGTCGGCCAGCGACCGGTCGCCGGCAAGAAAACGGTTCTCCAGAAGCGCGGTGCGGATGGTCAGGTCCGACTTGCCGAGCCGGATGCAGTCGGCCACCGTGCGGACCGAATGGCCGACCTTGAGCCGCAGGTCCCACAGGATATACAGCACCGATTCGATGACGCTTTCGCCCCAGGGGGTCTGCTTCCAGGGGGTCAGGAACAACAGGTCCACATCGGAATACGGCGCCATTTCGGCGCGGCCATAGCCGCCGACGGCCAGGACCGCGATCGACTCGGCCGCGGTTGGCGTCGGCCTGGGGTGCAGGTAGGTAAGCGCGGTGTCGAGGGCCCCGAGCACCAGCTGATCGGCGAGGGCCGAGTAGGCGGACAGCGCCGGGCGCACATCGAACGGGTCGGACCTGAGCGCCGCGGCGAGGCGCGACCGCTCCTCCTGGTTGGCGGCGCTCAGCCGTTCCACCGCCGCCCGGCGCAGGGCATCGCTGTCGGCGCCGTCGGCCTTGAGCGCCGCCAGCTGCCGCGCCAGCCCGCTGCGCAGGCTCAGGGGTGCCGCACCGATGCCGGGCTGCGGCGCCCCGGTGCCGGAGGGCTGTGCCCCGGTATCCTCAGGCGCCACCGTACTGGAACTCCTCGGCAAAGCGGCGCGGCGCCGGACTGACCAGCACCGCCTCGCCACTCTCGACCCTGAACACCGCCAGCCCCCGCTCGGCGGTGTTGTCGGGGCGGAAGCGGAAGATGCCGGCGACGCCGGCGAAACCCTGCGGCTGGGTCAGGCGCTCGTCCGAGAACGGGTCGGCGGCGCCATCGGCCCGGGCCTCGGCCACAAGCGCGCCGATCGCCGCCACGCCATCATAGGCGAGGCCGGCCAGTGGGTGCGGATCGTGGCCATAGGCATCGCGGAAGCGCTGCGCGAAAAGCGCCGACAGCGCCGGATCGGGGCCAGCGAAGACTCCGCCCTGCAGGCCGGGCTGGCTGAGGGTGCGCTCGCCCAGGTCCCACCGCTGCAGGCCCACGAACCGGGTGTCGCGCAAGCCGGTGCCGCGCAGGACTTCGGTCAGGTAGGTCAGTCCCTGGGTCGGTCCGTCGGTCAGGACCAGCGCCTCGGCACCCGCCCCACGCATGGTGGTGGCGATGGCCGGCGCGGTCTCGGTGATGCCTTCGGCCGACAGCGGATAGCTCACGCTGGCCGCCAAGGCACCGCCGCTTGCGGCGATGGCGGCCACGGCGGCGGCATTGGCGGTGTCGCCGTCGATACCCTCGGGATAGGCGACGCCGATGCGCGTGGCGCCGTCATCGCGCGCGTACTGCACGACCCGTTCGGCGGTATCGCGATACCCGGTACCGAGGACCCAGACATTGGCGCCAGCCACCGCAGCGTTGTTGGAGAAACTGAAGACCTGCACGCCACCGGCGGCGGCAATGGGGCCGACGGCGGCGGCATCGCCGCCATAGAGCGGGCCGAGGATGATCGCGGCGCCCTCGTCCAGTGCCGTCCGGGCGGCGGCGGCGGCCGCAGCCGGATCATTGTCGGCAGCGTAGAGGCGCAGGTTCAGCACCGCCCCGTTGACGTCGCCGGCGGCCAGGCGGGCGGCAGCGGCAAGGTCGCGGCCAAGCGCCGCGGCGGCCGGATCGGCGGCATCCATGGGCAGCATCAGCGCCACCGTCACCGGCGCCGAGGGATCGACGCCGCGGCCGGGCCCCGGTGCCGGCAGGTCGCAGGCGGCGACGAGAAGCGCGGTGGCCAGGGCCGCGAAGCGGCCCAGGAACGGCGATCGGATGAAGCGGCTTGTCTCAGTCATGCGTGGACCTGGCGGCGGGCCTTCGGTATGCCGTCAGCGCACCGTGGCCCCATTGCAACTGCGGCGGGCTTGCAGCCACCGCGCGGATGACGACAGAGTAGAGCCCGGCCCCGGGCAAGTAAACCGGCGCCGGCGACAGGGCAAGCGCCCGGGCCTTCGCCCTGGGGCGGGCGCCCGAGGCAATACGGGTGGTGGCAATGGCGCTGGCGGCGGGGCTCTATCTGGTGGCGACGCCCATCGGCACGGCGGCGGACATCACGCTCCGCGGGCTCGAGGTGCTGCGCGAGGCCGACGTGCTGGCGGCCGAGGATACCCGCCGTGCCCGCAAGCTGATGGACATCCACGGGCTGGCGCTCGCCGGGCGGCCGCTGATCGCCTACCACGACCATAACGGCGCGAAGGTTCGGCCGCGGCTGATGGCGCTGATGACCGAGGGCAAGGCACTGGCCTATGTCTCGGACGCGGGCACGCCGCTGGTCGCCGACCCCGGCTATCGTCTGGTGACCGAATGTGTCGAGGCCGGCATCCCGGTCAACGCGGTGCCCGGCGCCTCGGCGGTCCTGGCCGCGCTCAGCGTCGCCGGCCTGCCCACCGACCGGTTCCTCTTCGCCGGATTTCCCGCCACCAGGGCGGCGGCGCTGAAGGATGAACTGGCGGCCCTGGCCACCGTGCCGGCGACGCTGATCTTCTTCGAGGCGCCGCGTCGGCTGGCGGCGACGCTGGCGGTGATGGCCGATACCCTCGGCGGGATGCGAAAGGCGGCAATCTGCCGCGAACTCACCAAGCGCTTCGAGGAGGTGCGCCGCGGCAGCCTTGCCGAACTCGCCGAGGCGCTGGCCGGGGAGCCGGCGCCCAGGGGCGAGGCGGTGATCGTCATCGGGCCGCCGGTGCCCGAGGTGGTGGCAGCCGCCGATCTCGATGCGGCGCTGGCGGCGGCGCTGAGGCAAGGAAGCGTTAGGGAAGCGGCGGATAGCGTGGCAGGGGCGTTGGGCCTGCCGCGGCGGCAGGTCTACCAGCGCGCACTGGAAATGAAGCAGGGGAACGCATGAACACCGCGACCTGGCAGGGATCGGCGAATTTCCACAAGGGGCTTCTCGCCGAGCAAGCGGTGGCCGATCTCTACGTCGCCGAGGCGATGACCGAGCTCGGCCGTCGGGCCCGCACCCCCGCGGGCGAGATCGACCTGATCTTCGGCGACGGCGCCGTGACGGTCTTTGTCGAGGTGAAGGCCCGACGCTCGCTTGCCGCGGCGGCCGAAAGCCTTGGCCGACGCCAACGGGCGCGGCTCGGCCAGGCGGCGGAGGCCTGGATGGCCGAGCGCGGAATGACCGGCGACATGCGCTTCGACGTGGCGCTGGTGGATGCCTTCGGGCAGGTGGAACTGATCCGCAACGCGCTCAGCTTCGACGGCTAGGTGCACCGGCAGCGCCGGGACCGGAGCGTCAGCGACCGCCGCGATGCTCCCCTTGTGGCCCCTCGATGGGGCCGAAGGCGGCGCCCTCTCCCGCCCGGAGCGGATCTTCCCGGCACGCGGGAGAGACGCGGCGCCACCGGGGGGCATCGAGCCCCCCGGCGTCGCCCTGGCGTCGCACCCCATGGCCACGGCAGCGAGGCGCAGCACCGCCACCTCCAGTCACTCGGCCAGCATCGCCTTCAGTGCGTAGATGAGATCAAGGGCCTCGCGCGGGGTCAGCGCGTCGGGATGCACCTCGGCCAGCCGCGCCTCCAGCGGTGACGGCCCCGCCGGTGCCGGTTTCGGCGTCACCGGCGGCGCGGCACTGAACAGCGGCAGGTCGTCGACGATCGCCCGCGCCCTGCCACTGCCGCCGCCTTCGCGCTCGCCCGCTTCCAGCGCCTCGAGCACGTCCCGCGCCCGGGCGATCACCGCCGCCGGCAGCCCCGCCAGCCGCGCTACCTGCACCCCGTAGGAGCGGTCGGCCACGCCCTCCCTCACCTCGTGCAGGAAGATCACCTCGCCCTGCCATTCCTTCACCGCCACATGCACGTTGCGCAGGCCCGCAAGCCGCGCCGCCAGCGCCGTCATCTCGTGGTAATGGGTGGCGAAAAGCGTGCGGCAGCGGTTGACGTCGTGCAGATGCTCCAGCACCGCCCAGGCGATGGACAGCCCGTCCCAGGTCGCGGTCCCGCGGCCGATCTCGTCGAGGATCACCAGCGCGCCCGCGCCGGCCTGGTTCAGGATCGCCGCCGTCTCCACCATCTCGACCATGAAGGTGGACCGCCCCCGGGCAAGGTCGTCCCCGGCCCCGACGCGGCTGAAGATCTGCTCGACCACGCCGATCCGCGCCGCCCGTGCCGGTACGAAGCTGCCCATCTGGGCAAGGATGGCGATCAGCGCATTCTGGCGCAGGAAGGTGGACTTGCCGGCCATGTTCGGCCCGGTGACCAGCCAGACCGGCCGCGCCGCCTCGCCCTCGGCGGTCAGATCGCAGTCGTTGGCGACAAACCCGGTCTCGCCAGCCCGCGCCAGCGCCGCCTCGACCACCGGGTGCCGGCCGCCCTCGATGGCAAAGTCGCGCCCGGCGCCCACCGAGGGCCGGACCCAGTCCGCCGCCAGCGCCAGATCGGCCAGCGCTGCGGCGAGATCGAGTTCGGCCAGCGCCCGGGCGGTCACCCCGATCGCCGCCGCCGCTTGCGTCACCGCCCCGACAAGGCGGTCGAAGATGCGTTTCTCCAGGTCCAGCGCATGGCCGGCGGCGTTCAGGATCCGGGTCTCCAGCTCGCCCAGCTTCGGAGTGGTGAAACGAAGCTGGTTGGCGGTGGTCTGGCGGTGGATGAAGGTGGCGCTCAAGGGCGGCGCCAGCATCTTCGCCTGATGCGTCGCCGGCGTCTCGATGAAATAGCCGAGCACGTTGTTGTGCCTGATCTTCAGCGCCGCAATCCCGGTCTCGGCCGCATAGTCCGCCTGCAGGGCGGCGATCACGCCACGGCCCTCGTCGCGCAGGGCCCGGGTCTCGTCCAGTTCGCTGTCGTATCCGGCGGCGACAAGGCCGCCGTCGCGGGCCAGCAGCGGCGGTTCGGCCACGAGCGCCGCGTCAAGCAACGCGCAAAGGTCGTCACGCCCGGCAAGGTCGCCCGCAGCGCGCGCCACCAGCGCCGGCAGGTCGCGCCCGGTCAGCGTCGCGCCGATCTCGGCCGCCCGGGCCAGCCCGTCGCGGATCGCGGCAAGATCGCGCGGGCCGCCACGGCCCAGCGCCAGCCGCGACAACGCCCGCTCGATGTCCGGCACCCCGCGCAGCGCAGTGCGCAGATCGGAGCCCAGCCCCGGATCCTCGGCCAGCGCCCCGACCGCGTCAAGCCGGCCGGCGATCACTTGCGGATCCGTCGACGGGCTGTTGAGCCGCGCCTCCAGCAGCCGCGCCCCGCCGCCGGTGACGGTGCGGTCGATGGTGCGCAGCAAGGTGCCATCCCGACCGCCCGACAGGTTGCGAGTCAATTCCAGGTTGCGGCGGGTTGCGGCGTCGATCTGCACCGTGCCGCCGGCCCGCTCCAGCACCGGGGGCCTGAGCAGCGGCAGCCGCCCCTTCTGGGTCAGCGCCAGATAATCGGCAATGGCGCCCAGCGCCGCCAGCTCGGCCCGGCCGAAGGCCCCGAAGCCGTCCATCACCCCGACGCCGTAGAGCTCGCCCAGCCGCGCCTCGGCGGCGGTGCTGTCAAAGCTGGCCGGCGACAGCGGCGTGAGCGTCACGCCGGCCTCCGACGCCACCCCGCGCAGCTCTTCCTCCAGAGCCCCGGTCACCAGCAGCTCGCGCGGGGCCAGCCGGGCCAGCAGCGGCAGCAGCGCCGGGCGCGGGCAGGGGGTGACGGTGACATCGCCGGTCGAGACATCCGCCCAGGCCAGCGCCGCCGCCTCGCGCACCACCGCATAGGCGGCGAGATAGTTGTGCCGCCGCGCGTCCAACAGCGTGTCCTCGGTCAGCGTGCCCGGCGTGACCAGCCGCACCACCTCGCGGGCCACCGTCTTGCCGCCGCGGCGCTTGGCTTGCTCGGGGCTTTCCATCTGCTCGGCGATGGCGACGCGAAAACCCTTGCGGATCAGGGTCAGAAGATACCCCTCGGCCGAATGCGCCGGCACCCCGCACATGCTGATATCCTGGCCAAGATGCTTGCCTCGCTTGGTCAGCGCGATGTCCAGCGCCTCGGCCGCCAGTGCCGCATCCTCGAAGAACAGCTCATAGAAGTCGCCCATGCGGTAGAACAGCAGCGCATCGGCATGCTCGGACTTGATCTCGAGATATTGCGCCATCATCGGCGTGACGGCGTCGCTCATGCGGGGGCCCCGGTCACCATTTCGCCGTCATTCCTAGGAAGGGTGCCGGCGACACGCAAGGCGGAGGGCGGCAATGGGCATGTGGGGAACCGGGCTCTACCAGAACGACACCGCAGCGGACACCAGGGCGGTGTTCGAGGACCTGTCGCGCAAGCCGCTCGACACCGACACGCTGGTGCGGCGGGTGGCCGACAGACTCGGCGCCGGCAGCGACCCCACTTCCGAGGACGCCGTTGACGTCTGGCTGGCGCTCGCCGACCAGCTACACCTGCACGCGCTCGACGACGCCGAAACCAGGCCTGCAGTGGCTCGAGCACCAGTTGTCGATGACCTCGCCGCATTACGCCGCCTCGTGGGCGCGCCCCGGCTGCCGGGCCTCGGTCGGCCCGCACCCGGCGCTCGGCGTGGCCGACTTCGTGGCGGACCGGACCAAGACCGCTCCGGCCTGATTCAGGCTGAAAAGGTTCCCGATCCCGCTTCGATCTGATCCGGGTGTCGCCCTGGGGTCTGCGACGGCGCCGTTGACAGGCGGGCGCCGCACCGCCCAGACTTCCTTTCGGGGGACCGGAGGGATGGACCACAAAACCAGCCTCGGCGGATACCGGCGCCCGAGCGTTCGGGAGAGCCTTTCGCGGGCCGGGCTGCTCCTGGCCATGTTCCTCGTCCTCGGCGTCATCACCCTGACGGTGCGGGTCGTGGCCATCGAGATACGCGATGGTCTGCCCGGAACGGTGCCGGGGGCGCCCGAGTAATGGCCGTCGTCCCCGACTGGCGCGACATGCCGCGACAGACGGTGCGCAAGTACCTGACCAGCCTGGCCATGGTGGCGGTCTACCATGCCGGGATGGTTGTGCCGGTGCCGGGCCTCGCTGTGCCGGCGGCCGAGCTGGCGCGGCTGGTCGACACCTACGCGCTGGTCAGGATCCACGACTACCTGATCGCCGGCGGCGGGGTCAGGATCGGCGTGGGCCTGCTGATCCTGGGATTTCTGCCCTATGTCGAGGCGGCGTCGCTGATCTCGGCGCTGAAGCCGTTCGTGCCCTATTTCCGGCCACTGGAGAAGGGCGGCACCGCGACCGAGCGGCGCTACGAGACCTGGACGCGGATCGTCGCGGTGGTCCTGGCGGTGCTGAACGCCATGGCCGCGGTCCGGGTGTTCCATGCCGGCGGCAGCTTCTGGGCGCCCGTCGCCTGGCTGGTCCTCGGCGCGCTGATCGCGACCGGCTGCGTCATCGCCATCGACAAGCGCGGCGTCGGCAGTGGCACCGGGGTTTTGACCGCGTCCAGCGTCGCGGCCTCGGTCGGGGTCTGGGTGCTGGAGGACGCGGGCGAGCAGGTCACCGGCGGGATCGCCCGAGGTGCCCTGGCCGGGGTTCTGGCGCTGGCGATCTTCTGGGCGATCCTCGTCACCTACAGCACCTATCGCGAGCTGCCGGTGACCCAGGTCCGCACCGGCCGCACCATGCCGATGCCGATCCCGCTCGACTATGCCGTTGGCGACGCGGCGGTGCGGGGCGCCGTGCTGGTCGGCCTGATCGCCACCGGCGCCCACTACCTGGTGCCCGGATCGATGCTGGAACGCGACCTTCAGGACCCTTCCAGCCTGCTCTTCACGGTCGTGCTGGTTCCCTGCATGGCGCTGTTCTCGTGGCTGATCTTCACGGTGAAGTTCGACCCCTACCTGGTGTCCCGACAACTGCACGAGGGGGCCCAGTTCATCCAGGGGCTGCGGCCGCTGAAAACCACCGAGGATTTCCTGCGGCGGGTGACCCGAAAGGTCATGCTTGTGGGGATCGGGATCAAGGCCGCGATCCTCTTGGCGATCTGGGTGGTGTTGCGGGTCGCCGGAATGGCGGGCGAGCCGGTGCTGCTCTATTCCACGGTGGCGGTGACCATCGCCCTTGGCCGCGAGATCGCAGCACGGACCGAGGCGGAAATCCTGACGAACTCCTACGAGGGCCTGATCAGTACCCCGCGGCTGGGTGGGGCGCGGCGGCGGCGACGCTGACACCGGGCGGGCCGCGCCGCGCGGCTTCGGGGACAGGCCTGCCTTGTGCCAACCCCGGGGCACCCATACAGTCCCAACCAGGCAACGGGAAGGATACCCCAGCATGGCGCACAAGACGCGGCTTACCGACGAGGAAGCGCTGCACTATCACCTGCACCCGCGCCCGGGAAAGCTGGAGATCAACGCGTCGACGCCGATGGCGACGCAGCGCGACCTCAGCCTTGCCTACTCGCCGGGCGTCGCCGTCCCGGTCCGGGCCATCGCCGAGGATCCGGGAACGGCCTATGACTACACCTCCAAGGGCAACCTGGTCGCGGTGATCACCAACGGCACCGCGATCCTCGGCCTCGGCAATCTCGGCGCGCTGGCCTCCAAGCCGGTGATGGAGGGCAAGGCGGTGCTGTTCAAGCGCTTCGCCGACGTCAACGCCATCGACATCGAGCTCGACACCGAGGACCCCGACGAGTTCTGCCGCGCGGTCCGGCTGATGGGCCCCAGCTTCGGCGGCATCAACCTCGAGGACATCAAGGCTCCGGAATGCTTCATCATCGAGCAGCGCCTGAAGGAGGAGATGGACATTCCCGTCTTCCACGACGACCAGCACGGCACCGCCGTGATCTGTGCCGCCGGGCTGATGAACGCGCTGCACCTGACCGGCAAGAAGATCGAGGATTGCCGGATCGTGCTGAACGGGGCCGGCGCCGCCGGCATTGCCTGCATCGAGCTTCTGAAGGCGATGGGGGCCCGGCACGAGAACTGCATCGCCTGCGACACCAAGGGCGTGATCTACAAGGGTCGCACCGAGGGCATGAACCAGTGGAAGTCGGCGCACGCGATCGAGACCAGGGCGCGAACGCTTGAGGAAGCGATGAAGGGCGCCGACGTGTTCCTTGGCGTCTCGGCCAAGGGCGCGGTGACGCCGGCCATGGTGCGGACCATGGCCGAACATCCGGTGATCTTCGCCATGGCCAATCCCGATCCGGAGATCACCCCCGAGGAGGCCCGCGAGGTTCGGCCCGACGTCATCATCGCCACCGGGCGGTCCGACTATCCCAACCAGGTCAACAACGTGCTGGGCTTTCCCTATCTCTTCCGCGGCGCGCTCGACATCCACGCCCGCGCCATCAACGAAGAGATGAAGCTTGCCTGCGCCTCGGCGCTGGCGCGGCTGGCCCGCGACGACGTGCCCGACGAGGTGGCGCTGGCCTATGGCCGCAAGCTGAGCTTCGGTCCCGACTACATCATCCCGACGCCTTTCGATCCGCGGCTGATCCACGTGGTGCCGCCGGCGGTGGCGCGGGCCGGCGTAAAGTCAGGCGCGGCGCGGCGGCCGATCGTCGACATGGAGGCCTACGAGGCCGACCTCAAGGCGCGGCTCGACCCGACCGCGGCGATCCTGCAGTCGCTTTATGCACGGGCCCGGCGCGAGCAGGCGCGGATCCTGTTCGCCGAGGGCGATGACGAGCACGTGGTGCGGGCGGCCGTCGCCTTCAAGCGCGGCGGGCTGGGCCAGCCGGTGGTGGTGGGCCGGCGCGAGCAGGTCCAGGAGTTCCTTGCCGCCGCCGGCATGCCCGAGGCGATCGACGACCTGGAGATCGTCAACGCCGCCAGCGTGGGCAATCTCGAAGAGATGAAGGCGACGCTCTACCGGCGCCTGCAGCGGCGCGGCATCGACCAGCGCGACGCCCATGTCATGGCCTCCCGCGACCGGCACGTGTTCAGCGCGCTGCTGCTCAGGCACGACATGGCCGACGGCATGGTCACCGGCGCCACCCGCAAGTCGGCGCATGTGCTGGCACTCCTGAACCACGTCTTCGATGCCGGGCCGCGCGACGGGGCGGTCGGGGTCACCGCGGTGCTGCTGCGCGGCCGGCTGGTGCTGATCGCCGACACGCTGGTGCATGAATGGCCCGAGGCCGAGGACCTTGCCGTCATCGCCGAGCGGGCGGCCACGGTCGCCCGCGACCTGGGCCTCGAGCCGCGGGTGGCCTTCGCCAGCTTCTCCAACTTCGGCTATCCGGTCAGCGAGCGGGCCGTGAAGATGGCCGAGGCGCCCAGGATCCTCGAGGCGCGCGGCGTCGATTTCGAGTTCGATGGCGAGATGACTGTGGACGTGGCCCTGAACGAGGAGGTGCGCAGAAGCTACCCGTTCTGCCGCCTTTCCGGCCCGGCCAACATCCTGGTGGTGCCGGCGCGGCACTCGGCCTCGATCTCGGTCAAGCTGATGCAGGAGATGGCCGGGGCGACGGTCATCGGGCCGATCCTGTCCGGCGTCGACAAGCCGATCCAGCTCTGCTCAACCACCTCCACCGTCAGCGACATCCTCAACATGGCGGTGATGGCCGCGTGCAGGGTGGGGTGAGGCGGAAAGGGAAACGGACCACCGGACCGTTTCCCCGCCTGACGTGCGAGGGACCTGGGTCGTGAGGCGCGGCGCCCGGGGCGCTCCCGCCCTCCGTCGCCGCCCGCCTGCGGCTGGCGCGCTCCAACGGTTTGGGCCCGGCCCGCGCGCCCGCGGCCCCTTGCGGGGCCGCCCTGCGCGCGGGTCCCGACATCGGATGGCATCACGCGCCGATCCCGGCGTCGCACCCGGAACCAGAGCGCCAACCCCCGCAAGTCGCATCCCGCCCTCCCTCGCCCCGCCGGCTCCGGGGCGCGAGGGAGGGCGGGTGGGGAGCGCCCCGGGAAGCGGCGGGGCGAGGGGCGATCCCGTTCAGGCGCCTCAGTTCGCCGCCATCGCCCCGGCCGCACCGCCCAGAAGCCCGGCGCCGACCCGGTTGGCGATCCTGACCGCCCGCGGCGAGCGCAAAAGCCGCCGGGCACGGCCGGCCACCGCCACCCACGCAAGGTCCACCGCCGCCAGTACCAGCAGCGCCGTTGCCGCCAGCGCCGCCGCGTCCGATCCCGTCAGTGCCCCGACCGGCACGAGGTTGGGCAGGAGCGCCAGGTAGAACACCATGATCTTCGGGTTGCCCAGGGTCACCGCCATGCCGGCCATGAACATCCGCCGCGGCGCCCGGGCAGAAGGCAGCGCCGCGGCCGCCCCGCCGGGTTCCGCCCGCCACATCCCCCAGGCGAGCCAGACCAGATAGGCGATGCCGGCCCATTTCAGCACCAGGAAGGCTTCGTGAAAGGCCTCGGCCAGCGCCCCGAGCCCGAAAACCGCTGCCAGCAGCCACAGGATCTCGCCGATCCACATGGCGGCCAGGAACGGCAGAACATCGCGCCAGCCGGCAGCGATCACCCGGCAGACCAGCGCCACGACAGAAGGTCCGGGCGCCCCGGCGGCGACCATCAGCGCGGCGGCGAACAGCGACAGCGATGCGAGGTCGAGGCTCATGGCGCTTCCCAGGCGGGCGGAAGCACCAGGGGACAGGCCGGCGCGGCCGCTGTCAAGGTGTGGCGCGGGACCCGGGGGCGGCTACTTCTTGCCTTCCCAGAAGCTGCGCACCCGCGAGAAGAAGTCCTGCCCCTCGGGGTTGTTGTCCTTGCCGGCGGCCTCGAACTCCTTCAGCAGCTCCTTCTGGCGCCCGGTCAGATTGACCGGCGTCTCCACCGCAAGCTCGATCATCAGGTCGCCGTGGCCGCTGCCCCTCAGCGGCGGCATGCCCTTGCCGCGCAGGCGCAGCTGGCGGCCCGACTGAACCCCCGCCGGCACCTTAACCCGGGTGCGGCCGCCGTCGATGGTGGGCGCCTCGATCTCGCCGCCAAGGGCCGCTGTGGGCATCGACACCGGGATGCGGCAGAACAGGTTCTGCCCCTCGCGCTCGAAGATGGCGTGCGGGGCCACCTCGATGAAGATGTAGAGATCGCCCGGCGGGCCGCCCCGCAGCCCGGCCTCGCCCTCGCCGGCCAGGCGGATGCGGGTGCCGGTCTCGACCCCTGGCGGGATGTTGACGTTGAGCGAGCGCTCCTTCTGGACCCGGCCGGCACCGCCGCAGGCGGCGCAGGGGTTCTTGATGATCTGACCGCGGCCCGAGCAGGTCGGGCAGGTCCGCTCGACGGTGAAGAAGCCCTGCTGCGCCCTGACCTTGCCCATGCCCGAACAGGTCGGGCAGGTGCTGGGCTCGGCGCCGCCCTCGGCGCCGGTGCCCGAACAGGTCTCGCAGGCCACCGAACCCGGCACCCGGATCGCCGACTGCCGGCCGCGCCAGGCATCCTCGAGCGACACCCGCAGGTTGTAGCGCAGGTCCGAGCCGCGGGTCGCCCGACCCTGCCGCCGCGGGCCCCCGCCCTGGGCGAAGTTGCCGAACAGGTCGTCGAAGATGTCCGAGAAGGCCGAAGCGAAATCCGCCCCGCCCTGCTGGCCGCCGGCACCGGGGCGGAAGCCGCCGGCCCCGGCCCCGCCCATACCGCCGTCGAAGGCGGCGTGGCCGAAGCGGTCATAGGCGGCCTTCTTCTGGCCGTCCTTGAGGACGTCGTAGGCCTCGTTCACTTCCTTGAACTTGTCCGCCGAGTCCGGCTTGTCGGGGTTGCGGTCAGGGTGAAGCTCGCGCGCCTTGGCCCGGTACGCCTTCTTGATGTCGTCGTCCGAGGCGCCCTTCTTGACCCCCAGAACGTCGTAGTAATCGCGCTTAGCCATAACCGGCGGACCCCTTCACTGAACGCAAGAGCGGCCCGCCGGGGACGGCGGACCGCGTACCGCGTGTCACGGGATTACGAGGCCTTCTTGTTCTGGTCGTCGACGTCCTCGAACTCGGCGTCGACGATCTCGTCATCCACCGCCGAAGGCTCGCCCTCGCTGGCCTCCTCGGCCTCGGACTGCGCCTTGTAGATCGCCTCGCCCAGCTTCATCGAGCTTTCCATGACGTCCTGGATGCGGGCCTTGATCTTGCCGGCATCCTCGCCCTCGAGCGCTTCCTTGAGGTTGCGGATCGACATCTCGATCGCCTCGATGGTGGTCGGATCGACCTTGTCGCCATGCTCCTTCACGGACTTCTCGGTGGCGTGGATCAGGCCTTCGGCGTGGTTCCTCGCCTCCACCAGCTCGCGACGCTCCTTGTCGGCCTCGGCGTTCTCCTCGGCCTCCTTGACCATGCGCTCGATGTCGTTGTCCGACAGCCCGCCGGAGGCCTGGATGGTGATCCGCTGCTCCTTGCCGGTGGCCTTGTCCTTGGCGCTGACCGAAACGATGCCGTTGGCATCGATGTCGAAGGTCACCTCGATCTGCGGAACGCCGCGCGGCGCCGGCGGGATCGACTCCAGATTGAACTGGCCCAGCATCTTGTTGTCGGCGGCCATCTCGCGCTCGCCCTGGAAGACCCGGATCGTCACCGCGGTCTGGTTGTCCTCGGCGGTCGAGAAGATCTGGCTCTTCTTGGTCGGGATGGTGGTGTTGCGGTCGATCAGCCGGGTGAACACGCCGCCCAGCGTCTCGATGCCCAGCGACAGCGGCGTGACGTCCAGCAGCACCACGTCCTTGACGTCGCCCTGCAGCACGCCGGCCTGGATCGCCGCGCCCATGGCCACAACCTCGTCGGGGTTGACGCCCTTGTGCGGCTCCTTGCCGAAGAACTTGGTCACCGCCTCCATGACCTTGGGCATGCGGGTCATGCCGCCGACCAGGATCACCTCGTCGATCTCGCCCTTGGCCAGGCCCGCATCTTTCAGCGCCGCGTCACAGGGCTTCAGCGACTTGTTGATCAGATCGTCGACCAGGCTTTCCAGCTTGGCCCGGGTCAGCTTCATGACCAGGTGCAGTGGCTGGCTGGTCTTGGGGTCCATGGAAATAAACGGCTGGTTGATCTCGGTCTGGCTCGCCGACGACAGCTCGATCTTGGCCTTCTCGGCGGCTTCCTTGAGCCGCTGCAGGGCCATGCGGTCCTTGGTCAGATCGACGCCCGACTCCTTCTTGAACTCGTTGGCGAGGTAATCGACGATGCGCATGTCGAAGTCTTCGCCGCCGAGGAAGGTATCGCCGTTGGTCGACTTCACCTCGAACAGGCCGTCGGAAATCTCGAGGATCGAGATGTCGAAGGTGCCGCCGCCGAGGTCATAGACGGCGATGGTCTTGTCGCCCTTCTTCTCCAGCCCATAGGCCAGCGCCGCCGCGGTCGGCTCGTTGATGATCCGCAGCACCTCGAGCCCGGCGATCTTGCCAGCATCCTTGGTGGCCTGGCGCTGGGCGTCGTTGAAATAGGCCGGCACGGTGATGACCGCCTTCTCGACCGTCTCGCCGAGATAGCGCTCCGCCGTCTCCTTCATCTTCTGCAGCACGAAGGCAGAGATCTGGCTGGGGGCGTACTTGGTGCCCTTGACGTCAACCCAGGCATCGCCGTTGTCGCCGGCGACGATCCTGTAGGGCACCATGCCCTTGTCCTTCTCGACCATCGGATCGTCGGTCCGGCGGCCGATCAGGCGCTTGATGGCGAAAAGGGTGTTCTCGGGGTTGGTAACCGCCTGGCGCTTGGCCGGCTGGCCCACCAGGCGCTCGTCGTCGGCGAAGGCCACGACCGAGGGCGTGGTGCGGGCGCCTTCGGCATTCTCGATCACCTTGGCCTGGCTGCCTTCCATGATGGCGACGCAGGAGTTGGTTGTCCCGAGGTCGATACCGATGACTTTCGACATTCAGCGATCCTTTCTTGCGGCGATAGCGGAGTCCGGGTCCGTTGCGGCCCCCGGCCCCCATCCCAATAGCGATGACACGACCGCGTGCGGTCGGCTGTCGGGCTATATAGGATTGGCCAGGGCAGCGTGCAACCGCTGCGGGCCCGTGCAATTGCGGCGATCCGGCGATTATTGCGCCTGTGTCGCCAGTCACCCGATGGCCCCGGTTCCGTCCCCCGGATCAGTCCCCCGCCAGCCGCCACCGCAGCGTCAGACCCGAGGCCAGCCGGCGCAGTTCCCGCGCCTCGTCCGGCCCGATGCCGGCGGGGGTCCAGGTGGTGTCGGCAGGGTCCACGTCGCCCAGCGTCCCGAGCACCGCCAACGCCGCCGCGAAGGCGCCCTTGACGTCGGCATGGTGCCCGTCGGGGCCGTACAGCCCGACGATGCCGCGCTCCGCCGCCCGGCGCCAGACGGTGCCCACCAACGCCACCCGGCCCGTGCCCAGTCCGTCGTAGAAGGCAGCGATCCGGTCGACCGCACGGTCGCGCGCGCCCGTCGCCACCTGGCCCGGCGCCCAGTTGGCGTAAAGCACCACCTCCGCCCCGGCGGCGTCGGCCTCCTCGGTCAGCCGGGCGACCGATGCCTCGGTGTCGGCGCGCGTCGACGCATGGAACGCCGCCGACGAATAGTCCTGCAGCACCACCACGTCCCAGACCCCGGTCCTGATCTCGCCTACCGCCCAGCCCTCGGCCAGGTGCTGTGACAGGGTATAGCCGCCACTGGCGATCATCCTGGTGTTATAGCGCGGCCCGCCCGGCGCGCTGGCCGCCAGCCGGCGCACCTGCCCCGGCACGTCATGGACGAAGGTGATGGAATTGCCGACGAACAGGATCTTGCGGTCGGCGACCGCGATCTCGTCTCGGAAGAGGGTCCACAGGCCGACCAGCACCATGAACCCGATCAGCAATGAATTGACGGCACGGACCAAATCGCGGGTTCCACTTGTACCAATCGCACCGATACTGTCCCCATCCCGGCGGCCCATGCAACACGGGCATTGCCGGTCACCGGCAGCGATCGGGGTCAGTGGTGGAGATCGGCGGCTTTCGCATTTTTTCGGAACATCTTTCGCGGCCCGGTCAGGCCGCGCTGGTCGAAGCTGTGCGCGAGATCGTCCGCGCCGCGCCGCTCCGGGCCTACGAGACGCCCTACGGCAAGCCGATGTCGGTCAGGATGACGGCGGCCGGCGCGGCCGGATGGGTCTCGGACGCCGAGGGTTACCGCTATGACCCCCGCCACGGCAGCGGCGCCGCCTGGCCGGCGATCCCCGAAAGCCTGCTGGCGCTCTGGGACGAGGTCGCCGGCGATCCGCGGCCGCCGAACTCGCTTCTGGTCAACTGGTACGGCGAGGGCGCCCGCATGGGCCTGCACCGCGACGACACCGAAGGCATCTTCGACGCGCCGGTGGTCTCGGTCAGCCTCGGCGACGAGGCGCTGTTCCGGATCGGCGGACTGGCACGCAAGGACCCGACCCGCTCGCTATGGCTGAAATCCGGCGACGTGGTGGTAATGGGCGGCGAGGCGCGGCTGGCCTATCACGGCATCGACCGCATCCGCTTAGGCTCGTCGACGCTGCTGCCCGATGGCGGCCGCATCAACCTGACGCTCCGGCTCGCCCAGACCGGCTAGCCGAGACCCGCGAGCCAGACTGGCTAAGCCCGACCCGCCGGCCCAGGCCGGTTGACCGCATTCACTCCGCCGGCAGCGGCCGCTTGCGGCCTTCGGTATCGACGGCGACGAAGACAAAGCGCGCCTCGGTCATCTTGTGGCGTCGCCCCTCGGGCTGGCGGGTGACCCAGACCTCGACCTCGATCTGCATCGAGGTGGTGCCCTCGCCGACGATCCGGCCCCAGAGCGATACCAGGTCGCCCACCCGCACCGGCCGGTGAAAGGTCATCCCCTCCACCGCCACCGTGGCGACCCGGCCATGCGCCCGGGTGCGCGCCAGAACCGAGGCGCCGAGGTCCATCTGCGCCATCAGCCAGCCGCCGAAGATGTCGCCGTTGGCATTGGTGTCGGCGGGCATGGCGATGGTCTGCAGCGCCAGCACACCCTGCGGCTCGGCACCCTCGGCCGGTCCTGTCATCGCCCCGGTCACTGCCGCTTGGTGGTCGACAGGCTGACGTTCCGCCTGAGCCAGAACTCGGCCATCAGCCCCAGCACCAGGGCGATGGCGACGAACTGCACCGGATAGTCGAGACTGGTGTTGCGCGGGAAGTAGTTAACGAAGATCGCCCCCCGAAGCTGGTCGATGCAGTGAAACAGCGGGTTCCAGGTGAACATCGCCAGCAGCGTTGCCGGCACGGTGTTGGCGACGAAGAACTTGCCGCTGCTGATCAGGTTCACCCGCCGGTAGACCAGCGACACCATCTCGGCCACCTGCGGCAGGAACGGCTTGATCGTCAGCAGCATCAGCCCGATGGCGATGCCCGAGGCCCAGGCCAGCAGGAACGGCAGGATCATGCCCTTGGGCGCGGCGATCTCCAGCGTGCCGCGCCACAGGTGCACGTAGGCCAGGATGACGCCGGTCGACACCACATGGGTGTAAAGCAGCGCGCAGTTCGCGGCGAAGACGTTCAGCATCGTCGTCATCGGTGTGTGCCGCATGATCGGCAACAGCGGGCTGCCGGCGCTGACGGTGCGGCTGACGGCGCCGTTGTGCAGCAGGAACAGCGCCACGCCCGAGTAGATGTAAAGCACCGCGTCGCCACGGATGCGGGCGCCGCCGGCCCCCATCAGGTTCATCACCAGAAGGAAGACGACGATCATCGCGACCGAGCGCAGGATGATCAGAAGGATGCCGAGCGCCGCGCCGCCACTCTCGTTGCGCAAGCTGCGCACCATGGTGTGAAAGGTCACCTCACCGAAGGTGACGATCCCTTGCAGCAGCGTGCTGTCCCTGCGCGTAGCCGACATGCCTGCGGTTTCTGATCCCATGACTGCGGATGGGAAGCATAGAATGTTAAATTTCCCCCTGCAATTTCCCTGTCGCCGGCGGTAGAAGACCGAAAAACCGGTACCTGGAGCAGTGATGCAGGATGATCCTCAGACGGCGGCCATCACCGCCACCCTTCGGCGGCTGGCGCTGCAGGCAGGCTCCCGGATCATGGAGATCTACGACAGCGGCGATCTCGGCACCCGGGCCAAGGCCGATGCCAGCCCGGTGACCCTGGCCGACGAGGCCGCCGACGCGCTGATCCGCGAAGGGCTGAAATCCGCCTTTCCCGCCATACCGGTGGTGACCGAGGAGACCTCGGAAAGCCACGCGCTGAAGGCGGCGCGGTTCTTCATCGTCGATCCGCTCGACGGCACCAAGGAATTCGTCCAGCGCCGCGGCGAGTTCACCGTCAACATCGCGCTGGTCGAGGACGGCGTGCCGGTTGCGGGCGTGGTCTATGCCCCGGCCAAGGGGCGGCTCTTCTACACCGACGCCGGCGGCGCGGTAGAGGAGGCGGGGCCGTTCGATCCGGACGCGCCCGGCACCGTGCGGCGCCTGAGCGTGGCTGCGGCGCCGGCTGGCGGGCTGAACGTCGTGGCCTCGAAATCCCATCGTGACGCGGCCACCGACGCCTATATCGCCCGCTACCAGGTGGCCGATTTCCTCTCCGCCGGCTCGTCGCTGAAATTCTGCCTGGTGGCGGCGGGCGAGGCGCATCTCTATCCCCGCCTCGGCCGCACCATGGAATGGGACACCGCTGCCGGCCATGCGGTGCTCCTGGCCGCCGGCGGCGACGTGGTGCGGTTCGACGACCACGACGCCCTGGTCTACGGCAAGCCGGGTTACGAAAACCCGTTCTTCATCGCCCGCGGTCCGCGGCTGGAGCTGGTGGCGGGCTGACATGCCGGCAACCATCGTCATACCGGCGCGCTATGCCTCGTCGCGGTACCCCGGCAAGCCGCTGGTGGCACTGACCGGCGCCACCGGCGAGACCCGCAGCCTGGTGGAGCGGAGCTGGATCGCCGCCGGCAAGGTCAAGGGTGCGGTCCGGGTCGCCGTCGCCACCGATGACGACCGCATCGCCGAGGCGGCGCGCGGCTTCGGCGCCGAGGTGGTGATGACCTCGGAAGGCTGCCGCAACGGCACCGAGCGGGTGGCCGAAGCCATCGCCGTCATGGGCGGCGAGCACGACATCGTCGTCAACCTGCAGGGCGACGCGCCCCTGACCCCGCCCTGGTTCGTCGAGGCGCTGGTCGAGGCCATGGAGGCGGACCCTGCCATGGCCGTGGCAACCCCGGTGCTGCGCTGCGATGGAAGGGCCTTGAACGGGTTTCTGGAGGATCGCCGCGCCGGCCGCGTCGGCGCCACAACCGCCGCCTTCGACCGCCAGGGCCGGGCGCTCTACTTCTCCAAGGAAGTGATCCCCTACACCACTGCGAGCTATGCCGACGACCAGCCGACGCCGGTCTTTCACCATGTCGGTGTCTACGCCTTCCGGCCCGCCGCGCTGGCCGCCTATATCGGCTGGGACCCGGGGCCTCTCGAAAAGCTCGAGGGGCTGGAGCAGCTTCGCTTCCTCGAGAACGCCATGCCGGTGCAATGCGTGACCGTCGAGGCGCGCGGCCGTGTCTTCTGGGAACTCAACAACCCCGTCGACGTGGGCCGCATCCAGGCGATCATGGCGGCCGAGGGAATCCCGTGAGCAGCGACGCGGCCGAACCGGGCGGCACCGTGGCGGTCAGCGTCGTGGTGCCCAGCCGCGGCCGGCCGCGCGAACTGGCGCGGCTGCTGTCGGCGCTGCGCTTCCAGACCCTGGCTGACTTCGAGGTCATCGTGGTCGGCGACACCGACCCCACCGGCTGGCCGGCACCCCCCGGCCTGCGCTACATCGCCCTCGACGAGGCCAATGTCTCGCGCGGCCGCAATATCGGCCTTCTGGCGGCCGCCGCGCCGCTGGTGGCCTTCTGCGACGACGATTGCGTGCCGGAATTCGCCTGGCTGCAGCACCTGATCGTGCCTTTCGGCAATCCGCGCGTCGCCGCCGCCGGCGGCTTTGTCCGCAACCGCGGCGGGGTCGGCTTCGAATCCACCATCCGGCTCTTCGACCGCTACGGCAACGACCGCGACGAGGCCGTCGCCGACCGCGAGATCCGCATCTTTCCGCCGTCGCCGGGCAACTGCCTGAAGACCGTGGGCACCAACTGCGCCTTCCGCCGCGCGGTCGTCCTCGGCCTCGGCGGCTTTGACGAGGCGTTCCGCTATTATCTCGACGAGACCGACCTCAACGCCCGGCTGGCACAGGCCGGATGGTCCAGCGCCGCGGTGCCGCTCGCCGAGGTCCACCACCAAAGCGCCGGCAGCGAACGGCGCACCGCCCACCGAGTGCCGCTGACGCTGTACGAGATCGGCGCCAGCCACGCCTATTACCTGGTCAAGCACCTGCCCGGCGAGGATCACGCCGACGCGCTGCGCTTTCTGCGCGATGACCAGCGCCGGCGGTTGCAGCGGCTGTTCTCGTTCGGGCTGATCGAGGAAGCCGCCATGGCCGCGCTTCTGGCCACGCTCGATGCCGGCATCCGCGACGGCCGCCAGCGCGAACCGGTCTACGTCCAGACGGCGCCCGTACCGCCGGCCGCTGCCGCCGCCCCGCGTTCCATCGTCCGGGGTCAGGCGGTGGAGCTGGTCTCGCGCTTCTTCAATCGCCGCCAGGTGCGGCGCAAGGCCGCGGCCGCGGCACAGCGCGGGGTTCCGGTGACGGTGTTCGAGATCGAATATTCCGGCCGTCCCACTACCGTCGCCTTCCGCGATGCCGGCTATTGGGTGCACCGGATCGGGCTTTTCGGCGCCAACGCCTTCGGCCGCCGCGGCCCGCTCCTGTCGGTGCCCAGCCGGGTCGCGACCGAGCGTCGGCGGGTCTCCGCCCAGCGTTGCGCCAATGCCGCTCTGCCGTAACCAGTCTCATGCGGGGGGCTGGAAGTTGCTCCTGTTGCGTGCCAAGTGAGCACATCAATGACGAACCGCGCGGATTGTCTTATTCTTGCCACGGATGGGGGGGAATCCTGCCGCGTTCCGGGCAACCGCCAAAAGAAGCGCGATTCAGCCAGGGATCGCCGCTGACCGAAGGGGAAGATCTTGCAAAGCAACCGCGTCACAAAGGCGGTTTTTCCGGTTGCCGGGCTCGGCACTAGGTTCCTGCCTGCCACCAAGTCGATTCCCAAGGAAATCATGTCCTTGGTCGATCGGCCGCTGATCCAGTACGCCATCGACGAGGCGCGCGAGGCAGGCATCACCGAGTTCATCTTCGTCACCTCCCGCGGCAAGAGCGCGCTTGAGGATTATTTCGACGACTCACCCGAACTGGTGAAGCGGCTGACCGAGCAGAACAAGACCGAGCTCTTGAAGGAACTGCACCGCACCGACATGGACAGCGGCGCCATCGCCTATGTGCGCCAGCGCGAGGCGCTGGGCCTCGGCCATGCCGTCTGGTGTGCCCGGCGGCTGATCGGCGACGAGCCTTTCGCGGTGCTCCTGCCCGACGACGTGATCGCCGCCGAGAAGTCCTGCCTCGCGCAGATGGTCGATGCCTATGCCGGGACCGGCGGCAACATGATCGCCGCGATGGAGGTCTCGCCCGAGCTGACCTCGTCCTACGGCGTGCTCGACTTGGCCGAGGACATGGGCTCCATCGTCTCGGTTCGCGACATGGTCGAAAAGCCCCGGCCCGAGCTGGCGCCGTCGAACCTCGCCGTGATCGGCCGCTACATCCTGACGCCGGCGGTGCTGGAGAACCTCAACGACATGGGCCGCGGCGCCGGCGGCGAGATCCAGTTGACCGACGCCATCGCCCAGGAGGCGCGGCAATCCGGCAACGTCTACGGCTTTCGGTTCCGCGGCCGCCGCTACGATTGCGGCTCCAAGGCCGGCTACCTGCAGGCCACCGTGGCCTTCGCGCTGGCCCGTGACGATCTGCGCGGTGACTTCCGCAGCTTCCTCCACGACATCCTTGCCCAGAGCAAGGCTGCCGAGTAGCGTCGCCCCGAACCATCTGATCCACGGCAGGGAGGCAGGCCAGGCTTGGCGACGATCCTCGTCACCGGCGGGGCCGGCTACATCGGCTCGCATGCCTGCAAGCGGCTGGCCGCCGAGGGCCACCTGCCGGTCACGCTGGACGACCTTCGCACCGGCTGGCGCGACGCGGTGCGCTTCGGCCCGCTCGAGGAATGCGACCTAGGCGACGCCGGGCGCGTGGCCGAAATCCTGACCCGGCACCGGCCCGCGGCGATCCTGCATTTCGCGGCGCTCTCGGATGTCGGCCAGTCGGCGCGCGAGCCGGCGCTCTACTGGCGCAACAACGTCCTTGGTGCGCTCAACCTGATCGAGGCCGCCGCCGCGGCCAGCATCACCCGCTTCGTCCTTTCCTCCACCTGCGCCGTCTACGGCGAGCAAGACGGCGTCATGCTGGACGAGACCTGCCCGACCCGGCCGATCAACGCCTATGGCGGCTCCAAGCTGGCCATCGAGCGCCTGCTGGCCGACATCGCGGCCGCCAGCGGCATGCGCTGGGCCGCCTTCCGCTATTTCAACGTCGCCGGCGCCGATTCCGGGCGCGAGATCGGCGAGCATCATCGCCCCGAGACGCACCTGATCCCGCTGGCGCTCGATGCCGCGCGCGGCCGGCGTGACGCGCTGACCGTCAACGGCACCGACTGGCCGACGCCCGACGGCACCTGCGTGCGCGACTACGTGCATGTCGAGGACCTGATCGACGCCCATCTTCTGGGCCTGTCGTACCTCGAGACGCTGCGCGACGGCACCGGCGCGACCTTCAATCTCGGCACCGGCCGCGGCTACAGCGTGCGCGAGGTGGTGACCGCGGTCGGCCGGGTCACCGGAACGACGGTGCCGGCGGTGGATGGCCCGCGCCGCGGCGGCGACTGCGCCAGCCTGGTCTCGGGCAGCGCCCGGGCGGCCGAGGTTCTGGGCTGGCGGCCGGAGCGTTCGCTCGACGAGATGATCGCCGACGCCTGGGCCTGGCACCAGCGCCCGGGCTATGGCAGCTGAGGGCGACACCCGCCTGCCGCGGCCGCTTCTGCTCGATGTCAGCCGCAGCCTGTCGCGGGCCGGGCTCGGCCCTGCCACCGGCATCGACCGGGTCGAGCGCGCCTACCTGACCGAGGCGCTGTCGGCCCCCGGCGCCTGGTTCCTCGCCCGCCGCGCGGGCGGACTGGCGCTGATCGACGCCGGGCAGATGCGGGCACTCCTGCGCTGCCTCGATGGTCAGGCGCCGTGGGACCGGCCACGCCTGACCGAACGGCTGGCGCTCAGGCGCAGCCCGGTGCAGCGCGGTGTCGACGCGACCCTGGCGCGGCTCGGTGCCAACCCGCTCCCGCGGCGCCTGCCGCCAGGCACGACCTATCTCAACGTCGGCCACAGCAATATCAGCGTCGCGACCTTTGACGCCCTCCGCCGGGCTGGCGCTGCCACCACCGCGGTAATGCTGCACGACACCATCCCGCTCGACCACCCGGACCTGACCCGCAAGGGCACCGAGGCGCGCTTCACCGCCATGCTGCGGGCGGCGGGCACCGGGGCGGACCTGATCCTCTGCAACTCCCGCCATACCGAAGCCCGCGCCCGCCACTGGCTTGCCCATCTCGGCCTTTCCCCCCGGCTGGCGCTGGCGCCGCTGGGCTGGTCGCCGCTGCCGCCGCCCGGCCCGCCACCCGCCGCGGCGCCCTATTGCGTTACCCTCGGCACCATCGAGCCGCGCAAGAACCACGCGCTCCTGCTCGACATCTGGGACAGCACCGCCAACGCGCCGGCGCTGCACGTGGTGGGGCGGCGCGGCTGGGCCGGCCCGGCGCTCCTAAGGCGCCTCGACCATCCGCCTCCCGGCCGGCCGCCGGTGATCGAGCATGCCGGCCTCGACGATGCCGGCCTGTCGTCGCTGCTCGCCGGGGCCGAGGCGCTGCTTTTCCCCAGCCTCGCCGAGGGCTTCGGCTATCCGCTGGTCGAGGCGCTGTCGCTGGGTGTCCCCGTCATCGCCTCGGGCCTGCCCGCCTTCCGCGAGATCGCCGGCACCCGGCCGCTCTATCTCGACCCGCACGATCGCGATGCCTGGCGGCAGGCGATCCTCGGCGCTTCCGGCATGCCCCGGCCCGCGCCGCTGCCGCCGCGGCCCTGGTCGGCGCATTTCGCCGATGTCACCACCGCGCTCGACAATATAATTAAATGAAAACAATATGTTACGCCTATCACGGCGAAAGCCTCTGGTGCGGCGCGCCATCGCACCCGGGCGCGCAAAGGGTGGGCGGCCGGGGTACGGGTCGGGCGCGATCCCGGAAAAGCCACCCGCTGTCCTTCCGGGCGCGCCACGCGGCCTCCCCAAGACTGGCGATTCCCAAACGCCGCGTTCCGCACTAAGACCGTCGGCGATGAGGCTCCTGCAACGCTACTCCCTGCGGCTCGAGCGGCAGCGCCTGCGGCTGCGGGCGCGGCGGGCCCGGCGCGCGCTGGCCCCGGTGGCCGACCGCACCGCAACGATCGCCGAGGGCGACCACCTTCTGGCGACGGTGTTCCGCAACGAGCGTGCCCGGCTGCCGCATTTCCTCGACTACTACCGCCGCCTCGGCATCCGCCACGTGATCGCCATCGACAACGGCTCGGATGACGGCTCCGGCGACTGGCTGGCGGAGCAGCCGGACTGCTCGGTCTGGCGCACCGAGGCCGGCTACAAGCGCGCCCGCTTCGGCATGGACTGGATCAACGGGCTTCTGGCCCGCCACGCCTGCGGCCACTGGGTGGTGACTGCCGACCCCGACGAATTCCTGGTCTATCCGCACATGGACACCCGGCCGCTGCCGGCCCTGACCGGCTGGCTCGACGCCTCGCGGCTGCGCTCAATGGGCACGCTCCTGATCGACCTCTACCCCGAAGGCCCGCTTGCGGGCGCCGCCTGCGCCGAGGGCGAGGACCCGTTCGCCACGCTGACCCATTTCGACGGCGGCAGCTATTTCGCCAGCCGCAACCCGCGCTACGGCAATCTCTGGGTGCAGGGCGGCCCGCGCATGCGCTGCCTGTTCGCCGACGACCCGGCGGCGGCCCCGGCGCTGAACAAGATCCCGCTGGTCAGATGGGAACGCGAGACGGTCTATGTCAGCTCCACCCATAGCCTGCTGCCGCGCGGCCTCAACCGCACCTACCAGCGCGACGGCGGCGAGCGCATCTGTGGCGCGCTGCTGCATGCCAAGCTCGGCGCCGGCTTCGCCGCCAAGGTGGACGAGGAGCTGGCGCGCCGCCAGCACTACGCCGCCAGCCGCGAATACCGGGCCTATGCCGAGGCCGGCGAGGTGACGTTCCATACCCCGCTGTCCGAGCGCTACCAGGGCTGGCGGCAGCTCGACCGGC
The DNA here is from genome assembly GCA_050299555.1 of Paracoccaceae bacterium. GTDB lineage: Bacteria > Pseudomonadota > Alphaproteobacteria > Rhodobacterales > Rhodobacteraceae > JBNKWA01. The sequence goes on along the minus strand of JBNKWA010000087.1, from coordinate 118,524 downwards.
TGGGGCTGATCTCGGCGGGGGGCTGGGCGTGAGCGCAGGCAACGCGGCGGGCCGGCGGTGACGGTCGGGATCATCCTTCTCGCCCATACCGGGCTCAGCCGGGTGGCGCAGGTCGCCCGAGTGCTGGCCGACGGCGACTGCCGGGTGGCGGTGCACCTGGACGCGCGACTGCCCGACGACCGCGCCGCCGAGGTGGCGGGCGCTCTGGTGGGCCATCCCCACATCCTGCTGGCACCGCGCCTGCGCTGCGAATGGGGCACCTTCTCGCTGGTGGATGCGGCCGAAACCACGGCCCGGCTGCTGCTCGGGCGCTGGCCCGAGGTCACCCATGTCTGCCAGATCTCCGGCAGCTGCCTGCCGATCCGGCCGGTGGCCGAGCTTGCCGCGTTCCTCGACGCCCACCCCGACACCGACTTCGTCGAAAGCGTCCCGGTGACCGGCCAGGACTGGGTGGTGGACGGCCTCTCCATCGAGCGCTTCACGCTCTACTTCCCGTTCTCCTGGGACCGTCACCGGTGGCTCTTCGACACCTCGGTGTCGCTGCAGCGCCGGCTCGGCATCCGCCGCCACATCCCCGATGGCATCGTGCCGCATATCGGCTCGCAATGGTGGTGCCTGACCAGCGCCACCATCCGGGCGATCCTCGCCGACCCGGCACTGCCGGCATACCGGCGCTATTTCCGCACCGCCTGGATCCCCGACGAGACCTATTTCCAGACCCTGGCGCGCAAGCACACCCGGGCGCTGGTGCCGCGCTCGCTGACCTATTCGCGCTTCGACAGCAAGGGCAAGCCGTTCGTCTATTACGACGACCATGCCGAGGCCATCGCCACGGTGGACGCGTTCTTCCTGCGCAAGATCTGGCCCGGGGCGGACGGGCTCTACGAGCGCTTCCTCAGGCAGAGCCCACGGCCGAAGACCACCGACGACGCCCTGGACCGGATCCTCGACGTGGCGCTGGCGCGACAGGTCGCCGGCCGCGACGGGGTCATGAACATGGGCCGCTTCGCCAGGAACGGGCCGGCGGGCGGCGCCGACAGTGCCGCCGCCTACGACGTGCTGGAGGGGTTCGCCGCCCTCGGCGGGCCGCCGCCCTCGGCCGGGCCCGACCGCGTGGTGCATGGCCGCCTGTTCGCCGGCAACGCGGATGCGCTGGCGTCTGGCGAGGCAGCCGGACCGCTCCGGTCCGGCTGCCTGCCCGGCAACTTACCCGGCACCGCGGCGGTCCGCGACCGGGATCCCGCCCAGTATCTCGCGCGACTCCTCTGGGCGGATCGCGGGCGCCGCCAGGCGCTCCTGTTCGAGCCTGATGACCAGCCCGATCTGGCCGCGCATCTGGCCGCCGACCCCATGGCCCATGTCTGGCGCATCGACGACGCCTGGCTGGTGGCACTGTGGCGCGACCGGGCAAGGCTCGCGCCGCCGGCACTTGCGGAATCCGCGGCAAACGCTGCCCGCGCCGAGCGCCGCCGCCTCGCCCAGCTTTGCGGCCCCGAGGCGCAGGCCACCACCCGGCGATGGCCGCTTGCCGCCGCGCTGGCCCAGCCCGCCGCGCTGGCCGCCGACCTCATGGCCGAGGCCGGTCTGGAGCTTGCGACCGAGGGTTGGCCCGGCCTTGCCGAACTCGCGTCCTTCGTGCGAGACTTGCAGCCGATGGTGCCGGGCGGCATCGACCTGCCCACGCTGTCGCCGCCATCCCTCCCGGCCTGATCCGGAGCCTTGCCCGTGGCACGCGCGTTCGACTATTTCGTCATCATCGCGGCGATGCGCACCGGCTCCAACCTGCTGGAAGCCTCGATCAACCAGTACCCGGGCCTTCACTGCCACGGCGAGCTCTACAATCCCGGCTTCATCGGACACGAGGGCCAGCACGCGCTTTTCGGCATCGACATGGGGCTGCGCGGCCGCCACCCCGAACGGCTGATCGAGGCGATCCGGGCGGCGGACCCGGACGTGCTGCCCGGCTTCCGGCTCTTCGACGGCCACGACCAGCGCATCGTCGGCCGGGCCATTGCTGACCCCCGCGCCGCCAAGATCGTGCTGCGGCGCTCACCGCTCGACTCCTACCTGTCCGAGACCACCGCCCGGCAGACCGGCCAGTGGAAGCTTGCCGACGGGCGCAAGCGCAAGGCGGTCGCGGCCCATTTCGATGCCGACGGGTTCGAGGCCTACTGCGCCGATCTCGACGCCTGGTACAGTGGGCTGGAACGCCAGATCCGCCAGGCCGGCCAGACCTTCTTCCCGATCCGCTACGAGGAGTGCCGCGACGTGGCGGTGCTGAACGGGCTCGCCCTCTGGTTGAACGAGAGCGAAGGCCTGAAGTCGCTCAAACAGCTCACCCGACGCCAGAACGTGCTGCCGCTGACCGAGCGGATCGCCAATTTCGCCGACTTCGAGGCCTATCTCGGGCGCTCCGGCTATGTCGCCGAAACCGAAACGGCGCCGCCCGACCACTGGCCCTTCCTGCGGGCGACAGAGGTCCTGGCCGGGGAACGGGCGGTCTTCGCGCGCCTGCCGGGCTCGGATCACGACGGCCTTGCCGCGCTGCTGCCCGGCGCGATCCCGCGTCTGGGGGCGGCAGGGCTGGGACAGTGGCAGCGAAAGAACCCCGGGCGGCCGGTCTTCACCTATCTCTGCCGCCCACTGACCCGGGCTTTCGCGGTCTACCAGCGGCAGGTCCTGCTCGGCGAGGCACAGCACAGCACCGAACTGCGCCAGCACCTGGCGCGCAGCCACGGCGCGGCAATGCCGATGATCGGCCCCGAAGACCGCCGCGCCGGCCTGGAGGCGGCAGGCTTCGGCGCCGCCGAGGCGCGCGCCGGGCTGGCGGCATTTCTGGACTTCGCCGCCGCCAGTGCCGCGGGGCGCACGCCGCTCAGGCCCGACCCGGCCTGGCTGCCGCAGCGCCCGGCGCTGGATGCGCTGGCAACGCGGGTGCCGGTGTCGGCGGTGCTGCGCGAGGACCGGCTGGAACCCGGGCTGGCCTATCTCGCGGCGCTCAGCGGGCTGCCCGCCTCGCTGCCCGCCGCAACGTCAGCCCTGCCGTTTGCACTCGACGAGGTGGAGACGCCGGCGCTGACCGCGCGCGCCGCCGAGGTCTACGCCGCCGACGTCAATGCCTTCGGGTTTTGACCGCAGGCCCGATCACTGGGTCAGAAGCTGGCACAGACCGTCGAGTTCATCGAGGTCGCGATAGCTGATCTGCAACGTCCCGCCCTTGCCATCGGCGCGGTGATCGATGGCCACCTTCAGCCTCAGATGCGCGGTCAGGTCCGCCTCAAGGGCCCTGGTATCGGCATCTTTCTCCGGCCTATGCCGTTGTTTTTGCTGCGGTTTTTCCGCCCCGTCGCGCATCAGCCGCTCGACGTCGCGCACCGACAGACCCTTTTCCACGATCTGCCGCGCCAGCCGCTCGGGCTGATCGGCAACCACCAGCGCACGGGCGTGGCCGGCCGAAATCCTGCCCTCGCGCAAAAGCGCCAGCACCGAATCCGGCAGCGTCAGCAGCCGCAGCAGGTTGGCGATGTGGCTGCGGCTCTTGCCGAGCGCGCTGGCCAGCCGTTCCTGGGTGTGGCCGAACCGGTCCATCAACTGGCGATAGCCCATCGCCTCTTCCACCGGGTTGAGGTCGGTGCGCTGGACGTTCTCGATGATCGCGATCTCCAGCACGTCGGTGTCGCTGAGGTCGCGCACCAGCGCCGGCAGCGCGTGCAGTTGCGCCCGCTGCGCCGCCCGCCAGCGCCGCTCGCCGGCGACGATCTGATAGGCGCCGTCGCGTTCGGGATGGGCCCTGAGGATCAGCGGCTGGATGACACCGCGCTCGGAGACCGACCGGGCCAGGTCCTCAAGCTCATCCTCGTCGAAATGCCGCCGCGGCTGGTCCGGATTGGCAAAGATCCTGTCGATGGGAATCTCGATGGCGCCGGCACGCACCGGCGCGTTGGCGGCGCCCCCGGCGTCGGCTCCAAGATCGGCATCGCCCAGGAGCGCCGACAGCCCCCGTCCCAGCCCCTTGCGTTCAGGCGCTTTCGACATGTTCGCTCCTCTTGTCCTCGGACGGCCCCGTCACCAGCGGGTCCTTCATGCGCCGCAGCATCTCGGCCGCGAGCTTCTGATAGGCGATCGAACCGGCGCAGCGCTGGTCATAGATCAGCGCCGGCAAGGCATGCGACGGCGCCTCGCTCAGGCGGACATTGCGCGGCACGATGGTGTCGTAGACCAGATCGCCGAGGTTCTCGCGCACGTCGTTTTCCACCTGGCCGGAGAGCCGGTTGCGCTGGTCGTACATGGTCAGCACGATGCCCTGTATTCGCAACCTTGGGTTGATCGTCTGGCGGATCTCGCGGATCGTCAGCATCAGCTGCGACAGCCCCTCGAGGGCGAAGAACTCGCACTGCAGCGGCACGATCACCGAGTCCGCCGCCACCAGTGCGTTGATGGTCAGAAGGTTCAGCGACGGCGGGCAGTCGATCAGGATGTAGTCATAGGCGCGGGCCGGGTCGGGCAGCAATCCGCGGCGCAGCCGACGCACGCGGCCGGCATCGGCCACCAGCTCGACATCGGCGGAACTGAGGTCACTCGACGCCGGTGCGATCCACAGGTTGGGGATATTGGTTGCCTGAGCCACATCATGTAGCGGCATCCCACGCATTATAAGATCATAGCTGCTGATCTTGCGGGCCTCGCGCGGAACCCCCAGGCCGGTCGACGCGTTGCCCTGCGGATCGAGGTCGATCAGCAGCACGCGGCGTCCGATCGCGGCCAGCGCGGTGCCGAGATTGATGGCGGTGGTCGTCTTGCCGACGCCGCCCTTCTGGTTTGTGACTGCTACGATATGCGCCGCATGGCTGTCAGACACGACTGGCTTCTCCGACGCGGAAGGTGACGCCCTGCTGGTCCGATCCTTGGCCCGGTCCGGCAGGAATCGTCTCGACTTCGATATGCCAGAACCGGCGGGCCGCGGTCAATTCGGATTGCGCGTTTTGGCCCTTGGGGAACAGAAGTACGCCGCCCGGCGCCCGGTGGCGGACCGACAACTCCAGAAGATCCGTCAGCGGTGCCAGCGCGCGCGCTGTCACGACCTCGGCGCCCTGCGGCGGCAGCGCCTCGATCCGGGCATTCCGGATATCGACCGCGATACCGGTGACCCGCGCCGCCTCGGCCAGAAAGGCGCACTTGCGCTCGTCGCTGTCGACCAGGGTCATGCGCGCCGCCGGTCGCAACTCGGCCAGCAGTACCGCCAGCACCATTCCCGGAAACCCGGCACCAGAGCCGAGATCGAGCCAGCGAAGCGCCTCCGCCGGCGCCAGCGCCAAAAGGCGGGCGGAATCGGAAACATGGCGCGACCAGATATCGTCTGCGGTGGATCGCCCGATCAGATTGATGCGGCGGTTCCACTTCTGAAGCAGCGACACGAACGCGTCCAGTCGGTCCTCTGTTTCACGTGAAACAGCGAGCCCCGCCAGCCGGGGGGACATCAGGCAGACTTCCGCTTCTCGCCTCGGCGAAGTTGAGCCAGGATCAGCACCAGCGCGGCCGGTGTCATGCCGTCTATCCGCGCCGCCTGACCCAGGTTTTCCGGGCGCGCCCTGGCAAGCTTACCCTGCAATTCGGCCGAAAGCCCCGAAATCGCCCTGTAATCCAACGAAACCGGGATCTCGCGCGACGATTCCCGACGCAGAGTCTCCACTTCCGCCGCTTGCCGCTCCACATAGACAGCGTATCGCGCATCACGCCCAAGCTGCGTGCGGACATGCGGCGGTATCGCGCCGAATTCGGCCCAGATGCTCGTAAGTTGCTCGATTTCAACGGAATTTTGCGCCAGAAGGTCCAGCACCGAGCGCCGAATGCCATCGTTGTTGAGCCGCAATCCGTGCCGCCCCGCCTCGTTCGGCGTCAGCGTCAAGCGCCCCGCGACCGCCCGCGCCGCCGCCAGTGACACGCGCTTCTCCTCGAACGCCCGCCGCCGCGCCTCATCAACACAACCCAGCGCAATGCCCTTCGGCGTCAGCCGTTGGTCGGCATTGTCGGCCCGCAGCGACAACCGGAACTCGGCCCGCGAGGTGAACATCCGATAGGGCTCACTAACGCCGCGAGTGACCAGGTCGTCGATCAAAACCCCGAGATAGGCCTCCGCACGGTCAAACCGGATCGGTTCGCCGTCACCCGCAAAGGCAGCCGCATTCAGACCGGCAACAAGCCCTTGCGCGGCGGCTTCCTCATAGCCCGTAGTGCCGTTGATCTGCCCGGCCAGATACAACCCCTTGTATCCCTTGACCGCCAGACCACCATCCAGCGCACGGGGATCAACAAAGTCATACTCGATGGCATAGCCCGGGCGAAGGATCTCGGCGCCCTCCAGGCCAACGATCGTCCGCACATACCGCGCCTGCACATCCTCGGGCAGCGAGGTGGAAATGCCGTTCGGATAGACCACCGCGCCGTCAAGGGTCTCGGGCTCCAGAAATACCTGGTGCGCGTTCTTGTCGGCAAAGCGCACCACCTTGTCCTCGATCGACGGGCAATAGCGTGGACCGACGCCGCTGATCCTGCCGCCATACATGGCCGATCGACCAAGATTCTCAGCGATAACCTCATGCGTGGCCGAATTGGTCCAGGTGATGCCGCAGGCAATTTGCGGCACCGTCGGCCCCGCCGACATGAACGAGAACAGCTCCGGCTCGGCGTCCGCCTCCTGCATTTCCAGCCGCGCCCAATCAATCGACCGCCCGGAAAGCCGCGGCGGCGTCCCCGTCTTCAGCCGGCCCAGCGGCAGACCCATCGCCTCGATCCGCCGGGCCAGCGGCACGACCGCGTCATCACCCATGCGGCCGCCGTCGAAACTTTGCTCGCCGACATGGATCACCCCGCGCAGGAAGGTCCCGGTAGTCAGGATCACTGCACCGGCGGAAATCTCCACCCCGTCCTTCAGCACCACGCCGGTCACCCGCTCGCCCACCGCGATCAGGTCGGCTACCTCTGCCTCGATGACCCGGAGCCCCGGCCGTGACCGAAACTCCGCCTGCATCGCTGCCCGGTACAGGTTGCGGTCGGCCTGGGTTCGCGGGCCCTGCACCGCCGGACCCTTGCGCCGGTTCAGCAGCCGGAACTGGATCCCGGCCCGGTCCGCCACCCGGCCCATCACCCCGTCCAGCGCGTCGATCTCGCGCACCAGGTGCCCCTTGCCGAGGCCCCCGATGGCCGGATTGCACGACATCTCGCCGATGCGGTCAAAGCGATGGGTCACCAGCGCCGTCCGTGCGCCCATGCGAAACGCCGCCTGCGCAGCCTCGCAGCCAGCGTGGCCACCACCGACCACGAGCACATCGAACTGGGCTTGTTTCACGTGAAACACCTTATTTGCCTAGACAGAATGATGAAAACACAACATCTAGTATGTCTTCCACGTCTACCCGGCCAACCAGAACGTCCAGAGACCGCACCGCCTGCCGCAACATCTCGGCCACGACCTCTTCAGCTTCACCGCTCATTACACCAGCTTCAGCCGATTCCAAATCACCCAGCGCTGCCTCCAGCGCCAGCCGGTGCCGCAACCGGATCGCCGAGGACGCCCCCGAGGCACGCGCGCCCAGCACATCTCCGATCTCCGCCAGAAGCCGCTCCACGCCCAGCCCGGTCAGCCCCGACACGCCTTCACCGCCCAAGTCCGCCTTGGCGCCCACGGTAATGTCGCCCGGCTGCGCTGATACCGGCAGCCGCTCTTCCCCTTCGACCAGAAACACCCGCAGGTCGGCGGCGATCGCACGCTCGGTTGCCCGCGCCACGCCAATCCGCTCCACCGCATCCGAAGTCTCGCGCAGACCAGCGGTGTCGAGCAGCGTCACCGGCAGCCCGGACAGGTCCATCCGCACCTCGATCACGTCACGGGTGGTACCGGCCACGGATGACGTGATCGCCGCCTCGCGCCCGGCCAAGCAATTGAGAAGTGTGGATTTTCCGACGTTCGGCGCACCGACGATGGCAACCTCGAACCCGTCCCTCACCCGCTCAGCGGCGACACTGCCGGCAAGCTCCGCCGCGATGCCGGACTTCACCTCGCCGACCAGCCCCGCCACCTCGGCGCGGACATCCTCCGGCACCTCCTCGTCGGCAAAGTCGATCGTCACCGCCAACAGCGCCATGGCCCGCACCAGCGCCGCGCGCCACGCCTCGGTCCGCGCAGACAGCGCGCCTTGCATCACCTTCAGCGCCTGACGCCGCTGCAGCGCCGTCTCGGCCGCGATAAGATCGGCCAGCCCCTCGACCTGCGCCAGATCCAGCCTGCCGTTGTCCAGCGCCCGCCGGGTGAACGCCCCAGGCTCCGCCAGCCGCAGCCCCGGCAGCCGGGCCAGTGCCTCCAGCACGCCCGAAACCACCGCGGCGCCACCATGCACCTGCAGTTCGGCCATCGCCTCGCCGGTAAAGCTGGCACCCGGCCCGAAACACAGGATCAGCGCCTGGTCCAGTCGCTCGCCGTTGGTCGGATCGCTCAGGGTCCTGAGGCTTGCCCGCCGCAGCGCCGGCACATCGCCAGCGAGGGCCGCCACCGCGTCATGGGACCTTGGTCCCGAGACGCACACCACCGCGATGCCTGCCTGCCCGCGCGCGGTCGCCGGGGCAAATATGGTATCGCCACCCGTCACCACCACACTATCGGCGCCCAGGCGCCGCAGCTCAGCTGTTCATGGAATCGAAGAATTCGCTGTTGGTCTTGGTCTGTTTCAGCTTGCCAAGCAGGAATTCGATGGCGTCCGCGGTGCCCATCGGGTTCAGGATGCGCCTGAGCACGAACATCTTGGTCAGCTCGCCCTTGTCCACCAACAGGTCTTCCTTGCGGGTACCGGACTTCAGGATGTCCATCGACGGGAAGACGCGCTTGTCGGCGACCTTGCGGTCGAGCACGATCTCCGAGTTGCCGGTGCCCTTGAACTCTTCGAAGATCACCTCGTCCATGCGGCTGCCGGTGTCGATCAGCGCCGTGGCGATGATGGTCAGCGACCCGCCTTCCTCGATGTTCCGCGCCGCGCCGAAGAACCGCTTCGGCCGCTGCAGGGCGTTGGCATCGACGCCGCCGGTCAGCACCTTGCCCGAGGACGGCACCACTGTGTTGTAGGCGCGCCCAAGCCGGGTGATCGAATCGAGCAGGATCACCACGTCGCGCTTGTGCTCCACCAGCCGCTTGGCCTTCTCGATGACCATCTCGCTGACCGCCACGTGGCGGGTCGCCGGCTCATCGAACGTCGACGAGATCACCTCGCCCTTGACGCTGCGCTGCATGTCGGTGACTTCCTCGGGCCGCTCGTCCACCAAGAGCACGATCAGGAAGCACTCCGGATGGTTCTTCTCGATGGAGTGCGCGATGTTCTGCATCAGCACCGTCTTGCCGGTGCGCGGCGGGGCCACGATCAGGCAGCGCTGGCCCTTGCCGATCGGCGAAACCAGGTCGATGATCCGCGCCGACTTGTCCTTGATGGTCGGATCCTCGATCTCCATCTTGAACCGCTGGTCGGGATAAAGCGGCGTCAGGTTGTCGAAGTGCACCTTGTGGCGCGCCTTTTCGGGATCCTCGAAGTTGATGCGGTTGACCTTGACCAGGCCGAAATAGCGTTCGCTTTCCTTGGGCGCCCGGATCACCCCCTCGACCGTGTCGCCGGTGCGCAGCGAAAACCGCCGGATCTGGTTCGGGCTGACATAGATGTCGTCGGGACCGGACAGATAGTTGGCCTCGGGCGAGCGCAGGAAGCCAAAGCCGTCCTGCAGCACCTCCAGCACCCCGTCGCCGGAGATTTCCACCCCTTCCTCGGCAAACTCGCGCAGGATGGCGAACATCATTTCGCCCTTGCGCATCGAGGACGCGTTTTCGATCTCGAGCTCCTCGGCCATCTGCAACAGATCGGCCGGGCTCTTAGCCTTCAAATCGGCGAGCGACAGGTTCTGGAAGTCCATCGGGGTTCTTTCGCGAGGGTTACAAACGGGCGCCAACACGCCGGGCAACCATGCAAGGGGAGGGTGGCGTCTGGTGGGCAGGACGCCCCGCGCCTTTCGACGGCCTTATATTGGGAACGCTGCGCGCGAGTCAATCACCTGCGACAATTCTGCATCAGAAGGGCCTGACCACCACCATGATGACGATCACCGCCATCAGCAGCGTCGGCAGCTCGTTCATCAGCCGGTAACGCCGGCCGGCCAGCCGGTTGGTATCGGCGGCGAACTCCTTGCGCCGGGCCCCGAGCCAGTGGTGAAACCAGGTCATGGTGCCGACCGCCACCAGCTTCACATAGAACCAGCCCGCAAACCAGTCGACGATGCCAGGCGTCAGCGCCAGCGCAATGCCGAACAGCCAGGTCGCAATGCTGGCCGGGCCCATGATGAAGCGGTACAGCTTCAACTCCATCATCTTGAAGGTCTCGGAAAGCTCGCTGCCGGGCGCTGCCCGCTCGGCGTGATGCACGAACAACCGGGGCAGGTAGAACAGACCCGCCATCCAGGCAATCACCGCCATGATGTGCAGGGCCTTGGTCCAGGGATAGATCGACACCAGAAAATCGAACACGAGTGAGCTGCCGTTATCGCTTCTTGGCCCCGGTACGGGCGGTGCCGGCGCCGGTTACAATTTAAATTAAGAAAGAATGAAAGGGTTGATTTGTTTGTAGTGCGGTGAATCCCGGGGATCACCATGACCAGCATTTTTTGCACCGGATCGCCCACAGGGGCACACTTGTGGAGCAATCACGCCAGATAGCCATCCACAGACTGTTGATACTCAAATTTACAAATATATATCAATGGCTTGTACAGTCCCCGCTCCGACCGATTGCCAACCTTGGCTGTGCACAAATCGGCATGCATCGGCGCCTCGCGCCAGGCTCTCCACGGCACCTCCGGCGTTGTGCTCACAATGATGGAATCGGGCAGGATCGGCGCGACATGGCGACCGTTTCGCTGCCCCGGCACCCGGCTTGTGGGCAACTGCCCGCTTGCGCACCCATCCTGCAACGCTTTTCCCAAGAATTGTCCACATGGCCGCCGGGACGATTCTCTTGCCCGCCGTCTCGTGCTAGCGCTTCGGTTGAACCGAAACGACCGCTTCTGCCCATGCCCGACCTGATCCTCGCCTCCGGCTCCGCCGCCCGCGCCCGTATGCTGGCCGGTGCCTGCGTGCCGTTCCGGGTCGAGACCGCCGCCATCGACGAGGCCGAGGTGAAGTCGGCGCTGCTGGCCGAGGGCGCCAGCCCCCGTGACATTGCCGACAAGCTGGCCGAGTTGAAGGCCTGGCGCGTGGCCCGGCGCCATCCCGGCGCGCTGGTGCTGGGGGCCGACCAGGTCCTCGATCACCAGGGTCGGCTCTACGACAAGCCTCGCGATCTGGCCGAGGCGCGGGCGCAGCTTCTGGCGCTGCGCGACAGCACCCACCAGCTCCTGTCGGCGGCGGTCATCTTCGAGGCCGGAGAGCCGGTCTGGCGCCATGTCGGCGTCGCCCGCATGACCGTGCGCGATTTCGGCGACGACTTTCTCGACCGCTACCTTGCGGCCGGTGACGATGACCTTCTGACAACAGTCGGCTGCTATCGCATCGAGGCCGAGGGCGTGCAGCTTTTCAGCGGCATCGCCGGCGACTACTTTTCCATTCTCGGCCTGCCGCTGATCCAGGTGCTGGCCTTCCTGCGCTCCCGGGGGGTAATCGAAACATGACCGACGAAGCGCCACCCCTGGCCGCCGTCGTCGGCTGGCCCGTCTCGCACAGCCTGTCGCCGGCGCTGCATGGCCACTGGCTGGCCCGCTACGGCATTCAGGGCTACTACATTCCGGTGGGGCTCCGGCCGCAGGACTTCGAGAACGGCGTCCGGGCGATGAAGAAGATCGGCTTTCGCGGCTTCAACGTCACCATCCCGTACAAGGAGACGATCATCTCCATGGCCGATTCGGTCACCGACCGGGCGGCGCTGATCGGGGCGGCCAACACCATCGTATTCCGCTCCGACGGGCTGATCGGCGCCGACAATACCGACGGCTACGGCTTCATCCAGAACCTGCTGGCCGAGCAGCCGGGCTGGCGCGCCTCGGCCGGGCCGGCGCTGGTGCTCGGGGCTGGCGGCGCGGCCCGGGCGGTGGTCTCGGCGCTGCTGACCGACGGCGCGCCCGAGGTCCGGATCGCCAACCGAACCCGCCAGCGCGCCGACAACCTGCGCGATCACTTCGGCGCCAAGATCGTGGTGGTGGACTGGAACCGGATCTCCGACGCCTGCGACGGCGCATCGACCATCGTCAACACCACCTCGCTTGGCATGACCGGGCATCCCAACCTCAACATCAAGCTCGATGCCGCGCCGGCGACAGCGGTGGTGGCCGATCTCGTCTACTCGCCGCTCGAGACCGCGCTCCTGGCCCAGGCTCGCGGGCGCGGGCTGGCTGCGGTCGATGGGCTGGGCATGCTGCTGCACCAGGCGGTGCCGGGGTTCGAAAAGTGGTTCAACCACCGTCCCGAGGTGGATCAGGCTCTGCGCGAGGCCGTACTTGCCCGATGATGCGGGGCCCTTCCGCCTTGGCCTGACCGGCGGCATCGGCATGGGAAAGTCCACCACGGCGGGGTTTTTCCGCGATGCCGGCGTGCCGGTCTGGGACGCCGACAATGCCGTGCACCGCGCCTATGCCCCGGGCGGCGCCGGGGTTGCCGCGATCCGCGCTCTGGTGCCCGGGGCGGTGTCGGCCGACGGCGTCAGCCGCGAGGCGCTGCGCCGGGCGATCGCCGCCGATCCCGACCTGCTGGCAAGGATCGAGGCAGCGATCCACCCCATCGTCGCCGCCGACCGCGAGGCGTTCCTTGCCGCCAACGCCCGGGCGCCGCTGGTGGTGCTCGACATCCCGCTGCTTTACGAGACCGGGGCCGAGGCCGAGCTGGACGACATCCTCGTCGTCACCGCCCCGACGGCAGTGCAGCGCGACCGGGTTCTTTCGCGGTCCGGCATGACCGAGGCCGAGCTGGACCGCATCCTTGTGCGCCAGATGCCCGACGCCGAGAAACGCGCCCGCGCCGATCACATCCTCGACACCTCGCTGGGGCTTGAGGCCGCCCGCGCCGCCGTGCATGGTCTGATCGAGGCGCTGACAGGCAGGCTCCCCGAATGACCCGAGAAATCGTCCTCGACACCGAGACCACCGGCCTCGATCCGGCGGAAGGCCACCGGATCGTCGAGATCGGCGGCGTGGAGCTGATGAACCACGTGCCCACCGGGCAGAGCTTCCACCGCTACATAAACCCCGAGCGCGACATGCCCGAAGAGGCGCTGGCGGTGCATGGCATCACCACCGAGTTCCTCGCCGCCAAGCCGGTCTTTGCAGCGGTGGCCGACGAATTCCTCGCCTTCATCGGCGATGCGCAGCTTGTCATCCACAACGCCGCCTTCGACATCAAGTTCCTCAATGCCGAGCTGACCCGGGCCGGGCGCACCAACAGTCCCTGGGGCCGGGCGGTGGACTCCCTCGACATTGCCCGGGCACGGTTTCCCGGCGCGCAGAACTCGCTCGATGCGCTCTGCCGGCGTTTCGGCGTCGACAATTCGGGGCGCGAAAAGCACGGCGCGCTGCTCGACGCCGAGCTTCTGGCCGAGGTCTATCTGGAACTGGTGGGCGGCCGTCAGCCGGACCTGACGCTGACCGTGGTCGGCGGCCGGGACAGCGGCCTCGACACCCTCGCCGGCTGGACGCCGCCGCCGCGCCCGGCGCCGCTGCCGCCGCGGATCACCGAGGCGGAGCGGGTCGCCCATGCCGCCTTCGTGGCGACGCTGGGCGAGAACGCGCTCTGGGCGAGGTTCGCCTCAGGTGGCGACGGCTGAGCCATCCTTCGCCGCGGCCTGGCGCCGCTCGATCTCGCGCCGGAACAGCGAGACATAGTCGATGTTGTCCAGGTTCAGCGGCGGATAGCCGCCATCGCGGGTGATGTCGCCGACGACCCGGCGCAGATACGGGAAGATCAGCCGCGGGCATTCCACCATCAGGAACGCATGCAGCTGGTTCTCCGGCACGTTGGCCAGCCGGAAACGCCCGGCATATTCCATCTCCAGCAGGAACAGCTTGGTCTCGCCGGCGGCGGACGAGACGGTGATCTTGTTCACCACCTCGTAGATGTCGTCGCCCTTCTTGCCGGCATCGAGGCCGATCTGCACCTGCACATCGGGCTTGCCCTCCGCCCGGATGTCCTTCTGCATCGCGAGGTTCTCGAACGACAGATCGCGGATGTACTGCGCCAGTACCTGCACCCGGGGCTGCGTGTCGGCTGCCTGCCCCTTGGGTTCTTCCGGCTTGGCGGCGCCGTTGGTTTCATCGGCCATGTCTTGGGTTCCTTTCGCGTGCTTGCCGCTGCAATGCTTGCGGCCTCCCTATCCCATTCATCGCCGTGCCGTCCACCCGGACGGCTTGCCGTCGCCGCTCCGTGGCGCCGGCCCGTCCTCGTCCTCGTCGATCACTTCGTATTCGGCGTCGATGGGGGCCGAGTCGTCGCGCGGCCGCGCCCCGGCCGATTGCCCGCCGCGGTGCATCACCGTCACCCGCGAGGCCAGGGCGGCGATGACCCTCTCGCGCACCGGCGGCAACAGCAGCAGCAATCCGAACGTGTCGGTAAAGAACCCAGGCGTCAAAAGCAGCAGCCCCGCCACCAGGATCATCGCGCCATGGGCAAGGTCCGGCAACGGGTTGCCGCCTTCGGCAAGATTGGCCTGCAGACGCGCCAGCGTGCCAAGCCCCTGCTGGCGCACCAGGAAGGTGCCGGCCAGCGCCGTCAGCACCACCAGCGCCAGGGTCGGCCACAGCCCGATCCAGCCGCCAACGCGGATGAAAAGTGCGATCTCGATGATCGGCACCAGCAAGAATACCAGGAAAAGCCGCATTCGATCCCCTTCCGGCGGCTCGGCCGCCTCGCCTGCATGGACTTCGCACCTGCGCAACACTACATAGTCAAAGGCGCCATGCCCCGCTACCGGGGTATGGAAAGGCAGTGGCGAAAGGGCAGTCGATGGGCTCGCAATTGATCCAGATTCTCGTGCTGGCGGGCGTCGCGCTGTTTCTCATCCTGCGTCTGCGCAGCGTGCTGGGGACCCGCGACGGGTTCGAGGGGCCGGCCAAGGTGACTCCGCCACCGGCGTCGCGCCGGGGCGACCGCAAGTCGCTTGAGGTGATCGACGGCGGCGGCACCGACCACGACATCGCCGATCATGTGGACGCCGGCAGCGATGCGGCCAAGGCGCTGGCAGCGATGAAGCGGGCCGAGCCGGGCTTTTCGGTGGGCGAGTTCGCCCATGGCGCCAAGGGCGCCTACGAGATGATCGTCATGGCCTATGAAAACGGCGAGGTCGACACGCTGGAGCCCTTCCTGTCCCCCGAAGTCTTCGAAAGCTTCTCGGCCGCGGTCCTCAACCGCGCCGACAACGGCCTCACCGTCGACGCCCAGTTCGTCGGGGTCCGCGAGGTCAAGGTCGCCGATGCCCATTTCAACGAGGCCACCCGCGAGGCCGACATCACCATGCGCTTCACCGGCGAGCTGACCTCGGTGGTCCGCGACAAGGACGGCAAGGTGGTCGAGGGCGATCCCGACAAGATCAAGCAGCAGAAGGACGTCTGGACCTTCAGCCGGGTGATGGGCTCGGACGACCCGAACTGGCTTCTGGTCGCCACCGGCGCCTGATCGCTCCGAGGCCGGCCACCGATGGCGCGCCGCCGCCTGACACCCGACGAGCGTTCGTTGTGGGACCGCATCGCCCGCTCGACGCAACCGCTGCGCTCACCGCTGGCGAAGGGGCCTGTCGCCGACAGGCCGGCCGAGGCGTTTTCCGCAGATCCGCCGCCGACCTCGACCCCGGCCCCGGCCCCCGCCCCCGCCCCCGTCAGCGCTCGCTCCCGGCTGGCCTCGACCGCGGCGCCACCGGGTCCGCCACCCCGCGTTGCCTTCAACCTTGCCCCCGATCCCATGGATGCCGCCGCCGCCGCGCCGCGGCGCATGGACAAGCATCGTGCCACCGACCTGCGGCGGGGGCGGCTGCGGCCCGAGGCTAAGCTCGATCTGCACGGCATGACCGCCGACCGAGCCCATCGCGAACTTGCTGCGTTCATCCACCGCAGCCATCACAAGGGCAAGCGGCTGCTATTGGTGATCACCGGCAAGGGCCGCGATGGCCGCGATGATGGCGGCCCGATGCCGGACCGTCGCGGCGTCCTGCGCCACGCCCTGCCGCGCTGGCTCGAGGCGCCGGACCTCAGGCCGCTGGTACTTGACCTGATGCCGGCGCATGTCAGCCATGGCGGCGGCGGGGCCTGGTATGTCTACCTCGCCCGCCGCCGCAAACCGTAAGCCCTAGGGCTGCAGCGGCTTGCCGTTGGCGAAGATGCCGCCATCCTTGAACTCGACCGTCGAGGTATAGGTGTCGGGTTCGGCCCCGGCCTCGCCATAGGTGCTGATCATGCCCATCAGCATGGCCTGCTGCATCGGGTCGACCAGACCCAGCGCCACCAGGCTGTCGCTCAGGGTCTGGATGCCCTTCAGGGTCACGTCCACCGCGCCGTTCGGCATCGGAAAGCCGAAGCTGTTGTCAAAGGCGACCGCGCCCGCGGCATCGACGCTGGCACCGCCAATCGACAGGTTCACCGCCTCGACATTGAGGTTCGACAGCTCCGCCATCTCCATCGGGTTCGCCGGCGGCTCGCCCTCGGCCGGCTTGGCGCCGACGGCCTGCTTCAGCTCCAGGGCGGCGTTCAGCAGGATCCTCAGCGTCGCCGGGTCGCGCGGAATGGTGGCGCCGGGATCGATCATCGCCCACAGGTCGTCGCTGACGGTCAGCTCGTGCATCTCGAACCCGAACCGCGCCTCCTCCGGGCCGTCGCCCGGCACCAGCGGCATGGCAAAGTCGAACCGGCCGTCTCCCATGGTCACGGTGAATGGCGGAATCGGCGCGCCCTCGGGCGTGATGGTGTACTCGGCGCCGTCGAAGCTGGCCTGATAGGCCAGGCCGGCCTCACCGATCGACAGCGACGCCTCGCTGGCGCCGCCGGTGCCGGCCATGCTCATCGAGAGCTCGGGCGAGTGGCTGGCCGAGGTAAAGGTCATCGGCCCGGCCGCCATGTTCACGTTGACGGCCCCGCCGCCGGCGATGAACTCGTCGAAACCCGGATCCGTGCCCTTCTCCGGCAGGTTCAGGGCCTGCCAGGAAACCGAGAAGTGCTCACCCTCGAAGCTGGCTTCCGAGGTGCCGCCCTCGGGGCCCATGTCGAAACCGTAGTTGCCCTTGATCGACCCGGCCTCGGTCGAGGCGTTGATCGAGCGCGTCGCCTCGTCGAAGGCGAAATGGGTGCTGACGTCGGTCTGGGTGATGTCGAGGCCCCGCATGACCGGATGATCGGCGGTGGTGCCGACGACCTGCAGCATGGCCGCGGTCAGGTCGCCTTCGATGTGGCCGGCAAGGGCCGACGTCCAGTTGGTGACCAGCGCCAGCCCCTCGGAGTTGAGGTCGAGGTCATAGGCCATCTCGGGCTCTTCGGGGGGCGCGATGCCCAGCGTCATCGTCGGCGCCACCGTCACGGTGACGCTGCCCGGCGAATCGGTCGACGGGGTCACCTTGACCCAGGGCGCGGTCAACGTCGCCGCGCCGTCATCCGACTTCATCACGAAGTCGGACAGGGTGACGCCACCATCGTCGCCAACCTCGGCCGCCGAGTAGGTGACATTGCCGCCTTCCTTGGTCAGCTCCTGGATGCCGGAATCGATGCTGTCCTTCAGTTCGTCGCCGGACTGGGCATAGACCGGCAGCGCCAGGCACATCGCTGAGGCCGTGGCAAGAAGGTGTCGTTTCATGAGGTGCTCTTTTGTTGCTTGCGGGCGAGTAGTGGCGTCAGGGACTAGCATAGCAAGTGTGGCAGGGGTTGGGCAGGCGAAACCGACAACTGCGCCCGCGGCGCGGGTCGGTTACCATGGGCTTGCGTTTTGGCCGCCGGCCGGCCCGGGGGAACGGCCTCGCCCCCTACAGCACATAGCGGCTGAGATCGGCGGATCTGGACAGCTCGCCCACCTGCGCCTCGACAAAGGCGGCATCCACGGTCACCTCCGACCCGCCGCGGTCGGGCGCGGTGAAGGACAGCTCCTCGAACACCTTCTCCAGGATCGTGTACAGCCGCCGCGCGCCGATATTCTCCACCGCCCGGTTGACCTCGGCCGCGATCCGCGCCAGCGCCGCGATGCCGTCCTCGGTAAAGGTCACCGCCACCTCCTCGGTCCCCATCAGCGCCGCATATTGCCGGGTCAGCGCATTGTCGGTGTCGGTCAGGATGCGGACGAAATCCTCCTCGGTCAGCGCCCGCAGCTCCACCCGGACCGGCAGCCGCCCCTGCAGCTCCGGCAGCAGGTCCGACGGTTTGGCGACATGAAAGGCGCCCGAGGCGATGAACAGGATATGGTCGGTGCTGACCGGCCCGTGCTTGGTTGAAACCGTGGTGCCCTCGATCAGCGGCAGCAGGTCGCGCTGCACCCCCTCGCGGCTGACGTCGGCGCCGCGCGCGCCCTCTCGGGCGCAGATCTTGTCGATCTCGTCGAGAAAGACGATGCCGTTCTCCTCCACCGCCGAAACCGCGGCCCGGGTCACCGTCTCCTGGTCCAGCAGCTTGTCCGCCTCCTCGGCGATCAGCACCTCATAGCTGTCGCGCACCGTCATCTTGCGCTTCTTGGTGCGCCCGAACATGCCCTTGCCGAAGATGTCGCCCAGATTGACCATGCCCATGTTGCCGGCCTGCCCCGGCAGGTCCAGCATCTGCAGCGGGTTCTGGGTGTCCGCCACCTCGACCTCGATCTCCTTGTCGTCGTACTTGCCCTCGCGAAGCTGGCGGCGGAACAGGTCGCGGGTCTGCTCGCGGGCGTCCTTGCCGGCCAGCGCCTCGATCACCCGGGTCTCGGCCATGTCATGGGCGCGCGCCTTGACGTCCTCGCGCATCTGGGCGCGCACCTGCAGGATCGCCGCATCCACCAGATCGCGGATGATCTGCTCCACGTCGCGGCCGACATAGCCGACCTCGGTGAACTTGGTCGCCTCGACCTTCAGGAACGGCGCCCTGGCGAGCTTGGCCAGCCGCCGGCTGATCTCGGTCTTGCCGACGCCGGTGGGGCCGATCATCAGGATGTTCTTGGGGTAGACCTCGTCGCGCATCTCGGGGGCGAGCTGCTTGCGCCGCCAGCGGCTTCTCAGCGCCACCGCCACGGCACGCTTGGCCGCCGCCTGTCCGACGATGAAACGGTCGAGCTCGCTGACGATCTCGCGCGGGGTAAGGTCGGACATGGGAGGCTCCGGTCAAAGTCGCTGGCGTCCACTTAAGCACCTCGGCGGCGAACGCAAGCCGATCACGCCGGACCTCCGCTGCGCTGACATTCCGGTGAGGGGGGCTGACCGCCGGCCCCGGCGCCGCCATAGTCTCTTTCACCCATTCACGGAGATCAGCCATGCCGGACCGCCGCACCCTCATCGCCCTTCTCGGAACCGCCGCCGTTTCGCTGGCCGCGCTGCCGCCGGCCCTCGCCGCCGACACCATGCTGGTCAAGCAGGGAGCGCTGGCCGGAGAGAGCGGCCACGCCGCCACCGGCACCGCCCAGATCGTCGAGAACGGCGGCACCTATTACGTGACGCTGGCCGGCGACTTCACCTTCGACGGCGCCCCCGATGCCAAGGTGGCGCTGGGCCACGACGGCTACGACAAGGCGACGCTGATGGGCGCGCTCAAGTCGAACGCCGGGGCCCAGTCCTACCCAATCCCGGCCGGTATCGACCCCGCCGCCTATAACGAGGTCTGGATCTGGTGCGAGCAGTACAACGTGCCCCTCGGCATGGCCAAGCTCGGCAACTAGGACAAGCTGGCAAGGGCCCTCGGCGAGCTTTGACAATCTTTGCCAATATGTGTCATCGTCGCCACCCGGAGGTGCCCATGGCGACGATGAACGTGTCCCTGCCCGATCCGATGAAGGCGTGGGTGGAAGACCAGACCAAAAGCGGGCGCTACAGCAATGCCAGCGACTATGTGCGCGACCTGATCCGTCGCGACCAGGATCGCCAGTCGGCCATCGCCGAGTTGCAGCACCTCGTCGACGAGGGGCTGGCCAGCGGACCGCCCGAGGAACTGGACATGGAAGCCTTTCTGGCCCGCATGCGGGCGGAGCATGCCTCGAAGACCGGTTGACGGATACCGGCTGACGCCGGCGGCGCGCGGCGACCTCGCAGACATCTGGGACTATACCGCGCGAACGTGGTCGACAGATCAGGCCAACAGCTACCTTCGCGGGCTCGACCGCAAGCTCCACGACCTGTGCCGGAACCCGGAGATCGCGCGCGAACGCCCCGAGATTGACCCGCCTGTCCGGCTTCACCCCTATCGCTCTCACCTGATCGTCTACCGGATCGAGGTCAACCATCTCGCCGTGATCAGGATCGTCCACAGCCGCCGGCACTGGCAGGCGCTTCTCGGTGACTAGCTAGCGCTGTGCCGCGTCGGCGGACGCCCATCTCGCCTATTCGCGCGGCAACAGGGCAGATAGCGGAGCCAGCATCCTTCCCGGCGCCGATCCGTAAGTCTCGAACCCGTGGTGCCGGTAGAAGGCCTCGGCCTGGGCATCCTTGGCGTCGACCACCATGGCGAACACCGCCACTTCGCTGGCCGCCGCGCGCAGGATGGCATCGGCAAGCAGCGCCGCCCCCAGTTTCTGCCCGATGAAACGGCGGTCCACCGCCAGACGCCCCAGGCGGGCCGCCGGCAAGGCCGGGTATCGCGGCAGGCGACGGGTCAGGTCGTCTGGAAGGTCGGTCAGCGGGATGTCGGCCGCCGACAGCGTGTAGAAGCCCGCGATGGCGTCCGACGCCTGATGCAGCGCGACATAGCAGGCCGCGATCCGTCGCCGCATGTCCTGGGTGACCTGCTGGTGGAAATAGCGGGTCAGGGGTTCGCTGGCGCAGGCAAACCCCGACCGCTCACGCTTGTCGAGTGGCAGAATTCGAAAGGCGCCGGCGGTCACGCCTCACCGGTCAGCCGGCGGCGATGCTCGAAGGCGCGCGACATGGCCGGTTCCGGCGGCGCCGGGTTCAGCAGGGCCTCCACGAAGCGCAGCTGGTCGGCCGCCGACAGACGGACGATCTGCTCGTCCTCCAACGCCTTGCGGGCTGCCTGCTCGGCTGCCGACACCACAAACTCGCTGACCGAGCGCCCCTGGATTTCGGCCGCGCGACGGACGATCGCCAGCGTGTCCGGCGTGGTGCGGGCCTCGATACGTTCCGAGCGTGTCTGGTGTTGGGCCATGGCGGCAATCTCCTTGCCGTGAGATGTACGGTAAAGTCACGTACAAATCAAGAAAACAGCCCCCAGCCGCAACGGTTTCCGGACGCCGGAGTCGCCGTCTCCACCTGTGTCTCCACCGGCGTTAACACTTTTATTGTTTGAAATCATACACTTGACTAGGCGTCCCCGTGGGGACGCCGCATCGGGGCCCCAAATCCGCGCCCCTCAGCTCGGGCCCGGGGCGCCGAGGGGCGTCGGAGCGTCCCCAAGGCCGTCCCCACGGGAAAGGCCGTGAAATCAGCACCTTGACCCCCCGTCCCCATGGGGACGCCTGCGGACGGGCCCGACTCCGGGGCTTTGGCCGCCGCTAGCCGATGCTCTCCACGGTCAGGCTGGAATTCGTGTAGACGCAGATATCCGCCGCGATCGCCATCGCCTTCCGGGCGACGGTCTCGGCGTCGTCCGGGCCGTCGATCAGCGCCCGCGCCGCGGCAAGGGCGAAGTTGCCGCCCGAGCCGATGGCGGCGATGCCGTGCTCGGGCTCCAGCACGTCGCCGGCCCCGGTGACCACCAAAAGGTCCTTGCCGTCCGAGACGATCAGCATCGCCTCCAGCTTCTGCAGGTACTTGTCGGTCCGCCAGTCCTTGGCCAGCTCGACGCAGGCCCGCTGCAGCTGCGCCGGGCTTGCCTCCAGCTTCTGCTCCAGCCGCTCCAGCAGGGTGAAGGCATCGGCCGTGGAGCCGGCGAAGCCCACCAGCACGTCATGCCCGCCCGGGGACAGCCGCCGCACCTTGCGGGCCGTGCCCTTGATCACCGTCTGCCCGAGGCTGACCTGGCCGTCGCCGGCGACGACCACCCGGCCGCCCTTCATGACGCCGATGATCGTGGTGCCGTGCCAGCCGGGGAAATTCCTGTCCGCCATGAGCCCTCCGTCGCTTGCCCGGAAGCATATAAGCAGCGCCGCCGGATACGCCAGCGGTTGGTCGCCGGCCCGAACGGCGCTATCCTGTGACGATCCTGGGCCCAGGGAGTGCTCAACCATGACCGTCAGCGTCGGCACCTTCAACCTCAACAACCTGTTCTCGCGCGTCAACTTCGAGGCCGAGCTCGACGGCATCCCGCCCAGTCAGGCGGGCGGCATCGAGCTGGTCCTGCAACCTGATGCCGTCCGCGCGCGGACGTTCCAGGGCCGGCTGGTGAAGAAGAAGGACCCCGCCGACACGTCCGCCATTGCCGACCGGATCCGCACCATCGATGTCGACGTGCTGGCCGTGCAGGAGGTGGAGCACATCGAGATCCTGCGCGAGTTCAACCGCGAGAACCTCGGCGGCCTCTATCCGCATGTGGCGCTGATCGAGGGTAACGATCCGCGGCTGATCGACGTCGGCATCCTGTCGAAGCTGCCGATCGGGGCCATCGTGTCGCACCAGACGGCCGAGCACCCCGAGCGTCCGGGCGTCCGGGTCTTCGGCCGCGACCTGTTGCAGGTGGAGATCCTGTCGCCCACGGGCGATACCCTGTTCACGCTCTTCAACAACCACCTGAAGAGCCATTTCGTGCCCTTCGACCAGGACCAGGTCACCGGCGCCCTCGCCGCCAACGAGCGCCGCCGGCGCCAGGCCGAGACGGTGGCGCGGATCGCCGGCCGGCAGATGCGCAAGGGCGCGAAGTTCGTCATCACCGGCGACATGAACGACCCGCCGGACAGCGCCGAGCTGGTGCCGATGCTGACCGTCGACGGCGATGCCATGGTCAACGGGCTGGCGGCGGCGGTGGAGACCCGGCCGCCGAAACCCGAGACCCCGGGGCAGGGGCCGGGCCCGGCGACGCCGCAATGGACCCACCGCTTCAACCCGCCGGGGCCCGAGCTGCCGCGCTACGAGCTGTTCGACCAGGTCTGGCTGTCCAAGGCGCTGGGCCCGCGGCTGGTCTCGGCCCATATCGACCGGCGGACCAGGCATGGCGGCGACGGTTCGGACCACGACCCGGCCTGGGTGGTGCTGGATATCTGAGCCGGGACGCGGCGTCCCCATGGGGACGGGGGGTCAAGGTGCTGGAATCGTACGAAATCCCGTGGGGACGGTCCGGGGACGGATCTGAATCGTGCCCCGGACGCTCCCGCCTGGTGCGGAGCGTCAGCGACCGCCGCCGAGGGCCCTCGATGGGCCCGAAGGCGGCGCGCTCGGGGCCCGGACTCAGGCGTCCCCATGGGGACGGGGGGTCAAGTGGTTGATTTTTGGCCATTTCTCGTGGGGACGCATTCGCCGTCCTTGGCTGCCCCTCGGCCCCAATCGTGGCGCCGCCAAGGCGTCCCCACGGGGACGCCATATCAAGCCACTGATTTTACTGGATAAAAGTGTTAGCGGCGATGGGGACGGCGTGGGGACACTGGCCCGGGTCGCAATCTGATGCAGGTCAATGTGGGACGGTGCGCCCGAAGGTAACCATTGCCTGTCAGCAAGGGAGTGCCATGAAGACGGTTCTGGTTGTGCTCGCCCTGGCGGTGGCCCTCGCACTTGCGGCGCTGTCGATCCGGCGCCAGCTTGACCGGCGCGACGACGGCGCCGAGATGACCCGGCTGCGGGCGCTGCAGCCGGTGGC
Organism: Paracoccaceae bacterium; assembly: GCA_050299555.1. Classification (GTDB taxonomy): domain Bacteria; phylum Pseudomonadota; class Alphaproteobacteria; order Rhodobacterales; family Rhodobacteraceae; genus JBNKWA01. The sequence continues at coordinate 94,635 of JBNKWA010000087.1, read as the reverse complement.
GCCGCCGCGCTTCGATCCGGCCATGGTCGCGGGGCTGCCGGACCCGGCCCGGCGGTACTTCGAGCATGCCATCCGGCCGGGAACGCCGCTTTTCACGGTTGCCGAGATCGAGATGTCGGGACGGTTCGGCCTCGGTACACGGGACGCGCCGGGCTACATGGACATGACCGCCTCGCAGGTGCTGGCCGCCCCGCACGGCTTCGTCTGGGCGATGCGGGCGCGGCGCGGCGCGATGCGGCTGTCGGGGTCCGACAGCGCAAGCTGGACCCGCTTCTGGCTTGCCGGTCTGGCGCCGGTGGCGCGGTTCGGCGGCACGCCGGATCACCGGCGCTCGGCATTTGGCCGATACGTGGCCGAAGCCGTGCTCTGGACCCCTGCGGCGCTTCTGCCCGGCGCCGGGGTGGCCTGGGACGCGGTCGATGCCGATACCGCCCGGGTCACGATCCGCCATGACGGGCTGGAGCAATCCGTAGACGTGACGATCGATGCCGCCGGGCGGGCCGAGCGGATAAGCCTGGCCCGATGGAGCGATGCCAACCCCGACAAGACCTATCGGCTGCAGCCGTTCGGCGGTCTGGTGTCGGAGTACCGGGAGTTCGGCGGCTTCCGGCTGCCGACCCATGTCGAGGCGGGCAACCATTTCGGCACCGAGGCGTATTTCCCGTTCTTTGTCGCCGATGTCTTGGAGGTGCGGTTTCCTTAGCCGGACCAGGTGCCACGCCCGCCCCCGGGGGGCGAAACGCCGGCCGTCCCCATGGGGACGGGGGATCAAGTTACTGAAACTGAACGATAAAAGTGTCAACGCGCGTGGGGACAAGTGCGGACAGGGGCAAAACGGCGCTTCCCGCGCCCCGGATGGGCCTGTGCCGGAGGCTCGCTGCCCGACCCCGGCCGGGATGGGCGGCCTGCCAGGAACCGGGCGGTCCCTGCGACCCCATCCACGCCCCCCGCGGTCGCTTCCCCGCAGGGCCGTGCCCCGCGCGACAACGCCGTAAATTATGTACGTTGACGCGAGGGAAACCGGGTCCGACAATCCCGCAAGCGGACTTTTCATGGGAGGTGATCATGCACAATGCTTTTCGAGTGATGGCAATGGTTGCGGGAGGTCTTGGCGGCACGGCCGCGGCCGCGCAGGAGGTCGTCTGGACGCTGGAAGGGCTCGAGGCGCCGGAAAGCGCCTATTTCGACCAGGCGCGGAATGTTCTGTACGTCTCGAATGTCGTCGGCGATCCGACCGCCAAGGATGGCGAGGGCTACATCTCGCGCGTCAGCCCCGAAGGCGAGATGCTGGAGGCGCAATGGGTCACGGGGATGAATGCCCCGAAGGGCCTGGTGAGCGACGGGTCCACCCTTTACGTGAGCGACATCGATCGACTGCTCGCCATCGACATCGAGACGGGCGAGATCACCGGAAGCTGGTCCGCGGAGGGGGCCATCTTTTTCAACGACACCGCCCTTGACGAGACCGGACGTGTCTTCGTTTCGGACATGATCGCCGACAAGATCCATGTCCTCGCCGATGGCGAACTGGCCGTGCTTGCCGAGGGCGAGGCGCTGCAGCATCCCAACGGCCTGAACATGCTGGACGGAAAGCTGCTGGTCGCGCCCTGGGGCCGCGAGCTGCAGGACGACTTCACGACCAAGATCGGCGGCCACCTCCTGACCGTTGACCCCGAAACGGGAAGCGTGGCGCCCCTGGGCTCCGGCGATCCGATCGGCAATCTCGACGGGCTGGAACCCGACGGCAAGGGCAACTGGATCGTGTCGGACTGGATCGCCGGAGCGGTCTACCGCGTTGCGGCCGACGGGAGCCGGACGATGCTTCTGGACATCGGCACCGGCAGCGCCGATCTGGAGTACATTGCCGACCGGTCGCTGCTGATCGTGCCGATGATGCTGGACGGCACCCTGGTCGCGTACCGGGTCGAGTAGGCCCGCGCCGTTTCAAGCCGCGTCAGCCTGGAGAAGATCCCGGACGCCCGGGCGCGCCCGATGAAGCCTTGGCCGCTTCACGAAATGCGCAAACGGCGCCGAAGATGCGGGCCGCCAAGGCCCCGGAACGCGTCAGGCGAGAGACCGGGCGGCGATCACTTGCCTTCGGGCTTGCCGGCGATCAGCCGCTCGGCCATCGCCTCGGCGATCTTCATGCCGGTGGCGTTCTGGATGAACAGGAACTGTCCGGCCGGGTTGACCTCGAGGAACACGTGCCGCCCCTCGGGCGTGACGCGGAAGTCGAAGGCGCCGTATTCCAGCCCGAAGCGGTCCATCATCGCGCGGATGCCCTTTTGCACCGCCGCCGGCAGCTTGGCCTCGGCCCAGCCGATGCCGGGGTTCATGCGCACGTCGGCGGCATATTCGGCCTTTTCCGTCTCGGCCGCCGCCGCGAACAGCGTGCGCCCCACCACGGTGACCCGCACATCCCGCACCGCGGGCACGTAGTTCTGGAAGATCACCGGCGCCAGCCGCACCGAGTCGATCTGCGCCATGTCGGCGTCGCGCAGGATGCGGGTTTCGCGCCAGGCCATGGGGCTGGCGAGGAACGCCTTGTAGACCACCTCGCCGCCTTCCTCGGCCCTGGCCTCGGCACGGAAGCGGCGCACATCCTCGGGGCTGTTGGTGATCAGCGTGCGCGGGATGTCGAGGCCGAGCTCGCCGGCGACCTTGAGCTGCCAGACCTTGTGGCTGGCCAGCGCGTCGCGGGTAACGTCGTTGATCCAGTAGGCGCCCGAGGCGAGGTACATGCCCTTGAAGGCAAAGTCGCTTTCCTGCTGGGCGAAGGCGCGGTGCACCGGGTCGGCCAGCGCCTGCGGAAAGCCGAAGCCCTGCGGCCGCCGCCACCAGACCGACTTGACGGCGCCGAAGTCGAGCCGGCCGCCATCCTTGAGCCGCAGCGCCAGATTGGCCGCGCCGCGACTGGCGAAGGACAGCCCGATATCCATCGCCAGCGGGAATTCGGCGAGGTTCAGGATGCAGTTCTCGGCGCCCCTGGCGTCGAGCAGCTTCCTGACCGTCGTCGCGTGGATGTCCTCGGGCGAGGAGAAGATGACGATCATGGCCGGCACTCCTGAGCGAGGGACGGCGCCGGGCGATCACCCGGCGCCGATGGACTGACTGCGGACGGGCCCCTAGAACCCGAGCCGGCCGGCCAGGGCCTGGGCGGCCAGCATCTGCTGGGCCACCGCGCCCTGCGAGGCCTGGTGCGGCGTGGCCAGAACGAAGGGCACGCCGCCCATGCCGGGGTTGAGCCCCGGATTCACCGCCGGGTTGGTGAAGATGCCGAAATCCGGCCGCCCCTCGACCAGGGTGTCGGCCGGGCCGGTGCCCTCGAACGCCACCTCCTTGGCGATCTCCTTGACGATCTCCTTGATGAACTTGGGATCGTGGATGATCTCCTTGAGGGTATGGTCGCCGGCCACCTCCTTGGCGGTATCGGCGCCGAGCGGCTTCAGCCCCAGGCCCGCCGCCTGCGGGCCGGCGGCCATCTGCGCCGCGGCCGGGTCCATGGCGGCCCGTGCGAAGGGCTGCCCGATATCGCCGCCGGGCTGTCCGATCCCCTCGACCAGGGTGTCGGCGACGCCGGTCCCTTCGCCGCCGAGTTCCTTGAGGGTATCGAAGGGCTGCTCTTTCAGGGTGTCGCCGCCGCCGAGCTCCTTGAGGGTGTCGAACGGTTGCTCTTTCAGGGTGTCACCACCGCCGATCTCCTTGATGGTATCGCCGCCGCCGATTTCCTTCAGGGTGTCGAAGGGCTGTTCCTTGAGCGTGTCGGAGGGCTGTTCCTTCAGGGTCAGTTGCGGCGAGACGTTGCCGATGGCCGCCTGCGGGGCGCCGCCCATCGCCGCTGCGGTCGGGTCGAAGGCGCCGCGCGCCACCGGCTGCACGATATCGCCGCCGGGTTGTCCGATCCCCTCGACCAGGGTGTCGGCGATGCCGGTCCCTTCGCCGCCGAGTTCCTTGAGGGTGTCGAAGGGCTGCTCCTTGATGGTGTCGCCGCCACCGATCTCCTTGGTGGTATCGAAGGGCTGTTCCTTCAGGGTGTCGCCGCCGCCGATCTCCTTGAGCGTATCGAACGGCTGTTCTTTCAGCGTATCGCCGCCGCCGATCTCCTTGGTTGTGTCGAAGGGCTGCTCCTTGATGGTATCGCCGCCGCCCACCTCCTTGAGCGTGTCGAACGGCTGTTCCTTGATGGTATCGCCACCGCCGATCTCCTTGGCGGTGTCGAACTGCGGGATCTTCTCCAGCGGGATCTTCAGCCCGCCGCCGGCGGACAGCCGTCCGGCCAGCTCGTCGCCGAGCGCGGCCCGGTCGAGCGCCACCTCCACCATCGTTCGGCCCTCGCCGCTGCCACGCGTGGCGAACTGCATCACCGCGGCCCGCGGGATCTCGCTGCGGCTGCCGTCGCCCGTCTCCAGGACGAACTTGTCCGCCGCCTTCGCCTTCATCACCGCGCCGGTGACGACGATCCTTGCCTCGGATTCGGCCTCGCCCGCCTCGGGCGCCGACTTCATGAACTCGTCAAAGTCCTTGGAGACGTTACTGGACTGCGTCTTGTCTGCCATTTCAGCCTCCCACCACTAAGCTGCGGAAAAGCCGGCAGTTTACCACGGAAGGGCGAAAAAGTTAATGCGCAGAAGCGTTACCGGCGAGCCCGGCGACGGCTCAGCCTGTCGCGTCGAGCTCGGCCAGATCGCGCCGGTATTCCTCGAAGGTGAAGCCGAAATGCTCTTCGGCGGCCCTGCGCTTCTGCCAGGTCAGCCCATGCAGGAACATCACCAGGTCGCGATCCAGCCGGTACTCCACCGACTTCCACACCTTCTTTTCGAAGCGCTTGTCGAACTCGGCCTTGCGATCGCCCCTGATCTTGTCGGCATCGAGCCCGAGATGGTCGAAGATGCGGCCAATCACCGCCCGCGGCTCGGCCAGGATCTCTTCGTAGTTCAGCACCAGCACATCGTCGTAGTGGCGGGCCCAGCGGGCGTGATTGGCGACATAGGAGGAATGCTCCAGGATCCTCGCCCGCTCGATCATGTCCATCGCGGCATCGTCGAACGGGGTCCGGTGCGTCGCCGGATCGGCGTCGCCCGTTTCGCGCTTGATGTGCATCCTGAGCGCCGAGATTGCCCGACTGAGGGGGTCGCGCAGCACATAGATGATCCGCGCGCCGGGGTTCAGCTCCTTGCACTCGGCCACGTCCTTGGGCGGCAGGAAGGCATATTCGGGGGTGAAATCCATCGACTTCCTGGCCGGGTCGTCGGGGGTCAGCAGGTCGCGATACCAGTCGACCCCGCGCTTGCGGTTCCAGTCCCAGAAATGCGCCTCCTTGTTGGTCGAGGTGACCGGGCGCGAGTTGGGAAAGACGTACATGTCCGGATGCACGTTGATGACGTGGTGCAGCCAGCTGGTCGAGGTCTTCTGGGCGCCGATGCAGATGACGTCAGCGATGTTCTGGCGTTCCATAGGCCTCTGCCGTCCATTTCCCCCGGCCCCTGTTCACGGCGACTTCAGCCGCGCCAGCTCGGGCGTCAATCCGTAGGATGCTTCGTAGTCCCCCAAGAATTTGTCAATCTTCGAACGGTTCCCGAGCTTGTCGTGCAGCAGGATGATCCGGGCGAGCTTGCCGCGGTTCGGCCCCAGTTTCTGCGAGATTTCCAGCGCCGCGACCGCCTTTGCCGGGCGGCCCAGGCGTTCGTCGGCATCGGCGATCAGGCGGAAGAAATAGCTGGCATTGCCGGTGAAGGAATCGCCGCCCTTGCTCCGCCCGCGCTTCATCAGCTCGGTCCGGTGCGGCTTTAGCGCTGTGGCCGTCAGTTCCGGTCGGTCGATCTCCAGCGCCGCTTCCAGCGCCGCATTCAGCGGCTTCAGCGCCAGCGGCCAGGTGCCCAGCGCCGCCAGCGCCTTGCGGATGCGCAGCTCGGCGGCGATGGCATAGCGATAATATTCGGCGTGAAAGCACAGCGTCAGCGTGTCGGTGAAGGGATCGTTGGCGCCGCCCCAGGGCGGCAGATAGCCGCTGGCATCGCCAAGCTCGGGCGCCGGCATCGTCGCCTCCAGCCCCACCAGCGTGTCGACCGCCGCCTCGACCGTCTCGGGAGCATCGGCGCGCAGCCCGTCCAGGTCCTCAAAACCCCGGCCGTCGCGCCAGATGCTGACGCAGCGATAGCTCAGCGCCTCGTCGGCGCCGGCGCGGCGCTGCATGACCGAAATCCGCGCGGCATTGCGGATCGCGATCAGCAAGGGTGCGGTCGGCGGGGCGTCGGTCATCGGCACTCCGGATGCCAGCGGTCGGCGCCAATGCCTGCACGGATCGGTGGCCTTGGCAAGACGCCGGTCGTCGGCAAGGCGCATTGGCGTTTGCCGGCGGTCCCGCAGCCGCCTAGAATTCGGCCATGGTCCTTTGGCACGCGTTCGTCACGGCGTTCGGCTTCCTGCGCGCGATCACGGTCGCGGCGGGACGGCACAACCTGTCGCTGATGGCCGCCGGGGTCGCCTTCTTCTCGATGCTGGCGCTGTTTCCGGCCATCGCGGCGCTGATCTCGCTTTACGGAGCCTTTGCCGACCCCTGGCAGATCAACCAGCACCTGTCGCTGCTGGAGCCGGTGCTGCCGCGCGACGTCTTCGTGATGCTGTCGCTGCAGACCGGCCGGCTGATCTCGGCCCGCCCGGGCGCGCTGGGCCTGGCCTCGGTGGTCAGCCTGCTTCTGACGCTGTGGAGCTCGCGTGCCGGGGTCACCGCGCTGATCTCGGGGCTTGGGGTCATCAACCGCGACCAGAGCCGCCGCGGCGTGCTGGCCGAGCTGGCCGTCGCCTACCTTCTGACGCTGATGCTGATCGGCGTCGCCATGCTGTCGATCCTGGCCGTGGTCGTGGTGCCGGTGATCGCCTCGTTCCTGCCCGAGAACACCGCCCTGCCGCAGATCGTGCGCAGCAGCCAGTGGGGGATCAGCCTGGCCGCGGTGCTGATCGGGGTCGGCGCGCTGTACCGGCTGGGGCCGGCGCGGAGCCGGGCGCGGCCGCCGTGGATTTCGGTCGGCTCGGTGGCCGCGACCGCCATGTGGGTGTCGGTCTCGGTGGCGTTTTCGGTCTATGTCGGCAACTTCACCCGCTACAACGAGGTCTACGGCTCGCTTGGCGCGGTGGTGGCGCTGCTGATGTGGTTCTACGTTTCCGCCTTCGTGGTGCTGCTCGGGGCCGAGATCAATGCCGAGCTGCGCAAGCGCCGCAACCGCAGCCGCCAGCAGCCCGATACCGCGGTGGCCGGGCCGCTTCGCACCGAGACCTAGGCAAAAACCGCCGAACTTGCCTTTTTGCCGCGCATCGGGCCATATCGTCGCAGCAAAGCCGGCAGCAGATCCGGCCGCGGAACGGGCACCGATCACATGGCACTGCGCTACAACGCCAATCTCGAGGTGCAGTATCCCCAAGGGACGCTGCTGGGCGATGTCGGGCCCGAGACCCGCGATGCGCTGCGCCGGGCCTGGCGCGAGACCAATGTTCCCGCCGGGCGGATGATCCTCGACGCCGAGGAGCCGTCGGACGACGTGCTGTTCCTGCTCGAAGGCTCGGTCAGGGTGGCGAACTTCACCGCCAAGGGGCGCGAGGTCGCCTTCTCGACCTTCGAGGAGGGCAACTGCTTCGGCGAGTTCGCGGTGATCGACGGGGCGCCGCGCTCGGCCAGCGTGCTGGCCCTTGCGCAGTCGCGCATCGCGCTGATGCCGGGACAGCAGTTCCTGGACCTGATCAAGAACCATCCCGACCTCGGGCTGGTGCTGCTGCGCTCGCTGGTGACCAAGCTGCGCGAGCTGACCCGGCGGGTCAGCGACTTCACCGCGCTCAAGGCCGACGATCGCATCCGCCTGGAGGTGATCCGGCTGGCCAAGCAGGTGATGAAGAAGGACGGCAGCGCCAATCTGGAGCAGCCGCCGACCCAGGCTGACCTGGCGGCCTTCGTGTTCACCAACCGCGAGGCGGTGGCGCGCGAAATCGGCCGCATGAAGCGCAAGGGACTGATCAGCCGCGACGGCCGGTCGATGATCATCGCGTCGGTGGACGCGCTGGAGACCTACCAGCGCGAGAACCTCGGCAAGTAGCCCCGCTCAGACCCCTGGTTCGATGTAGTCGACCCAGGGCTTCCACGGCACCATTGGCGGCAGATCCGCCGGCGGCGGCGTGTTGGCGGCCGCGTCGATCCCCGCCATCGCCACGCCGGCGGCGAACTTGTCGGCGACGAAGCGCGCGCCTTGCGGCGCCGCCACCGAGCTGCCGTTGAGCCGCTTGACCGAGCCCGCATAGGTGCCGGCGTTGAGCGTGCCCGCCCGCACATAGGACCGGTCGCTGACCGCCATCGCGTCGGGCCCCGGCCGCGGCGGCGTGTTCGAGCCGGCGCCAAGCTCGGCCGGGCCGACACCGGAATAGGGCGCCGGCAGGTCCACCGCCTCGACATAGCCGCCGAGCACCAGCGGCCCCGGGCCGGTGGCGATGCCGTTCATCAGCCCGTTGCGGCGGATCAGTGCGGCGTCGTTGTCCAGCATCTGCGGCCAGCCGGGCGGGAAGATCGGGTTGCCGATGCCGGTGAAGCGCTCGTAGTTCGGATCCTGGTCGAAACGGCACTGCCGCCCGCGCCGGATGAAGCCGATGGGGGTGTCGTCACGCTGCACCCAGCACTGCACCACCTCGTCCGGCTTCAGGGCGACGTTGCGGATATGGATCTTCCAGCCGCCCGACGGGGCCAGAGGCCCGGTGTGGCGGTGCCGCCGGGTTGCCTCCAGCGCCAGGGTGAAACGGCCGCGCTCGGTGGGGTTGGGGAAGAAGTCGTAGCCGATCAGCGCCACGATGGTGTTGCCGTCCGGTGCCCAGGCAAAGGCCTTGTGGTCGACCTGGTCGAGGAACGGGCTGGTCGGCCCACCGAAGGGCTTGATCGCGATCTCGACCCGCTTGGCGGTGGGATCGGCGGGGTCGTACGGCACCCAGAACTCGACGAAGCTCGGCGTGCGGTCGTCGGGCGGCACCCTGAGCGTCAGGGTCTTTTCCTCGCCTGCGGCGTCGAACGAGACCATGGCGTGGCACTGCGACAGGTGGTTGTTGCCCGCCGGCAGGGTGATCGCGGTCTTGTGGCCCAGCGCGTTCCGGTCGGCGATGATATTCTTCATCACCTCTTCCAGCGGCGAGGTGCCGTCATGGGGCGCGGCGATCAGCCCGTAGCTGAAGTTGATGACCACCGGCAGCTGGCCCGAACCCCGCGCCGCCGAGATCTTCGCCGCCCGGTCGAGGATGTAGTCGAGCGCCAGCAACACGTGCGGCTCCAGGCTCATGCCCGAGGTGTCCTCGGTCACGTCGTTGGGAAGCTGCACGGTGATCATCGGCCGGTCGGCGCGGTTCTCCTCGGGCGGATAGCCGGTGGCCGCGTCGGCGACATGGGTGCCGTGGGTCAGCTGCCGCCCCAGCGTGTGGCGGCGGGGCCTGCTGAAATCGGCCAGCCCCATCTCGCGGTAGAGGCCGAGCTCGTCGAGCTGGCCGTTCTGCCGGTACTTGGTCAAGAGCCCGTCGATGTCGGCCTTGGTGAACTCGCGGCCGTAGGGGACCATGCTGGCGTTGGTGTCGAACTTGCCGTCCTGCACCCAGGCGTGCTCGACCCGGGAGCTGCCATCGGCAAGCTGGAAGCGGCCGTTGGCCACCGCGATGCGGTCGTCGATGACCGCGACGATGCATTGATCGGGCAGCACCGGCCCGGCCGGCGGCGTCGTCGGCTCGCCGAAGGTCAGGTCGGCGTTCTCGTCCGGCGGCAGGGCGTCCGGCGGCAGGTCCTGGCCGATGATCGTGGCGGTCACGTCGGCGCGCGGATCGATATCCGGCAGGTTGTCAAGCTGCGCCCCGAGCAGGGTGAAGAAGTCGCGATTGACGACGATGGAGAAATACTGCCGCGGGGTCTCGCCGCCACCGTCACCGCCTTCTGCGGCCGCGGGATCGTTCTCGAGCATGGCCGTCTTGCCCTCGCTGTAGGGATATTCCTGCTTGCTTTCCGGCTCCAGGTAGAAGGCCGGCACCGCCACGATGGGCATCCGCAGCGGCTCGGCCGGGTTGGCGCGGTTGAAGATCAGCGTCAACTCGGTGATGCCGGCGACGAAGGCGGCCAGATTGCCGGACCGCAGCCCCAGGATCAGCGGATAGGCCTGCCGCAGATCCTGCTCGTGGATGAACTCCCAGAACTCGTAGACCGTCTGTCCCGGAGGGATGGTCAGCCCGTCCCAGTCGTAACCCTTTTCGGGGGTGTCCTGCATGGTACCGGTCCCCCTAGCTGTGCGACGGCTGCTGCTGCCATTCCTTGATCGCCTGGTTCCACAGATGCGCCAGCGCCGCCGACCGGTCGACGCCATAGGCGTGGTCGCCGATCTTGGTGGTGAAGGTGTTCACTGGCAGGCCGTTGGTCTCCGCCTTGCTTTGGGTCAGGTTGGTGGTGTCGAACATCGCCTCCCAGTCGAAATCGCCGTTGAACTGGGTGCCGTCGAACCGCCAGGCCTCGAAAGTCCCCTGGGTCGGCTGGCACAGGCCGACCAGATAGGCGCCCAGCGTCAGGCCGAGGCAACAGCCGCAGGCGCTGTCGACCGGGAAATGCACGCCGGCGACGGTTCGGTTGATGGCGATCCGCGCCGCCAGCCGCAACATCTGCTCGGTCCACAGCTTGGCCTTGTAGACCTCGTGCCCCTTGTCGTTCTTATGCGGGTCGCCGGCCGGCAGGTTATCGACGATCGCCTTGTCGGCGTCGGCCGCGGCCCGCAGCACCGACGACAGCACCCGCGCCAGGGTGAAGGACTCGGTCGAGTGGCCCGAGGGCAGGCTGCCATGGTTCGGCGTCGGGATGATCGGCTGCACCTGGGGCGAGAACTCGATCGGCCGCTTGCAGGCCAGCCCGTCCTTGATCCGCATCTCGTTGTAATGCGCGACGCCCAGCGCCAGCACGCACAGCTCCAGCGTATGGGGCGTGCGGTCCGGATCGAGGAATTCGATCGACTCGAAGAAACCGACCGGTGGGACCAGCTGGGTGATGATCTCTGCCGCGCGCTCGGGGCGCAGGTCGGCATACTGGTTGAGATAGTCGAGCTGTCTGGCGAACACGTCCATGCCGGGCCGCTTGGCCTCGACCAGCTTGTACCGGGCGCAGGTACCCTGTTCGAGATCGGTGGCCAGGTGCCACAGCGTCACCGTCTGGTCCGTGGAATCGACCGTCGCCGAGACCCGCGACAACACCTCGTCGAGGTAGATGCTGGCGCGGATGTCCGTCGACCAGAGCGAGAGGTTCCTGACCGCCCCGACCTTCAGCGGATCGGGTGAAGTGGCCGGTGTCTCCCAGTTGCCGGCAATGCCGTCCCGGGTGGTGATCAGCGCATCCGCGGGATAGGGGAAGCCGCCCGATGAGCCCAGTGATCCGAGCGAACCCAGCGATCCCAGTGAGCCCAGCGATCCCAGGGACCCAAGAGAGCCGAGCGACCCCAACGATCCCAGTGATCCCAACGACCCTTGCGGTCCAAGCCTTGCCATCGTGTCCCCTCCTCCTTGAACTTGTCAGTCCGGCGCCCCCGCCTTCAGCAGCACGTCCGCCACCAGATCGCCGTACGAATATTTCCCCGCCGGATTGGTGCGCCGCCAGGTCGAAACCCGGAATTGCGGTTCCAGTTCGAGCAGCCGCCGCACCGTCTCGCGGGCGGCATCCTCGCGGCCGAGGCGCCACTCGATCACCGCCTTCACGCGCAGCGACGAGGTGTGCGTGCGGTTGTGCCGCAGCGATGCGTTGATCAGCCCGAGGGCCTCGTCATAGCGGTGGTCGGCCAGGTACGACCCGGCGGCCAGGCAGTTGTAGAAATACTTCTGCGGGTCGAGCGGCGACAGCGACAGCGCCCTGTCGGCACAGCCCACGGCCGGCCCCCCCTCGCCCCGAAACGAATGCATGGCCCCCTTCAGCAGCCAGGCCAGGGAGTTGTTCGGATTGTGCTCGATGGCGCGGTCGTACTGCGTCTCGGCCTCTTCGAGATTGCGCACCAGGCTGGTCTTGACGAAGCCGTCGATGGCCAGCGCCTCGGCACTGTCCGGATCGAGATCGAGCGCGCGCGCGGTCGCGTCCTGCGCCAGCCGGCGATTTTCGGAGATGTCGGACGTCCAACCCTGCTGGGCCCTGAGCACGTACCAGTTGCCGAGCCAGGCGCGTGGCACCGGCGCCCGCGGGTTGCGGTCGATCACCGCGTCCAGCATCTCGCGGGCATGGTCGAAGTCGGATTTCGACAGCCGGTACATGCCGGCCACCGCGCCCAGCATCAGCGTATAGCTGTCCAGCGTCGGGATCGCCTGGCTGCGGGCCCGCTGCAACTCGTGGCTCACGATCGCCTTGGCGACCTGTCCGGCGACGTTGTTCACCAGTTCCTGCCCGCCGGTCAGGATGCTGTCCACGGTGCTGCTCTGCATGTCCGCCCACAGCACCTGCTGGCTGCGCACCTCGGTCAGCTCCAGCGACAGGAACAGCTTGTCGCCATAGGTGCGCAGGTTTCCGGTCAGCACGTGGTTGGCGCTGAGCTTGTCGCCGATCTCGCGCGCGGTCCAGGTGCCGCTCTGGAAGCCCGCGGTCGAAAGCCGCGAGATGACGTTCATGTGCGGCGTCTGGCTGAGGCCGCGGATCATCTCTTCGGCGAGGATCTGCCCCAGGGGGTCGGGGCCGGGCTGGTCGGCGTTGGCAAACGGGATCACCGCCACCGAGGGCAGCAGCTGGGAGGTCGCCGCCAGCCGCAGAAGCTGGCCGCCGACGCCGGGCGGCGCGACGCGGTAGGCACGGACCGGGCGCGCCACGTGCTTGAGGAAGCACTCGCCCATGTCCTCGATGTCGGCGTGCAGGTCGGGGGTGATCTGGTCGCGCACCCCGGCCGAGATCACGATCTCGCCCGGCCCGGCCAGCGAGGCCAGCCGCGCCGCCATGTTCACGCCCTTGCCGTAGACATCGTCGGAGCCGACCATCAGGTTGCTGGTCTCGATGCCCATGCGCAGGTGCATGGCGGCGGCCGCGTCGACGCCGGCATTCTCGTCCCTGGAGTAGCCCTGGGTCATGAAGGCGGCATTGATCGCGCCGGTGGCACTGTCGAATTCCAGCAGCATGCCGTCGCCGGTACTCTTGACCATGCGGCCGCCGTGCCCCGGCAGCACCTCGCGTTTCATGAACTCCACGAGCCTCAGCCAGCGGCTGACGGTGCCCTGTTCGTCCTCCTCGATCAGCCGAACCGACTCGACCACGTCGACGACGAGCACGCTGCGGCCCTCGCGCCAGAACCACGCGGGGGTTTCATTGCTCAGCATACCGATTTCACCGCCGAGGTTCACCCTTGCCATCCCACGCCGGTGGACGCCCGCCCTGATGCGCGCAACACTATCCTGCAGCGCCCGCACGGCGCCACCCACCCGCTCCTGTCGCTGTCGCATGAGTAGGGCCATGTCGCCCCCTCCCGACATAGCTTCACTGTTATCGCAAGTGCCAAAGCGTGCCTAGCCATTGGCGAGGCCCGCCGGGGGGTGATGCTGCCCCCGATGCTGCGCTGCAACTGTGACAATCGTCACAGCCACGCCGATTGCGTGTTGCCTTTCGCCAAGATGCCCGCCGCGCGGGCAGCCCGGGTCCCGGCAAGCCGGCAGGCGGCGTCCGGTCCCCCTGGCGGCCGGCAGATGCCCGGCCCGGGCTCGGGTCGGGCCCTGGTCGGGTCCTTGTCGGGCTCGGGGTCGTGCCCGGGGTCGCGCCCGGCCGCGGAAGAGGTCCCGGGTCAGGCCCGGGACGGGTGTTTCGTCACGGCGCGCTGGCGCTCAGGAGCGCCGCGTTGCCACCCGAGGCGGTGGTGTCGATGCAGACATGGCGTTCCAGATGCAGACGCGGCCCCGGATCGGCGTCCAGGATCAGCGGCAGGATCGGTCCCGGCCGGGCGGCCAGCTCGCCCCGCAGGCGCCGGGCCTCCGCCTCCGGCCCGGCGAAGATCACCGCGTCGATGCCGTCCAGCGCGGCCAGGGCGCCGTTGGGCAAGGGGCCGGGGCAGACGACGGCCCCGCAGCCCTCGGCCTCGGCCGCCCTGGCCTGGGCGGTCGCGGCCGCCTGGCCCGGGCCGAGGCACAGCACCACGCCGCGGGCAAAGACGCTCAGCCGGTTCGACTCGCCGGTCGGTCCGGGAAGATCGTGGGTCGAGAGCGGCCCGCGCCGTACCCGTCTGGCGGCATCGGCGATTGCGGTGGGCAAGTCCGGCACGCCGGGACCGTCGGCGGCCGCGCCGTCCGCCGACGCCATCGGCCGGGCGGCGAAGCGCGGCAGGTACTGCGGGCCGCCGGCCTTGGGACCGGTGCCCGACAGGCCCTCGCCGCCGAAGGGCTGGCTGCCGACCACGGCGCCGATCTGGTTGCGGTTGACATAGACGTTGCCGGCCCGGACCCGCTCGACGATGTGCTGCACCCGGTCGTCGATGCGGGTATGCAGGCCGAAGGTCAGCCCGTAGCCCCGGCCGTTGATGTCGGCGATCACCTTGTCGATGTCCTCGGCCCGGAATCGGGCGACATGCAGTACCGGGCCGAAAATCTCCTCCTCCAGCCAGTCGATCCCCGGCACCCGGATCACCGCCGGCGCGACGAAGGTGCCCGCGCCGGGCGCCGCCAGTTCCATGGTCACCAGCCCGGCCTGGCGCGCCGCCGCCACGTGGGCGTCGATCTTCGCCTTGGCGCGGGCGTCGATCACCGGTCCGACATCGGTGGCCAGGTCCCAGGGATCGCCCAGGGTCAGCGCCTCCATGGCGCCATGGAGCATGTGTTCCACCGTCTCGGCCACGTCCTGCTGCACGTAGAGCATCCTGAGCGCCGAGCAGCGCTGGCCGGCGCTGCGGAAGGCCGACTGCACGATGTCGCGGATCGCCTGCTCGGGCAGGGCGGTGGAGTCGACGATCATCGCGTTCAGCCCGCCGGTCTCGGCGATCAGCGGCGCGTCCGGATCGGCATGGGCGGCCATGGCGCGGTTGATCGCCTGCGCCGTTGCGGTGGAGCCGGTGAAGGCCAGCCCCTTGACCCGCGCGTCCGAGGACAGCGCCGCGCCCACCACCGGGCCCTGCCCGGGCAGGAACTGCAGTGCCGTGCGCGGCACGCCGGCCTGATGCATGAGTTCCACCGCGCGATGGGCGACCAGCGGCGTCGCCTCGGCCGGCTTGGCCAGCACCGCGTTGCCGGCGGCCAGCCCCGCCGCCACCTGGCCGGTGAAGATCGCCAGCGGAAAGTTCCAGGGCGAGATGGCGGCGAAGATGCCGCGCGGCGCGGGATCCAGTCGCTCGGCCTCGGCGGCGTAGTAGCGCAGGAAGTCCACCGCCTCGCGCAGCTCGGCCACGGCGTCGGCCAGCACCTTGCCGGCCTCGCGCGCCATCAGCGCGAAAAGCTCGCCGAAATGCGCCTCGTAGAGGTCGGCGGCCTTCCTCAGCACCGCCGCCCGGTCCGCCGCCGGGGCCTGCCAGGGCCGCGCCGCCCCGAGCGCCGCCTCGACCGCCGCGCTGTCGGCCTCGACCACCGTGCCCACGGTGTCGCGGTGATCGGCGGGGTTGATGACCGGCAGCGCAGGGCCGTTTCCCGCGTCGACGGCCAGGAGCGGCCCGGCCTGCCACCGGTGGCTGCGGAACGGCGCCCGCGCCGCCTCGATCGCCGCCAGTTCCACCCGGTCGGTCAGGTCGAACCCCCTGGAGTTCACCCGGCCCTCACCGAAGATCGCCGCGGGCGGGGCCACGATGGGGTTGGCCACCGCCGGCAGCCGCGCCTCGACCGCCGCGAAGGGATCGGCGGCGACCAGTTCGGGCGGCACCTCGTCGTCGAGGATCTGGTTGACGAAGCTGGAATTGGCGCCGTTCTCCAGCAGCCGCCGCACCAGATAGGCCAGAAGGTCGCGATGGGCACCCACCGGCGCGTAGATGCGGCAGCGCGTCGCTTCGCCCTCGTGCACGATCTCGTGCAGCGCCTCGCCCATGCCGTGCAGGCGCTGGAACTCGAACGCCGCCTTGTCGCCGGCCATCTCCAGCACTGCCGCCACCGAATGGGCGTTGTGGGTGGCGAATTGCGGATAGATGCGGTCGGTCATCCCCAGAAGCTTGCGGGCGCAGGCGATGTAGCTGACATCGCTCGCCTCCTTGCGGGTGAAGACCGGAAAGCCCGCCAGCCCCTCGACCTGGGCGCGCTTGATCTCGGTATCCCAGTAGGCGCCCTTGACCAGCCGCACCATGAAGCGCCGGTCGAGCCTGGTGGCCAGCGCGTGCAGCCAGTCCAGCACCGGCGCCGCCCGGCGGCCATAGGCCTGCACCACGACGCCGAACCCGTCCCAGCCGGCGAAGGCGGGATTGCCGGCCACCGCCTCGATCACGTCGAGCGACAGCTCCAGCCGCGCCGCCTCCTCGGCGTCGATGTTGAAGCCGATCCCGGCCGAGCGCGCCAGGAGCGCCAGCGAGGTCAGCCGCGGCGCCAGCGCTTCCAGCACCCGGGCCCGCTGCGCCTCCTCGTAGCGCGGATAAAGCGCCGAGAGCTTGACCGAGATGCCGGGATTGGCCCGCACATCCCTGCCCCGGCAGTCGCCGGCGATGGCGCTGATCGCCTGGGCATAGCTGAGGTGATAGCGCCGGGCGTCGGCTTCGGTCATCGCCGCCTCGCCCAGCATGTCATAGCTGTAGGTGTAGCCCTTCTTCTCCATCCCCTTGGCCCGCGCCCGCGCCTCGGTAATGTCGCGGCCGAGCACGAACTGCCGCCCCATCTCGCGCATCGCCCGGCCGACGGCGACCCGGATCACCGGCTCGCCCAGCCGCCTGGCCACACCGCGCAGGGTGCCGGCGATGCCGGGTTCGTCCTCGGCCAGCACCTTGCCGGTCAAGAGCAGCGCCCAGGTCGAGGCATTGACCAGCGGCGACGAGGACTGGCCGAGATGCCGGCCCCAGTCGGACGGGCTGATCTTGTCCTCGATCAGCGCGTCGATGGTTTCGGCGTCGGGCACACGCAGCAGCGCCTCGGCCAGGCACATCAGGGCGATGCCCTCGTCGGTCGACAGGCCGTATTCTTCGAGGAACACCTCCATCAGGCCCGGCCGCGCCTGGCTGCGGATCTGACGCACCAGCGCCGCGCCGCGCCGGGCGATGCTGGCACGGGCCTCGGCATCGAACCCGGCGGTGGCGATCAGCTCGCCGAGCAGCCCGGCCTCGTCGGCGCGGATATGCCCGGCAATGCGGTTACGGATGGTCTGAAGATCGCTCATGGCTGATGTCCTCGCATGCCGCGCTGTGGTGAGAATAACCCGAAACGGCGGTGCGTCGCGCGTCCCGCCTGCGTGGCGTTGGTTATCTCATTGCGTGCGGTCTTTTCGCCCGATCTTCGCTCAGCTACAGTCGTTTCGACTGAATTCGCGCCGATTGGCAGGACAGATGACCGAGTTATCCCTTCGTTCCGACGCTATCGACACATTCGACCGCGCCATCCTGCGCCTTCTTGCCGGCGACGGGCGGATGACGGTGGCCGAGCTTGCCCGCCGGATCGGGCTGTCGAAAAGCCCCACCCAGGCGCGGCTGAAGCGGCTGGAGGCCGAGGGCTACATCCGCGGCTATCGGGCGCTTCTCGATGCCGGGAAGCTGGGGCTTGCCCATGTCGCCTTCGTGCAGGTCAAGCTGGCCGATACCCGCGCCGCGGCGCTGGAGGCCTTCAACGCCGCGGTGCTCGGCAGCCCCGAAATCGAGCAGTGCCACATGATCGCCGGCGGCTTCGACTATCTCTTGAAGGTCCGGACCACGGATATCGCCGACTATCGCCGGTTCCTGGGCGAGACCCTGTCGGCACTGCCGCACGTGGCCAGCTCGTCCACCTTCGTGTCCATGCAGGCGGTCAAGGAGGATGCGCTTTAGCGGTCCCCGATCCTGCCGCGCGGGCCGCTCCCCGCCCACCCACCCTCGCGCCCCGCGGGCCAGGATCGGGGGGCGGGGCGCCGCCCGTCGGTCGCGCCCTGCCGCCGGCAGGGCCGCGCCTCCGGACGGACCCGGGCGCGCGCCTGCCGGCGCGCGCGTGCCGACATCGGCTTGGTCGTTCCGTCGCACCGGGGCATTGCGCATTCGCAACAGGCCGATCGCGCCCGGGCGCTCCCCGCCCGCCCACCCTCGCGCCCGGACGCGATCAAGTGGCTCGCAACCGGAGGCGGAAGCCGAGCGGTGGGGCCTTGGCGTGTGCCGGATCGGGTTCTCACGGGAGGACCGGATAGACCGATCCGCCGCACGTCCTGGCGGTCGATGGGCGACAGCAAGGGCGACAATCGTGGCGTCGCTACGAGTGTCCCCACATGTCCCCACGTGCGTTGACACTTTTACCGTTCGAAATCAGTGGCTTAACATACCGTCCCCATGGGGACGCCCCGCGGACGCGGCAAAAAGGAACGGAATGGGCCCCAATCCACCCCCGGGATCAGCCCTTCAGCTCTTCCATGATGGCGACCAGTTCGGCGGTGATCCCGGGCTCGGACAAGGCGTGGCCGGCGGCGGTGACCATGATCAGGCGCGAGTTCGGCCAGGCCCGGTGCAGCCGCTTGGCGGTGTGCGGCGGGCAGATCATGTCGTAGCGGCCTTGCACGATATAGCCGGGGATGCCCGCCAGCCGGCCCATGTCGCGCATGATCTGGTCGTCGGTCTCGAGAAAGCCGTGGTTGATGAAATAGTGGTTCTCGAGCCGGGCGAAGGCGCGGGCGTAGCTGCCGGCCGGTGCCGCCCGGCGGCCGTCGGAATCGAGCACCGCGAGCGCGCTCTCCCAGCCGGTCCAGGCGCGGGCGTACTGGGTCTGCACCGTCTCGTCGCTGTCAAAGAGCCGCTTGTGGTAGGCGGTGATCAGGTCGCCGCGCTCGTCCTTGGGGACCATGGCGGCGAAGCTGCGCCACTCGTCGGGCCAGAACGCCCCGGCGCCGCCGCCATAGAACCAGTCGAGCTCGGCCCGGGTCATGGTGAAGACGCCGCGCAGCACCAGCGCCGAGACCCGGTCGGGATGGGCCTGGGCATAGATCAGCGCCAGCGCCGCGCCCCAGGAGCCGCCAAAGACGATCCATTTCTCGATGCCCATGGCCTCGCGGATGCGCTCGATATCGGCGACCAGGTCCCAGGTGGTGTTGTTGTCCACCGAGGCGAGCGGGGTCGACCGGCCGCAGCCGCGCTGGTCGAACAGGATCGTGCGGTAATGCCCGGGGTCGAAGAAGCGCCGCATCCCCGGCGAGCAGCCGCCGCCGGGCCCGCCATGCAGGACGACGACCGGGGCGCCACCGGTCTTGCCGCATTCCTCGACGAAGATCCGGTGCCCGCCGGGCACTTCCATGACCACCGAGCGGTATGGTTCAAGCGGCGGGTAGAGGCCGCGGCGCACCGGCGCGCTGTCTTGTCTCAGGTTTTCCGGCATCGGCGGCCTATATGCATATGCGAGACGAGGGCGACCATCGCAGGTTCAGGGCATGAGCGCAACGCAAAGGGGTGAGGGAACGGGGGTGGCGGCAGGTACCGCCGACCCGGTCGAGCTCGCCAAGTTCGAGGCCATGGCGGCCGAGTGGTGGGACCCGGACGGCAAGTTCCGGCCGCTGCACATGCTGAACCCGTGCCGGCTGGACTACATCGTGGCGCAGATCGCGTCCGAATTCGGCCGCGACCCGACGGTGCCGCGGCCCTTCGCCGGGCTGCGGCTGGTGGATATCGGCTGCGGCGGCGGGCTTTTGTCGGAGCCGATGGCCCGGCTCGGCGCCGCCGTGGTGGGCGTCGATGCGGCGGCCGGCAACATTCCCGTGGCCGAAGTCCACGCCGTGCAGGCGGGGCTTGAGATCGACTACCGTCACGCCACCGCCGAGGCGCTGGCCGGGGCCGGCGAGGTCTTCGATGTCGTCCTGGCCATGGAGGTGATCGAGCACGTGCCCGACCCGGCGGCCTTTCTGGCCGCCTGCGCGGCGCTGCTGCGGCCCGGCGGGCTGATGATCTGTTCGACCCTCAACCGCAACACCAAGAGCTTCCTGTTTGCCATCGTCGGCGCCGAGCACGTGATGCGCTGGCTGCCGAAGGGGACCCATGACTGGCGCCGGTTCATCACCCCGGACGAGCTGTTCGCGCTGATCGGCGGGGCCGGGCTGGAGCCGGTGGACCGCAAGGGCTTCGTCTTCAACCCGCTGGGCTGGGCATGGTCGCTGAGCGACAGCGATCTCGACGTGAACTATGTGACCGCGAGCGTGAAGCCGGGCTGAATTCGGGTCGGAATCGGGGCCCGGACAGGACCTTTTCGGGGTGTCCCCATGGGGGCGGTTGTTCAAGTATCTGATATTAAACGATAAAAACGTTAACGCCAGTGGGGACACGTGAGGACGGCCGTGGGAACGGGGTGCTGCCGGCAGGGCTGTTGCCGACCCGTCATCCCCGGTCGCGTCCCGCCCACCCTCCCCCGCGCCCGGGGATGACGGGCCGCGCGCTGGCCCGGCCTTTCGCGGCGTCCTTTGAGTGCGCCGTCCGCCCCAGCGCCGGGCCGGGGGGCGGCGCCGCAGCGGTCGGGCTGCGGCGATTTATTCCGGCCACGCACATCTTCCCGTGCAGCCACGCGCCTCGGCAGCCGGAGCGCCGGCCTTCGGGGCCGGTCCGGGCTGGCACGGCGGCCCCTGATTCCGTGCCGATGGTGCCCGGGCGACGATGTGGTGTCGGTGGCTGGTGGCGGGCAGGGGCGGCTTTCGGGGCCCCCCTTACACCGGCAGCGCGGTGGTCGCCTTGATCTCCTCCATCGACAGCTGCGAGGTGACGTTGAAGACCGACACCTCGCTGATCAGCGCCCGGTAGAAGTCGTCATAGGCGCGGGCGTTGGCCACCCGCACCTTCAGGATATAATCGATCTCGCCGGCCAGGCGGTGCGCCTCGACCACCTCGGGGCGGTTCCTGATCGCGGTCATGAAGCGGTCGAGCCAGCCGGCATCGTGCTCGCTGGTGCGGATCAGCACGAAGAAGCAGGCCTCCAGCCCCAGCGCCTCGGGGTCGACGATCACCGTCTGGCGGCGGATCACCCCATCGGCGCGCATGCGGCGGATACGGTTCCAGACCGGGGTCTTGGAGGCGCCCACCTTCACGGCAATTTCATCCAGCGATTGCGAGGCGTCCTCCATCAGCGCGGCGAGGATTTTCCGGTCGGTGGCGTCCAGTTGGGCGGGCATTCCGTTGGCCTTCCATAGCGCGGGAAACTGTTCCTTGAAGCGGACTATCGGCGAACAGCGTCCTTATTTCCAGCCCGATATGGCAACTGTATGGGACAAAGTTCTATATCTGAAGCCAGGCGCCAAGGTGGCGAATCCGGAGATGGGCATGCGCGAAACGGGCTCTGACGAGCGGGCGGAGAAGGCGGCCGAAGGGCTGGGGACCGATACCGGTCTCGGCCTGGTGCTGGCCGGTGTCGCGCCGCCGCGCCAGGGCCGGGTCTGGCTGGTGGGCACCGGCCCGGGCGACCCCGAGCTTCTGACCGTCAGGGCGGCGCGGCTGATCGGCGAGGCCGACGTGATCGTGCACGACCGGCTGGTGCCGAAGCCGATCCTGGCGCTGGCCCGACGCGGCGCGAAGCGGATCGAGGTTGGCAAGCTGGCCTATGGCCCGTCCTGGAAGCAGGACGACATCAACGCGGTGCTGGTGGCCGAGGCGGTCCGGGGGCAGCGGGTGGTGCGGCTGAAGTCCGGCGATCCGGGCATCTTCGGCCGGCTCGACGAGGAGATGGATGCGCTCGACGCCGCCGGTGTCGGGTTCGAGATCGTGCCCGGGCTGACGGCGGCCTCGGCCGCGGCGGCCTCGATCAAGACGTCGCTGACCCGGCGCGGGCGGAATTCGGGCCTGAGGATCGTTACCGGCCATGACGTGGCGGGCTTTGCCGAGCAGGACTGGAAGGCGCTGGCACGGCCCGGCACGGTAGCGGCGATCTACATGGGCGTGAAGGCGGCGACCTTCCTGCGCGGCCGGCTGATGATCCACGGCGCCGCCGAGGACACCCCGGTGACGGCGGTGGAGAATGCCAGCCGCCCGGACCAGCGGGTGATCGCCACCACGCTGATCGAGCTGCCGCAGGCGCTGGACGATGCCGCGCCGGCGGGACCGGTGGTGCTGTTCCTGGGCCTGAGCCCGCGGGCGGCCGAGATCGCCGCGGCCGGGTCCGATTTCGCCGAAAACCGGGTCACGGCCTGAGGGAGGGCAACAGATGCCGAAATTCACCCCCAAGATCATCACCGCCAACGACCTGCTGGAGGGCGACGTGATCTATCGCCGCGGCGATGGCACCTGGTCGCGCCGGCACGAGGACGCGGCGCTGCATACCGAGCCGGAGCTGGCCAATGCGGCGCTGGCCGCCGCCGAGACCGAGGCGGACCGGATCGTCGGCGCCTATCTGGCCGATGCGGCGCCGTCGCCCGCCGGCCCCGTCCCGACCCATTTCCGCGAGGTGTTCCGCACCCGTGGCCCGTCCAACTACCCCCACGGCAAGCAGACCGAGCTGAGCGATGTATGATTATTCCGACTTCGACGAGGCTTTCGTTCGCGCCCGGGTCGCCGAGTTCCGCGACCAGGTGGAGCGTCGCCTCGACGGCAGCCTGACCGAGGACGAGTTCAAGCCGCTGCGGCTGATGAACGGGCTTTACCTGCAGCTGCATGCCTACATGCTGCGGATCGCCATCCCCTATGGCACGCTGAATTCGGGGCAGATGCGCCAGCTGGCCCATATCGCCGAGCGCTGGGACAAGGGCTATGGCCATTTCACCACGCGGCAGAACATCCAGTTCAACTGGCCCAAGCTGAGGGACGTGCCGGAGATCCTGGACGCGCTGGCCGATGTGGGCATGCACGCGATCCAGACCAGCGGCAACTGCATCCGCAACGTCACCGCCGACCATTTCGCCGGCGCCGCGGCGGACGAGATCGAGGATCCGCGGCCGACCGCCGAGCTGCTGCGGCAGTGGTCGACCGACCATCCCGAGTTCACCTACCTGCCGCGCAAGTTCAAGATCGCGGTGACCGGGGCCGCGCATGACCGGGCGGTGACCCGCGCCCATGACATCGGGCTGCGGATCGTCAGGAACGACGCCGGCGAGATCGGATACGAGGTGATGGTGGGCGGCGGACTGGGCCGCACCCCGATGATCGGCAAGACGGTCAGGGAGTTCCTGCCCAAGGCCGACCTGTTGCCGTACCTGGAGGCGATCCTGCAGGTCTACAACCTCGGCGGCCGCCGCGACAACAAGTACAAGGCGCGGATCAAGATCCTGGTGCACGAGACCGGGGTCGAGGCGCTGACGGAAAGCATCGAGGCGGCGTTCCGGCGCAACAAGGCGTCGTTCCGCGCGGTGGATCCCGCGACGGTGGCGGCGATCGAGGCGGCGTTTGCGCCGCCGGCCCTGGCCGAGGGGCGGCCGGTGCCCGAGCTGGCGCATTCGGGGCCCGGCTATCGGTCGTGGCTGGATACCAACGTCGCCGCCCACAAGCGGGCCGACCATGCCATCGTCACCGTGTCGCTGAAGGCGATCGGCGCCACGCCGGGCGACGCCACGGCCGGGCAGATGCGGTTGCTGGCGGACCTGGCCGAGACCTATGGCCATGACGAGCTGCGCATCAGCCACGAGCAGAACGTGATCCTGCCGCATGTGCACCGGGCCGACCTGCCGGCGATCCACGCGGCGCTGGGCGAGGCGGGGCTGGCGACGGCCAATGTCGGGCTGGTCTCGGACATCATCGCCTGCCCGGGGATGGATTACTGCGCGCTGGCGACGGCGCGGTCGATCCCGGTGGCGCAGCAGATCGCCGAGGCCTTTGCCGATATCGACGCCCAGCACGACATCGGGGCGCTGAAGATCAAGATCTCGGGCTGCATCAATGCCTGCGGCCATCACCATGTGGGCCATATCGGCATTCTCGGGCTCGACCGGGCCGGGGTGGAGAACTACCAGATCACCCTTGGCGGCGACGGCACCGAGACGGCGGCCATCGGCGATCGCGTCGGCCCCGGCTTTGCCTATGACGAGATCGTGCCGGCGGTGCAGCGGCTGATCGCGGCCTATCTGGAATTGCGCGAGGACCGCAGCGAGACCTTCCTGGAGGCCTATCGCCGGGTCGGAATCGAACCCTTCAAGGAAGCGCTGTACGGCGCGGAGGCACGGGCCGATGCTGCTTGATCCCAACACCCGCTTCGAGCCCGATCTGGGCGCCGCGGCGCTGAACGCCCGCTACCACGGCAGGCCGGCCGAGGACGTGCTGCACGCCGGGCTCAGGCTGTACGGCGGCGAGGTGGCGCTGGTCTCGTCCTTCGGGGCGGAATCGGCGGTGCTGTTGCACATGGCGGCGCAGATCAACCCGCATGTGCCGGTGCTGATGGTCGACACCCAGATGCTGTTCGTCGAGACGCTGGAATACCAGGAGCGGCTGAGCGACCTTCTGGGCCTGACCGACGTGCGCCGCATCCGCCCGGACGAGGCGAAGCTGGCCGAGCGCGACCCCTACGATGCGCTGCATCTCGGCAACCCCGATGCCTGCTGCGCCCTGCGCAAGATCGAGCCGCTGGAGCGGGCGCTGGACCCGTTCGGGGCCTGGATCTCGGGGCGCAAGCGCTATCAGGGCGGCAAGCGGTCGACCATCGAGATGTTCGAGCCGGACGGCTTCGGCCGGATCAAGGTGAACCCGCTGGCGACGTGGAACGGCCAGGACCTGAAGGACTACATGTCCCGGCACGAGTTGCCGCAGCACCCGCTGGTGGCGCAGAACTACCTGTCCATCGGCTGCCGGCCGTGCACCACCCCGGTGGCCGAGGGCGAGGACCCGCGCGCCGGCCGCTGGCGCGGCACCGGCAAGGACGAGTGCGGCATCCATTTCGGCCCGGACGGGCGTGTGCAGAGGACGGCGGCATGACCCAGCTTATCAACGCGACCGGCTTTGTGGCCGAGGACTGGGACGGCGAGACGGTCAGCTTCGAGGCGCTGTGGACCGGGCAGGACCTGCCGGTGGACGTGGCGCTGGCGGTCGAGCTGTCGGTGGATGGCAATGCCGGCGACCTGGTGCCGTGGTTCGAGCAGCTTTCGCTGGTCCGCGTGCCTTTCGCCAAGTCCGGCGACGGGCGCGGCTTCAGCCTGGCCAGCCGGCTGCGGCTGCTGGGTTACCGGGGCCGCATCCGCGCCGTCGGCCATGTGCTGCCCGACCAGTTCCGCGCCGCGCTGCGCGCCGGGTTCGACGAGGTCGAGATCTCGGACGATCAGGCCGCGCGCATGCCCGAGCACCAATGGACCGCCGTGCCGATGGGCGAGGGCTATCGCGGCCGGCTGTTCTCGGGCTGAACGACTTTCAAGGGATACCTGTCATGAACATGCAGACCGCCGCCGCGGCCGAAGATCTTGTGCGGGAAAAGCCCGCCACGCTGCCTGACGCCGAGACCGTGACCGAGGTGGTCCACTGGACAGACCGGCTGTTCTCGTTCCGCCTGACGCGGCCGAAATCGCTGCGCTTCCGGTCGGGCGAGTTCGTGATGATCGGGCTGCCGGGCGACAGCGGCAAGCCGATCCTGCGGGCCTATTCCATCGCTTCGCCATCCTGGGACGAGACGCTGGAATTCTTCTCGATCAAGGTGCCGGACGGGCCGCTGACCTCGCGCCTGCAGAAGATCGAGGTGGGCGATCAGGTGATCCTGCGGCCCAAGCCGGTTGGCACGCTGGTGCTGGACGCGCTGAAGCCCGGCAAGCGGCTGTACCTGATCGCCACCGGCACCGGGGTGGCGCCGTTCGCCTCGATCCTGCGCGACCCGGAGACCTATGAGAAGTTCGAGCAGGTGATCCTGACCCATACCTGCCGCACCAACGACGACCTCGGCTATGGCCGCAACCTGGTGGAGCAGTTGCCGTCCGATCCGCTGGTGGGCGAGGAGGCGGATGCCAAGCTGCTCTACTTCCCCACCACCACCCAGGAGAAGAGCCCCAACGTGGGCCGCATCACCACCTGGATCGAAAGCGGGCGGCTGTTCCGGGCGCTGGGCGTGCCGAGGCTGAACCCCCAGACCGACCGGGCGATGATCTGCGGCTCGATGGGGCTGAACACCGACGTCAAGGCGCTGCTGGAGAAGGCCGGCATGGGCGAGGGCGCCAACAGCCGTCCGGGCGAATACGTGCTGGAGAAGGCTTTCGTCGGCTGAGGCCGGGTGGCGCCCCCGGTGGATCACGGATCACGGCGGCGCGATTTGCGGTCCGGATCGCGCCGGACTAGGCTGGCTCCGTCATCCGGATTCTGGAGGGGGCCATGAGAGACTTGCTGGCCGCGGCGCTGCTCGCGGCCGTTTTGCCATCAGCCGTCGCGGCACATGACTATACGGTCGGTGATCTGCAGATCATCCACCCGCGAATGATCGAGACGCCGCCGAACGCCCGCGCCGGCGCCGGCTACGTGGCGGTCGGCAACGACGGCGAGACCGCCGACCGGCTGATCGCCGTGAAGGTGGATTTCGGCCATGCCTCGCTGCATGTCAGCGAGACCGGCGCCAATGGCGTGGTGAAGATGCTCGAGGCCGCGGACGGGTTCGAGATCGCCCCGGGCGATGTCCTGTCGCTGGAACCGGGCGCGGCGCATATCATGTTCATGGGGATGGAGCACGGCTTCGAGGCCGGCGCCATGGTGCCGGTGACCCTGGTCTTCGAGCATGCCGGCGAGGTGCCGGTGGAGTTCATGGTCGAACCGCGCGGCGGAGGCGCAATGGAGCATGATCACGGACACGATGACATGGACCATGGCAGCTGACGGCCCACGCTCGGGTGAGGTCCAGCTTGCCTTCGATCCGGCGGACCGGGCCGATGCGGGCGTCACCTTCATCGGCCGTGTGCGTTCGCCCTGGGCCGAGCGCAGCGACTGCCCCAAGAACCTGCGCGAGGCGCGCGAGCGTGGTGGCGGCGGCTGGGTAGAGCTGGACGCCGCCTATTGGCCGGGGCTGGAGGGGCTGGAGGCCGGGCGGGTCATCGTGCTGCTCTACTGGATGGACCGGGCGGCGCGGAACCTGATCGTGCAGGCGCCCCGGCATCGCGACACGCCGACCGGGGTCTTCGCCCTGCGCTCGCCGGCGCGGCCGAACCCGGTGGCGCTGGCGGCGGTCAGGCTGCTGGCGGTGGACGCCGCCGCCGGGCGGCTGGAGATCGACGCCATCGACTGCCTCGACGGCACGCCGCTGGTCGACATCAAGCCGTGGATCGAAAGCGTCGACATCCCGCCGGCGTGAGCGATGATCAGTCGCGTCCCGGCCAGTGCGGATGGTGCGGGTCGGCGGCCACCGGATGGGCGTGCGGCACGCCGTGGGCGCGCAGGTGCGGGTGGTCCGGCGGCAGGTCGGGATGCTCGTGGCGGATGGCCCCGGGCGCGGCGGGCCAGAGCCATATCGCCAGCATCGTGCCGGCCAGCGCCAGTCCGGCCAGCACCCACAGCGCCGCCGCCATGCCGGCCGCGGCGCCGAGCCATCCGGCCAGCGGATAGGTGACCAGCCAGCACAGGTGGCTGAGCGCGAACTGCGCCGCAAACAGCGCCGGCAGGTCGGCCTCGCCGCCGGAGCGGCGCAGGAGCCGGCCCGAAGGGGTCATCACCGCCGCATAGCCGGCGCCGAGCACGAGCCAGAGGATGGCCAGCACCGCGAAGCCGGGGTGGGACATGGTCAGCGCCGCCAGCATGAGGCCGGCCACCGTCACCACGGCGCCGGCCAGCATCACCGGCCGGTCGCGCATGCGCTCCAGCAGCCGCGGCAGCAGCAGCGCCACCAGCATCGAGCCGGCCCCGAAGGCGGCCAGCGCCAGCGCCAGCCAGCGGTCGCCAAGGTCCAGCCGGTCGCGGACCAGGACCACGGTGTTGACGATGACGAAGGCGCTGGAGGCGGCACCGGCGAGGGTCAGCGACAGCAGCCCGCGCAGCCGCGGCGTGGCGAGGTAGAGCGCCAGCCCCCGGGTCAGGCGTTCGCGAAACGGCCGCGCCTCGGTCGCCGCGGGCGCCGGCAGGGTTGCCGAGACCACCAGCGCGGCCGAGGCGAGAAAGCCAAAGGCCGTCACCGCGAAGAGCGCCGAAAAGCTCAGTACCGTCAGCAGCGCCGCCGCCAGCATCGGGCTGGCGAGGCTTTCCAGCTCATAGGCCATGCGCGACAGCGACAGCGCCCGTGTATAGTCGCCCTCGTCCGGCAGCACCTGGGGGATGGTGGCCTGAAAGGCCGGCGTGAACCCCGACGAGGCCGCCTGCAGCAGGAAGATCAGCACGTAGACCTGCCAGATCTCGCCGACCCAGGGCAGCATCAGCGCCACCGCGGCGCGGAAAAGATCCAGCGCCACCAGCCAGCCCTTGCGCGGCAGCCGGGTGGCCAGCGCCGCCGCGATCGGCGACAGCACCACATAGGCGATCATCTTGATGAACAGCGCGGTGCCGAGGACGGCGCCGGCACGCTCGCCCGCCAGCCGGTAGGCCAGAAGCCCCAGCGCCACGGTCATCACTCCGGTGCCGATCAGCGACAGCACCTGGGCCAGGAACAACCGGCGATAGGCGGGATTGTGCAGCGGTCCGAACATGGGCCGCGACCCTGCGTGAATTGGCGCAGATGCACCAGCGGAAATCATGCCGGGGCGGGAGGCGGCGGCAGGGAGGCCCCGGCTCGGGGCCGTCTCCGATCTTGGCATGACGAACGCGCCTCACGGCAACTCTTCGTGATGACGGACCCGCAGCAAGCGGGGTCGGGCGTCCCCATGGGGACGGGGAACCAAAGCGTTGATTTTCAGACGTTTCCCATCGTGACGCGCAACAGGCCCGCCCGCCTAAGCGTGCGCGCCGGTTCACGCGGCAGGCGGGGGCTCGGCCAGTGCCCGGGCCTTGAGCCACAGGAAGAGCGGCAGCCGTGTCCAGCCTTGCAGATGCTCCATGTCGGGGCCGGGCTCGGGCACCGGTTCGCGCAGCGACACGATTGCCAGGCCCGCGGCCGCGAGCGCCGCGACATAGTCCTGCAGCGGTTGCGACCAGCCGAAGAACGGCATGGTCAGCCCGTTGCGGGTTTCCGAGCCCTGGAAGCCCTTCCGTCCGAAATAGGGCTCGGTGATCACGAAGGGCGCCCCGGGCGTGTCGTCGGCAAATCGCCCGATATCGGCGAACGGGTGCACGATCGAGATCATCATGGTCCCGCCCGGGTGCAGGACCCGGCGCATCTCGTTCAGCGCCGCCGGCACATTCTCTATGTCCATCAGGACGTTATAGGCCACGACCAGGTCGAAGCTCTGGTCCGGGAAGGGCAGGTCGTCGGCCGCGCAGGTGGCATAGCGATGGGCCGATCCGGCAATGCGGGCGGCCTCGACGAACCGGTCCACCGGATCGCAGGCGGTCACCTGGAAGCCGCATTCGGTGAGCAGGCGGGCGACCCTGCCCTCGCCGCATCCGACGTCGAGCGCTGATCCCGGGCCGCTGCCGATGTAGTCGATCAGGCTGTTCCGGTAGGCCCAGAAGGCATCGTGGCCGGGTTTTCGCGCCCAGGCGATCCACGCCTCGGCGACGTCGGTCCAGTGCCGGCGATCCTTGCCGGTATCATCGGCCATGGCGCGACCCCCTGTCGGCGGGAGCTGGAGCTGGAATTCTGGTCGCAGGGCTTCCCGTCATCCACCGGAACGCCGCCGTGCCGGGCGCCCCGGTGCGCGAGGGTGGGTGGGCGGGGAGCGCACCAGGTCGCCCCGGGGCGCCCCCCAGCACATCACGCCAGCGTGCGCTCGATGGTCTCGGTCTCGAAGATCTCGATGACGTCGCCTTCGCGGATGTCGTCATAGTTCTCGAAGGCCATGCCGCATTCCTGGCCGGCATTGACCTCCTTGACCTCGTCCTTGAACCGCTTGAGCGTCTTCAGCTTGCCTTCGTGGATGACCACGTTGTCGCGCAGCAGGCGCACCCCAGCGGCGCGGCGGGCGACCCCCTCGGTGACCACGCAGCCGGCGACCTTGCCGACGCCGGAGACCTTGAACACCTGCTTGATGGAGGCGTAGCCGACGAACTTCTCCTTGATCTCGTCCGACAGCAGGCCCGAGGCGGCCTGGCGCACGTCGTCCACCAGATCGTAGATGATCGAGTAGTAGCGGATCTCGATCCCCTTCTGGTTCGCCGCCTCGCGGGCCGAGGCGTTGGCGCGGACGTTGAAGCCGATGATCGGCGCGTTCGAGGCCTCGGCCAGGGTCACGTCGGAATCGGTGATCGCGCCGACGCCGGAATGCAGCACCCGGACCCGCACCTCGTCGTTGCCGACCTTCTCCATCGCCTGGATGATGGCCTCGGCAGACCCCTGCACGTCGGCCTTGACCAGGATCGGCAGCTCCTTGACCGAGGCATCCGCCTGGGCCTTGGCGAGCAGCTGGTCGAGGGTGGCGCTGGCGCCCTGGGCGGCCTTCTTGTCGCGGGCCAGCCGGTCGCGATAATCGGCGATCTCGCGCGCCTTGGCCTCGGATTCGACCACGTTCAGCACGTCGCCCGCCTCGGGCGCGCCGTTCAGGCCCAAGACCTCGACCGGCACCGAGGGGCCGGCCTCGTCGACCCGCTCGCCCTGGTCGTTGACCAGCGCCCGGACCTTGCCCCATTGCTGGCCGACGACGAAGATGTCGCCGCGCCGCAGGGTGCCGTTCTGCACCAGCACCGTGGCCACCGGGCCGCGGCCGACGTCGAGCTGGGCCTCGATCACCGCCGCCTCGGCGGCGCGGTCGGGATTGGCCTTCAGGTCGAGCAGCTCGGCCTGCAGCAGGATGTTCTCAAGAAGCTGGTCCAGGCCTTCGCCGGTGATCGCCGAAACCTCGACGTCGAGCACCTCGCCCGACATCTTCTCGACCACCACCTCGTGCTGCAGCAGCTCGGTCCGGACCTTGGTCGGGTCGGCGTCCGGGCGGTCGATCTTGTTGATCGCCACGATCATCGGCACGTTGGCGGCCTTGGCGTGGTGGATCGCCTCGATGGTCTGCGGCATGACGCTGTCATCGGCCGCCACCACCAGGATGACGATATCGGTGACCTGGGCGCCGCGGGCCCGCATCGAGGTGAAGGCGGCGTGGCCCGGCGTGTCGATGAAGGTGATGTCGCGGCCGTCGGGATTACGGACCTGATAGGCGCCGATATGCTGGGTGATGCCGCCGGCCTCGCCGGAGACCACCGAGGTCTTGCGGATGGCATCGAGCAGCGAGGTCTTGCCGTGGTCCACATGGCCCATGATGGTGACCACCGGTGCCCGCGGCTGAAGATCGCCCGGGTCGTCGTCGACAGTCACGATGGCGTCCTCCACATCCGATTCGGAGACCCGGACCGGACGGTGGCCGAATTCCTCGACGATAAGCTGGGCGGTATCGGCGTCGATGGTCTCGTTCTGGGTGACCAGCATACCGCTTTGCATCAGCGCCTTGACCACCGCGGCGACCCGCTCGGCCATGCGGTTGGCGAGCTCGCCGACGGTGATGGCGTCGGGAATCTGAACGTCGCGCACCACCTTCTCGCGCGGCTCGTTGGAGCCGGCCATGCGGCGCTTGTCGCGTTCCTGCCGCCGGCGGATGGCGGCCATGGAGCGCTGGCGCACGTCCTCGTTGGTGGCGTTGGAAATGGTCAGCTTGCCGGCACGGCGGCGGTCGGCATCGGACTTGGCACGGCCCTGCTTCTGATCGTCGTCCTTGCGGTCGGCACCGCGGCGCGGGCCGGCACCGCGACCGCCTTCGCCGGCGCGCGCCGGTGCGGGTTCTTCGTCGCGCTGGACGGCCGGGCGGGCGCGGGCCTCCTCGCGGGCGGCGGCGGGCTTGGCCTCGGCGGCGGCCTTTTCCTGCTCGGCCTGCTCGCGGCGCTGGCGGGCGATCTCGGCCTCGCGCTCGGCGCGCTCCTGCTCCTCCTTCTCGCGGCGGAGCCGATCCATCTCCTCGCGGCGCGCCTCTTCGGCGGCCTTCTCGCGGGCGGCCCGCTCGGCCTCGTCGGCGCGCGCGACCTCGAGGGCGCGCACGCGGCGCTCCACCTCGGCGTCGGAGAGGTTCATCTTGCCGTCGCCGCCACCCTGACCGGGCTTGGGCACCACCACGCGGCGGCGCTTGACCTCGACGGTTACCGCCTTGGACCGGCCATGCGAGAAGCTCTGGCGCACCTGGCTGGTCTCGGTCCCGCCCATGCGCAGACCGAGGGTCTTGCCCCTGCCGCCGGTGTCCTTCGTATCGCTCATACCTTGACTTTACCTCTTCGCCTGAGGGCGAGCCCCCTGGCCCCTTTGTCGCTGTTGGGCGTCTTTTTCGCCCGGCAAAGACCGGATGCCGCTCAGCCGCGCCGACTCATAGACGATCTGGTCTGCGAGTCCACCCGCGGCGAGCGCTGCATGTATCACACGATCGCGCCCGAAAGCCAAACCCAATTCGGCGGCGGTCAGACAGGCGACATGGCTATCCGGCCCGAAGGGCGGACGCAACCGCGATTTCTCGCGCTGCGAACCGTCCATCGCCTGAACCAGCAACGCCGCCTTGTCCGTCGCCAGCCAGTCCTTCACGTTCTGCATCCCCGACACCGCCTGGCCGGCCTTGCGCGCCAGCCCGATCAGTTCCGCCAGCCGGCGCGCCAGAAGCGCCTCGACGGTGCCCGCCAGATCCTCGGGCACCGTGACCGCCCGCCGCGCGGCGCGGGCGAAGCCGTTCTTCGCCGAGGCCTTTTCCACCGCGCCGCGGTCGGCCGAGACCCAGATGCCGCGCCCCGGCAACTTGCCGGCGATGTCGGCGGTGACGGCCCCGTCGGGGCTGGCGACAAAGCGGATCAGCCCGGCCTTGGGCCCGGAGCGGCCGGTGACGATGCAACGCCGCTCCGTGGTCCGGTCATCCTTTTTGCCGCCGCGCGTCAATCCGACCTCGCCTCCTTCAGATACCGGCCGTGTTGTCGGTCCCGGCGTCGGCCGCTTCAGGGGCCGGCTCGCCTTCGGCGGCCTCTTGCTCGGGCTCGGGCCAGCCGAGCTGCCGCCGCGCGGTGGCCACCAGCTCGCGCGCCTCGGCGGCGCTGACGTCGAACTTCTCCAGAAGTCCCACATCCTTGATTCGCTCGCCGTTGATCACCGTGGTGCCGCCGGCCAGCTCCCAGTCGGCGCATTTGGCGAACTCGTTGAGGTCGACCACGCCGTCCTCGGCCAGCGCCTCGATCATCTGGGGCGTCAGCCCCTCGAATGCAAACAGGTCGTCCTGGGCGCCCAGCTCGCGGGCCCGCTCGGTGGCCTTCTGGTTGACCTCGTCGAGGCTCTCGCGGGCCCGGGCCTGCAATTCGTCCGCGGTGTCCTGGTCGAAGCCGTCGATGGACAGAAGCTCGTCCATGTCCACATAGGCCACCTCCTCGAGGGTGGTGAAGCCTTCCGAGACCAGCAGCTGCGCCACCATCTCGTCGACGTTCAGAAGCTCCATGAACGACTGCGTGTGCTCGGCGAATTCCTGCTGCCGGCGCTCGCTTTCCTCGGCCTCGGTCAGGATGTCGATGTCGAAGCCGGTCAGCTGGCTGGCCAGCCGCACGTTCTGGCCGCGCCGGCCGATGGCCAGCGAAAGCTGGTCCTCGGGCACCACCACCTCGATGCGCTCGGCATTCTCGTCGAACACCACCTTCGAAACCTCGGCCGGCTGCAGCGCGTTGACAAGGAAGGTCGGCGGGTCGTTGTTCCACGGAATGATGTCGATCTTCTCGCCCTGCAGCTCGCCGACCACCGCCTGCACGCGGCTGCCGCGCATGCCGACGCAGGCGCCCACCGGGTCGATGGAGTTGTCGTAGGAGATGACCGCGATCTTGGCCCGGCTGCCCGGGTCGCGGGCCACCGCCTTGATCTCGATGATGCCGTCGTAGATCTCGGGCACTTCCATCTTGAACAGCTCGGCCATGAATTCGGGCGCCGTGCGGGACAGGAAGATCTGCGGGCCGCGGGCCTCGCGCCGCACGTCCTTGACATAGGCGCGGATGCGGTCGCCGGTGCGGTAGGTCTCGCGCGGGATCAGCTGGTCGCGGCGCACGACGCTTTCGCCGCGGCCGATATCGACGACGACGTTGCCGTATTCCACCCGCTTGACCAGGCCGTTGATGATCTCGCCGACGCGGTCCTTGAAGTCCTCGTACTGGCGCTCGCGCTCGGCCTCGCGCACCTTCTGCACGATCACCTGCTTGGCCGACTGGGCGGCGATGCGGCCGAATTCAAGCGGCGGCAGCTCGTCGACGATCTCGTCGCCGATCTTGGGATCCTCGAGGAACTCCTTGGCGTCCTCGGCATTGATCTGCTGAAACGGGTTCTCGATCTCCTCGTCGGCGGTGACCGTGCGCACCCGGGTCATCCGCAGCTCGCCCGTCTTGGGGTTGATCTTGGCGCGGATGTCGTATTCGGCGCCGTAGCGCGAGCGTGCCGCCTTGGCGAGGCTCTCCTCCATGGCCTCGATGACGAGGCCCGGTTCGATCAGCTTCTCGCGGGCGACCGCGTCGGCGATCTGCAGCAGCTCCAGTCGGTTGGCAGAAGTCACACTCATGTCGCGTCTTCCTCTTCCTCGTCGGTTGTCTCTTCTATGGCGTCGAAGGCGTCCGGGTCGTAGTCGGTCCCGAGCCCGGCATCCTTGCGCGCCTTGAGGCTGGCGGCGATCAGCGCATCGGTCAGCACCAGCTTGGCGTCGGTCAGCCAGTCGAACGGCAGCCCGATGGTGCCTTCCTCGATCTCGATCAGCACGTCCTCGCCCTCGGTGCCCCGAAGCGTGCCCTTGAAGTTCTTGCGCCCGTCGATCAGCTCGGCGGTCTGCAGCTTGGCAAGGTCGCCGGCATGGGCGGCGAAATCCTTGAGCCGGGTCAGCGGCCGGTCGATGCCGGGCGATGAGACCTCCAGCGAGTACTCGCCCTCGATCGGGTCCTCGACGTCGAGCACCGCCGACAAGGCGCGGCTGATCCTGGCGCAGTCCTCGACCTCGATGCCGCCATCGGGCCGCTCGGCCATGATCTGCAGGGTCGGCTTCCTGCCGCCCATGTAGCGCAGGCGCACCAGCTCATAGCCCATCGACTCGATCGTCGGAGTGACGATGCTGGCGAGGCGCCGGTCCATCGGCGCCTTGGCGACGAGATCGCTCATCAGGCGAGAACAGTCATCGGGCGGGGCCCTTTCAGGCACAAAAAAACGGGCCGCGGCCCGTCAGATCGTCCGGTGGAGCCAGGGTTTGGACGCCCGGCCGCCGCTATTGGCAGCCGATATAGTGCTTTCCCTGTCGCGGCGCAAGGCTTTGTCGCAGACGGCGAAGAGTTCCCCCTTTGGCACCCGCGCGTGGGGTTGTAAGGTCGTGCGCAGCCGGAAAATCGGCGACGAGGGAAAGGGAAGGAAGTCATGGAAAACCTGATTGCGCAGCTCATCGGCGGAGCTGTCGGTGGCGTCGGTGGCGCCAAGGCCGTCAAGGGCGGCGACATGGGCAATATCGGCAACCTGATCGCCGGTGCCATTGGCGGCGTCGGCGGCGGCAGCCTGCTCGGCAGCCTGATGGGCGGCGGTGCCGAACTGGCCGAGGGCGCGGCGCAGGCTGCCGGGGGCGGGCTCGACATCGCCTCGCTGGCCGGCAACCTGGTCGGCGGCGGCGTCGGTGGCGTCATCGTGCAGGTCGTCGTCGGCCTGGTGATGAAGAAGATGCGCGGCTGAGATCACGGCGAACGGCGGGCGGGCATCGCCTGCCCGCCGGCGCCTTGCCAGTCTGTCATGAGCAGTTCGCCCGAGCGGCGGCGTGTCTCGGCGACGGACCTGAACAAGTCCTCCGCCCCGGCCGCAGCGGTCCCGGGCTTTCCTAGCGCGGGCTGCGCTTGGCGAGGATGCGCTGCAGCGTCCGCCGGTGCATGCTGAGCCGCCGGGCGGTTTCGGAGACGTTGCGGTCGCAGAGCTCGAAGACCCGCTGGATGTGCTCCCAGCGCACCCGGTCGGCGGACATCGGATTGTCGGGCGGCTCGGGCTTGACCGCGGCGGTGGCCAGCAGCGCCTTGGTCACGTCGTCGGCATCGACCGGCTTGGAGAGATAGTCGGTGGCGCCGAGCTTTACCGCCGCCACCGCCGTGGCGATGTTGCCGTAGCCGGTCAGCACCACGATGCGGGCATCCTTGCGGGTCGCCCTGAGCAGCTCGACCACTTCCAGCCCGTTGCCATCCTCCAGCCTGAGGTCGACCACCGCATAGGCGGGCGGCCTTTGCCTGACCTGCGACTGGCCGTCGGCGACCGAAAGCGCCACTTCCGGCGTGAAGCCGCGCCGTTCCATGGCCCGGGCGAGGCGACGGGCGAAGGGCTCGTCATCATCGACCAGGAGCAGGCTGGCGTCGGGCCCGAGATCGAGCGGCTGGTCGCGGTCGTCCATGCAATACCTTCCGAATGCCCAATTGCCCTGACGGTAGACGCCCCGGCGACGGTGGTCAATTCGACCAAGCGCCGGCAAAATCTACCGGTGGCTGAGCCTGGTCGGCCGCCTGCCGCCGGCGCTGCGGCTGTGAAAGCCGGGCGGTTTCGACTGTACCCAGGCGATGAAGCGGGCCAGCCGCGGATGCGCCTTCAGCGCGGCGATGGTCGCGTAATCGCGGGCCAGCTCGGTTTCGCTCAGGGTGGCGTGGATCTCGGCATGGCAGATCCGGTGCAGCAGCACCGTCGGCCCGCCCTTGCCGCCCCTCAGCCGGGGCACCAGGTGGTGGCGGCTTTGCGGGACGCCGGGCGGGATCGGCCGGCCGCAGAGCGGGCAGACTGGCGGGTCCTGCGCGCCGGCGGCGGTGTCGGCATCGGTGTCGGGCGGCTGCATCGGCGCATCATCGCCCGAACGGGCGGGCCGGCAAAGGGGGCGGATGCGGGTCCCGGCGGATCGGATCAGCCGGCGGTGATCTCGGCCGCCCGGCGCAGGGCCGCGTGCAGGGCCGGGCGCTTGCGCAGCTCGCCCAGCCAGTGCCCGAAGGCGCCCTCGGGCAGCGGGAACCGGGCCGCGACCGCCCAGCCGGCGCAGTGGCCGAGGATCAGGTCGGGGACGGTGAAATCCTCGCCGGCGAGATAGGGCTTCTCGTTCTTCATGGCGACGAGGTGGTCGAGGGCACGGGCGAATTCGGCCTTGGCGGTGGCCTTGACCTCGGGCACCCGCTCACCCTCGGGCAGCACGAAGCTGTGCTTGGCGGCGAGCCAGAGCGCGGCATCCACCTCGGCGACGATGTAGTTGGTCAGCGCGTCCTGGCGGGCGCGTTCCAGCGTGCCATGGGCGTGGGTCAGCGCGCCGTGGCGGTCGGCGAGGAAGGTGACGATGGCGACGGAATCGGTCAGCGGCTCCTCGTCGACCATCAAGACCGGCACCTTGCCGGTGGGGTTGTGCAGCGTCACCGCGTCGGAGCGCGGCGGCGCCGGCTGCCATTCGTAGGGCAGGTGCAGTTCCTCGAGCGCCCAGGCCACGCGCATGGTGCGCGACTGGGGATGGCCGATGAGATGGTACAAGGCATTACCTCCTTTCGGTCAGGTGCGCGGGCACATCATGGCGACCCGGATCAACGTCCGCTCGGCCAGCGCCCGGTCGGGCCAGGGCCGGCTGGATCGGATGGCCAGGTCGGTATCGGTGAGCACGGTCAGCGCCCGTTCCAGCGCCGGCGCGCCCCAGGCCCGGGCCTGGCGCAGGATGCGGTCACGGCGCGGGCCGAAGACCGGCGGGCGCTGGCGGGCAAGCGCCGCCTCGGCGCCGCCGGGGTGGCTGGCGGCGGCGTGCAGCATGCGGAAATGCCGCGCCGTGGCGACGCAGAGCGCCACCGGGCCGGAGCCGCGGGCCCCGAGGCGCCCGAGGTCGCGGCCCACCGCGTCCACCGCGCCCTCGGCGATGCCGGCGATCAGCGTGTCGAGTTCGGCGTCGGCGCCCGGCGGCATCACCGCCGCGACATCGGCGGCTGTGACCGCGGGCTGGCCGAGGCAGTAGAGCGACAGCTTTTCCAGGAACTGGCGGTAGTCTCCGGGGTCGAGCGCGCGGCCGAGCTCGGCGAGCGCCGCGGCGGCCTCGGCATCGGCGGCGGGCAGGCCGGCGGCGGCGATGGCGGCCTCGATCTCGGCCCGGCCCGGCGGATCGGCGTAGATGCCCATGGCGGCGCCGTTGCGCGCGGCCTCGACCAGCTTGCGCAGCGCTGAGGAGGGTTTCAGGTCGCCGGCCTCGATGACGATGGTGGCGTCGCCCGGCTGCCATTGCTCCAGCGCCGCCTTGAGCGCCGGCGCGGCGGCATCGACGGCGCCGTCGACCAGCACCGCCCGGCGGCCGGGAAAGAAGCCGCCGGCGCGCATGGCGTCGGCCAGCGCGGCGGGGTCGCGTCTGAGATCGCCGCCGGCGAGCCGGGTCAGCCGCATCTCGGCCTCGCCCTCCGGCCCCACCAGCGCCGCGATCAGGTCCTGGCGCTTGAGCGCCACGCGCATGGCGTCGGGGCCGTAGAGCAGCGCCGCGGCGATCTTCTCGTCGGGACGCTTGAGGTAACGCTCGCGTTCGGCGGCACCCAGCTTCATGGCCGCCAGTCCCCGGCGGTGGTGGTCAGCCGCAGCAGCAGCTGGTCGGCCAGGGTGCGCACCAGCCGCCGCTCGGCGTCGCGCTGGGCGATGGCGGTGGCAAAGGCGTTGGCGGTGGCGTTGTAGGCGGTCAGCGACTTCAGCCGGTCCTCGACGAGGATGGTGCCCGAGGCGGTGTCGGTCAGCCGGTAGTCGGCGAAGCCGGTGACGTCGAAGCGGGTGATGGCGCGGTCCTCGCGGATCGCCCGGCCCTCGCTGTCGAGGCCGAGGGTCACCGCCAGCTGCCAGCGCGGCGCCGCCACCGGGCCGGTGCGGGTCTCGAAACGCTCGCGGAAGTCGAAGCCGAGCCCGGCATCGGCGCCGATCACCGTCACCTCGCCCAACGCCACCTCGCCGAGCGCGGCGCGGGACGGCGAGCCGGCCTGGTAGACCGGGCGGAAGCCACAGCCGGCGAGCGTGCCGCCCAGCGCGCAGGCGGCGAGGCCGGCGAGCGCCTGGCGGCGGTCAGGCCACCACATTGACGATGCGCCCGGGCACCACGATGAGCTTTTTCGGCGGCTGGCCGCCCAGCAGCTTCTGCACCGCCGCGTCGGCCAGCGCCGCCGCCTCGACGGTGGCCTTGTCGGCATCCACCGGCACGGTGATCTCGGAGCGGCGCTTGCCGTTCACCTGCACCGGCAGGACGATGGTGTCCTCGGCCAGCATCGCCGGGTCGGGTTCTGGCCAGGGCGCCACCGAGACCAGCCCCTCGCCGCCCAGCATCGACCAGAGCTCCTCGGCCAGGTGCGGGGTCATCGGCTGCATGAGCTGGGCCATGGTGCGGAGCGCGAAACGCCGCGCCGCCGCCACGCCCGCCTCGGCCAGGTCGGATTTCTGCACCGCGCCGGTGAGTTCGTAGAGCCGGGCGACGGCGCTGTTGAAGGCGAAGCCCTCGATCCCGTCGGTGACGTCGCGGATGGCGCGGTGGGTGGCCTTGAGAAGCGCGAGCGCCTCGTCGGAGCCCCCTTCGGGGGCCGCCTCCTCGGCGCTCTGGCGTGCCGCCTCGGCCAGCCGCCACACCCGCTGCAGGTGCCGCGAGGCGGCCTCGGCCCCGGCCGCGGTCCATTCCACGTCGCGGTCGGGCGGGCTGTCGGACATCACGAACCAGCGCGCGGTATCGGCGCCGTAGCGGGCGATGATCGCGTCGGGATCGACGACGTTCTTCTTCGACTTAGACATCTTGATGATGGGGCCGATCTCGACGGGGGTGCCGTCGGTCAGCCGCGCCCCCTCGGCCTCGCGGATCACCTCGTCCGGCGCGTGCCAGACCGGCAGGCCGCGGGGACCGGGGGTCGAATAGGTCTCGTGCACCACCATGCCTTGCGTGAAGAGCGCGTCGAAGGGTTCGACGGCGCTGGCCGGCAGGTGGCCGGTCAGGTGCATGGCGCGGGCGAAGAAGCGCGAATAGAGCAGGTGCAGGATCGCGTGCTCGACGCCGCCGATATACTGGTCGACATTCATCCAGTAGCCGGCGTCGTCCTGGTCCACCGGCACCGGCGCGTGGGGCGAGGTGAAGCGGGCGAAGTACCAGGACGAATCGACGAAGGTGTCCATGGTGTCGGTCTCGCGCCGGGCCGGGCCGCCGCATTCGGGGCAGGGAGCGTCGCGCCAGGTCGGGTGGCGGTCGAGCGGGTTGCCGGGCTTCGAGAGGTCGACATCCCCGGGCAGGGTCACCGGCAGGTTCTGGGGCTTCTCGGGTACCATGCCGCAGGCGTCGCAGTGCAGCACCGGGATCGGGCAGCCCCAGTAGCGCTGGCGGCTGATCAGCCAGTCGCGCAGCCGGTAGCGGGTGGTGCCCTCGCCGAAGCCCCTGGCCTCGGCCAGCGCGATGGCGCGGTCGATGGCCGCCTCGCCGGTGGCCATCTCCGGCCCTTCGCCTGGCTTCCAGACCGGCGCCACCCAGCGCACGGTGTCCGTCTTCGGCGGCACGAAGGCCTCGTCGGCGACCGGCGCGCCGCCCTCGGCGGCGACAAAGGTGTCGATCACCGGCAGCCCGTACTTGCGGGCGAAGTCGAGGTCGCGCTGGTCATGGGCCGGGCAGCCGAAGATCGCCCCGGTGCCGTAGTCCATCAGCACGAAATTGGCGATCCAGACCGGCAGCGACCAGCCGGGGTCGAGCGGGTGGACCACCGTGAGCCCGGTATCGATGCCCTTCTTCTCGGCGGTCTCCAGCTCGGCCTCGGCGGTGCCGCCGCGCCGGCATTCGGCGTTGAAGGCGGCGACCTTGGGGTTGCCCTCAAGCGCCCGGGCCAGCGGATGGTCCGGCGAGATGGCGGCAAAACTCGCCCCCATCAGGGTGTCGGGCCGGGTGGTGTAGACCTCGAGCGTCTCGTGCCCTGCCGGCGCGCCGCGGGTCTCGAAGCGGAACTGCAGCCCGCGCGACTTGCCGATCCAGTTGGCCTGCATCAGCCGCACCTTCTCGGGCCAGTGGCTCAGCCCGTCGATGGCCGAAAGCAGCTCCTCGGCATAGTCCGAGATGCGGAAGAACCACTGGGTCAGCTCCTTGCGCTCGACCTCGGCGCCGGACCGCCAGCCGCGGCCGTCGATCACCTGCTCGTTGGCCAGCACGGTCATGTCGACGGGGTCCCAGTTGACCATGGCGGCGCGGCGGGTCACCAGCCCGGCCTTGAGCATGTCGATGAACAGCCGCTGCTGCTGGCCGACATAGTCGTCGTCGCAGGTGGCGAACATCCGCGACCAGTCGATGGAATAGCCCAGCGGCTTCATCTGCGCGACCATGGTGTCGATGTTCTCGCGCGTCCACTTGCCGGGGTGGAGGCCGCGCTCCATCGCCGCGTTCTCGGCCGGCAGGCCGAAGGCGTCAAAGCCCATGGGGTGCAGCACGTTGAAGCCGCGGGCCCGCTTGTAGCGGGCGATCACGTCGCCCATGGTGTAGTTGCGGGTATGGCCGATATGGATGCGCCCCGAGGGATAGGGGAACATCTCCAGCACGTAGTATTTCGGCCTCGACGGGTCGCGGCGGGCGGTGAAGATCCCGGCCTCGTCCCAGGCGGCCTGCCATTTCGCCTCGGCCTCGCGGGCCTCGTATCGGGTCATCTGGGGTGCCTGTCCGGTGGTCATCGGCGCGCCTAGCGCCGGGAGAATTCCGCCACGCGCAGCTCGCGGGCGCGGGTGAGGATGGCGTCCTCGATCTGGCGGCTGACCGAATCCGCCGCCGGCACGCCGCCACCGCCGCCCTGGCGGAACACCGCCACCCGCAGCGAGCGGGCGTCGAGCGCCGGGCTGGTGATGTAGACGGTCACCCGGTGCACCGATGGCGAGCCGCCGACCCGGCCCCAGCCGGTGGCGATGACGCCCGAGAACGGGTCCGCCGCCTCGATCGGCAGGAACGACAGGATGTCGAGCGAGGCCGCCCAGAGGTGCTTGTTGACGTTGATGGTCTGGTCGGTATCGCGGTTGGAGAACAGGTCCCAGATCGTCGACGGCTCGTCGGCGGTGGCCTGCGCCCGGTTGCCGCCCGCCGCGGCGTCGCCGCCACTGCCGCCGCTGCCGGCGCCCGAACCGATGCTGCCGGGTCCCGAGCCGGAGCCCGAGTTGCCGCAGCCGGCCACGGCCAGCAGCGCCGCCAGGGCCAGGGCGCCGGCAGTTCCGGACCGCGAATTCGGGCAGAGAATCATCGCCACAACACTCCCTCCAGCGGCGGTCGGGATGCCTTGCCCGCCCGCGCGTTTCCCTGATCTACCGGCTCGGTCACCCCCTCACAAGGGGCTTGAAAGCGCTGCGGGAAGTGGATCGGGGCTTGCACGACGGACTCACTGTGACATTGCTGCATCAATGGGTTCGGCTCGCTTCCCGGGCCCGGCGCTATCGCTTGACCGGGCAGGTCGTTGTGTTCAAGTAGCGCCGTACTCAGTCCGGGTGTAGTCCGGATGGGATGCACCTTG
This sequence comes from Paracoccaceae bacterium, assembly GCA_050299555.1. Taxonomy (GTDB): domain Bacteria; phylum Pseudomonadota; class Alphaproteobacteria; order Rhodobacterales; family Rhodobacteraceae; genus JBNKWA01. The sequence goes on along the minus strand of JBNKWA010000087.1, from coordinate 52,168 downwards.
AAACTCGGAGAATTGAGGGAAACATGAAAAAGGTTCTCTTCGCAACCACGGCGCTCGTTGCGATGGCCGGCGCGGCCCAGGCGGGCGTGACGCTGGCTGGCGACGCACGCCTCGGCCTTATCTACGATGGCAACGACACCGTCGGCACCTCCCGCGCCCGCGTCCAGTTCATTGGCGAAGGCACGACCAACTCGGGCCTGACCTTTGGCTTCAAGTTCCGTACCACGGACCTGACTCGCTCTGACGACGGCAATGCCGCCGCCAGCCCCGCGAACCAGGGCCCGAGCGGCAACGTCTCGTCGCGCGGTGAAGTCTACATCTCGGGCGCCTTCGGCAGCCTGACCTACGGCGACACCGACTCGGCCGCCGCCAAGCGCAACCCGCACGTTTCCGGCGTCGGCCTCACCGGTCTCGGCGACCTGAACGAGCTGAACCGCGGTCCGCAGGGTGCCGGTCGCATCCGCTACGACTACGACATGGGCAACTATGGCTTCTCCGTGTCGACCGAGGGTGCTCTCGAGACCTGGGCGATCGGTGCCAGCGCCTCGTTCGGCAACTTCACCGTTGGCCTCGGCTACGATGACGATGACGGCGTCGACTCGACCCTGGTCGCTTCGGCCGCTGCCACCTTCGGCTCGATCACCGGTAAGGTTGCCTATCGCGACGGCGACGTGACCGGCGAAGACTATGCCCTGTCGCTCGGCTGGGACTCCGGCTCGGGCCTCGGCGTGACCGCCTTCGCGCGTGACGGCGACAACGTTCCGGACACCGTGATCGGTATCGGCGCGTCCTACGACCTCGGCGGCGGTGCCTCCGTGGTTGGCGGTATCGTCGACGACGGCACCGACACCGTGGCCGACTTCGGTATCTCGATGACCTTCTGATCGGTCACCGATCATTGGTTTGGAAGAGCGGGCTTCGGCCCGCTCTTTCTTTTTGCGCCGTCCGGTCTTGCGCCGTCCGGTCTAGCGGTGTCCGGTCTAGCGGTGTCCGGGCAACCCGGCCCCGGGCGGGCCGCCTAGGGCTCGACCCGCCAGGCGGCCTCGGGCATCCGCCAATAGGTGCCGCTCTGGCGCCGCATCATGTTGTAGCCGATGAACTCGCGGCGGATCGTCGCCACGTCCTCATGGGCTGGCCGCAGCGCCTCGTTCACCGCCTTTTCGGGATAGGCGCGCCCCTCCTCGAACCGGCCCACCAGATGCGCCAGCACCACCCGCCGCTTGCGCCGGCTGGCCGGCATCTCGACCAGGCGCCCATCCGAAAGATACGACTGCAGCACCTTGTTCTCCCAGGCCCTGGGATCGGCGCCGGCGGACAGGCCGTCCACCGTCCCGCCCTGTGCGAACAGCGACCGGCCGATCCGGGTCAGCGCCTCGCGGTCCAGCGCGTAGATATGGGTGTTGCCGTCGCGCCGCATGCTGACCAGCCCAAGCGCCTTCAGCCGGGCCAGGTGGTGCGACACCGTCGGCTCTTTCAGCGCCAGCGCCGCGGCAAGCTGGTCGACGCTGTGCGGGCGCTGCGCCAGCAGCCCGACCAGCCGCAGCCGGCTTTCGTTGCCCAGCACGCGGAAGAAGTCGAGCAGCACGGTGAAGTCCGGTTCGGTCATGGCTCTGCCATCTGATTCGATGTTTGTCTAATTAGACATGTACCGAACTAGACTGCCGACCGCAAGCGGGTTTAGAACCGTTCCAAACCTTGACAGCCTGCTCACCCGGGCGCATATCCGAGTGGAACACTCGGGGAAAAGTCATGTTCATCCAGACCGAATCGACGCCGAACCCGGCGACGCTGAAATTCCTGCCCGGACAGGCGGTGATGCCGGCCGGGACCGCCGACTTTCCGACCGAGGACTCCTCGGCCACGTCGCCGCTGGCGCGGCGCATCTACGGCGCCGGCGGGGTGCGGGGGGTGTTCCTCGGCCCCGATTTCGTCACCGTGACCAAGGATGACGATGTCGACTGGTCGCATATCAAGCCGGGCATCCTCGGCGCGATCATGGAGCACTACCAGTCCGGCCAGCCGGTGATCGAGGGCAATGACGGTGCCGTCGGCCATGCCGACCATGACGGGCCCGATGCCGAGATCGTCGGCCAGATCAAGGAGCTTCTGGACACCAGGGTGCGGCCGGCGGTGGCCCAGGATGGCGGCGACATCACCTTCCACGGCTTCGACCGCGGCGTGGTCTATCTCTACATGCAGGGCGCCTGCGCCGGCTGCCCGTCCTCGACCATGACGCTGAAGATGGGCATCGAGAACCTGCTTCGCCACTATATCCCCGAGGTGACCGAGGTGCGGCCGGTTGCCGTCTGAGGCCGACCTGATCCTGGCATTCGACTGTTCGGCCGCGCACTGCGCGGCCGTGCTGTTTGCGGAAAGCGGCAAAGGCGGCGGGGTGCTGGCCGGCCGGCACGAGGACATCGCCACCGGCCAGGCCGAACGGCTGGTGCCGATGCTTGAGGAGCTGCTGGCCGAGGCGGGCGCCGACTGGTCCGACCTTGCCGCCATCGGAACCGGGGTCGGCCCCGGCAACTTCACCGGTGTCCGCATCGCGGTGGCGACCGCGCGCGGGCTGGCGCTGGGCCTGTCCATCCCGGCGGTCGGGGTCTCCGGGCTGGAGGCGCTGGCCTTCGGCCATGACCGCCCGGTGCTGGCGCTTGTCGACGCGCGCCAGGGCCGATCCTACGCGCAGCTTTTCGCCGGCGACGCCACCGACCCCGAGCTGATGACCCGCGACCAGATCGCGGCCCGCCACTGGCCGGCGGGGCTGACGGTTGCCGGCCACGATGCCGGCCCCGTCGCCGCCGCCATCGGCGCCCGGGCGCGTCCCGCAGCCCGGTTCCCCACCGAGGCCATCGCCCGGCTGACGGCGCGGCGCTGGCGCCGCTCGCCGCCAGGGCCGAGGCCGATCTACCTGCGCCCCGCCGACGCGGCGCTGCCGGCGGACCCGCCGCCCGTGATCCTCGACGCGCCATGACACCCGAGGCGATGGCGGCGCTGCACGCCTCGTGCTTCGGCGCCGCGCCGCGGCCGTGGACGGCGGCGGAGTTCGCCGACCTGCTCGCCGGCCCCGGCACCGTTGCCCTGACCCGCTCCGGCGGCCTTGCGCTGATCCGCGTCGCCGGCCCCGAGGCAGAGCTGCTGACCATCGCCGTCGACCCTGCCCGCCGCCGCCGCGGCATCGGCGCCGCGCTCCTCGGCGAAGCCCTCGCCACCGCCAGCGCCCGTGGCGCGGCGGAGATGTTCCTCGAGGTCGCCGCCGCCAACGCCGCCGCCCGCGCCCTTTACGCCGCCGCCGGCTTTGCCGAGGTGGGCTGCCGCCCGGCCTATTACCGCGCGCCGGGGGCCGAACCGGACGACGCGCTGGTGCTGCGGCGCGGTCTGACAGCGGCCCAGAACGCCGCCGGAAATGCCGCACAGAACGCCCCCGCCAACGCGCCCGTGAACAGCGCCCGGGTGCCGCGAGAAGGGGGTTGACCGGTTCCCCGGCCTAAGCTCTTACTGAGCCCAGATTTCGCGTGCTTTCCGGCACGGCGGCGGCGCGCGCCAAAGCCAGTCCGAATTGGAACGCCGGACAGCCGGAAACGACACCAGTGGAGGTTTTCATGAAGCTCTTCAACATCCTCGCGGGCGCTGCTGTCGCGGCCCTCTCGGCGGCTGCGGCGATGGCCGCCGACATCAGCCCGGCGGTGATCTACGATCTCGGCGGCAAGTTCGACCGCTCGTTCAACCAGTCCTCGTTCGAGGGCGCCGAGAAGTTCAAGACCGAGACCGGGATCGAGTACCGCGAGTTCGAGATCCAGTCCGACGCCCAGCGCGAGCAGGCGCTGCGCCGCTTCGCCGAGCAGGGCAACAGCCCCATCGTCGTCGCCGGCTTCTCGTTCGGCTCGGCCATGGAAAAGGTGGCCGCCGACTTCCCCGACACCCAGTTCACCATCATCGACATGGTGGTGGATGCGCCCAACGTGCGCTCGGTGGTGTTCAGCGAGCAGGAAGGCAGCTACCTGGTCGGCATGGCCGCGGCGCTGAAATCCCAGACCGGCAAGGTCGGCTTCGTCGGCGGCATGGACATCCCGCTGATCCGCAAGTTCGCCTGCGGCTATGTCGAGGGCGTCAAGGCGGTCAACCCCGATGCCGAGATCTTCCAGAACATGACCGGCACCACCGGCGCGGCCTGGAATGACCCGGTCAAGGGCGGCGAGCTGGCCAAGGCGCAGATCGACCAGGGCGCCGACGTGGTCTATCACGCCGCCGGCGGCACCGGGCGCGGCGTGCTGCAGGCGGCCGCGGATGCCGGCAAGTACGGCATCGGCGTCGACGCCAACCAGAACTACCTGCACCCGGGTTCGGTCCTGACCTCGATGATGAAGCGCGTCGACGTGGCCGTCTACAACGCCATGATGGATGCCAAGAACGACAGCTTCACCCCCGGCCTGCAGGTGCTCGGCCTGGCCCAGGATGGCGTCGGCTATGCGCTGGACGACAACAACAAGGATATCCTGACCCAGGACATCATCGACCAGCTCGAAGCGGCAAAGCAGAAGATCATCGCCGGCGAGATCCAGGTGCACAACTACGAGACCGACAACGCCTGTCCGGAAAGCTGATCAAGGCTCGGGGACCGCTGGGGTGGCGGTGACAGGCGAAACCACGGTGCAGGGGCGGCCGAACGCCGCCCCCGGCGCGCCTGCAGGAGTGCCGCTGGCGATCGAGCTGCGCGGCATCTCCAAGTCTTTCGGGCCGGTCCAGGCCAACAAGGACATCGCGCTTCAGGTGGCGCGCGGTACCATCCACGGCATCGTCGGCGAGAACGGCGCCGGCAAGTCGACGCTGATGTCGATTCTCTACGGCTTCTACCAGGCCGACCGCGGCGAGATCAGGATCGGCGGCCGGCCGGTCAGCATCCGCACCCCGGACGACGCCATCGCCGCCGGCATCGGCATGGTCCACCAGCACTTCATGCTGGTGCAGCCATTCACCGTGCTCGAGAACGTCATCCTCGGCGCCGAGGAGGGGGCGTTGCTGCGGCCCTCGCTGGCCAAGGCCCGCAAGGCACTGGTGGAGCTGGCGCAGGAATACGAACTTGACGTCGACCCCGACGCCGTCGTCGGCGAGCTGGCGGTGGGCTTTCAGCAGCGGGTCGAGATCCTCAAGGCGCTCTACCGTTCGGCCGACATCCTGATCCTCGACGAGCCCACCGGCGTTCTGACCCCGGCCGAGGCGGACCACCTGTTTCGGATCCTTGAGAACCTCAAGGCCCAGGGCAAGACCATCATCCTGATCACCCACAAGCTGCGCGAGATCATGGCCGTCACCGACACGGTCAGCGTCATGCGGCGGGGTGAGATGACGGCGACGGTCAAGACCGCCGATACCAGCCCGGCGCAGCTTGCCGAGATGATGGTCGGCCGACGGGTGCTCTTGAGGGTCGAGAAGCAGGAGGCGCGGCCGGGACGCACGATCATGGCGGTGCGCGACCTGCGGGTCACCGGCAGCGACGGCGTCGAGCGGGTCAAGGGCGTGTCGTTCGATCTTCGCGCCGGCGAGATCCTCGGCATCGCCGGTGTCGCCGGCAACGGCCAGTCGCAACTGCTCGAGGTGCTGGGCGGGATCACCGAGGCCTCGGGCGGCTCGATCACCATGAATGGCGAGGAAATCGACCTCAAGGGCGGCGACGATGCCCGCTCGCGCCGCCACGATGGCATCGGCCACGTGCCCGAGGACCGGCATCGGCTGGGCCTGATCATGGAATACGACGCCTGGGAGAACACCTGCTTCGGCTATCACGACGCGCCCGAATTCCAGCGCTCCTTCGGCCTTTTGAACCGCCATGCCATGCGCGAGGACGCGCGGGCCAAGATCGAGAAGTTCGACGTCCGGCCGCCGAACTGCGACCTGAAGGCCGAGAACTTCTCGGGCGGCAACCAGCAGAAGATCGTCGTGGCCCGCGAGATCGAGCGCAATCCGGACGTGCTCTTGGTGGGCCAGCCGACCCGCGGCGTCGATATCGGCGCCATCGAGTTCATCCACCAGCAGATCGTCGGCCTGCGCGACCAGGGCAAGGCGATCCTTCTGGTGTCGGTGGAGCTGGACGAGATCCTCGGCCTGTCGGACCGCATCCTGGTGATGTTCGACGGCCGCATCTCGGGCGAGCGGCTGCCCGACAAGACCAACGAGAACGAGCTGGGGCTGCTGATGGCGGGTATCGACCCCAAGGCGGGCAAGTCATGAACCGCGACCTGCCACGCTGGGTCGATATCGGCCTGATCCCGCTGATCAACCTTGCGCTGGCGTTCCTGGTCGCCGGGCTGGTGGTGCTGGCCATCGGCAAGAACCCGGTCGATGCGCTGCAGATCATGATCGTCGGGGCGCTGGGGTCGGACTATGCCATCGGCTACACGCTGTTCTACGCCACCAACTACATCTTCACCGGGCTGGCGGTGGCCATCGCCTTCCATGCGCACCTGTTCAACATCGGCGGCGAGGGGCAGGCCAACGTCGCCGGCATCGGCGTCGCCGTCGCCTGCCTGAGCCTCGACCAGGTCCACTGGGCGATCGCCTTTCCCGCCGCCATCATCGGCGCCGGGCTGATGGGCGCCGCCTGGGCGGCGATCCCGGCCTGGCTGCAGGCCAAGCGCGGCAGCCACATCGTCATCACCACGATCATGTTCAACTACATCGCCGCGGCGCTGATGGTCTATCTGCTGAACCAGGTGTTCAAGGTGTCGGGCTCCATGGCGCTGGAATCGCGCGGCTTCGGGGCCGGGGCGCAGATCCCGCGGCTGGACGAGGTGGCGGCCTGGATCGGCGTGACCCTGAGGCGCACGCCGGTCAACATCAGCTTCCTTTTCGGGCTTGTCTGCTGCGTCTTCGTCTGGCTGCTGCTGTGGCGCTCGCGGCTCGGCTACGAGATCCGCGCCTTCGGCCATTCCGAGCGTGCCGCCGTCTATGCCGGCATCTCGCCGGTCAGGATCACCATGATCGCCATGCTGCTGTCGGGCGCCATGGCGGGCATGATGGCGCTGAACACGGTGATGGGCGAGCAGCAGCGGCTGGTGCTGGACAGCGTCCAGGGCGCCGGCTTCGTCGGCATCGCGGTGGCGCTGATGGGCCGCAACCATCCCGTCGGCGTGCTTCTGGCGGCGATCCTCTTCGGGGTACTGAACCAGGGCGGCACCGAGCTTTCCTTCGAGCTCGGCATCCCCAAGGAACTGGTGCTGACCATCCAGGCGCTGGTGATCCTGTTCACCGGCTCGCTGGAATACATGGTGCGGGCGCCGGTTACCCGGCTGTTCGCCCGGCGACAGGGGGCGTGATGGACTACCACACCATCCTGCAGCTGCTCGACTCCACCCTCCGGCTGGCGACGCCGCTGTTGCTGGCCTGCCTCGCCGGGCTTTTCTCGGAACGCTCGGGCATCTTCGACATCGGGCTCGAGGGCAAGATGCTGGCCGCCGCCTTCAGCTCCGCCGCCGTGGCCGCCTGGGCCGCCGCGCCGGCGCTGGCCGACCCGCTGCCCGGCGAGATCTCCGGCCTCGGCCTGGGCGCCAGCGCCGCCTGGCTTGGGCTCCTGGCCGGCATCCTCGCCTCGATGCTGTTCGCGGTGATCCACGGGCTCGCCTCGATCACCTTCCGCGGCAACCAGCTGATCTCGGGCGTCGCCATCAACTTCCTCGCCTCCGGGCTGACGGTGATGGTGGGCGAGAGCCTCTTCCACCTCGGCGGCCAGACCCCGCAGCTCACCGGTGGCGGCCGGTTCCGCGAGTTCGCCCTGCCGCTGGCCGAGACCCTGCGCGGCATTCCGGTCCTCGGCCCGCTCTATGCCGACGTGATCTCGGGCCACGTGGTGCTGGTCTACATCGCGTTCCTGGTGGTGCCGCTGACCTGGTGGATCCTGTTCCGCACCCGCTTCGGGCTGCGGCTGCGCGCCGTCGGCGAGAACCCCGAGGCGGTGGATACCGCCGGCGTCTCGGTCTACCGCCTGCGCTACTCGGCGGTGCTGATCTGCGGCATCCTCTGCGGTGTCGCCGGGGCGTATCTGTCCATGGGCACCTCGGCCGCCGGTTTCGTGCGCGAGATGACCGCCGGCAAGGGCTATATCGCGCTCGCCGCGCTGATCTTCGCCAAGTGGCGGCCGTGGCCGGCGATGGGCGCGTGCCTGCTCTTCGGGTTCCTCGACGCGCTGGGCTCCAAGTACCAGAACGTCGATGTCGGGCTTTTCGTGGTGCCGGTGCAGTTCATGCAGGCGCTGCCCTACATCCTGACGGTGGTGATCCTGGCGGGTTTCGTCGGCAAGGCAATCCCGCCGCGGGCCGGCGGCGTACCGTATGTGAAGGAACGATGAGCGCCGCGCTTCTTTCCCTGATCCGGGACCGCGCCGGCGCGGCGCCGGTCAGCCTCGGGCTGATCCTCGGCTCGGGGCTGGGGCACCTGGCCGACGCGGTCGAGGGCACCGCCATCGACTATGGCGATCTGCCGGGCTTTCCCCATGCCGGGGTCTCGGGCCACAACCCCAAGCTGGTGATCGGCCAGCTCGAGGGTGTCCGCGTCGCCGTGCTCGGCGGCCGGGCGCATTATTACGAGAAGGGCGACGCGGGCGTCATGCGCCTGCCGCTGGAGGTGCTGAAGGGGCTTGGCGCCGGGGCGCTGATCCTGACCAATGCCGCGGGATCGTTCCACGGCCACACGCCGCCGGGCGAGCTGATGCTGATCGAGGACCACATCAACTTCTCGGGCCGCAACCCCTTGATCGGAGAGCCCACCGACGCCCGCTTCGTCGGCATGACCGACGCCTATGACGCCGGGATGCAGGCGGCACTGAGGGCGGCGGCGGCTGCGGAAGGCGTGGCGCTGAGGGGCGGCGTCTATGCTTGGTATTCCGGTCCCAGCTTCGAGACCCCGGCCGAGATCCGGGCGCTGAAGATCCTCGGCGCCGACGCGGTGGGCATGTCGACGGTGCCCGAGGTGATCCTGGCGCGGTTCCTGGGGCTGAGGGTGGCGGCGATCTCCACCATCACCAACATGGCCGCCGGGATGTCGGACGAGAAGCTGAGCCACGAGCACACCAAGGCGATGGCGCCCCTCGGCGCGGCGAAGCTGGAAAAGGTGCTGCGCCGCTACCTCCGCGATGGCGGGGCCGGCGCCGGCTGACGTTTCCGCCCGCCCGGCGCATGCAGGCAACGACGCCCGACCGCTGCGGTCTGCCGGTCAGCCATTGGCACGGAACCACGGCCCGCAGTACCGCTGGCCCAGCGCCAAGCCGGCCCAGAGGGTGCGCGCGGACAGATCGCGAGGTTTTTCGCGCCCGGTCGCGCCCCGCCCACCCACCCCTTGCGCGCCCGGGCGCGATGGAGCGCAATCCCAAAGGCAAGCGCCCCTGGCACGGCGGCCTTTCGGGCCTTGGTTCCGTGCCAGCGCCGGACCGGCCCCGAGGCCGGCGCTGGGGCGGGCCGTGCCCCCTCGACCCGCCGACGTTTCAGCCCTGTCCATGCAAGGCGGTGGCTGCCGCCGGCGCGATGGTCCGGTGCGCGGACAATCCCGCCTTTTCGCGTCGTCAGGCCTTCCGCCAGACCGAAATGTGCTTGGTGCTCAGTCGGTCGAACGGCGACCGATCCCAGTCAGACCAGCGAAATTCCAGTTCGAGCCCCGCCAACTTTGCCATGAGGTCAAGTTCGGAAGGCCAGGCATAACGGAACGGGATCGATTGATGACTGTAGCCTTCATCGGTCATCCAGACATGGCTTGAGGTATAGGTCTGGGTGACGATGTCGAACTCGTCGACACCAAAGTGATGGCGGTCACTGGCGAAGGCGCGTTGCGTCTCTACGAAAGGGATCTTCTGAATGGGTGGCAGCAGCGTTTCGATCAGAAACCGGCCTCCCTGTTCCAGATGCCGCGACGCGTTCCTGAAACACGATACCTGAGCCTCCTGCGTGGTCAGATTGTCGATGGTGTTGAAGACAAGGGCCACGAGCGAGAACTCTCCCGCAATGCGCGTCGTCGTCATGTCACCGATTTCGACGTCGATCTGCGTCCCGTCTTCCTTTTCCCGCAACCTGCGAACCATCGCGCCCGAAAGCTCGATGCCTTTGACGCGTGCGCCCCTTTGGGACAGGGGAATTGCAATACGTCCGGTGCCGATGGCGAATTCCAGAATGCCGCCATCTCCTGCCAGGTCCAGAAGACAGTCGACGGTCTTGCGGATCAGCGAGGGATCGTTGCCGCCGTGGTCCCGATCGTACGTTTTCGCGACGTCCTCACCGAAATATCCGTCGTCACTCATCATTCCGACTTTCGCAATTCAGGAGGCGCTTGAACCGTAGCGCGTCATAGCGAAGCCGACCTGATGCGCCAAGCCGTCAATGCTCCATGGTCTCGAACCCGCCCCCGAACGACAGCCAGGCCGATCGCACGGAGAACCCCAAAGCGGGGTCCCCACCTATGTCCCCACCAGCGTTAACACTTTTATCGTTTAAAATCAGCTACTTGACATGGCGTCCCCGTGGGGACACCGCGCAGATTGCCGCCGCCCCCCTGATCGCGACCCTGATTGCCTGCGGGGCGCGTGGGTGGGTGGGGGGGGAGCGCCCCGGGGGCGTCAGGGTGCGATCAGGGGGGCGATCAGGGGCTGTCCCCGGACCGTCCCCACGGGATTTCGCATGATTCCAGTACCTTGACCCCCCGTCCCCATGGGGACGCTTTGCAAAAGGGTCTGTCCGGGCCCTGAATCCGGTCGCCTCAGTCGGGCGCCAGCATGTAGCCCGCGCCCCTGACCGTCTGCAGGTAGCGCGGCACCTTGGGGTCGTCCTCGATCTTGCGCCGCAGCCGGGTGATCTGGACGTCCACCGCCCGCTCCTGCGCCTGCCCGTCGCCGCGGCCGAGCTCGTCCACCAGCTCGGCCCGGCTGATCGGCTGGTGCGGCCGCCCCGAGAAGATCCGCATCAGCGCGCTTTCGGTGGCGGTCAGCCGGATCAGGTCGGCGCCGCGCCACAATTCGCCCCGGCCGAGATCGTAGCGGACCGTCCCCATGTGCATGGTCTTGGGCGGCTCCTGGGCCGTCGTCTCCTTGGGTACCCGGCGCAGGACGGCGTTGATCCTCAGCACCAGCTCGCGCGGCTCGAAGGGCTTGGCCAGGTAGTCGTCGGCGCCGGCCTCGAGCCCGGCGATGCGGTCGCCGGCCTCGCCCCGCGCGGTCAGCAGCAGGGTCGGCGTGTCGCCGGCCTCGCGGATGTGGCGGGTCAGGCTCAGCCCGTCCTCACCCGGCATCATCACGTCGACCACCGCAAGGTCGAATTCCAGCCCCGCCATCAGTCGCCGGGCATGGGCGGCATCGCGGGCCACGGTGACCAGATAGCCGTTCCGGGCGAGGAACTTCTGCAACAGCGTGCGGATGCGCTCGTCATCGTCGACGACGAGGATATGGGCGTCCGGCTGATCGGTGTCGCTCATGAGCTGCGCACCTCGATGAGCGCCTGCATGCGGGCCCGCGTCTCGGGATCGATGATCTGCTCCAGCACCGCGCGGAAGCCCTGCACGGCCTCGGGTCCCGCCTGGGAATAGGCCTTTCGCATGCGCGCCCGCTGCGCCGCCGACAGGGCCTGCTCCAGCGCGTGTCCCCGTTCGGTCAGTGCCAGGTTCCGCTGCCGGCGGTCCTGGCGCCCGACCCGGCTCTCCACCAGCCCGTCCTGGACCAGTTGCCGCAGCACCCGGTTCAGCGACTGCTTGGTGACGCCGAGGATCTCGAGCAGGTCATTCACGGTCAGCCCCGGCCGCCGGTTGATGAAATGGATCGCCCGGTGGTGGGCCCGGCCATAGCCCTGGGTCTCGAGGATGCGATCGGGATCGGCGGTGAAGCCGCGATAGGCGAAGTACATCAGCTCGATACCCTGGCGAAGCTGCTCGTCGGTCAGGAATAGAAGTTGCTCGCCCGTGGTCGGGCTGCCGCCGAGGCCCTTGCGTTGCACTGTCTGTCCCGTCGCCATTGCAGCACACATTTTATGTCAGCCTTGTTGACTTTCCAACCCCCCAATGGTAGCGCCGCGGGCGGAGAATGAAACAAACTGTCCCGTGATGGGGCAATTCGGCAACAAAATTCATCTGCGCAGAGGGAATGCCCAAATGGCTGGCGCCTATGACGACCGCGACGGAGTGATCTGGCTCGACGGCAAGTTCGTGCCGTGGCGCGAGGCCAAGGTGCATGTGCTGACCCACGCGCTTCACTACGCCGACAGTGTCTTCGAAGGCGAGCGGGCCTATGGCGGCAGGATCTTCAAGAGCCGCCAGCACTCCGAGCGGCTGCTGTTCTCGGGCCGCGAGCTCGATCTGGAGATCCCGTACACGGCCGAGGAGATCGACGCGGCCAAGGACGCGGCGCTGAAGGAAAGCGGCTTCACCGACGCCTATGTCCGGCCGGTGGCCTGGCGCGGCTCGGGCGAGGACATGGGCGTCTCGTCCAAGCGCAACCCGGTGCATCTGGCGATCGCGGTCTGGGAATGGGGCGCCTATTACGGCGATGCCAAGATGAAGGGCGCGCGCCTCGACATCTCAAAATGGAAGCGGCCGAGCCCCGAGACCATCCCCTGCTTCGCCAAGGCGGCGGGGCTCTACATGATCTGCACCATGTCCAAGCACGCCGCCGAAGCCAAGGGCTGCTCGGACGCGCTGATGATGGACTATCGCGGCTATGTCGCCGAGGCGACCGGGGCCAACGTCTTCTTCGTCCGCGACGGGACTGTGCACACCCCGAAGCCGGACTGCTTCCTGAACGGGCTGACCCGGCAGACGGTGATCGGGATGCTGCACGACCGCCAGGTCAAGGTCGTCGAGCGGCATATCGAGCCCGCCGAGATGGAAAGCTTCGAGCAGTGCTGGCTGACCGGCACGGCGGCCGAGGTGACCCCGGTCGGACAGATCGGCGACTACAATTTCGAGGTCGGCGCGCTGACCAAGATGATCGCCCAGGATTACGAGAAGCTGGTCCGCGCCTGAGCCTGTCCGGGCCGAATTCGGAGCCCGGACAGCTCCGCTGACCAGGCGTCCCCATGGGGACGGGGTGTCAAGGCGTTGATTTCACGCCATGTCCCGTGGGGACGGTGTGGGGACTTCCGATCGCGACCCCGATCGCCCCGGGGCGCTCCCCGCCCCCCCACCCACGCGCCCCCCGGGCGACCGGGGGCGCGAGGCCAAGCTGCGGCGGTGTCCCCACGGGGACGCCATGCCACGCGATTGATTTCAAAAGATAGAAGTGTTAACGGCGGTGGGGACGCCCGGTGCGGCAGGTCGCACCGCCGGGGTCGATGCCCGGCTGGCGCCGATTCCGCTTATCGGCACCGGCGGCCCAGGCTAGATTGAGGCCCCGGGGCGGAGGTGTCGCATCATGGCGCAGCTGGTATTCGGCATGAACCTGTCGCTGGACGGCTATGTCGACCATGAGGAGTTCGCACCCGATCCGGTGCTTTTCCGTCACTGGATCGACCAGGTGGGCGCCGCGACCGGTAGCCTCTACGGTCGCCGCCTCTACGAGATCATGCGCTACTGGGACGACGACCAGCCCGGCTGGACCGCCGAGGAACGCGACTTCGCCGCCGCCTGGCGGAAGCTGCCGAAATGGGTCGTGTCGCGCACGCTGAAGTCGGTCGGTCCCAACGCCACGCTGATCCCGGGTGATGTCGAGGCGGCGGTCCGCGGGCTGAAGGCCCGGCTGTCCGGGGAGATCGACATCGGCGGGCCGGTGCTGGCGCAAGGCCTGGCCGAGCTCGGCCTTGTCGACGAGTACCGGCTTTATTTCCACCCGGTGGTGCTTGGCCGCGGCACGCCGTTCTTCGCCGGTCCGCGGCCGCGGCTTCGCCTCGTGGCCAGTGACCGCATTGGCGGCGAGGCGATCAGGTTGACCTACGTGCCGGCCTGACCTTGCCCGCCACACGCCCGCCGCGCCGCCGGGGCGCGCGAGGGTGGGCGGGTGGGGAGCGGCCCCCGGCGGCGTGGGGGCGTGTGGCGGTGGCGCAGGGGGTGCGCTCGGCACCTCGGTCGGGGGCGCCATCGCTGCCGATGGCGGCGGTTCCCTTGGAAGCTCGGCATCCGGCCCGCCGCGGGTCTTGCCGGGACGCGGGATCGTTGCCATGTGCCGAAAATACCGTTCCCGGTCGAGATGATGGTCCCATGCTTCGTTGCCGAACCGCCCTGCCGTCTCTGATGATCCTTGCCCTTGCCCTGGCGGCCCCGGGCCGGGCAGAGATGGCCCCCGCCGATACCGAAGGCGGGCTTCTGGCCCCGGAAAGGCGGCTGATCGGGCTTTTCGAGGCGGCAAAGGATTCGGTGGTCTCGATCACCACGGAGACCCGGGTTGTGGACCCGTGGCGGCGGCGATCGCAGATGGTGCCCCAGGGCTCGGGCTCGGGGTTCTTCTGGGACGACCTCGGTCACGTGGTCACCAATGCCCACGTGATCCGCGGCGCCAGCGCCGCCGAGGTGCATCTTTCGGACGGGCGGGTGTTCCCGGCCCGGCTGGTGGGCGCGGCGCCGATGCACGATCTGGCGGTGCTGAAGGTGGAAATCGACGGCGATGCGCCGGCGCCGCTGACCCGCGGCAGCAGCGACGGGCTGAAGGTCGGGCAGAGCGTGCTGGCGATCGGCAATCCGTTCGGCCTCGACTGGACGCTGACCACCGGCATCGTCTCGGCGCTGGGGCGCGAGATCCCGACCCAGGGCGGCGGCCGCATCGAGGGGCTGATCCAGACCGACGCGGCGATCAACCCGGGCAATTCCGGCGGGCCGCTGATCGACAGCGCCGGGCGGCTGATCGGGGTCAACACCGCCATCTTCAGCCCGTCGGGATCGAGCGCGGGAATCGGCCTTGCCGTGCCGGTGGACACCGTCGCCCGGGTGGTCCCGCAGCTGATCGCGCGCGGCGTCTATCGGCCGCCGGTGCTGGGCATCCACCATGACGCCAGCGTGGATGCCCTGGCCCGGCGCCGCGGCATCGAGGGCGTGGTGATCCTCGGCGTCGATCCGGGCAGCCCGGCGGACCGGGCCGGACTGCGTCCGGCGACCCGGGGGCCGGGGGGCAGTATCCGGCCGGGCGACGTGATCCAGGGGCTGGACGGGCGCGACATTGCCGGCGAGGCCGATCTTCAGGCGGCGCTCGACGCCCATGCCCCCGGCGACGAGGTGCGCCTGAGGCTGCTTCGCGACGGGCGCCCGGCCGAAGTGGCGGTGACCCTGGGCGCGCCGGGCTGACAGGCCGAGGGCCGCCCACCTGGGACGGCCCCCCGCTTTCGGTCGCTGTCTGCCGGCCGGTTGCCCGTGCCGGCAGAAGGGCCTGGTTTCCCGGGTCAGTTTCCGGTGATGACGATGTCCACGCGGCGGTTCGCCTGGCGGCCCGACGCGGTGGCGTTCGAGGCGATGGGCTGGCTTTCGCCAACGCCGTAGGCGACCACGCGCGAGGCCGGCACGCCGCCGCCGAGAAGGATGTTCGCCACCGCCCGCGCCCGCTGCTCGCTGAGGGTCTGGTTGTAGGCCTGCGACCCGGTGGAATCGGTGTGGCCGATCACCTGCACGGTGTTGTTGGGGTATTGCTGCAGGTTGCGCGCCACCGCGTAGAGGTCGTCCTGGATCGACGGCCGGACCGAGGCGCTGTCGACGGCGAAGGTGATCGCCTCGGGCAGGCGCACCACAAGCTGGTTGCCCTGGCGGTAGATGCCGGCGCCGGAACCACCGATGTCGCGGCGCAGCGCCTGTTCCTGTTTCTCGAGCTCGTTGCCGATGCCGGCCCCGACGGCGGTGCCCACCGCGGCGCCGATGACCGTCGCCTTGGTGTCCTTGCCGACGAGGTTGCCGAGCGCGGCGCCGACGCCGGCCCCGACCAGCGCGCCGGTATTGGTCTGGTTGTAGGTGCCGTCGGGATCGGCGCAACCCGCCAGCCCGAAGGCTGCGGCCAGCGTAACGACGGCTGCGGAACGGGTGATCGTCATGTGCGGGTTCCTTCCCTGATGTCGGATTGCGGCGAACGAAGCGTCAAAAGGCGAGCGTCGGCAAGCGAATTCTGGCGGCCTTCACGGCCAGTTGTCGCAATCGGCGGGAAATTACCGATCGTTGCATGATGGTGAGTTTCCGGGGCCGGCAAGCGCCGCCTTGGCGGGGGTGGCATCGGCCGGCCCTGCCTCACCGGTGGCCGCGCCGCTGGCGGTGCGTGCCCTTGCGGCGCCGAGGCAGATCAGCAGCAGCCCGAGGGGTTCGAGCGCAGCCAGCGCCTGGTGCTGGGCCGCCGACAGCTTGTCCAGGTCGGCGATGGCCACCAGCACCGTGCGGCCGGCGACATAGCCGCCGACCATGGCCAGGCCCGCCAGCGCCAGCGCGATACGCGGCAGCGACGGTCGCCACCAGCGCAGCAGCGCCATCCCCGACAGCAGCGCGACCAGCGCCACCGCCTCGACGAAGGCGCGTTTCAGGGCCGGGCGCGCCTCGGTGTAGTACCAGCCGTCGTTCAGCGCCACGCAGCGCAGGCTGGCCCGCATCAGCGTCTGCAGGTCGAGCTGCTTGTTGAGGCCGAGGACAAACAGCGCCAGCGCCGCGACGACCCAGAAGCCGAAGGTGTGCCAGGAGGTGTCCGCCGTGCGCAGTGCGGCGACCGCGGCCAGGATGGCGGCAAGCGCGTAGAGCAGGGTGACCGACCAGCCCAGGGTGGTGGCATCGCCGACCACCGGGCTCCATCCGCCTGCACCGCAGGCCCAAAGCGACTCGAAGAACGCACGCACCCCGGCTACCCCCCTTGCCGACGGGGCAAACACAAAGCCCCATCGGCGGAATATACAGCGGCGCGGGCGTTTGGGAAACCGCGGCGCGGCGGGGGCGGCGCGGTGTCGCGGCGTATCCGCCCCGGCGTCAGGCGGCGTCGGCGTCGTGGCGGGCCGATTCCCAGGCCAGCATGGCGCGCTTGAGCGGCAGGCCCCAGTGGTAGCCGCCCAGGCCGCCGGACTTGCGCAGCACCCGGTGGCAGGGGATCAGGAAGCTGACCGGGTTCCTGCCCACGGCGGTGCCGACGGCGCGGGCCGCCCGGGGTGCGCCGATGGCGTCGGCGATTCGGGAATACGTGGTCACCCGGCCCGAGGGGATGGTCAGCAGCGCCTCCCAGACCTTGATCTGGAACGGCGCCCCGATCAGGTGCAGCCGCGCCTCGCCCTTGCGGCCGAAGGCGGCGTCGACCCAGGGGGCCAGCGCGGCGGGGTCCTCGGTGTAGGTGGCGGCGGGCCAGCGGCCGCGCATGTCGGCCATGGCCGCGGCACGCCCGGTCTCGGCGGTGAAGGCGAGGCCGCACAGGCCGCGATCGGTGCCCATGGCCAGCGCCTCGCCGAAGGGGCTGTCGAACCAGCCCCAGCGGATTGCCAGGCCGCTGCCGCCGGCGGCGTATTCGCCCGGGCTCATCGCCTGCCAGCGCAGGAAGAGATCGTGCAGCCGGCTGGACCCGGACAGGCCGGTCTCGAGCGCGGTGTCCATCAGCGTCATGCGCTCGGCCAGCAGCGTCTTGGCGTGCTCAAGCGTCAGGTATTGCTGGTAGCGCTTGGGCGAGACCCCGGCCCATTGCGAGAACACGCGCTGGAAATGCGCCGGCGACATGCCGACGGCGGCGGCGATCTCGCCCAGGGTGGGCTGGTCCTGCACGGTGTCGCCGATCAGCGCGATGGCGCGGCCGATGACGGCGTAGTGATAGGGGTCGCGCTGCGCGTCGGCGGCGGATGGCGTGTCGGTCATGGCGTTCATCGTCGGTCCCTCCGGTGGGCTTTGGCAAGATCTAGCCTTGACGGCGGCGTCCGCCGACCCGAATCCTGCGAATTGAGCGCGTCTGGCGCTTGCGGCGGCGGCGCCGGCCGTGCAAAGCGGAAGGCCATGCCCGCGCAGCTTCCCTTTGCCACGATGCGCCAGATCTTTGCCCGGTTCCGCGCCCACGAGGCCGAGCCCAAGGGCGAGCTGGAGCACGTCAACGCCTATACCCTGCTGGTGGCCGTCGCGCTGTCGGCGCAGGCCACCGACAAGGGCGTGAACCGCGCCACAAGGGACCTTTTCGCCATCGTCGACACGCCCCAGAAGATGCTGGCGCTGGGCGAGGAGGGGCTGATCCAGCACATCCGCACCATCGGGCTTTACCGCAACAAGGCCCGGAACGTGATGAGGATGGCCCGCATCCTGGTGGACGAGTATGGCGGCGAGGTGCCGTCGTCGCGGGCGGCGCTGGCCAGCCTGCCGGGGGTGGGGCGCAAGACCGCCAACGTGGTGCTGAACATGTGGTTCGGGATGCCGGCGCAGGCGGTGGACACGCATATCTTCCGGGTCGGCAACCGCACCGGCATCGCTGTCGGCAAGGACGTCAATGCGGTGGAGCGGGCCATCGAGGACAACGTGCCGGCCGAGTTCCAGCGCCATGCGCATCACTGGCTGATCCTGCACGGCCGCTATATCTGTGTGGCGCGCAAGCCGAAATGCGGGGTCTGCATCATCGCCGACCTGTGCGGCTTCGAGGAGAAGACGGCATGACCCGGAAGAACGTGTCCTCGGGCTCGTACCTGGAGCCGATCATCGGCTTGAGCCGGGCGGTGCGCATCGGCGAGATGATCTGCGTCGCCGGCACCGCGCCCATTGCCGAAGGCGGCGGCACGTCGGCACCCGGTGACGTCTATGGCCAGACGAGGCGCTGCCTGGACATCGCGCTGACCGCGCTGACCGGGGCCGGCGGGCGCCCCGAGGACGTGATCCGCACCCGCATCCTTCTGACCGACGCCGAGACCTGGGAGGCGGCGTGCCGCGCCCATGGCGAGATCTTTGCCGATATCCGCCCGGCCTGCACGGTGATGCAGGTCAGCCGCTTCATCGACCCCGACTGGCTGGTGGAGGTGGAACTCGACGCGGTGGTGCAGCCAGGCGGGGATGCATAGATGGCCAAGACGTATCAGGTGGCCGGGATCGGCAATGCCATCGTCGACGTGCTGAGCCGCAGCGACGACAGCTTCCTCGACCTGATGGGGATCGAGAAGGGGGTGATGCAGCTGGTCGAGCGCGAGCGCGGCGAGATGCTGTATGCCTCGATGCGGGAAAGCCGGCAGGTGCCCGGCGGATCGGTGGCCAACACGCTGGCGGGACTGGGCAACCTGGGGCTGACCACCGCCTTCATGGGCCGGGTCAGGGACGACGCGCTGGGCCGGTTCTATGCCGCCGAGATGGACCGCGACGGCACCGATTTCGTCAACCTGCCGGTCAAGGACGACCCGCTGCCCACCTCGCGCAGCATGATCTTCGTCTCGCCCGATGGCGAGCGGTCGATGAACACCTATCTCGGCATCTCGGCCGAGCTGGGCCCCGAGGACGTGCCGGACGCGGTCGCCGGCAATACCGAGATCCTGTTCCTGGAGGGCTATCTCTATGACAAGCCCAAGGGCAAGGAGGCGTTCGAGCGGGCGGCGCGGCTGTGCCGCGCCGGCGGCGGCCGGGCCGGCATCGCGCTGTCGGACCCGTTCTGCGTCGACCGCCACCGCGAGCATTTCCGGCGGCTGGTGCGCGAGCTCGACTTTGTCATCGGCAACGGCCGGGAATGGAACGCGCTGTACCAGACCGACGATCTGAGCATGGCGCTGGAGCAGGCGGCGGCGGACGCGGCGCTGGTGGTGTGCACGCGGTCGGGCCTCGACGTGGTGATCGTGCGCGGCGACGAGGAAGCGGTGGTGCCGGTGACCCCGGTGACCCCGGTGGACGCCACCGGCGCCGGCGACCAGTTCGCCGCCGGCTTCATCCACGGGCTGGCCACCGGCCGGCCGCTGGAGGTCTGCGGCCGCATGGGCTGCGTGGCGGCGGCCGAGGTGATCTCGCATATCGGCGCCCGGCCCGAGGCGAGCCTGCAGGCGCTGTTCCGCCGCGAGGGGCTGGCGTGAGGCGACCTCGCGCGAAGCTTGCATTGGAGGCCGCTTCCGGGTGATCACAGGCGAGCCGGCCCCGGGGCCGGCCCTTGCGACCGCAGCCGGACCGCCCCCCGTGACGCAGATCTGCTACATCCTACTCTGCCACAAGAGCCCGGCCTCGGTGATCGCGCAGGTGCGGATGCTGACCGGCGCCGGCGACCGCGTGGTGATCCATGTCGACCTGAATGCGCCGAAGGCGATGGAGCCGGAAGTGCGCGCCGCCTTTGCCGACGACCCGCGGGTGGCGTTCGCCCGGCGGGTGCGCTGCGGCTGGGGCGAGTGGTCGCTGGTGGAAGCCTCGCTGAACGGGCTGCGCGCCGGCGTCGAGGCGTTTCCCGAGGCGACGCATTTCTATCTGATCAGCGGCGACTGCATGCCGATCAAGTCGGCGGCCAGCATCCGTGCCCGGCTGGCGGCCGAGGGCCGGGACCATATCGAGGTCAACGACTATTTTGACAGCGGCTGGATCAAGGTCGGCCTGAAGGAGGAGCGGCTGATCTATCGCCACTGGTTCAACGAGCGGACCCGCAAGTGGCTGTTCTATGCCGCCCTGACGGTGCAGCAGAAGCTGGGGTTGCGGCGGCCGCTGCCGCAGGGCCTGAGGATCATGGTCGGCAGCCAGTGGTGGTGCCTGCGGCGGTCGACGGCCGAGGCGCTGCTGGCCTTCGTGAGCAAGCGCCGGTCGGTGATGCGGTTCTTCCGCACCACCTGGATCCCCGACGAGACGTTCTTTCAGACGCTGGTGCACCATCTGGTGCCCAGGGCCGAGATCGTGCCGCGGCCGCCGACCTTCCTCTTGTTCTCGGACTACGGCATGCCGGTGAACTTTCACGACGACCATTACGAGCTGCTGGTGGGACAGGACAGCTTCTTTGCCCGCAAGCTGTCGCCGCGGGCGAAGGCGCTGAAGGCGCGGCTGACGGCGCTTTATGCCAGCGACGAGGTGGCCCAGGGCAGCGGCAGTGGCGGGCTGAAATACTTCGAGTACCTGGCCACCCGCGGGCGCGTCGGGCAGCGTTATGCGCCGCGGTTCTGGGAGGAGCTGGCGCGGCTCGGCGCCCAGCGCTCGGTGCTTTTGGTGGTGTGCAAGAAGTGGCACGTGGCCAAGCGCTATGCCCAGGCGCTGGGCAGCGCCGCCGGGATGCCGGCCTATGGCTACATCTTCAACGAGGCCGATGCCTGGCTGCCGGACATGGGCGGGCTCGGCAGCACGGTCGAGAAGCGGCTGCGCCATCGGCTGGCCTTCCTGCGGGTGCTGTCGGAGCTGTCCGGCGGCGACCGGCTTGCCTTCTGCGTCGATCCGGCCAGCCACGAGATCTTTCAGGAGCTGCGCGGCGATGGCTGCGACCTGAGGGTCCTGCAGATCCGCTGCGAGTTCACCGACGGCTATCTGCGCGGCCATGCCGAGCGCATGGGCCTGGGTATCGACGCGCTGGCGCCGGACAAGCAGGACGAGCTGATCGTGACCCTGCGCGAGAACATCCGGCAGGAACACCGCGACCTGCAGCGCATGGGGCTGCCGGGCCTGCGCGCCATCGACGAGCACAGCGACCTGCAGCAGGTCACCGAGGCCTTGCGCCAGGTGGCCGGGCTGGACGCCGACGCGGCCTTCAGGGCCGCCCACCAGGGACGTTTCAACCAGTTGGGATCCGCCCATGTACACCTATGACGACCAGAACATCTTCGCCCGCATCCTGCGCGGCGAGATCCCCAACAGGACCGTGCACGAGACGCCGCACACGCTGGCGTTCGAGGACATCGCGCCGCAGGCGCCGGTGCATGTGCTGGTGATCCCCAAGGGATCTTATGTGAACTACGATCATTTTGCCGCCGCCGCCCCGGAGGCCGAGATCGTCGATTTCACCCGCGCCGTGCGGGCGGTGATCGCGGCCCTGAAGATCGACCCGGCCAGCGGCGGCATCGGCTATCGGCTGATCGCCAATTCAGGCGAGGCGGGCGTGCAGGAAGTGCCGCATTACCATATCCACATCCTCGGTGGCCGGGTGCTGGGACGGATGCTGCCGCCGGACCGGACCGGGACCGTTTCCAGCTGACCCGGCCTGAACGGGATCCTGGTCCGGCCTTGTCAGCCTGAGCGAGTGTCCCGGAACCGGTCTGTCTGATCCGGCATCGCCCTGAACGGCGGCGCTGCCGGTGCGCCCGCCCGCCCCCGTGTTCCGGCCCCCGTGTTCTGGCCCCCGTGTTCTGGCCCCCGTGCCTGGCCGCCTCCGGGGCGCGCGCCCCGCCCGCCCACCCGCTCGCGCCCCGGAGGCGGCCAGGCACGGGGGGGGTGAAGGAGAAGGAGAAGGTGAGGCGGTCAGATCTCGCGGACCTGGCGCGATACGCGGGATTCGTTGGCGGCGTGATTGGCGATCTGCAGGGTCAGCGCCATGATCTTGAACAGGCAGCGCAGCGCCGAGATGAACACCCGCCCGTCCCTGGCGCGGGTCATGAAGAACAGGCGCAGCTGCGCGTCCTGGAACTGGGCCAGAAGGCAGCCGGCCAGCTCGTCCGGCGTGACCCCGGCGGCGAGGAACTGGCGGGTCAGTTCGGTCACCGCGTGGTAGTAGTCCTCGAAATAGCGGCCGGTGCAGATCGCTGCCGTCATCCGCCGCATGGTGGCGATCTGCTTTTCGCCGAGTTCGGCGCCGGCGCCCGAGTCGACATCCGAATGGCGCAGGACGTGCAGCGCCATCTCCTCGGGCCAGTCGCGGACGAGGTCCGGCAGATAGGGCCGGAGCAGGCGGTATTCGTGGGAGAATTCGGTATCGATGCCGATGGCGGAGCGCAGCGTCTTGACCCGGCCGGCCAGCGCCGCACGTTCGGTCCCCGAGATGACGCCGGCGGCGCTTGCCTCGGCCCTGTCGCCGGCGGCGATGGGCCTGGCGGTCTCACTGTTCATCGTCACCTCCCGCCTGCCCGATCCGCACGGCCGTGCGTGAGCCGCAATCGGTTGTGCACGCCGTGATTTAACAGCCGGTAAAGCGAAACGGGCGGCTCCGGTCTTGCCGCCGGTGCCGGCTGGGCTATCATGGGCGCCGCCCGGACTTCGCCGCTCCGGGATCAGTACAGGAGCCATGCCCATGAGCCGCCCAGCACCCGAGACCGTAGAGGTGACCACCGAGCGGGTGAGCTGCGACGGGGGCACGCATGGCCATCCGCGGGTGTGGCTGACCATCGACCCGGCCAAGGGCTATGTCGAGTGCGGCTATTGCGACAAGAAATTCGTGCTGAAGGAAGGCGCCGGCGCCCATCACTGAGCGGCGGCCCGGGCGTGCGCCCGGTGCCTGTCGAAGCGGTTCAGGCGCGGCTCAGGCGGGCTGTGCCAGGTAGCGCTCCAGCGCCGCGCGGTGGCCGTCGGCCCAGATCGCCGCGATGTGCCGGGCGAAGGCGTCGGCGAAGCGGCTGTCCGCGGCCAGGGTGCCGAAGACGGCGCTGATGCCGAGGAAGGCGGACGGGTCCTCGCGGCTGGCCAGGGCGGCCTTCGACAGCGCCGCCGCGCGCTCGTCCTCCAGCACCAGCGTCGAGCCCGGCTCGGCGGTGGCGGCGCAGTAGCGGCACCAGAGCGCCACCTCCAGGGCAAGCCCCTCGATGGGCCGGCCATCGGCCAGCGCGTCGGCGATGGTGGGAAGCACGAATTTCGGCTGCCGGTTGGAGCCGTCGAGGCAGAGGCGGGCCACGGTGTCGCCCACTTCGGGGTTGGTGAAGCGCTCGCCGATCAGCGCCAGGTAGGCCTCGTAGTCGAGCCCGCTGCTGGTGGAGAGCGTCGGGATGACCTCGCGCCTCATCAGCGCCCGGAGCCAGTCGGCGATCAGCGGATCGCCCGCTGCCTCGTGGGCGTAGCGGTGCCCGGAGAGCGCGCCGGGATAGGCGATGGCGGCATGGCCGGCATTGAGGATGCGCAGCTTCATCAGCTCGTAGGGCACCACGTCGTCGACGAACTCGACGCCCACCTTCTCGAGCGCCGGGCGGCCTTGCGGGAACTTGTCCTCGAGCACCCATTGCCGGAACGGCTCGCAGACCACCGGGGCGGCGTCCTCGATCCCGAAACGCTCGGCCACCAGGTTGCGCTCGCGCTCGGTGGTCGCCGGGGTGATGCAGTCGACCATGCCGTTGGGGAAGGCGACGTTGCTGGCGATCCAGTCGCCCATGCCGCCGCCGACCAGCCGGGCCATGCCGATCACCGCCTGCTCGGCGATGTGGCCGTTGCCGGGCAGGTTGTCGCAGCTCATCACGGTGAACGGCGCCTGCCCGCCGTCGCGGCGTGCCCGCAGCGCCGCCACGATCATGCCGAAGACGGTGCGCGGGTTGTCGGGGTTCGCCGCGTCGTGCTGGATGTCCGGGTGGCTGGCGTCGAAGCCGCCGGTGGTGGCGTCGACATAGTAGCCGCCCTCGGTAATGGTCAGCGAGACGATGCGGGTCGCCGGATCGGCCATGGCGGCGACGGTCTTCTGCGGGTCGACCTCGACGAAGTCGATCATCGAGCCGGTTACCCGCGCCGACAGCCCCTTTGGGTCGAGCTCGACCACGGTGCACAGCCAGTCCTGGGCCTTGAGCCGGTCGCGCATGGCGCCGTCGGTGGGGCGCACGCAGGCGCCGCGGATGGCCCATTCATGGCCCTCGCCGCTCTCGAACAGGCGGTCGAGATAGACCGCCATGTGGGCGCGGTGGAAATTGCCGACGCCGACATGCAGGATGCCCGGCCGAAGCCCGGCGCGGTCGTATCCGGGCCGTCCGACGGACGCTTCGATCTGGTCGAGATTGGCTGAACTCAGGCGAACAGGCATCGCGTGTCTTCCTTCTCAAACCGTCCGCAGCATGCCGCCGTCGACGAAATAGGTGGAGCCGACCGAGTAGCTGGCCCGGTCCGAGCAGAGGAAGACGAAGAAGTCCGCCAGTTCCTCGACCGTGCCGAAGCGCTTGATCGTCGCGTGCTCGTCAGCCACCGATTGCAGGTAGGCTTCCCAGTCGTCGCCGGAGAGCTTGCGGGCGGTGTTCTCCCAGTCGGGCGTGCGGATCAGCCCGGGGTTGATGCAGTTGACGCGGATGTTCATGGGAATGAACTCTGCCGCCATGCATTTCGACAGCATCATCAGCGCCGCCTTGGTGACGTTGTAGATCGGCTCGTACCAGAGCGGCTGCACGGCGCAGATCGAGGCGTTGTTGAGGATCGCGCCGCCGCCGCGGGCCTGCATCATCGGCGCCAGCCCGCGCGCCAGCCGCACCGCCGCCATGACATGCAGGTGCCAGTACTGGTCCCACTTGTCGTCCGCCGCCTCGAGGATGGTCTCGTTGGAGCCGGTGCCGGCGTTGTTGACCAGGATGTCGGCCCCGCCCAGGTCCGCCACCGCCGAGACCACCGCGTCGCAGCCCTCGGCGCTGGCCACGTCGGCGGCCACCGTCGCCGCTGCGGTGCCGAATTCCTCGAAGATCGCCTCGGCCGCGGCGGTCAGCCGGTCGTCGCTGCGCGCCACCAGCACCACATCCGCGCCCTCGCGGGCAAAGGCCCGGGCGACGCCGAGTCCGATCCCGAGGCTGCCGCCGGTGATGACGGCCCGCTTTCCCTTGAGGTTCAGGTCCATCTGTGCCGCGCCTGCCCGTCAGAGCGCCAGGCCGTCGGCGCCGAAGCGGTGGATCTTGCTGGGGTCGGGGGTCAGGTAGACGGTGTCGCCATGACGCGCGTCGACCTCGCCACCGGCGCGCACTGTGATGGGATCGGGCGACAGGTCGCCGACATGGACGTGCAGGAAGGTGTCCGAGCCCAGATGCTCGGAAACCCCCACCTTGCCCTGCCAGTCGCCTTCGGTCCTGGAGATGTCGATGTGCTCGGGGCGGGCGCCGATGGTGTCGGCACCGTGCTTCCTGGCCTCGGCGCCCTTGATGAAGTTCATCTTGGGCGAGCCGATGAAGCCGGCCACGAACAGGTTGCGCGGATTGCGGTAGAGCTCCAGCGGGCTGCCCACCTGCTCGATCCGGCCGGCATGCAGGACGACGATCTTGTCGGCCATGGTCATCGCCTCGACCTGGTCGTGGGTGACGTAGATCATCGTGGTCTTCAGCGAGTTGTGCAGCTCGCTGATCTCGAGCCGCATGTTGACGCGCAGCGCCGCGTCGAGGTTGGACAAGGGTTCGTCGAAGAGGAACGCCGCCGGCTCGCGCACGATGGCGCGGCCGATGGCAACGCGCTGGCGCTGGCCGCCGGAGAGCTGGCCGGGGCGCCGGTCGAGATAGTCGGTCAGGTTCAGCACCTGGGCGGCGCCGGCCACGCGCTTTTCGATCTCGGCCTGGTCCATCTTCGCCATCTTCAGCGGGAAGGAGATGTTCTTCTTCACGCTCATGTGCGGATAGAGCGCGTAGGACTGGAACACCATCGCCAGGCCGCGCTTGGCCGGCGGCAGCTCGGTCGCGTCCTTGCCGTCGATGGAGATGCTGCCGCCGGAGACGTCCTCGAGCCCGGCGATCAGCCTGAGCAGCGTGGACTTGCCGCAGCCCGACGGACCGACGAAGACCACGAACTCGCCCTCGTGGATGTCGAGGTCCAGGGGTGGGATCACTTCGACATCGCCGAAGCGCTTGACCACCTGCTTGAGATTGATGCTTCCCATGGGCCCCTCTCCTATTTGACCGCGCCGAAGGTAAGGCCGCGCACGAGCTGCTTCTGGCTGAACCAGCCGAGAATCAGGATCGGTGCGATGGCCATGGTCGATGCGGCCGAAAGCTTGGCGTAGAACAGCCCCTCGGGGCTGGAATAGCTGGCGATGAAGGCGGTCAGCGGTGCCGCCTTGGCCGCCGTCAGGTTGAGCGTCCAGAAGGCCTCGTTCCAGGCCAGGATGAAGTTCAGCAGCAGCGTCGAGGCGATGCCCGGCACCGCCATCGGCGTCAGCACGTGGATGATCTCGTCGCGAAGCGATGCGCCGTCCATGCGCGCCGCCTCGAGGATCTCGCCCGGGATCTCGCGGAAGTAGGTGTAGAGCATCCAGACGATGATCGGCAGGTTGATGAGCATCATCACGATGACCAGCCCGATGCGGGTGTCCAGAAGCCCGAGTTTGATGAACATCAGATAGATCGGGTAGAGCACGCCCACCGCCGGCAGCATCTTGGTCGAGAGCATCCAGAGCAGGATGTCCTTGGTCCGCTTCGACGGCACGAAGGCCATCGACCAGGCGGCCGGGACGGCGATGATGATGCCAAGGATCGTGGAGCCGCCGGCGATGATGACCGAGTTCCACAGGAAGCGCATGTAGTCCGAGCGCTCCTGCACCACCGCGTAGTTTTCAAGCGTCCAGTCGAAGAACAGGAACTGCGGCGGATCGGCGATGGCGGTCGCCTCGGTCTTGAAGCTGGTCAGGATCGTCCACAGGATCGGGAAGAAGATCAGAAGGCCGATCCCCCAGGCGATCGCGGTGTTGATGGACTTGCGTTGATTGGTGACGGCGCGGGCCATGGTTCTGTCTCCTCACGCGTCCAGGTTCTTGCCGACGATGCGCATCAGGAAGATGGCAACGATGTTGGCCAGGATGATTGCGTAGACGCCGCCGGCCGAGCCGAGCCCGACATTCTGGCTTTCCAGCACCCGCTGGAAGATCAGGTAGGTCAGCGTCCGGGTCCCGAACGAGCCCTGGGTGGTCACGAAGATCTCGGCGAAGACCGACAAAAGGAAGATCGTCTGGATCAGGATGACGATGGTGATGGCGCGGCTGAGATGCGGCAGCACGATGTAGATGAACCGCGACAGGACCGGCGCGCCGTCCATTTCCGACGCCTCGAGCTGCTCGCTGTCCAGCGACTGGATCGCGGTCAACAGGATCAGCGTGGCGAAGGGCAGCCACTGCCAGGACACGATCATGATGATCGAGGTGATCGAGGCGTTCGACAGCCATTCGACCGGCTGGGCGCCGAAGAACTTCCACAGATGCGCGAAGAGCCCGTTCACCGGGTCCATGAACATGTTCTTCCAGACCAGCGCCGAGACGGTGGGCATGACGAAGAACGGCGCGATCACCAGGATGCGGACGATGCCCTGCCCCCACATCGGCTGGTCGAGCAGGATCGCCAGCAGGACGCCGAGGCAGACGGTGATCACCAGAACGCCGCCGACAATGATCAGCGTGGTCTGGACGCTGGGCCAGAAGGCGCTGGAGGTGACGAAGCGGACGTAGTTCTCGAAGCCGACCCAGCCCAGATCGCCGCCCCTGAGCGGCAGGTACTGCTTGAACGAGAAGTAGAGCGTCATGATCAGCGGCACCAGCATCCAGCCCAGGAGCAGGACGACGGCCGGCGCCATCATCAGACGGGCGGCGGATCGGGAATGTTGCGTGGCCATGACGCACCTCCTCTGGGCCCGGCCGGCGCGGCCTTGGCGCGCACGGACCCTTTTCGGGTTCGACAGTCACTGGAAGGTACCGGGGGGCGGCGACTCGTGTCGCCCCCCGGCCGGGAGGAAGGCCTCAGTACCCTGCGGCTTCCATCTCGTCGGTGACGAGGGTCTGCGCCTTCTCAAGCGCCTCGTCCGGCGTCTGCTGTCCGGCGACCATGGCCGAGAACTCCTGGCCCGCGGTCGTGCCGATGCCGGCCCATTCGGGGATGGCGACGAACTGGACGCCGACATAGGGCACCGGCTCGACGGTCGGGTTGTCGGGATTGGCGGCGTTGATCGACTTGAGCGTCATGTCGGCGAACGGAACCTTGGCGTATTCGGGGTTCTCGTAGAGCGAGGTCCGGCTGCCCGGGGGCACGTTGGCCCAGCCTTCCTTCTCGGCCACCAGCGCGAGGTACTCCTTCGAGGTCGCCCACTCGATGAACTCTTTCGCGGCCGCTTCCTTCTGCGTGCCGGCGGGGATCGCCAGCGCCCAGGCCCAGAGCCAGTTGGCGCGCTTGTCGACGCCTTCCTTGTTCGGCGCCAGCGCGAAGCCGACCTTGTCGGCGACAGTGGAGTCCTTGGGATTGGTCACGAAGGACGCCGCCACGGTGGCGTCGATCCACATGCCGCACTTGCCCTGCTGGAACAGCGACAGGTTCTCGTTGAAGCCGTTGGTCGATGCGCCCGGAGGACCGTAGCTGGTCAGCAGGTCGTTGTAGAAGGTGACGGCTTCCTTCCATTCGGGGCTGTCGAGCTGGGCCTTCCAGTCCTCGTCGAACCAACGCGCGCCGAACGAGTTGGCGACCGTGGTGATGAACGCCATGTTCTCGCCCCAGCCGGCCTTGCCGCGCAAGCAGACGCCGTAGATCTCGTTGTCCTTGTCAGTCATCGCCGCGGCGGCTTCCTGGATGAAGGCCCAGGTCGGCGCCTCGGGCATCTCAAGCCCGGCGGCCTGCATCAGGTCGGTGCGATACATGACCATGGACGACTCGCCGTAGAACGGCGCCGCATAAAGCGTGCCGTCATAGGACAGGCCGGCGCGCATCGCCGGCAGGATGTCGTCGACATCGTAGGAATCGGGCAGGTCGTTCAGCGGCACCAGCCAGTTCTGGGCCGCCCAGATCGGCGTCTCGTACATGCCGATGGTCATGATGTCGAACTGGCCACCCTTGGTGGCGATGTCCTGGGTCACGCGCTGGCGCAGCACGTTCTCTTCCAGGGTCACCCATTCGACCGTGTGGCCGGTCTTGGCGGTGAAATCGTCGGTCAGACCCTGCATGCGGATCATGTCGCCGTTGTTGACCGTGGCGATGGTGATCGTGTCCGCCTGCGCGAGGGTCGAGACAGCGCATAGCGCGCTTGCGCCCATAAGGGCGCGCATCGTCGTCTTCATGCTTCCTCCCGATGCCCGTTGATGGGCAAATGTTAATTACGTGGGCAAATACTCACTCAACCGCTGAGTCGTGTCAACGGTAATCGCACCACCGCCGCGTTTCGGCGGAACGGCGCGAGTCGCGGCGGAGACTTTCGTGTCGTGGAGAAGGTTTCGATGGCCGGCCGAGGCGCCGTGTCAGGCGGTGGCCAGCAGGCTTTCGGCCGTGGCTTCGTTGGTGATCAGGCCGTTGATCAACTTGCCCCTGAGCGCCGCCGCCAGCGGCGCCACCTTGGCCCTGCCCACGGCGACACCGATGATCCGCCGCTCGGCGGCCCGTGGCAGCGGCACCGAGGCGACGCGCCGGTTGCGGTCGCAATCGATGATGCGGCCGTCCCGGTCGAAGACCCAGGCGGTGATCTCGCCCACCGCGCCGGCCGCCTCAAGCTCGTCCATCTCTTCGGTGGTGACGAAGCCGTCGAGGACCACCGGCGCCTGGTGACCCATGTTGCCGACGCCAACCAGCGTGAGGTCGGCCATCTGGCACAGTCTGAAGGTGTTCTTCGCCGCCTCCTGGTCGTGGAGCTGCTTCAGCTCGGCCGCGTCCCGCGCCACCACCGGCAGCGGGTTGGGATAATGCGCCGCGCCGACCCGCTCGGCCATGGCGATGGTGGCGTTGTAGCGGGTGGCGGCACCGTCGGCCATCATGTTGCCCAGCAGCGAGACGATCCGGTGCTGCGGGCAGTTCATCAGCGGCAGCTGTTCGACGGTGGCCTTCAGCGCCCGGCCGGTGCCCAGCGCGATGATCCGGCCTTCCGGCGACTTGAGGATCCGTTCCAGTTCGGTCGCCGCGGCAATGGCCACCCCGGTCAGAAGGCCCGGCGCGTCTGGGTCCGACGGCGCGATCTCGCATTGCTGCAGGCCGAAGCGCTCGGCGACCTCCTGGGCCAGGTCCATGCAGCGCCCGATGGGATGGTCCAGCCGCACCTTGACCAGCCGCTCGCTGACCGCCAGCGACACCAGCCGCTGCGCCGTCTGCCGCGACACCGACAGCTTGCGGGCGATTTCGTCCTGGGTGTTGCCGGCGACGTAGTAGAGCCAGCCGGCCCGCGCGGCGATGTCGAGGCGGGTGACCTCGGGCTGGCCGCGACCGCCGCTCATGACGCCGCCCTGTCGCCGAGCTCGGCCAGAAGCGCCGAGAACTGGCGCCAGTCGTCGAAGGTGATCAGCGGGAAAGGCGTCTCGGGCGCCCGGCCGCCAAGGTGCGAGGCGCCGGTATAGGCCAGGACGTGCATGCCGGCGGCATCGGCGGCCAGAAGCCCGGGCAGGCTGTCCTCGACCACCGCGGTACGGGCCGGGTCGTAGCCCATCCTTTCCGCCGCGAACAGCAGCAGGTCGGGCGCCGGCTTGCCGTTCTTCACCTGCGAGGCGGTGAACACGCGGTCGCCGAAATAGCCGTCGAGCCCGGCAACCTGCAGCGAGCGGGAGACGCGCTCGCGACTCGAGGAGGTGGCGACGCAGGTGGGGATGGCGAGGGTGTCGAGCACCGGCAGCAGGTGCGGCGTCGTCCTCAGCTCGGTCTCGAAGCGGGCCAGCAGCGACCGGCGATAGCGGGCCTCGAAATCCTCGGGCAGCGGCACGGCAAAGCTGTTGCGGATGTTCCGCGCCACCTTGGGAAAGCTGTGGCCAAGGCAGTGGTCGCGCACATAGGCCCGGTCGACGGTGATGCCGACCGCCGCCAGTTCGGCGATGAGCACCTCGGCGGACAGGACCTCGCTGTCCACCAGCACGCCATCGCAGTCGAGGATCACGAGGTCGATCATGGCCGGGTCGAAGCTGCCATCCTTTGAAACCAGATGGGCTGGTGTATCATCTTGCGGCGCATTTCCAACCATCGCCGTTGCCGGGTGCGGCACCGGCACGATCCCGGGGGCGATCCCGGTTGGCCCCGAATGCAGGCCCTCGCCCTAGTACGGCAGGCCGACATAGTTCGCCGCCATCACCGCCTGCGCCGACGGACTGGCGCGCAGGAATTCCAGATCGGCGCGCTGCATCTTGTGATCGAATGCGTTCTGGTCGGGGAAGCGGTGCATCAGCATGGTGAACCACCAGCTGAAGCGCTCGGCCTGCCAGATCCGCGCCAGTGCGTGTTCGGAATACTGGGCAAGGCCGGTGCTGTCGCCTTCCTCGTAGTACCGCGCGAGCCCCTGATGCAGGTAGTAGACGTCCGAGGCCGCCGTGTTCAGCCCCTTGGCCCCGGTCGGGGGCACGATATGGGCGGCGTCGCCGCAGAGGAACAGCCGGCCCCACTGCATGGGCTCGCAGACGAAGGAACGCAGCGGCGCGATGGATTTCTCGATCGACGGTCCGGTGACCAGCGCGTCGGCCCAGTAGTGCGGCAGGCGCCGGCGCAGCTCGTCCCAGAAGGCGGCGTCGGTCCAGTCCTCGGGGTGATCGCTGAGGGGGCACTGCAGGTAATAGCGGCTGAGGCTGTGGCTGCGCATGGAGCAGAGGGCGAAGCCGCGGGCCGAGTTGGAATAGACCAGCTCGTCATGGACCGGCGGTGTTTCCGACAGGATGCCGAGCCAGCCGAAGGGATAGACCTTTTCGTGTTCCCGCCTGACGGTGTCGGGGATGGTGCGGCGGCTGACGCCGTGAAACCCGTCGCAGCCGGCGACGAAGTCGCAATCGATGCGCTCTTCGGCGCCGCCCTGGCGGAAGGTCACGTACGGCCGGGTGCCGTCGGCATCGTGGATCGCCACCTCGTCGACCTCGAACAGCGTCTGGATCCCGGCGCCCTCGCGGGCGTCGTAGAGGTCGCGGGTGATCTCGGTCTGGCCGTAGACGGTGACCGGCCGCTGCACGTGGCTGGTGAAGTTGAGCCGGAAGCTTTCGTTGCCATAGGCGATCATGACGCCGTCATGAAGCAGCGCCTCGCGGTTCATGCGCCCGGCGACGCCGGCCTCCTCCATGAGGGCGACAAATCCCTGTTCCAGCACACCGGCGCGGATCCGCGACAGCACGTGCGCGCGGGTGCGGCGCTCGATGAGGACGGTGTCGATGCCCCTGCCGTGCAGAAGCTGCCCGAGCAGCAGGCCGGACGGTCCGCCGCCGACGATGACCACCTGCGTGCGCATGTCGCCTCCCCTTTTCGAGGACAGATAAGCCGCTGGCCGGTGTGAAGGCAATTCCGGTGCCGACGGCGGCGCGGCCCCGGCGGGCTGGACTTTGCCCACCGGATCGCCGCAAGAAACCACCAGCAGGAAGAGGGGGCGAAGGTGAAGCTATTCGATCTGACCGGGCGGCGGGCGCTGGTGACCGGCTCATCCCAGGGCATCGGCATGGCGTTGGCGGGCGGGCTGGCCGAGGCGGGTGCGGCGATCGTGCTGAACGGCCGCGACGGCGACAAGCTGGCGGCGGCGGCCGAGGCGTTGCGCGGCCGCGGAGCGACGGTGGAGACGCTGCCCTTCGACGTCACCGACCATGGCGCGGCGCGGGCCGCGGTGGACGGGTTCGAGGCGGCGACCGGGCCCATCGACATCCTGATCAACAATGCCGGCATGCAGCATCGCGGCCCGCTGGAGGATTTCCCGGCCGAGGCCTTCGAGCGGCTGGTGAAGGTCAACATCTCGGGGGTCTTCAATGTCGCCCAGGCGGCAGCGCGGCACATGATCGCCCGCGGCACCGGGCGGATCGTCAACATCGCGTCCGTGCAGGCGGCGCTGGCCCGGACTTCGATCGCGCCCTACACCGCCACCAAGGGCGCGGTGGCCAACCTGACCAAGGGCATGGCGGCGGACTGGGCCCGGTACGGGCTGAGCTGCAACGCCATTGCGCCGGGCTATTTCGAGACGCCGCTGAACGCCGCCCTGATGGCCGATCCGGCCTTCAACGACTGGCTTTGCAAGCGGACCCCGGCGGGGCGCTGGGGCAAGCTCGACGAGCTGGTGGGCGCGGCGGTGTTCCTGTCGTCGGACGCGGCGTCGTTCGTCAACGGCCACACGCTTTTCGTCGATGGCGGGCTGTCGGTGACGGTGTGAACCGGCGCTTTGTGGTCATGGGCGTCGCCGGGTGCGGCAAGTCGCGTGTGGGGGCGCTGTTCGCCGAGGCCGTGGGCGGCCGCTATGTGGACGGGGACGACCTGCATCCGCCTCGGAACGTGGCCAGGATGTCGGCCGGGACACCGCTGACCGATGCCGACCGGGCGCCCTGGCTGGTCAGCGTGGGCGAGACGCTGGCGGCGGCGGAAGGGATCGTGGTGATCGGCTGCTCGGCGCTGAAGCGGGCCTATCGCGACCTGATCCGCACCCATGCCGGCGGCCCGGTGACGTTCCTCCATCTTGCCGGATCGCGGGCGGTGATCGCCGGGCGCATGGGCGCGCGGGAGGGGCATTTCATGCCGCTTTCGCTTCTGGACAGCCAGTTCGCGGCGTTGGAGCCGCCGGGGCCGGACGAGGATGCGGTGACGGTGGATGTCGACCGGCCGCCGGAGGCGATCGTGGCGGCGCTGCTGGCCGGCATCGGCGCGCGCGACTGAGCCGGCGGGGCGAGAGGTGGCGCCGCCTTCGGGCCCATCGAGGGCCCTCGGCGGCGGTCGCTGACGCTCCGGGCGCTGGTGGCCGCGCGCCGCCCTGATGGACCGGGGCATCTGCCTTGCGGCGCTTCAAACCGGCCCGGTCCGGGATTAACCTGCACGGAAAAGGACCGCCGCCAATGCCGGATGCCACCGCTGCCGCCCCCGCTTCCGCCGTGCTGGTCGCCCACGGTGCGCCGGCCGATCCGATGCCGCAGGAGGCAGCCCTGCGGCATCTGGCCGAGGCGGTGGCCGCACACCTGCCCGGCTGGGCGGTGCGCGGCGCGACGCTGGCGGTCCCGGCCAGCCTGCCCGCGGCGCTTGCGGGGCTGACTGCGCCGCTGATCTATCCGTTCTTCATGGCCGAGGGCTATTTCACCGGCCGGGCGCTGCCCGAAAGGCTCGCCAGGGCCTTGGCGACCGACACGCCCCGGCCGCGCCAGCTGCCGCCCTTCGGCGTCGATCCCGCCTTGCCCGGGCTGATGGCGCGCGCCGCCGCCGAGGGTGCCAGGGACGCCGGGCTGGCGGAGCCGGAGACCACGCTGGTCCTTGCCGCCCATGGCAGCCGGGTTTCGTCGACGTCGAAGGATTCGGTCCATGCCATGGCCGAAAGCCTGCGCCGGCTGACCCGGTTCAAGGCCGTGATCGTCGGCCTGATCGAGGAGCCGCCGCATCTTGCCGAGGTTGCCCGGGTGGCTGCTCCGGCGCTCTGCCTGCCGTTCTTCGCGCTGAAGGCCGGGCATGTGGAAGAGGACATCCCCGTGGCTCTTGCCAGGGCCGGGTTCACCGGTCCGCTGCTGCCGCCGATCGGCGATCACCCGGACGTACCGCGGCTGATCGCCGCTGCGCTCGTCCGGGCCATGGCGGATCCGCCGGAGCCACCGGTGCAGCCGCCGCGGATCGCGCCGCAAGGCTGAGAGCTCGCCGCTGGCGGGACCCGGCGCAGGGCGGCCCCGACAGGGGCCGCGGGCGCCGGGCCGGGCCCAAAGGACGCCGACGCCGGCAGGCGGAGGCGGACTGCGGGAGCCCCCGTTCCCGGTTACCTGATCGGTGTCGAGGCCTTCCCCGCTGCCGCCATTGGCCTTGCGCTGGGCTTTGCCCCATGGGGGCGGGGACCAAAGTGCTGGAATCACGGGATAAGCCGAGGGGACTGTCCGGGGACGCTCCCGGCCCACCCACCCCCGCGCCCCGGGCGCGGACCCGGCGTTACGCGCGGCGCTGCGTCCTCATGGGCCAGCATGGCCAGGTACCTGATGCCGCGCATCCCGCCCTGATCGCGCTCCGTCGCACCCGGGGCGCGAGGGTGGGTGGGCGGGGAGCGGCCCGGGTGCGATCGGGGTGCGATCAGGGCACGGCTCATCCGTCGCGGCGGAACGGCGGGAAGCGGGTGCGTTCCGCCGCCACGGTCCAATCCATGTGGTTGCGGACGTATTCCTGCGCCGCATCCCGCCTCGGCTGGTAGTCCCACGAAGTCAGCGCGCCCTTCTCCATCGCCGCATGGACCGCCCGGCGCCGTTTCTGGGTGGCGATCACGTCGCTGCGGATCCTGTCGCTGTCCCAGCGCCGGCGCACCTCGGCCGCGAAGGCCGCCCGGGTGTCTTCATGCGCCGGATCGTCGGCCAGGTTCACCCGCTCCAGCGGATCGGCGACCACATTGAAAAGCTGCGGCGGATCGACGTCGCAATGGATGTACTTCCACGGCCCGCGGCGGATCATGAACATCGGATGCGAGGCCACCTCGGCGCAGTATTCGCCCAGCGCCTCGCCCTCGCCCGGCTCGGCCGCGCCGGTCGCCAGCGGCCAGAGCGAGCGGCCGTCGAGCGGCATCCCCGGCTCCGGCGCCGCGCCGCCGTTCGCGGCGATGTCGACGAAGGTGGGCAGCAGGTCGATCAGCGAGCAGGGCGCGGCGACGCTGCCCTTTTCCACCCCCGGCCCGGCTATCACCAGCGG
Source organism: Paracoccaceae bacterium (assembly GCA_050299555.1). Taxonomy (GTDB): domain Bacteria; phylum Pseudomonadota; class Alphaproteobacteria; order Rhodobacterales; family Rhodobacteraceae; genus JBNKWA01. Next base: position 15,974 of record JBNKWA010000087.1, on the reverse strand, counting down.
CACCCGGGCGGAGTGCTCGAAGAAGTTCATCTTGTACCACAGCCCGCGCTCGCCCAGCATGTCGCCGTGATCCGAGGTCACCACCACCACGGTGTTGTCGAGCTGCCCGGCCTCGTCCAGCGCCTGCACGATGGCGCCCACCTTGCTGTCGAAATACGAGGTGTTGGCATAATAGGCATGGCGGGCGTTGCGGACCTCGTCCTCGGTCACTTCGACCAGGTCCGCCTCCATGCCGTGGATCAGCCGCCGCGTATGCGGATCGTCCGCCGGCTCGCGCGCCGGCATGTCGATGGCGGCGTGGTCGTAGAGGTCCCACCATTCGGGCCGCGCCACATAAGGATCGTGCGGGTGGATGAAGCTCACCACCATCGCGAACGGCGCCACCTTCTGCATCGCATAGTCGAAGATCCGCCGCCGGGCGAAGAACGCCGTCTCCTCGTCGTACTCGATCTGGAAGGTGGTGGCGGCGACGCCGGCCTCCTTCACCGATTCCATGTTGTGGTACCACTTGTCGATGCGCTCGTCGGGCATCTCCCAGTCCGGGGTCCAGGCGTGGTCCGAGGGGTAGACATCGGTGGTCAGCCGCTCCTCGAAGCCGTGCATCTGGTCGGGGCCGATGAAGTGCATCTTGCCCGACAGGCAGGTCCGGTAGCCCATCAGCCGCAGGTAATGGGCAAAGGTCGGCGCCGTCGCCTGAAATTCCGAGCCGTTGTCATAGGCGGCCATGCGGGTGACCAGCTGCCCGGTCATGAAGGCGAAGCGGCTGGGCGCACAGAGCGGCGCGTTGCAATAGGCCGCATCGAAGCGCATGCCGCGGGCGGCCAGCGCGTCGATATGCGGCGTCCTGACCAGCGGGTGGCCATAGGCACCGACGAATTGCGGTGCCAGCTGGTCGGCCATGATGACGACGATGTTGGGCGGGGTCATGATGGGGGCTGTGCTCCTGTCTCCTGGTCATAGCCGATCACCACGACCTCCAGCGTGATGGTGCCGCCGGGGCGCTTCCAGTCGGCGGTTTCGCCCTGCCGAAGCCCGATCAGGCCGCGGCCGAGGGGCGAATGCGCGGTGATCCAGCCGCGGGCGGGGTCGGCCTCGTCTTCGCCGACGATGCGGAACCGGCGCCGCGCCCCTTCCCCGTCGATGACGGTCACCGTGGCGCCGAAGGCCACCTCGCCTTCCGGCTGCGCCGCCATGTCCACCGGGATCGCGCTGGCCAGCCGCGCCTCGAAATAACGGATGTCACGCTCGGCCACCTTCTCGGGGTCCCGGTCGGAGCGGTCGGCCCTGCCGCGCAGCGCTGCCAGCCGGGCCTCGGCCGCGGCCAGATCGCGGCGCAGCGCCGCAAGCCCCGACGGCGTCACCACATTCGGATGCCGACTGAGCGGCCGGTCCGGCAACGGCGCGTCCTGGCCGGCATCTTCCTTGACGAAGGCGCGGCTCATGCGCCTGCGCCGGGCAGGCGGTTCGGGGCGATCGGGAAGGTGACGCGGCTTGCCATGGCGGCCAAGTGTCGCAGGCCGGAGGGCAGGCTGTCCACGGCGATTGCGGCCCCTTGGGGCGCTTTTGCGCCACGCCACCGACGCCATGGTCGCCGACGGAGAACCACCTTATGCTTCGGCCCATGCGCCTGCTTCTGCTCACTGCCCTGACCATGGTCGCCTTCGCCGCCAATTCGGTGCTGACCCGGCTGGCCCTGGCCGAGCACGCCATCGCCCCCGGGGCCTTCATGGGGCTGAGGCTTGCCGCCGGCGCGGCAACGCTGGCCTGGCTGGTGGCGCTGCGTCAGGGCGGTTTCCGGATGCTGGGGCAGGCTGGCGGCCTGCGCCCGGCGCTGGCGCTGCTGGTCTACATGGCGGGCTTTTCCTATGCCTACCTGTCGCTGCCCACCGGCACCGGTGCGCTGATCCTGTTCGGCGGCGTGCAGCTGACCATGTTCGGCGCGGCGCTCATTGGCGGCGAGCGGCCACCGATTCGGCGCTGGATCGGCATGGCCCTGGGGCTGGCAGGGCTCGGGGTTCTGCTTGGGCCCGGCGCCACCGCGCCGCCGGCGATCGCCGCCGCGCTGATGGTCGCCGCCGCCATCGGCTGGGGGATCTATTCGCTCTATGGCCGCCGCGTTGCCGATCCGCTTGCCGCCACGGCCGCGAACTTTCTGGTCGCCGCGCCGGCCGGCGTCGCCCTTGGCCTGTTCCTGCCCGGTGCCGTCATCCCCACCAGCCATGCCGGCATGGCGCTTGCCATCGTCTCCGGCGCCGTGGCCTCGGGTCTCGGCTATGCGTTGTGGTACAGCGTCCTGCCGGGGCTCGGCGCCACCCGTGCCGCGGTGGCGCAACTGTCGGTGCCGGTGATCGCGGCGGTCGGTGGTGCGCTTGTCGTCGCCGAGCCGCTGACGCTGCGCCTTGCCATCGCCGCGACGCTGGTGCTCGGCGGGCTCTTTCTGGCCATGAGCGGCGGGCCGGCGCCGCCAGCAAAGGCTTGAAGCGAACCGCGTTTGCCGCCAATGTCGACCTGCCCGCAAGGGGCCGGCCGCCGGCGGAGCGGTCAGAAACCGCGACAAGAGGGACGGAGACATCATGGCGGGAGAGAACGACAAGTTCGAGGTCTACCAGGACAAGAAGGGCGAGTGGCGCTGGCGCCGCAAGGCCAGCAACGGCCGGATCGTCGGCGCGTCCTCCGAGGGCTACAACGCCCGGAGCGACTGCGAGGCGAACATGAACCGTGGCCACGTGGCCGGCGACAAGTGGGAATTCTACCAGGACAAGAAGGGTGAATGGCGCTGGCGCCGCTTCGCGTCCAACGGCCGTCAGGTTGGCCGGTCCTCGGAAGGCTACAATGCCCAGGGTGACGCCAAGGCCAATGCCGAGCGTCAGGGCTACGCCGGCTGAGGCCGATCGACGACGCAATGCCGCTGCCCTGGGGTGCCTGTTGGCCCCGATACGATACGCGGCTCCGGGGCAGCCGGGGCACCGCCGGCTGCCGCCCCTGATGCAGCGGATGCCGGCAGGCTTCCGTACCGTCCGCGGCACCTCTCGAACCCTTGACCCGCCCCGGGCGCATCCCGCGGGGGCGCGAGATTGACCGTCGCCGCAACCCACCCTAGTGTCCGGCGACCGTAACGAGGGCCGGTTCTTGTCGCTTTCCCGCATTGCTGCCACCGCGCTTCCGGCCTTCGCCCTCGACCGGCTTTCCAAGCTGTGGGTGGTGGAGTGGTTCGGCCTGCGCGACCGGGGCGCGCATGACGTGCTGCCGCCCTACCTCAACCTGCGCATGGCCTGGAACGAGGGGGTCAACTTCGGTCTTCTCAGCAGTGGCTCCGATGCCGGGCGCTGGGCGCTGGTGGCCCTGGCCCTGGCGATCTCGGCGGCGCTTCTGGTCTGGGGGCTGAGAACGCCATCCGCCCGGGTGGCGATGAGCGCCGGCCTGGTCATCGGCGGTGCGCTCGGCAATGTGTGGGACCGGCTGACCTATGGTGCGGTCGCCGACTTCATCAACATGTCCTGCTGCGGCATCAGCAATCCGTTCGCCTTCAACGTCGCTGACGCCGCGATCTTCCTCGGCGCGCTTGGCCTTGTCCTGTGGTCGGGCCGCGAGCCGGCGGACCACCACAAGGGGAGGTGACGGGTGCCTGCAACTGGTCTAGAACGACGCTCGACATGAGGGCGATGGGCACAGATTTCCGGACAGCGCCGGCGCGGTGTGCAAGGCTTGCGGCCTTGGCCGCGCTGATCGGCCTCGCCGCCTGTACCGGCCATACCGGCAAGACCCCGGGACAGGAGGCGGGCCCGACCATTGCCGAGCGCCTCGGCAACAGTGCCCGAACCAACCGCCCGGACGAGTTCCTGGTGCTGCCGAAGCGGCCGCTGGAGATGCCCGAGGACCTTGCCAGCCTGCCGCAACCGACACCCGGGCAGGGGAACCGCACCGATCTCACCCCGATCGCCGATTCCCGCGTCGCGCTTGGCGGCAGCCCGGCGGGCGGCAGTGTCGGCGCCGGCGATGCCGCGCTGGTCGCCTCGGCCTCGCGCTATGGCGTGGCGCCGAACATCCGCGCCACGCTGGCCTCCGAGGACGAAGTCTGGCGCAGCGAGAACCGCGGCAGGCTGCTGGAGCGGCTGTTCCGGCAGAACGACCAGAGCGTGGTCTACCGGCGCGTCATCCTCGATCCCTACCCCGAACTGCTGCGCCTGCGCGGCCTCGGCCTGCGGACCCCCGCCGCTCCACCGCCGCAGTGATTGCACGCCTGCCGACCCTGTGGGCGCTGGTGCTGGGCCTTCTCGCCTGTTTCGGCGCCGCGGTCGCTGCCGGCGAGGATGCGGCGCCCGATGTGACCAGCTTCGCGTTGCCGAACGGGCTTGAGGTGGTGGTCATCTCCGACCGCCGTGCACCGGCGGTCACCCAGATGCTGCTCTACCGTGCCGGTGCCGCCGACGAGCCACCGGGGCAGTCGGGGGTGGCCCATTTTCTGGAGCACCTGCTGTTCAAGGGCACCCCGCGCTATCCCGGCGATTTCAGCCGGGCGGTCGCGGCGCTGGGCGGCAGCGACAATGCCTTCACCGCCGAGGATCACACCGTCTATGTGCAGCGGGTGGCGGCGCGGCACCTGCCGCTGGTGATGGCGATGGAGGCGGACCGGATGCGCAATGCCGCCTTCACCCCGGCCGATGTCGAGGCCGAGCGCAACGTGATCCTGGAGGAACGCCGCAGCCGGGTCGAGGCCGAGCCGTCCGCGATCCTGGCCGAGCAGATGCGCGCGGCGCTGTGGCTGAACCTGCCCCGGGGCCGGCCGGTGATCGGCTGGGAGCACGAGATCGAGGCGATCACCGCCGACCAGGCGCGGGCCTTCTATGGCGACCGCTATGTGCCCGGGAACGCGGTGCTGGTGCTTGCGGGCGATATCGGCGCGGCTGAGGCGCGGGCGCTGGCCGAGCAACATTTCGGCGCCATCGCCGAACAGCCGGTGCCGGCGCGACCCGACCTGACCGAACCGCCGCAGCCGGCCGAGCGGCGGGTGATCTATCGCGACGAGCGGGTGGCGCAGCCGGTGCTGATGCGCAGCTATGTCGCGCCGGTCCGGCATCCCGGCGATCAGGCCGAGGCGGCGGCGCTGTCGATCCTTTCGACGCTGCTGGGCGGCGGCGAATCGGCGGTCCTCTCCGAGGTCCTGGAGCGGCAGCGCGGCGTGGCGCTGGCGGCCGTCGCCAGCTATGACGCCACCGCCCGCGGCGGCAACAGCTTCACCATCTCGCTGGTGCCGGCCGAGGGGGTCGGCCTTGCCGAGGCGGAAGCGGCGCTCGACGAGGTGCTGGCGGCGTTCCTGGCGGATGGCCCCGACGGCGACGATCTCGAACGGGTGCGGATCCGTCTCAACGCCGCCGAGATCTACCGGCGCGACCGGCAGCAAAGCCTGGCCTACGTCTATGCGCAGGCGCTGTCGGCGGGCCTCGGGCCCGAAGACGTCGCCGACTGGCCTGCCGCCTTGCAGGCGGTCACCGCCGCCGATGTCACCGCCGCCGCGCGGGACGTCCTGCGGCGCGAGCAGTCGGTGACCGGTTGGCTGACCGGCCCCGAAACCGCCGGCGAGGAGGCAGCGGAGTGAGGCTCGCAGCCGTTCTCGTGGCGGTGATGCTGCTGGTGCAGTCGTCCGCCGCGCTTGCGCGCGGGGCGGTCGTCGAGGCGGTCTCGCCGCTCGGCACGCCGTTCTGGCTGGCCGAGGATCACGCCGTGCCGGTGATCGCGCTCGAGATGATGCTGCCCGGCGGCGCCCGGCTCGACCCGCCCGGCAGCGAGGGCGCCACGAGCCTGATGACGGCGCTGCTCGATCAGGGGACCGCGCTGCGCGACGGGCCGGCCTTCGTCGAGGCGACCGAGCGGCTGGCCGCCCATTTCGGGTTCGGCGCCGGCCAGGACCATGTGCGCGTCTCGGCGATGATGCTGGCGGCCAACCGCGATGCCACCGTCGATCTGCTGGCCGAGGCGATGCAGCGGCCCGCCTTCGATGCCGAGGCGGTGGAGCGGACCAGGGCGCAGGTGCTGGCCTCGCTCAGGCAGGCCGCGACCGACCCCTCCTCGGTGGCGCAGCGCGCGTTCTTCCGCGCCCTGCTGGGCGGGCACCCCTATGCGCTGCTGCCGTCCGGCACCGAGGACAGCGTCGCCGGGCTCGACATCGCGGCGCTGAGGGCGGCGCATGGGCGGACGTTGGTGCGCGCCGGCGCCGCGGTGGTGGTTGCGGGCGCCATCGGCGAGGCCGAGGCCGGGGCGATGATCGACCGGCTGCTCGCGCCCCTGCCCGCTGCCGGTCCGCCGGCACCGCCGGCCGCGACGATCCGGTCCGGCGGCGGGGTCGAAGTGGTGCCGGTCGCCGGGCCGCAATCGGTGCTGGTCTTCGGCCATGCCGGGATCGACGAGACCGACCCGGACTACATCCCGGCGATGGTGATGATGCACATCCTCGGCAGCGGCGGCTTCTCGTCGCGGCTGATCGCCGAACTGCGCGAGCGGCACGGCCTCGCCTATGGCGCCTTTGCCGGGCTGTCGCATGCCGAGCTGGCGGACATGGTGATCGGCTCGGTGGCCACCGCCAACCGGACCGCCGGCGAATGCGTCGCCCTGATCCGGGCCGCATGGCAGCAGATGCGCGGCGAGGGCGTCAGCGCGGCCGAGCTGGCGGCGGCCAAGCAGTACCTTACCGGCGCCTATCCGCTGCAATTCGACGGCAACGCCGCCATCGCCTCGATCCTGGTGGCGCTGAAGACCGAGGGGCGCTCGCCGGATTGGCCCGAGACCCGAAGCGCCGCGATCGAGGCGGTGACGGCGGATGACATTCGCCGCGTGGCGCGCCGGCTTCTGCAGCCGGAGGCGCTGACCTTCGTCATCGCCGGGGCGCCCGAGGGGCTGCCGCCCGAGTAGCGCGCCCGGCCGGCCCCGCGGGCCGGACGCCGGGCGCGGCGGGTTCGATGCCCGCCGCGAACGGCCGCCCCTCTTCCTGTTCCGTCAGAGATTGACCCAGCGTCCGCCCTTGCCGGATGACCGCACGCAGGCGTCGATGAACTGCATGCCCTTCAGCCCGTCATGCACGGTGGGATACAGCACCGCCGGGTCCGGCGCTTCGCCGGCCTGGCGGGCCCGGATCGCCCGCGCCGCTTCGGCATAGATGGTGGCGAAGCCTTCGAGATAGCCCTCCGGATGGCCCGGCGGGATCCGCGTCACCCGCCCCGCCGCCTCGCCGGCACCGGCGCCGCCGCGGGTGATCAGCCGCTTCGGCTCGCCCAGCGGCGTATGCCACAGATAGTTGGGATCGGCCTGGGTCCATTCCAGCCCGCCATCTTCGCCGAAGACCCGCAGCTTCAGCCCGTTCTCGTTGCCGGGCGAGACCTGGCTGGCGAACAGCATCCCCCGCGCCCCGCCCGCGAAGCGCATCAGCACGTGCACGTTGTCGTCAAGCGCCCGCCCCGGAACGAAGGTGGTCAGGTCGGCGCAGAGGCTTTCCAGCGTCAGCCCGGTGACGAAGCTGGCCAGGTGATAGGCATGGGTGCCGATATCGCCGACGCAGCCGCCGGCGCCCGAGCGCTTGGGATCGGTGCGCCAGCCGGCCTGCTTCTGGCCGGTGGTCTCGATGTCGCGTGCCAGCCAGTCCTGCGGATACTCGGCCTGCACCACCCGGATGGCGCCCAGCGCACCCGCCGCCACCATTTCGCGGGCCTGGCGGACCATCGGGTAACCCGAGTAGTTGTGGGTCAGAACGAACAGCGCATCCGACTTCTCGGCCGCGGCGACCAGCTTTCTGGCGTCCGGCAGCGTTGCGGTCAGCGGCTTGTCGCAGATGACATGGATGCCGCGCTTCAGGAACGTCGAGGCGGGCCCGAAATGCATGTGGTTGGGGGTGACGATGGCCACCGCCTCGATGCCGTCCTTGCGCCGCGCCTCGCCGCGGGCCATGGCCGCATAGTCGTCATAGACGCGCCTGGGGTCGAGGCCGAGATCGCGGCCCGAGGCCTGGCTCTTCTCCGGCGTCGACGAGAACGCCCCGGCAATCAGCTCGAACTGGTCGTCGATCCGCGCCGCGATCCGGTGCACGCCGCCGATGAACGCATCGCGCCCGCCGCCCACCATGCCAAGCCTGATCCGCCGCGGCCGTGTTTCACTGGTACCTTCGATTGCCATGTCTTCCTCCCTCGTCGTTTCGTTGATGGCGTTCCGGGTGGTCAGTCGCCCGGGATGTAGGCGAAGCGGCTGAAGTCCGCCGGGCAGCCAGCCCCCGAGGTGTCGAACGCGACCATGCCGACGAAGGCGCCGGTGAAGGACGCGTGCTCGCCGCGGCCGGCCTCGTCCGAGACGATCGAGGCGTCGAGTTCCGGGCCGATGGGCTGCCAGTCGCCGCCCTGCCGCCAGAAGAACCGCTGCCGCGCATGGTCCACCTCGGACCGCATCTCCACCGGCCCGTCGGCCAGCGGCACGGGTTCGGCAAGATGATGGGTCATCCGGCATTCCGGCCAGTCGCCGAGGCAGGATACCAGCCGCAGGCACCGGCCCACCCCGTCCTCGTGGGTGGCGATCAGGGCGTGGAACTTGTGCCGGTTGTAATAGGTCGTCAGCCCCGCCGCCTGCTGGTAGGTTGTCGGCGCGAAGGCGACCAGCGTCGCCTCGGCGGCATAGGCGAAGTGCTCCTGCCGCCGCGCCACCAGCGCCTGCTCGAACCACGACCCGATGCTCTCGCGGCCGAAGAGCCGCAGCGCCGAGCCGGTCAGCGCGAAGATGCGCCCCGGGACCGGCGTCCGCAGCCACTGGAACTCCGGCGGCAGCGCCGGGGTGTCAAAGGTCCGCTCTACCGCGGCGGCCGGTGCGGGCACCGCGTCGCCCGGCGCCGGTACCTCGACCCGGGGCACGGTGCCGCCGGCCTCCAGATACAGCCAGCCATCGTCGCGCCAGACGCATCTCTCGATCCCGGTCTCGCGGCCCATGGGGCAGCGCCGGACCTCCGGCAGCGGTCGGCCCATGAGGAAGCTGTGATAGACCGTGCCCTCCGGGGTCTCCACGTATTGCCCGTGGCCGGTGCGCTGGATCGGGCTGCCCGGGTCGTTCCGCGCGGTGATCAGGTGCGGGTTGGGGTGCAGCTCGTACGGGCCCCAGACCGAGCGCGACCGCGCCATGGTCACCGCATGATCATAGCCGGTGCCGCCCTCGGCCACGGTCAGGTAGTACCAGCCGCCCCGCTTGAAGATGTGCGGCCCTTCGGTCAGGCCCAGCGCCGAGCCGTTCGAGATCACCCTGACCGGCCCGGTCAGGCCCTGCGCCGCGCTCCATTCCTGACACAGGATGCCGTCGAAGCTGGCATGCTTGGGGTTGCCGCCGGTGCCGCTGCCGCGATGGTTCCAGCGCAGGTTGACGAAATATTTCCTGCCATCGTCGTCGTGGAACAGCGACGGATCGAACCCCGAGGAATTGACGAAGGTCGGGTCCGACCATTCGCCGCCGATGGCATCCGCGGTGACGATGTAGTTGTGGGCGTCCTTGAAGTTGCCGTCGAGCCGCTTGACGTCGGTGTAGACCAGCCAGAACCGCCCGTCGGCATGGCTCAGGCACGGCGCCCAGATGCCGCAGGAATCGGGATTGCCGCGCATGTCGAGCTGGCCCGCGCGCCGCAGCGGCCGGTCCACCAGCGTCCAGTTCACCAGGTCGCGGGAATGGTGGATCTGCACGCCGGGGAACCACTCGAAGGTGGATGTGGCGATGTAATAGTCGAGCCCGACCCGCAGGATCGACGGATCGGGGTTGAACCCCGGCAGGACCGGATTGCGGATCACTTCTTCTTCGCCTTGCGGGTGCCCGTCTTTCCGGCGGCCTTGGCCGCGGTCTTGCGCCGGGGCCCGGCCTTTGTCGGCACCCGCGACGGCCCCTTGCGTTCCGCCGAGGCGGCCCAGAGGTTGATGTCCGCCTCCCTGGCATAGCCGTCGATCTCGGCCAGTTCCTCAGCGGTGAAGTCGAGGTTCCGTGCTGCGCCGGCGCAGTCCAGCACCTGCTCGGGACGGCTGGCGCCGATGAGCGCCGAGGTGATGCCGCCCTCGCGCAGCACCCAGGCCAGCGCCATCTGCGCCAGCGTCTGGCCGCGCCGCTCGGCGATGCCGTTCAGCGCCCGGATGTTCCTGACCACGCGCGCCGAGATGAAGTCCGGGTTCAGCGACTTGCCCTGGCTGGCACGGCTGCCTTCGGGGACGCCCTTGAGGTACTTGGTGGTCAGCATCCCCTGCGCCAGCGGCGAGAACGCGATCGAGCCGACGCCGAGTTCCTTCAGCGTGTCCTTCAGCCCGTCATCCTCGACCCAGCGGTTGATCATCGAGTAGCTGGGCTGGTGGATCAGGCAGGGTGTGCCCAGGTCCTTGAGGATCGCCACCGCCTCGCGGGTGCGCTGGGAGTTGTAGGACGAGATGCCGACATAGAGCGCCCGCCCGGACCGCACGATGTGGTCGAGCGCGCCCATGGTCTCTTCCAGCGGCGTGTCGGGATCGAAGCGGTGCGAGTAGAAGATGTCCACATAGTCCAGGCCCATGCGCTTCAGCGACTGATCGCACGAGGCGATCAGGTACTTGCGGCTGCCCCACTCGCCATAGGGCCCGCCCCACATCAGGTAGCCCGCCTTGGACGAGATGATCAGCTCGTCCCTCAGTCCGCGGAAATCGGTCTTCAGGATCTCGCCGAACGCCTCCTCGGCCGAGCCCGGCGGCGGCCCGTAGTTGTTGGCGAGGTCGAAATGGGTGATGCCGTGATCGAACGCGGTGCGGCAGATTGCCTGCTTGCGGGCATGCTCGACGTCATGGCCGAAATTGTGCCACAGCCCCAGGCTGATGGCCGGCAGCTTCAGCCCCGAATTGCCGCAGCGGCGATAGACCATGCGCTCGTAGCGCTCTTGTGCTGGACTGTAGCCCATTGTTCCCCCCTGTGCTTTGCCCGTGGGAACCTAGACCCAGGCCCACGGCCTCTGCAATGCCGGTCAGCCGATCAGCAGCGGCATCATCAGGGTGGCGAGGCTCAGGACCAGGAAAAAGCCGGCCATGTCGGTGATCGTGGTCAGCAGAGGCCCGGACGCCGCCGCCGGGTCCTGGCCGAAGCGCTTCAGCATCAGGGGCACCACGCCGCCGATCGAGACCGCGATCACGGTGTTGATGCCGAGCGCCAGCCCGATCACCACGCCCAGCCACGGGTTGCCTTTCCAGATCCAGCAGACGACGCCGATCAGGATGCCCAGAACGACGCCGTTGATCAGCCCCACCGAGATCTCCTTCATCCACACCCGCATGGCGTCCACCGGCCGGATCAGGCCCAGCGACAGCTCGCGCATCGACACGCCCACCGCCTGGTTGCCCGAGCAGCCGCTCATGTCGCTGACCATGGGCAGGAAGACGGCGATGGCGATCACCGCGGCCAGCGTCTGCTCATAGGCGGCGATGACGCTGGCGGCGATGATGTTCAGAACGATGTTGGCCGACAGCCAGGCCAGCCGGCGGCGTGACCGCAGCGCCAGCGGCTGCGAGCGCAACTCGTCGCCGACACCCTGAAACTTCAGCGCCTCGGACTCGGCCCGCTCCAGTGCGGCATCGGCGACCGCCGCCCGCGACACGACGCCGACGATCTTCCCGTCGGCCTCCAGCACCGGCAGGCCGAGGAACGGGTATTCGTCGAAGATCTCCTGCAGATCGTCCAGCGGCGCGTCCACGGTGACGGTCAGCGGCGTCACCATGATGTCGGTCAGCGAGGCGCTGCGCCGCGCCGTCAGCAGGCCGCGCAGCGACACCACGCCCACCGGCCGGCCGTCATCGTCGACGATATAGGGATGCTGGCCGCGATAGCGCTCGAAATCCTCGTCCTCGTCGCTGGCAAGCCGCCGCAGCACCGCCCCCACCGTGGCCGACTGGTGGAACGAGAACACCTCGGCCACCATCAGGCCGCCGGCGGTGTCGTCGTCATATTCGACCAGGCGGCGGACGTCGGCGGCGTCGTCCTCGTCCATGGCCGCCAGGATCGCCTCGGCCTCGGGTTCGTCCAGTTCGCCGATGACGTCGGCCTGGATGTCCGAATCCAGCTCGTCGATGATCGCCGCCGCCTTCTCGGCCGCCAGGCGCTCCACCAGGTCGACGGCAAGCTCGTTCGGCGCCTCCTCGATCAGTTCCGCGGCCAGTTCGGCCGGGACCAGAGAGAGCAACCTGTCGCGTTCGTCCGGGGTGAGCAGAAGCAACTGGCGCAGCGCTTCGGAGAACGGCAGCGGGTCGAGCAGGAGCGCCAGGCCCTCGGCATCCTCCTTCTCCAGGCCTTCCCGCAGTTCCGCGGTCATGTCCTGGAAGTCGTCGTCGTCCACATCGGGCCGTGCGACGGGTTCCTCGACGGCGTCCCCCGCGTCCTCGGCCGCACCCTCGACCACCGCACCGTCAGGTTGTGCGACCTCGGCTTCCTTCTTGGATTCGCTGGTCTTGTCGTTCTCGGCCATGCGGGTCCTCCAGTGAAGCGTATCGGTGCCGGTGCCCGGCCCGGACTACCCCTGACATGGCAGGGCAGGACTGTCCAAGGCATATGGGTTAACGGCGGCGACGTGCGAGAGGCCGCGCCCTATGCCTCGGGCGTGGCGGCCTGCCTCAGGGCCATTTCGCCACCGGGGGCAGGCTCATCAGCACCGCCTCGGGGTTGTGGCCGGTCTGCAGGCCGAAGGCGGTGCCGCGGTCGTAGACGAGGTTGAACTCGGCATAGCGGCCGCGCCTGACAAGCTGCCATTCCCGCTCGGCCTCGGTCCATGGCTCGGCCATGTGCCGCTCGGTCAGGGGAACGAAGGCGGCCAGAAAGGCGCTGCCCACGTCCCGGGTGAAGGCGAAATCCGCCTCCCAGTCGCCCGAGCAATGATCGTCGTAGAAGATGCCGCCGACGCCGCGCGGTTCGTTCCAGTGGCGGATCATGAAATACTCGTCGGCCCAGGCCTTGTAGCGAGGATAGTAGCCCGCATCGTGGCGGTCGCAGGCGGCCTTCAGCGTGGCGTGGAAAAAGGTCGTGTCCGCGGCCACCTCGACCATGGGGTTGAGGTCGCTGCCGCCGCCGAACCACCAGGCGCCGGGGGTCCAGAACATGCGCGTGTTCATGTGCACCGCCGGCGTCCTGGGCGACTGCATGTGCGCCACCAGGCTGATGCCCGAGGCCCAGAACCGCGGATCGGCGTCGAGGCCGGGGACTTCCCTTCGCGCCGTCAGGCTCTGCCGGGCGCGGTCGCCCAGGGTGCCGTAGACGGTGGAGACGTTGACGCCGACCTTCTCGAACACGCGGCCGCCGCGCATGACGCTCATCACGCCGCCGCCGCCGTCGCTGCCGCCCTCGGCCTGGCGGCTGGTGGCCTTGCGCTCGAAGCGTCCCGCAGGCCGGCCGGCATGGGGGCCCGACACCTGGTTGTCTTCCAGCGCCTCGAAGGCGGCGCAGATCTCGTCGCGCAGCGTCTCGAACCAGGCGGCTGCCCTGGCCCTTTCGGCCTTCATCTCCATCGGATCGTCCTTCCCTCGACCGAGCGACCGCAGATTGGCCATGCCGCGCGCATGGGCGCAAGGCGGAAACTTCCGGGGTGACAGGACCGCCGAACTGATGTATTAGACCGCCCACGTTCCAGCCCGGTGGAGGCCTTTGATGCAGCAGTTCAGACCGCACAGCGATTAACAGCGGCCTTCTGACCGAAGGCCGGCCAAGTCACCGCCTTCGTCCTGCATCTCGCAGTTTCCTTCCCGGAGCGTTCCCCATGTCGATCATCCTTGGTTCCGCCGTCCTGTCCGGCCGCCTCCTGCCGTCGGTGTCGCTTTTCTTCGCGACCCGGCGCCGACCAAACGGCGGCTGACCGGCACTCGTCCGCTCCCCGCCTGCGCGCGGGGCCCCGGCGATTTCCACCAATCCGCAAACCATCTGCGGGCCAAGACAAGCATTTTGCAGACGGAGTCCCGGCCATGTTCCGGACATTCGAAAACCTGATCGATCCCTTTGCGCCCTTCGAGGAGCGCACGCCGCCGGCCAACTACTGGGCCTATCTCAGGGCCCAGCTGGTGCCGTTCCGGCGGATCATTCCGTGGATGATGCTCACCGGCTTGATCGTCGCCGTCGCCGACAGCTGGCTGATCTTCTACGCCGGTCGCCTGGTGGATCAGCTCAACGCCACCGGCCCTGCCACCTTCTGGGGTGCCCACGGGCTGGAGCTGATGCTGATGGGCGGCTTCGTGCTGGCGATCCGGCCGCTGCTGATCATGTCCCAGAGACTGTTCCTGGAGCAGACGCTGGCCGGCAACCTGCAGGACCAGACCCGCTGGCGGGCCCACAAGCACATGCTCGGCCAGTCCTCGGCCTATTTCCAGAACGACTTCGCCGGGCGGCTGGCCAACCGGGTGATGCAGCTCGGCCCGGCGGTCGAGGACACCGCCTACATGGTGTTCGAGGGCATCTGGTTCTTCATCGCCTTCGTGGTCGCGGCATCGCTGATGCTGGCAGGCACCGACTGGCGGCTGGCGGTCCCGATGCTGGCCTGGACGGCGATCTTCGGCTCCTATGTCTGGTGGATCGCGACCCGGGTCAGCTCGGCCTCCGAGCGCTGGAGCCGGGCGCGGTCGATGGTCACCGGCCGGGTGGTGGACAGCTACACCAACATCGAAAGCGTGAAGCTGTTTGCCCACAACCAGCGCGAGGAGGACTATGCCCGCTTCGCGATGCGCCGGCACCGGGTTCGGTTCCACCGCTTTCTGCGGCTGATGACCGAGCTTTCGGTGGGGCTGAACGTGATCGTCGGCCTGCTTTTCGTCGGCGTCATCGGCCCCGCCATATGGTTGTGGCTGCACCAGGTGATAACCGTGGGCGAGGTTGCCGTGGCGGTGACCCTGACGCTGAGGATGAACTCCATGTCCGGGTGGATCATGTGGGTCGGCATCCAGCTCTTCGAGCGAGCCGGCACCATCCGCGAGGGGCTGGAGAGCGTCTCGGTGGCCCATGGCGTCACCGACGCGCCGGGGGCGCGTGTCCTGTCCGTGCCCACGGGCGGCATCGTCTTCGACGCGGTCAGCCACCACTACGGCAAGGGCAAGGGCGGTCTCGACCGCATCAGCCTGACCATCCCGGGGGGCCAGCGCGTCGGCCTCGTCGGCCAGTCGGGTGCCGGCAAGTCGACGCTGGTCAACCTGTTGCTGCGCTTCCACGACACCGAGCGTGGGCGCATCCTGATCGACGGTCAGGACATCGCGCAGATGACCCAGGAAAGCCTGCGCGGGGCGATCGGCATGGTCACCCAGGACTCCTCGCTGCTGCACCGGTCGGTGCGCGACAACATCCGCTACGGCCGCCCCGAGGCGACCGAGGCCGAGATCGTCGCCGCCGCCCGGCAGGCCGAGGCGCATGACTTCATCCTCACGCTCGAGGATCCCAAGGGGCGGCGCGGCTACGACGCCCATGTCGGTGAGCGTGGGGTGAAGCTGTCGGGCGGCCAGCGGCAGCGGGTGGCGCTGGCGCGGGTGATCCTGAAGAACGCGCCGATCCTGGTGCTGGACGAGGCCACCTCGGCGCTCGATTCCGAGGTCGAGGCGGCGATCCAGTCGACGCTCTACGGGGTGATGGAGGGCAAGACAGTGATCGCCATCGCCCACCGGCTGTCGACCATCGCCCGCATGGACCGCATCGTGGTCCTGGAGCGGGGCCGCATCGCCGAGGATGGCAGCCATGCCGACCTCTTGGCCCGGGGCGGGCTCTATGCCCGGTTCTGGAACCGCCAGTCCGGCGGTTTCATCGGCCTCGACGCGGCCGACAGCGTGGCGGCGGCGGAGTGATCGGCCCGGCGCAAACGATCCCGGGCGGCTGGCTGGCAGCCGGCCGCCCAGTGCATACGATCCCGGGCGGCCGGGGGGTGGCCGGCCGCCCAGTGGACACCAACCCGGGCCGCCGCCCGGGGCCGGTGTAATCCCCGCGCGCACGGGTTTCCATCCGCG
>JBNKWA010000086.1:0-18207 GCA_050299555.1 Paracoccaceae bacterium | reverse complement strand
ACCAGGATGAACAGCGCCGCCAGCGTCTCTTCCGAGCGCGAGCCCAGCACCCGGTCATAGACCTGCAGCATGAACAGCGGCCCGGTCAGCATCAGCAGGTTCACGAACACGCTGAATATCGCCACCGGCAGGAACAGCTTCTTCCCCGTGCCGATGGCATCGCCCAGCTCCGACGGCCCGGCTCCACGCTTCAACATTTCAGTCCCTCACAACCCCAGATCACGCACCGCTTCCGGCTTGCCCGGCCCGAATCGACCGCGCCGGAACTCAAACGAAGGCACAGCATCGCCGATTTCCGCCCAAGTCCTCACGGTTTTCGTCAATTTGTGCTTAACGGAGCACATCGCGGGGCGCCGGTCTGGAATCCGCCCCGCGCGATGGTATATGCAAGCCCGTCCTCGGATTGAAGCATCTTATGGCCACCTCACGATACGTTCAGCCGATTTTCGCCGCAGGGCGACTGGCAGCAGCAGCGGCATCGGTCGCCGTCATGTCGCTTGCCGGCTGCACCGACACCGGTGCGGGTGGGGCCGACGCGCCCGACCCCTATGCGCCGGCGAACCGCCAGGTGCATGCCTTCAACAAGGCTGTGGACCGGGCCCTGGTGCGCCCTGCCGCGATGGCCTACGGCACCGCAGTGCCAAAGCCGGTGCGCGGCGGTATCGACAACGTGACCGCGAATCTGGCGCTGCCGGGCTACTTCATCAATCATCTGCTGCAGGGCGACGCCGCAAGTGCCGGCGAAACCTTCTTCCGATTCGGCCTCAACAGCACCTTCGGGCTTGCCGGCCTGCGTGACCCGGCGGCGGATGCGGGCCTGTTCACCCGCAAGACCGATTTCGGCGAGACGCTGGCGGTCTGGGGCGTGCGCCAGGGCGCCTATGTAGAATTGCCGCTTCTCGGCCCCAGTACCGAGCGGGCCTTTGCCGGCCGCGTCGTCGACACCGCCATCAACCCGGTCAGCTACGTGCTCCGCAGCGGTGACCTGCCGACCTATTACGCCCTCAATGCCACCAGCCTGATCGGCGCCCGCTACGACTATCGCAGCATCGTCGACGCGCTGCTCTACGAATCCGCCGACAGCTACGCGGCGCAGCGCATCGCCTATCTGCAGAACAAGGCAGCGAATCTCGGCGGCGGCACCGCGGCCGAGGACCTGGAGGATCCCTATGCATTCGACCAATGAGACCAACCTGAACCGCCGGGCCCTACTCGGCGCAACCGCCGCGTTGGCGCTGATCGCCGGCTTCCGTCCGGTCGCCGCGCGCGCACTGACCACCACCGACGCCGCCTCGCTGGTGGCCAAGGTGACGACCGAGTTGCTGGCCATCGTCAATACCGGCCAGTCCGAGGCCCAGACGCTGCCCAGGTTCGAGGCGATGTTCGACCGCTACGCCGACGTGCCGCTGATCGCCCGCTCGATTCTCGGGGCACCGTGGCGCACCGCCAGCGACGCCCAGCGCAACGGTTTTGTCGCCGCCTTCCGGGGCTATCTGGCCCGCAAGTACGGCAAGCAGTTCCGCGAATACAAGGGCGCGTCGGTCGAAATAGGTACCGCCTCCGACCAGGGCCGCAAGGGCGTGCTGGTCAAGAGCACCGTCAAGGTCCCCGGCAAGGCGCCGTTCCTGGTGGAATGGCAGGTGACCGATGCCGGCGGTTCGACGCGGCTCTTCAACCTCATCATCGAGGGCGTCTCGATGCTCTCGACCGAGCGGGCCGAGGTGGCCGCGATCCTCGAGGCCCAGCGCGGCAGCGTTGACAAGTTGATCGCCGATCTCGGCCGCCGCGGCTGAGCGGCGGCCGCCGCGCACCCCACTAGCGCGCCATTCAGCCCATCGTGTCTGCCCATGCCGTTTGCCGCTGGGTGGGGCGCGGCCGGGCGCAATGGCCCGTGACTACGGGAACCGGCGCAAATCCCGCTCCCGGAACGATGCCCCAACCGCGCCGGCATCGTGATCCTCGCGGATCATGACCTGAACCGCGCAAAGCGGGCAAAAGCCCTGCCACCTCCATCGCCGCCCCTTCTCGGGCCTTCTGCCTCCCGCTCAGTAGTTGGCGCCGAAGATGCCGTCGAGCACCGTCTCGATGATCGAGCGGGTATCGTCCGGCCCCGGCAGGTCCGTCGCCACCCCGGGCCCTTCGGCCATCACCGGCGGCGCCGGCACGATCTCGGGCAGCGGCGCCGGCGGCAGCCCCTCATGGATGCGCAGCATGGCCTCATGCCAGATCTCCGCCGGCAGGCCGCCGCCGGTCACCCCCTTCAACGGCGTGTTGTCGTCATAGCCCATCCAGACCCCTGTCACGTAGTCGCCGGTGAAGCCGATGAACCAAGCGTCGCGGGCGGCCTGGGTGGTGCCGGTCTTGCCCGCCGCAGGCCGGTCCGGCAACTGCGCCCGCCTGCCGGTGCCACGCTCGATCACCTGCCGCATCATGTAGACCAGATACCCCGCCGTGCGCTCGTTCAGCACCGGGATCGCCTGTGCCCGGTCGGCGCCCATCAGCGGTGTGTGGTCGTGCTTCAGGCGAAGCTCGCGCAGCCCGTAGGGCAGCGACCGCCGGCCGCCGTTCAGGATCCCCGCATAGGCGCCGGTCAGCTCAAGCAGCGTCACCTCCGACACCCCCAACGCCAGCGACGGCCCGCGGGCGATCTCGCTGGTGATGCCCAGGTCCTGGGCAATGGCCCGCACCCGCTCGCGGCCGGCCCGTTCGCTGACCTTGACCGCGATGGTGTTGATCGAATTGGCCAGCGCATCGGTCAGCGTCATCGGGCCGCGGAAGTCGTTGGTATAGTTGCGCGGCGACCAGGTGCCCGAGCCGGGCACCGTGATGCTCACCGGTTCGTCCACCTCATAGTCGGTGGGCAGCATCCCCGACTCCAGCCCGGCCGCATAGACCAGCGGCTTGAACGCCGAGCCCGGCTGGCGCAGCGCCTGGGTGGCACGGTTGAACTGGCCGATCTGGCCCAGATCACGCCCGCCCACCATCGCCCTCACCGCCCCGTCAGGCGACATCACCACGATCGCCGCCTGCGCCTTCGAACCTTCCCGCACCTTGGTCTCGAAGACGCTCTTCAACGCCCCTTCGGCGGCCCGCTGGATGGCCGGATCGAAGGTGGTCTCGATCTCGATGTCTTCGGCGGTGTTTGAAGTGAAGAACTCCGGTCCCGCCTCCATCACCCAGTCGGCGAAATAGCCGCCCGCCCGGGCCGCCGCCGCCGGCGACAGCCGCGCCGGCTCGGCCCTGGCAATCGAGGCCTCGACCTCGGTCAGATAGCCCTGCTCCTGCATCAGCCCGATGATCAGGTTGGCCCGACCCTGGGCCGCATCGAGGTTGCGGGTCGGCGCGTAGCGCGTCGGCGCCTTCAAGAGCCCCGCCAGCATCGCCGCCTCGGCCGGGCCCACCTCTGCCGCCGACTTGCCGAAATAGCGCTGCGCCGCAGCCTCGAAACCACGCGCGCCGGCCCCCAGATAGGCGCGGTTGAGATAGATCGACAGGATCTCTTCCTTGCTGAACCTGGCCTCCAGCGCCAGCGCGAACGGCACCTCCTTCAGCTTGCGCGCCAGCGTCGTGCGGCGGCAATCGGTCTCGTAGTCCTCTTCGGTCTCCGCGGGGCCGCGCGGCCGGCCGAGACAGATCAGCTTGGCGACCTGCTGGGTGATGGTCGAGCCGCCATTGCCCTGGAACGGCCCACGCCCCTCGCGCAGGTTGATGGCGATGGCGCTGGCGATGCCACGTGGGCTGACGCCCAGATGCTGGTAAAAGCGCTTGTCCTCGGTCGCCACAACGGCGTGGACCAGATGCGGCGAGGCGGTGCTGGCGCGGGTGACGGCGTATTGCTCACCCCGCCAGGCAAAGATCTGCCCGGAGCGGTCGAGCAGTGTCACCGACCCGCGCTCGCGCGCATCAAGCAGCGCATCCATCTCCGGAAGCTGGGTGTAGTAGAACAGCGTGAAACCGGCCAACAGGGCGCCGCCAGCCAGCCCGACGCGCAGCCCGACCCACCAGCCGACCCGCAGCAGCCGCCAGCGTGACGAACGTTCGATCGGTCCAAGGCGGGGCTTGCCCGCCTTGTGTCGTTTCTTCCTTGGCGCCATCTGGCGGGCCTGCCTCAAACTCGGTTCTTGTGTTTCTGAGCGGCATTCTAGGGCCTTTCCGGCCCGGATGGAACCGCCGACCGTCCCGTCCGGGGCCCCTCCGGAGTCGATTTGACTCCGCTTTGATCACCACTGCGGCACCGCGGCCCCCGACTGTCCCCAGCCCCACGCCAGCGCGCGAATCAGCGGCGGCAAGCCTTGTCTTTTTGCCTAAGAATTGGGCACTTTGCCGTTTTTGTGGCAACGGCAGGCACATTTCGCCGGATTCTCGCCCCCGAGGCCTTTGTCACCGGGCTCGTCGCTGGCCATCCCGCCGGTGCCGGCTTTCCTTGCCGCGGTGTCGCGCGAACCTGTGAAAGTCAGGCGCGCAGTGGGTAGAGGAAAAGGGACAACGGATGAAACTCATCATCGCCGTCATCAAGCCCTTCAAGCTCGAGGAAGTGCGCGAAGCGCTTTCCGCCGCCGGTGTGCAGGGGCTGATGGTGTCGGAAGTCAAGGGTTACGGGCGCCAGGCCGGGCACACGGAAATCTATCGGGGCGCCGAATACGTGGTCAATTTCGTGCCGAAGGTGCGGCTCGAGATCGTCGTGCCGGATTCGCAGGCCGCGTCGGTCATCGACACGCTGGCCGGCACCGCCCGCACCGGAAAGATCGGTGACGGCAAGATCTTCGTGCTCGACGTCGAGCAGGCGCTGCGCGTCCGGACCGGCGAAACCGGGGAAGAGGCGCTGTGATGCACTCAGGGAACAGGGTTGTGAGGGAAAAAATGAAGCGGGTCTCTGAACTTCTTGCCGCCGGGACGGCGGGATTGCTCGCCGGTCTGGCGCCGCTGGCGGCGCTGGCCCAGGAGGCGACCGAGGAAGCGGCTGCAGCGACCGAAGAGGTCGTTGCCGAGGTTGTCACCACCATGGACAAGGGCGACGTCACCTGGATGATGATCGCCACCATCCTGGTGCTCCTGATGACGATACCGGGGCTGGCGCTGTTCTATGGCGGGCTGGTGCGCGCCAAGAACATGCTCTCGGTGCTGATGCAGGTGATGATGATCACCGGCGTGGTGATGATCGTATGGGTCATCTACGGCTACAGCTTCGCCTTCGGTGGCGGCACCAGCGCCTTCTGGGGCGGCTTCGGAAAGCTCTTCCTGGCCGGAGTCACGGCCGATTCCGAGGCGGCGACCTTCACCGACGGGGTGGTGATCCCCGAATTCGTGTTCATCTGCTTCCAGATGACCTTTGCCGCGATCACCCCGGCGCTGATCGTCGGTGCCTTCGCCGAGCGCATCAAGTTCTCGGCGGTGATTCTGTTCAGCGTCCTCTGGGTCACCTTCGTCTACTTCCCGATCGCCCATATGGTCTGGGATGGCGCCGGGCTGCTGTTCAACTGGGGCGCGGTCGATTTCGCCGGCGGCACGGTTGTCCACATCAACGCCGGTATCGCGGCGCTGGTGGGCTGCATCATGATCGGCAAGCGCACCGGCTATCCCAAGGAGGCGATGCTGCCGCACTCCATGGTCATGACCATGATCGGCGCCTCGCTGCTGTGGGTCGGCTGGTTCGGCTTCAACGCCGGCTCCAACCTCGAGGCCAACGGCCTGACCACACTGGTGATGTTGAACACCTTCATCGCCACCGCCGGCGCCATGGTCACCTGGGCGTTGATCGAGAACTTCACCCATGGCCGTCCGTCGATGCTCGGTGCGGCCTCGGGCGTGGTCGCCGGCCTGGTCGCCATCACCCCGGCCTGCGGCACCTCGGGTCCGATCGGCGCCCTGGTGCTGGGCTGCCTGGCCTCGGGCGGCTGCTACTTCTTCGTCTCGGTGATCAAGACCAAGTTCGGCTATGACGATAGCCTCGACGTCTTCGGCGTGCATGGCATCGGCGGCATCATCGGCGCCGTCGGTACCGGCGTGTTCATGGCCCCTGGTCTCGGCGGCGCTGGCGGCGAGGACTTCTCCATGGCCGGTCAGGTCATCATCCAGATCGAAGCGGTGCTGGTCACCATCATCTGGTGCGGCGTGATCAGCGCGATCCTCTACAAGATCGTCGATGCAGTGGTCGGTCTCAGGGTCACGCCCGAGCTGGAAAGCGAAGGCCTCGACCTGGCCAGCCACGGCGAACGCGCCTACTCGCTCTAGGCCGGAAGTCACCCTGTCGCCCGCGCATCGGGCGGCAGGGCCGATGCTATCCCCAGGGGGTCCGATGGCTGGACCCTTACTCGGCCCGGGCCCAAGGCCCGGGCCTTCTTTATTCCGGCCCCGGGCGACGCTCCGCACCGACTGCTCCGGGGCACGAGGGACGGGTGGGAAAGAATGCCCCTGAGCAGTCGGCGAAGCGAATGACCGGCCCACCGGCGCAGATCCGGGCCGCTCGAAGCGCCTCGCATTGTCGTTGAATTGGAACCGATACGCTGCTAGGAACATCGCTGTTGCGGCCTGAAAAAGTCAGTGCGTACAACACGTGTGGCAAGTCCGGTTCGAGGGAGAAGACTCGATGAAGAAGTACGTCGCCATCTTTGCCTGTTTCGCCTTGGCCTCAGCCGCGAACGCTGGCAACGTGCTCTACGAGGCACCGGTCGAGGATCAGGTGCTGGTCGCCCCGGCCGAGCCCATGGGCAGCTCCCAGGCCGCTTGGATCATCCCGGCCCTGATCCTGGTCGCGGTCGCCGTTGCAGCCGGCAATGACAACAACAACGGCGGCAACAGTAATGCGAACGCCAACGCCGCCGGCGAGGGCAACACCAACGGTAGCGGCGGCAACGCCAATACCAGCGGCGAAGGCAACGCCAACACCAACGGCGGCAATTCCAACGCCAATGGCGGCAACTCGAACGCCAATTCCAACTCCAACAGCTTCAAGCCGCTGTAGGTCCGTTCCGGCGCGGATCTTGACTGGAAAGGGACCTTGGCCCGGGTCCGAAGGCGTCAGGCGGAGTACTGGATCCGATTGCACCTCTGATCACGTTTCGCCCTAGGCAGCAGTTGGCCTACCGACCGACTACCACATCGTCGACGACGATCTGCCAGCCATGTTCGGGCGTCACCTGCATGCGGGTAATGCCCCTCAGGCCCGGCGAATAGCTGACCGGACCCAGCACCGACAGCGGCACCCGGTCCTCGGCAATTTTCTCCTCGCCTCGCCACGCCTCGATCACCGCGATCTGGCCCTCGGCCTCGCGCCAGGCCGCCGTGAGGTTGACCGAAATCAGGTCGAACGGCACCTCGGACAGGATCTGGCCGGGGCGAGTATTGGTGGTATAGGCCGTCCGGTCGCCCGAGGTGGCGCCGTTCACATAGCCCTGGCTGCCCTTGGTGAAATCGCGCCGGATCATGTTCAGGTCGCGCCACTGCAGCCCGCCATAGCCGTTCGGCACCTTCAGCAGCCCGTTGGGCGACAGGTCCTCGAAGCCGATCGGCGGCAGCGCCCGCGCCATCGGCTCGCCCTGCCGCAGAGTGCCGATCTCCACCGGGTAGAAGCCCAGCGCCACCTCTCGGCTGATGTCGCCGGCGGCGATGGTATAGACCCCCGGCCGGCTCGGCAGAAAGCCGAAGCGCGCCCCCGGTTCCACCCGCGTCTCGGCCATCGGCTCTCCGTCGCGGCTGATGCTGACGGAGACCGCCTCGGCGCCGCCCCATGTCCCGTGGATCGCCCGGATCGGGGCGAGACCCACCGGCTCCAGCATCTCGGTCAGCCGGTTCCCGCCCAGCCAGCCGGGATCGCCCGCCACCTCGATCACCTGCGCGTCGTTGCCCGAGGTGGCCCGCCAGCCCGGCGGCACCATGATCTGGAAGGTATAGGTGCCCGATCCCCGGATCACCGCCTTCTCGTCGCTGGCCGAGGCGACAAAATTGCCGAACCCGTTGGCGTTCGACATCGACGCGGCGACGCCGTCTCCGTCCTTGGCAAGCGCCGAGAACACCGCCGCCATGGGCCGGTCGCCAAGGTCGTAAAGGCCGCTCTCGTTCGCATCGAGATAGACGAAAGTGGACAAGTTGATCCGGCCCGAGACCGCCTGCCAGTCGGCCTGGCGGCCATAGGCCAGTTCCGTCGCGGTCTGGGCGGTGGCCGCGCCTGTCGAAGCGAGTGACACGAGAAGCGCCGCGATGATGCGCATTGTCCTTGATTCCTGATTGATGCGGATGAGGAGGAGGTCAGCCGATTGCAATGTCGAGGCCGATATCGAGCGTGCCGGCCCCCATGGTTATCTGCGAGCTGGAGATATAGTCGACACCGGTAGCGGCGATGGCGGCCACGGTCTCCAGCCGGACACCGCCCGAGGCCTCCAGCCGCGCCCTCCCGGCATTCAGCGCCACCGCCTGCCGCAGCAGGTCCGGCGCCATGTTGTCCAAAAGCACCGCCTCGGCGCCCGCCTCCAGCGCCTCGCCAAGCTGATCCAGCGTGTCCACCTCTACCTCGATTGCCACCAGATGCCCGGCATAGGCGCGGGCCTGCTTCACCGCCCGGGTCACGCTACCGGCGACAGCGATATGGTTGTCCTTGATCAGGATGGCATCGTCGAGCCCGAAGCGGTGGTTGGAACCGCCGCCGCAACGCACCGCGTATTTCTCGAAGGCGCGCAGGCCCGGGGTGGTCTTGCGGGTGTCGCAGATGCGGACACCGGTGCCGTCGACCGCCGCCACGAAGCGCGCGGTATGGGTAGCGATGCCCGACAGGTGGCAGAGGTAGTTCAGCGCCACCCGCTCGGCCGACAGGATCGCCCTTGCATCGCCGGTCACCCGTGCCACCTCCTGCCCCGGCTGCACCCTGTCGCCATCGCCGCAGGCCGTGGCGAAGGCCAGCCCGGCCTCCATCGCCGCAAAGGCTTCCCGGGCAAGGGCAAGCCCGGCCAGCACCCCCGGCTCGCGGGCGTTGAAAACCGCCGTCGCCTGCAACCCCGGCGCTATGGTGGCCAGCGAGGTGAGATCACCGGCGGGGCCGAGATCCTCGGTCAGCGCGGCGGCGACGGCGGGGCGAATAAGCACCGGCGGCAACTGCGGGGGATAGCGGTTCATCGGCAGGGCTCCTGGCATTCCGGCGCAGGCTTATCGCAACTGGCGGCGGTGGGGAACAACAACCCGGACGCAACTTTCGGAGCTCGGCCCGCGCCCCCACCCGCCTGCCCTCGCGCCCGGGGTGCCAACCTCGGCGCCAACGGCGCGGCCGTCGGCCGGCGTCCCGGGATCGGCGGCTGGACAGCCGCGTCGCCGCCGGGCATGGATCCGCTCGAGGGGGGGAACGCTGCGATGATGACCATGACCGAGACCGCCGCCCGCATCCGAGCACTCTGCGCCGGCGAGGATGACGCCGTCGCCAAGATGGCGACCATCGCCTGCGAGCTTTTCCATGCCGACGACCGCTTCGACTGGGTCGGCTTCTATCGCGTGGTGGCACCGGGCCTGCTCAAGATCGGACCCTACCAGGGCGGCCATGGCTGCCTGGTGATCCCCTTCGACAAGGGTGTCTGCGGCGCGGCAGCCCGCGAAGCCCGCAGCTTGATCGTGCCCGACGTCGACGCCTTTCCCGGCCATATCGCCTGCGCGGCCAGCACCCGGTCCGAGATCGTGGTGCCGGTCTTCGGGCCCGATGGCGGGCTGATCGCCGTGCTCGACATTGACAGCAACCGGCCCGACGCCTTCTCCCCTGCCGATGCGACAGCGCTCGAAGCCCTGATGGCGGCGACCTTCGGGCCGGCGGAAGGCGCCGCCTGATCGCAGCCCTTTTCGCCCCTAGCCGTCATGCACGGCGCGGCTGTCCGCCGGGGCCTCCGCCCGGTCGTCCTTGCCGTAATCCCGCAGCACCTCGGCAACCCGCAGCCGATAGGCACGAAAGAGCCCCCCGCGCCCCGCCCGCTGCGCCCGGCGATGCGCCTCGAGCTGCCGCCAGCGGTCAAGCGCCGCCTCGTCCTCGAAGAACGACACCGACAGGAGCTTGCCCGGATTGGTAAGGCTCCGGAACCGCTCGACGGACACGAACCCCTCGACCGCCTCGGCCAGCGGCCGCATCTCGGCCGCAAGGTCCAGATAGGCCTCAAGCCTGCCCTCCTCGGGCTCGACCTCGAAGATCACCGCGATCATGATTTGCCTCCCCTTTTGCCCGAACGTGACAGTGGCGCGAACCCCGGCCGCCGGTCCAGCCCCGCACGCGAACACGAAGGGGCCCTTGCCGCCGCCCCCGCGCCGGTAGAAACTGCCGCGATGGACCACGCCGCTTTTCCCCCCTGGCAGGACGTCGCTGCCGACCTGATCGCCGTCGCTGCCGGCCGAGCGCCGGCCGACATGGTGATCCGCAACGCCCGCTGGGTGAACGTGCATTCCCGCGAGGTGATCCCCGGCGCCACCATCGCCATCAAGTCGGGGCGCTTCGCCGCCATCCTCTTCGACGAGGCCGATGCCCTGTTCGGCAAGCGTACCGAAGTCATCGACGCCCATGACCGCTTCGCCATGCCCGGGCTCTGCGACGGTCACATGCACATCGAATCGGGCATGCTTACAGTCACCGAGTTCTGCCGCGCGGTGATCCCCCACGGCACCACGACGATGTTCGTGGACCCGCACGAGGTGGCCAACGTGCTCGGCCTCAGGGGCGTGCGGCTGATGCATGACGAGGCGCTGGCCCAGCCGATCAACGTCCTCGTCCAGATGCCGTCCTGCGCCCCCTCGGCGCCGGGGCTGGAGACGACCGGAATGGAGATCACGCCCGCGGACGTGGCCGAGGCCATGGGCTGGCCCAACATCATCGGCCTCGGCGAGATGATGAACTTCCCCGGCGTCATCAATGCCGACGCCAAGATGCTGGCCGAGATCGCCGCCACCCAGGCCGCCGGCAAGACCGTGGGCGGGCACTACGCCTCGCCCGACCTCTCCGGTTTCCCGGCCTATGCCGCGGGCGGCCCGGCCGACGATCACGAGGGCACGCGCGAGGAAGACGCCATAGCCCGGGTCAGGAACGGCATGCGCGCGATGCTGCGACTCGGCTCGGCCTGGTACGACGTCAAGGCCCAGATCACCGCGGTGACCGAGAAGGGGCTCGATCCGCGCAACTTCATCCTCTGCACCGACGACTGCCATTCCGGCACCCTTGTCAATGACGGGCACATGAACCGGGTGGTGCGCCACGCCATCGATTGCGGGCTCGAACCGCTCATCGCCCTGCAGATGGCGACGATCAACACCGCCACCCATTTCGGGCTGGAGCGCGAGCTTGGCTCGATCGCGCCCGGGCGCCGCGCCGACGTGATCCTGACCTCGGACCTGCGGACGCTGCCTATCGAGCTGGTGATCGCCCGCGGTCAGGTGGTGGCCGAGGACGGCGTCCTGAAGGCGGAAAAGCCCGGCTTTGCCTGGCCGAGCGACAGCCGCCAGACGGTCAGGATGGCCCGCGACCTGAAGCCCGGCGATTTCGACGTGCCCTCGAACCTGCCCGACGAGCGGGTCGTGGCGCGGGTGATCGGCGTGGTCGAGAACCAGGCCCCGACCCGGGCGCTGATGGCCGAGTTGCCGGTGACCGAGGGCATCGTGCAGATGGACCGTGCCAACGACGTCGCCCAGATCGCACTGGTGGAGCGGCACCGGGCCACCGGCGGCGTGGTCAACGGATTCGTGTCCGGCTTCGGCTATGACGTGGATTGCGCCGTGGCCTCGACGGTGGCCCATGACAGCCACCACATGATCGCCGTCGGCACCTCCAAGGCCGACATGGCGCTGGCGGCGAACCGGCTGCGCGAGGTGGGTGGCGGCGTGGTGGTGTTCCGCGAGGGCCGTGAGGTCGCGCTGGTGAAGCTGCCCATCGCCGGGCTGATGTCCGACGCGCCGGCGGCCGAGGTGGCCGAGGCAGCCGCGGCGATGGTCAAGGCCATGGCCGACTGCGGCTGCAGCCTCAACAACGCCTACATGCAGCATTCGCTCCTGGCGCTGGTGGTCATCCCCAGCCTCCGGATCTCCGATGTCGGGCTGATAGACGTCACCAGATTCGAAAAGACGGAGTTGATCGTCACATGAGGGCCGCGCCGTTGATCCCGAACCCGCACGGCAGCGAACTGCCGCTGATAACGCCGGCGCCGGTACCGGAGTCGCGCCACACCACGGCGGAAACGGCGGTCGATGCGCTGACCTCGCTCTACGACCAGGCCACGGGTTTCCTGCGCCGGAACTTCGCGTCCGTCATGGGCGGCGAGCCGCCCCAGGGGCACTGCCGCGCCTTCTACCCCGAAGTGTCGATCACCACGTCGAGCTTTGCCAAGATCGACAGCCGGCTCAGCTTTGGCCACGTGACCATGCCGGGACGCTATGCGGCGACGATCACCCATCCAGGGCTCTACCGGAACTACCTCATCCAGCAGCTTGGCCTTCTTATCGGCAACCATGGCGTCGAGCTGGTGGTTCGGCCCAGCGACACGCCCATACCCCTGCACTTCGCCATGGGCGCGGACGCCTTCGTCGAGGGCTCGATCGAGGACCAGCTTGCCCGCCCCTTGCGCGACCTCTTCGATGTACCCGACCTGGTTTCCACCGACGACCGCATCGTCAACGGCGAGGCGCTGCCGGTCCAGGACGGCACCCGGCCGCTCGCCCCCTTCACCGCGCAGCGCGTGGACTACTCGCTGGCCCGCCTGGCGCATTACACCGCCACCGCACCCGAGCATTTCCAGAACCACGTCCTGTTCACCAACTACCAGTTCTACATGGAGGAATTCCTGCGCTTCGCGCGCGAGGCCGTGGCCGATCCCGGCTCGCCCTACGAAGCGCTGGTCGAGCCGGGCAATATCGTCACCGCCAAGGGCGCACCGCCCACCGGTCAGGTCGCCAAGCAGCCGCAGATGCCGGCCTACCACCTCAAACGCGACGGCGGTTCCGGCATTACCATGATCAACATCGGCGTCGGCCCGTCGAATGCCAAGACCATCACCGACCATATCGCGGTGCTTCGGCCGCATGTCTGGCTGATGCTCGGCCATTGCGCCGGGCTCCGGAACTCGCAGTCGCTGGGTGACTACGTGCTCGCCCACGCCTATGTCCGCGAGGATCACGTGCTGGACGACGATCTGCCCACCTGGGTGCCGATCCCGGCGCTGGCCGAGGTGCAGGTGGCACTCGAGGACGCGGTGGCCGAGGTCACCGGGCTGCAGGGCTACGAGCTGAAGAAGATCATGCGCACCGGCACCGTGGCCACCATCGACAACCGCAACTGGGAGCTGCGCGACCAGTCCGGCCCGGTGCATCGGCTCAGCCAGAGCCGGGCCATCGCGCTCGACATGGAGTCGGCCACCATCGCCGCCAACGGTTTTAGGTTCCGGGTCCCCTACGGCACGCTCCTGTGCGTTTCCGACAAGCCGCTCCACGGCGAGCTCAAGCTGCCCGGCATGGCGACCGCCTTCTACAAGCGACAGGTGGCCCAGCATCTCGGGATCGGGATCCGGGCCGTCGAGACCTTGAGCGAAATGCCTCTCGAACGCCTGCACTCGCGCAAGCTCCGCAGTTTCGAAGAGACGGCGTTTCTCTAGGCCGCACCGGGGCCAGGTCGGCCGATTACCCTTGCGCAACAGTGTTTCGGCGAATTGCAGCAAGGGTGGCGAAACGGGATTGTCTTGGTTGTCGGTTTCCGATTATGTCTCCGAACCCCGCACAGGAAACGGCCCGTGCGAAGGGAATTGATGTTGCCGAAACAGGGAGCTGGAGATGGCGCAGAAAGCGATGACGAAAACTCAGTTGGTGGCATCGATTGCAGACAAGGTCGGGTCCGACAAGGCCTCCGCCAACCGCTTCCTCGACGCGCTGACCGACGTCGTCACCAATGAAGTCGCCGGCGGCGGCTCGGTTACGCTCCCCGGCCTCGGCAAGTTCGCCTGCCGCGCACGTCCTGCCCGCACCGTCCGCAACCCGGCCACTGGCGAGTCGATCCAGAAGCCGGCCGACCGCGTCGCCAAGGTGACCATCGCCAAGGCGCTGAAAGACGTTATCAACACCTGAGCGCTGCCGGCAGCGGGCGGCCTGCAGCCTTTTCCGCTGTCACGGAAAGCAACCTGATGGACCTCAAGGCGATCGCCATGGGGCTGGCCTTCGCTGCCATGTGGTCCAGCGCCTTCACGTCCGCGCGCATCGCGGTGGCATACGCGCCGCCGTTCCTGATCCTGGGCTTCCGGTTCGTCATCTCCGGCGTCGTGGCGATCCTGCTCGCCCGGGCGCTGGGCCAGAGCGCCCGCCTGTCCCGACAGCAATGGGTGGCGGTAGTACTTTTCGGCCTGCTGCAGAACGGCGTCTATCTGGGCCTGATCTTCGTTGCCATGCAGCGGCTCGAGGCATCGGTGGCGGTCATCATCGCCTCGTCCCTGCCGCTGATCGTGGCCGCCATCAGTCGGCTGGCCTTCAGCGAGCGACTGTCGCCGCTGGCGCTTGCCGGGATGGCAGCCGGGCTGGCCGGCGTTCTCATGGTCATGCAGTCTCGCCTGTCGGGTGGTGCCGATCTCGCCGGCATCGGGCTTTGCGTGATTGCGGTACTGGCCCTGGCCATCGCCACCCTGCTGGTTCGAGGCACGTCCGGCGGCAGCAATGTGCTGATGGTGGTTGGGCTGCAGATGCTGGTCGGCTCAGCCGTGCTGTTCCCCGTGTCGCTGGCGCTCGAAACCTGGGCGGTGGACTGGCAATGGCCGCTGGTCCTGTCGTTTGCCTACACCACGATCGTGCCCGGGCTGCTGGCGACCGTGGTCTGGTTCAACCTCGTCGGGCGCATCGGCGCCACGCGGGCCGCGACCTTCCATTTCCTAAACCCGTTCCTGGGCGTTGCCATCGCCGCACTGGTTCTGGGCGAGACACTGGCTGCCGCCGATCTCGCGGGCGTGGCGGTCATCATGGCGGGCATCCTCGCGGTACAACTGGCGCGCCCACCGGCGCCGGTGCGTGACGCGACCTGACGCCGGCTGGCGCATCGGTGGAGGCTTTCGCTTGTCACCGAAGCCCCGTTCGGGACAAATGGGCACAACGAAAAAGATCAAGGTCAGGGAGATTGGACATGGCTTTACAGCGCAGAGACATCTTTGCCGGCGCGGCGGCGCTGGCCGTCGCCTTCGGCGCCACCGGTGCGCTGGCCGAAGAGGCCAACTACATCTTGGCAACCGCTTCGACAGGCGGCACCTACTATCCCGTCGGCGTCGCGCTTTCGACGCTCATCAAGGTCAAGCTCGAACCCTCCGACAAGATCGGCATGTCGGCGATCAGTTCGGCCGGGTCCGGCGAGAACGTGCGGCTCCTGCGCGAGAACGAGGCGCAATTCGCGATCCTCCAGGGCCTCTACGGCAGCTATGCCGCCACCGGCACCGGGCCGGTGGAAGCCGACGGGCCGCAGGAAAATCTGCGCTCGGTGTCGATGTTGTGGGAGAACGTCGAGCACTTCGTCGTCTCGGCCGATGCCGCCAGCACCGGCACCATCGACGACTTCGTCGCGCTCAAGGGTGAAAGCGTGGCCCTGGGGGCACGGAACTCCGGCACCATCGGATCGAACGAGGCCATCCTCTCGGGCTTCGGTGTGGACATCTACAACGACTATTCGCTGGTCGAGGGCGGCTACGGCCCCGCCGCCGAAGCGCTGCAAAACGGCCAGGTCAAGGGCATCAGCACGCCGGCGGGCGTGCCGGTCGGCGCGCTCAGCCAGCTTTTCGCAAGCGCCGGCGATGGCGTGAAGCTGCTCGGCTTCACCGATGAACAGATCGCCACGGCCGATGCCGGGCGCGACCTGTGGTCGGCCTACAAGATTCCCGCCGGCACCTATCCCGGCCAGGCCGAGGACGTGACCACCATCGCTCAGCCGAACTTCCTCGCCACCAACGCCGACGTGCCCGAGGAGAACGTCTATCTGATCACCAAGACGATCTACGAGAACCTGCCCTTCCTGCAGGCGATCCATCCCGCGACCAAGGCCATGGCCATCGAACGCGCCATTGCCGGGCTGCCGGTTCCGCTGCACCCCGGCGCGGTGCGCTACTACCAGGAAGTGGGCATCGACGTCCCCGAACGGCTGATCGCCCAATAACGCGTGGCTCAGCCCCCGCAAGACCGCGAGGGCGGCGGTCCGGCCACCGCTGGTCGCCGCCTTAACGGCCCGCTCGCCATCGCAGCCGCAGTCCTGGCGGTACTGATCTCGGTCCTGCACCTCGCCGTCGCCGTCTGGCCCGTGCTGTCGGAACTGCAGCGCAACGCGGTTCACTTCGCCGGGTTTGCCCTGCTCTGTGCACTGTCCTATCCGATGGCGCGGGGGGCCTGGGCGGCAAGCCGCTGGGGGCTGGCAATCGACCTCGCGATCGGCGTCGCCGCCGCCGTCTCGGCGCTCTACATGGTCGCCGCCGAGGATGCGATCTACGCCCGCGGCGTGCGGCTGGCACCGCTCGACTGGGTAATGGGCACGATCCTGATCGCGACCGCCATCGAACTGACCCGCCGCGCCGTCGGCTGGATCATCCCGGTGCTGATCCTTCTGGCCCTGACCTATGTCGCCTTCTGGGGCAGCTGGCTGACCGGCGTCTTCTCGTTTCGCGGCCTGTCGCTGGAATCGGTGCTCTTCCGCAGCGTCTACGGGGATGACGCGCTCTTTGGCACCATCGCCCGGATCTCTTCGACATACGTCTTTCTCTTCATCATCTTCGGCGCCTTCCTGCTGCGCTCGGGCGCCGGCGACTTCGTCATCGACATCTCCAAGGCCATCGCCGGCAAGCTGGTCGGCGGCCCCGGCCTGGTCGCGGTCATCGCCTCGGGCCTGACCGGAACCATCTCGGGCTCGGCCATCGCCAACACTGCCTCGACCGGCGTCATCACCATCCCGCTGATGAAACGCGCCGGCTTTCCGCCCACCTTCGCCGCCGGGGTCGAGGCCGCCGCCTCCACCGGCGGCCAGCTCATGCCGCCGATCATGGGTGCCGGCGCCTTCGTCATGGCAAGCTTCACCCAGATCCCCTACGAGACCATCGTCGCCGTCTCGGTGCTGCCGGCGCTGCTCTACTTCGTCACTGTGGGCTATTTCGTCCGCATCGAGGCGCAGCGCATGCAGCTCGCGCCCATGGAATCCGACGGCCGCACGCTCGGCGAGGCGATGCGCCGCGGCGGCGCCAGCTTCATCATCCCCATCGCGCTTCTGATCGGCATGCTGGTGGCCGGGTTCACGCCCACCTATGCCGCCGTCTTCGGCATCCTCGCCGTCATCGCGTCGAGCTGGCTCACCGCCCGCCCCATGGGCCCCCGCGCGGTGATCGAGGCGCTCAGGATGGGCGCCGAGAACATGATCACCACCGCGGTTCTCCTGTGCACCGTGGGGCTCCTCGTCAACGTCATCACCACCGCCGGCATCGGCAACACCTTCTCGCTGATGATCGCAAGCTGGTCGGGCGGCAACCTCATCTTCGCCATCGTCCTGGTGGCACTCGCCTCGCTGATCCTCGGCATGGGGCTGCCGGTGACGGCGGCCTACATCGTGCTCGCGACCCTGTCGGCCCCGGCACTGGCCGGGATGATCTCCGACCGCGTGGTAGTGGACATGATCGCCGACGGCACCCTGCCCGACGCCGCAAGGGCGGTGCTGATGCTGGGCGCGCCCGACGCGATCGAGATGCTGGCCGGGCCGGTGCCCCATGGCGACGCCGCCGCGCTGGTGGGCTCGCTGCCGCTCGAGGTCGCCGCACCCTTGCGCGACCTCGTGGTTCCGGCCGAGGCCCGGCTGGCCGCCCTTCTCGCCGCGCACATGATCATCTTCTGGCTCAGCCAGGATTCCAACGTCACGCCACCCGTGTGCCTCGCCGCCTTCACCGCCGCCGCCATCGCCAAGTCACCGCCGATGAAGACCGGCCTCGCGGCGTGGAAGCTGGCCAAGGGGCTCTACATCGTGCCGGTGCTGATCGCGTACGAGCCGTTCCTTTCCGGCGACTGGCTGGAGATGGGCCGCGTCTTCCTGCTGGCGGTGATCGGCACCTACGGCATCGCCGCCGGGCTTCAGGGGGCGATGGAGAACCCCCTGCCGCCGGCGCGCCGGGCACTGGCACTGGCCGCCGGCGTGCTGGCGGTCTGGCCGACGGCGCTGTGGCTGACCCTTCTGGGCGCCATCGGCGTGGTGCTGTCGCTGGCTCTCAACCTGCGCCT
>JBNKWA010000085.1:0-43343 GCA_050299555.1 Paracoccaceae bacterium | reverse complement strand
CGGCGAGCAGTAGACCGGCATGTCCAGCTTCTGGCCCATCACCGTCACCGACATGTCCACCTCGGACACGCCCGCCAGCACCGACGGCAACAGATCGCAGCGCTCGAAGGCGCGGGTGTTGGCGCGCAGGCTCACCTCGTCGTCGGCACCGCCGTCGATGTAGTTGAAGATCGGCCCGGGAAGACGACGCCGGGCAAGCCGCCGGAAGTCGTGGAAGTTGTGGCAATCCTTCAGGCGCATGTCGGTCTCTCCTTTGTACGGGCCGGGGCTGTGGGGCCGCCCCGGCGTCTGTCAGAACGCCGCCGAGGGCAGCCAGGTGGTGAGCGCCGGGAAGAGGAAGACCAGCGCCAGCGCCAGGAGTTGCAGGAGCACGAAAGGCACGATCCCGCGGTAGATGTGTGAGAGCCCGACGCCCGCGGGGCACACGCCCTTGAGATAGAACAGCGAGAAGCCGACCGGCGGCGTGAGGAACGAGGTCTGCAGCGTCACCGCGACCAGGATCACGAACCAGATCAGCGCCGGCTCGTCGATGCTGCCGAAGCCGGGGACGTCGAGCCCAAGCCCGTTCACGATCGGCCGCATCAGCGGCAGGACGATCAGCGTGATCTCGATCCAGTCGAGCACGAAGCCGAGCAGGAACACGATCCCGAGGATGAAGATCACCGTGCCGTTCGGGCCGAAGCCCGCGCCGGTCACCATCCGCTCGATCAGTTCGTCGCCGCCCAGTTCGCGCAGGACGAAGGAGAAGGCGGTGGCGCCGAGGAAGATCGCGAAGATGTAGGCGGTGGTGTTGAAGGTGGCCTTGAGCACGTTCCAGGTCTTGGCGAAGGTCAGCCGCCGCGCACCGAGCGCCAGCAGCGTGGCGCCGATCGCGCCGATGCCGGAGGCCTCGGTGGGCGTTGTGATGCCCGCGAAGATCGAGCCGAGGACGGCGAGGATCAGGCCCAGCGTCGGCAGCACGGCGACCATCACGTCCTTGACCGCGGCCCAGTCCGGGCGGCGCGCGTCTTCGGGCGCGGGCGCGGCCTTTGGGTTCAGCAGGGCGATCGCGAAGATGTAGACGAGGTAGATCGCGCCGAGCAGCATCCCCGGGATCGCGGCGGCCATGAAGAGGTCGCCCACCGAGAGCGCCATCTGGTCGGCCATGATCACCAGCATGATCGAGGGCGGGATCAGGATGCCGAGCGTTCCGCTGGCCGCGACGACGCCGGTCGCCAGGGTCTTGGAGTAGTTGTGCTGGACCATCGCCGGCAGCGACAGAACCCCCAGCAGCACCACCGAGGCGCCGACGATCCCGGTCGAGGCCGCCAGCACGATGCCGATCAGCGTCACGGTGATCGCAAGGCCGCCCCGGACGGTGCCGAAGAGCCGCGTCATCGCCGTCATCAGCCGTTCGGCGACGCCGGATTCGTCGAGCATCAGCCCCATGAAGATGAACATCGGCAAGGCCACGAGGACCGCGTTCGACATCACCGCGTAGACCCGGTTCACGATGGCCCCAAGCGTCAGGTAGTCGAGACCGGTCAGCGTGTCCTCGAGCCCGGTCCATGCCATCATGTCATTGTCGAAGAGGTAGCCGAGAAGGCCGAAGAGCATGCCGGTCCCGGCCAGCGTCCAGGCCACGGGGAAACCGGTGAACAGGAGCCCGATGAAGGTGGTGAACATGGCGATGACGAGCCGGTCCTCGGTGCTTTCGACCAGCGTGCCGAGGCCGGCTGTCACCGCGGCGAAGAGGATGAGCATCAGGACGACGGCGCCGAGGCCGCGGCCCTCCCGCTCGGAAGCCGGGCCGAAGAACAGGGCGTGGAGGTCGTGCAGGAGGCGCGCCATGGCGGCAAGGCCGAGGAGCACGAAGCTTGCCGGGATCAGCGCCTTGAACGCCCAGCGCCAGGGCAGGCCGGTCGGCGAGGAGGAGCGTTCGTCCACGCGCCAGCTCTCGTGGAAATAGTCGAAGCCCTGGTCGATCATCAGCCAGATGAACGGCGCGAGCAGGACGAGGATGCCGAGCACCTCGATGATCCGCTGCGACCGGCGCGAGAGCTGCATGTGCAGGATGTCGACGCGCACATGGCTGTCGGTGGTCAGCGCGTAGGAGACGCCGACCATGGTGACCAGCCCGTAGAGGTGCCATTGCAACTCGTCGAGCTTGGGAAAGTTCAGGTTCATGGCGTAGCGCATGGAGACCTGGGCGACGATGGCGGCGATCAGCGCGAGGTTGGCCATCATCACCAGGTGGCCGACCGTCCTGACGAAGCCGTCGATGCCCACGGCCAGTGCCTGCCGGTCCCGCTCGGGATGTTCGGTGATCGCCTCGTAGGTGCCGGCGAGATCGCGGTCGGGTTCGCTCTGCGTGGCCATGATCGTTCCTCCTCCCGGGGGGCGCCCACGCGGCGGCGGCGCCGCGTCTGGCGCGGGATGCCGGGGCCGGTGTGCCTGTCATTGGATCCGGCCATACCGGCCGTTGGTGGTTGCGCGCCGCCCACGTGGGGGCGGGGCGGCGCGCGGTTCTCGGATCTACATCCGCGGCAGGAAGGCGTTGGTCTTCCAGAGATTGTAGTTCTCGCGGAAGGTGTTCAGATCCTGGTAGACCTCGGCGAAGAACGGGTCGTTGGCGCTTTCCTCGGCTGCGACCTCAATCCAGGTGTCGTGGAAGAGTTGCAGCATCTCGGGCGACCACTGCCGGATCTCGACGCCGTATTTCTCGACATTGTCCTGCATGGCGGTGAACTGGAGCGCCTCGCCTTCGGCAAAGCTGTCGGTCATCGACGCCTTGCAGGCCGCCTCGATGATCGCCTGCTGCTGTTCGTCGGCGCCGTTCCAGGCGTCCTTGTTGATCAGGAGCTCGAATACGGTGGCCTGCTGGTGCCAGCCGGGGAAGTAGTTGTATTTCGCCACCTTGTAGAAGCCGAGCCGCTGGTCGATCGCGGGCATCGAGAACTCGGTGGCGTCGATCGCGCCCTTCTCAAGCGCCGGGAAGATCTCGCCGCCGGGCAGCAGCGAGGTGGCAACGCCGAGCTTCTCCATCACCTTGCCGCCAAGGCCGAAGAAACGCATCTTCAGGCCCTTCAGGTCCTCCGGCCCGTTGATCTCCTTTGAGAACCAGCCCGAGGTTTCCGGCGCGATGATGGCGCAGGGGACGACGTGGACGTTGTAGCCGGCCTCGTCATACATGCGCTGATAGAGCGTCAGGCCGTTGCCGTAGTAGAGCCAGGCCATGTACTCGCCCGCCTCGGGGCCGAAGGGCACGGCGGAAAACAGCGGCGCGGCCGGGATCTTGCCGGCCCAGTAGCCGGCGGTGGTGTAGCCCGAGTTGATCTTGCCCGACGACACCGCGTCGAGGATCTCGAAGGCCGGTACCAGCTTGTCGGGCTCGTAGACCTTCATCTTCACCGTGCCGCCCGACATCAGGTCGAGCTCTTCGGCGACGCGCGGGATCGGCGTGCCGAGGCTCGGCAGCGCGGTCGAGAACGCCACGGGCGTCTTCAACAGCAGCTTGTCGGCGGCGAGGCCCGCTTGCGCGGTCAGCGCCAGCGCGGTGGCGGTGACGATCGATGTGACGGTGTTCTTCATGGCTTTCCTCCGTTCAGCCCTTCCCCGGTCGACCCGGGCTTCGCTTCGCATCCGGCATGGCCGCCATGCGTGTTGGGAGAGGTGCATAAAATTTACCACTGCTCAAGTCAACAATTTTGTTTACCACTTGCAGGTGGATGGACGAGCTCGCCTTGAGGCCCATCCGAAGGAAATGCTGGGGATTCGAGGATTTGTTGGGAAAGGCGCCCTGCGCTGTCTTGTCACAGTGGTCAATCAAGATTACCATAAACCGGGAGAGGTGAGCGCCATGGAAGCAGAGAAGCTGTTCGACCGGATTCCGCACGAGTCGGTCGTGGACCTTGTGGTCAACCAGATCGAGGATCTGATCATCCAGGGTGTCTTGCGCGAGGGCAGCCGGCTGCCCTCGGAGCGCGAGCTTTCCGAGCGGGTGGACGTATCGCGCCCGAAGGTGCGCGACGCGCTGAAGCGGCTCGAGGCGGACGGGCTGATCCATGTCCGCCACGGCGAGGGCACATTCGTCGCGGCGCTTTCGGGGCAGGCGATGTCGCCCGCTCTGATCGACCTCTACGCGCGGCACGGGCTCGCCTTCTTCGATTATCTCGAATACCGGCGCGAACAGGAGGCCTTCGCCGCGCGGCTTGCGGCGGAACGCGCCACCGCGGCTGACCGTGCGGCGATCACGGCGCAGATGGAGATGCTGGAGGCGGCTCAGGCGGCAGGCGACAGCGAGGCGGCGGCGGAGGCCGATATCGGCTTTCACGTCGCCATCGTGAACGGCAGTCACAACGTGACGCTGATCCACATGATGGCCTCGATCTACGAGTTGACCCGGCGCGGCATGTTCTACAACCGCGCCCATCTGCGCACCATCGACGGCACCGGCGAGAAGCTCCTCGCCCAGCACCGCGAGATCGCGGCGGCGGTGGAGGCGGGCAATCCGGCCGAGGCCGATGCCGCGGCGCGCCGGCACCTCGACTTCGTGGAACGATCGGTGCGGCTGGCCGAGGACCGGGAACGCCGCGAACGCAGCGCGCAGAAGCGGATGCTGGCGGCGGGGCTACCGGTGAAATAGGGCCGAACGCTGCGGGGGGTGGGCGTGCTGACGGGTGTCAGGCACCCGCATCGACCGGCACTGAGCCACAGGCTATGGGTTCAGGCTGGCGGCGGCGCGCAACCAGTCGAGGGTCGTCTCCGTGCCCTCAGCGGCAATGTACTCCGCGCCGATGGGCTGCCGCCAGTCAAGGTCCAGGATCGTCCGGAAGACGTGGTGGTAGTTCAACTCGCCATGATCGGGGGCGCGCCGGTCAGGCACCGACGCGATCTGAATATGACCGATCAGCGGACGCAATGCCTTCAGGCGGCGACTGATGTCACCCTCCATGATCTGGATGTGGTAGCAGTCGAACATCAGCTTCAGGTTCGGCAGACCAAGCCGGTGGATGATCCCGGCCGCCTGCGCTGACGTCGAAAGGAAATATCCCGGCGCATCATAGTGGTTGAGCGGCTCGATCAGGAAGGTCAGGTCCGCCGCCCGCTCGCAGGCGTAGCGCAGGTTGCTGCAAAACGCCGCTTCGGCGCGAGGTCCACCGGAAAACCCTGCCATGACGTGCACGGCCATGGCCCCACTGGCACGCGCATAGGCGATCGCCTCGTCGATGGCGGCACGCGCGTCGTCTTCGCGCCCCGGAAGCGCGGCCAATCCGTTTTCGCCAACGGCCGTGTTGCCGCGCCTCGTGTTCAGGCCCAGAAGCGGCATGCCGGTTTCTTCCAGGGCCTCTTTCACGGCCGGCACGGGAACATCGTAGGGCCAGTGGCATTCGACAGCGTCGAACCCCGCCCGCCTGGCTGCGCGAATGGCGTCAGGCAGGGGGCGATCGGCCCACAGGAACCCCAGATTGGCAGAAAACCGCATCATGCGTCCCACTCGACATCGAACTTGGTGACCACGGCGCGCCTCTGCTCCTCGCTCAGGATTTGACGTTGCATGCCATGGGTCAGCAGGGCGAGGCGCGCCGTCGCTTCAAGTTCCTCGATGGCATTGCAGGCCGCCTCGACGTCCTTGCCGGCGACGACGGGACCATGATTGGCCAACATCACGGCGCTGCGCTTGCCGGCAAGTCCTCTGACCGCCTCTCCCATCGCCGGATCGCCCGGAATGAAGAACGGCAGAAGCTTCACGCGGCCCAGCTGCATGATCGCGTAGGGCGTTAGCGGCGGCAGAAAGTCGTCCGGATCGGCATCCGGCAGCATGGAGAGTGCCACCGAATGCGTCGCATGCAGATGCACCACCGCTCCGGCGGTGCTGCGCGTGGCGTAAAAGGCGCTGTGCAGCGGCATTTCCTTTGTCGGCTTGTCGCCCGCAATGTGGTGCCCTTGTGCGTCGAGCCGGCTGAGCCGGGCAGGGTCGAGCCGACCGAAACTTGTGCCGGTTGGCGAAACCAGCAGACCGCCATCCGGCGTGCGCGCGGACACATTGCCCGTTGATCCGTGAGTCAGGCCGCGATCGAACATGGATCGGGCCAATCGGCACATCCGTTCGCGCAGCTTCGCCTCGTCGCTCATGTCGTTTCCAGTTTCGCCAAGGCGTCCGAGAAAAAGTCCTCGGCGCCAAAATTGCCCGACTTGAGGGTTATGGCAATCGGCTGTCCGGCGCTGACTGCAAAGCACCAGGGCACGCCGGGAGCGATTTCCGGGCCGACATCAAGCCGCTCGACGCCGAGCGCTTGAGTAATCGCGCCTGACGTCTCTCCGCCGGCGATGACGAAACGTCGGGTGCCCTGGTTCCGCGCGGCCACGGCAATCGCCGCCAGTGCGCGTTCAACGGTATCGCCGGCCTTGTCTGCGCCAAGTCTTTCCTGAGCGGCGCGTACCTCTTCCGGCTCGGCCGTGGCATAGACAATCGGAGTTGCGCCGGGCTCCTGGGCCGCCAGCCAGGCAAGCGCAGATGCGGGGCCCTCGCGATCCAACTGGACGGGATCGAGGCGCAGCGCAGGGCCACCCCTTTTGATGAACGCGGCAACCTGAGCGCGGGTCATCGCCGAGCATGAGCCGGAAAGCACGATCGACCCATTCGGCAGCGGGGGACGCGCCGACGGTTCGGTCTCGGCGGAAAGCATGCCCCCAAGGCGATAGATGTCGGGCAACGATCCGGCGACCGCGCTTCCCCCGGTCATCAATGGCAGATCGAAACAGGCCCGGGCGATGACCTCGAGATCAGCGTCACACACGGCGTCGACGATGACGTGAGCGATCCCGTCGCCTTGCAGGCCAGCCAGGTATTCACGCAGTGCGGTGACACCCTTGGCGACGGTCGGGTGATCGATCATCCCGACCGGCAGCGTGACCTGGGGTTCCAGCAGACGCATCAGATTGCTGTCGCGCATGGGGGTCAGCGGATGGTCCTTCATCGGGCTTTCTGACAACGGAAGCCGCCCGACGAAGAGATTGGCCATGAAGACTGTGCGGCCGTTTTCCGGAAATGCGGGGCAATAGATGGTTTGGCTCACGCCAAGGTCGGCCATGAGCGCTTCGGCCACCGGGCCGATGTTTCCACTTGGGGTGGAATCGAAGGTCGAACAATATTTCCAGAAGAACCGGGTCGCTCCGGCGTTTTTCAGCCAAGCCAACGCTTCACGGGCCTGGCTGACCGCCATTTCGGCCGGCGCCGTACGTATCTTGAGTGCAATCACCTCGAACGCAACTGCATTGCTGGCAGGTTCGCTTGGCACGCCGATCCTGAGCGACACCGGTGCCCCGGAACGGGCCAGAAGCCCGGCAAGATCGGTGGCGCCGGTGAAGTCGTCGGCAATGCATCCGAGCACCGCTGTCATGTCCCGGACCTCGCCATGCCAGGGGCCAGGACAGACAAGGCCGTTGCGCTTGCCCGGAGCAAAAGCTTGCGGTGCGCGGCCGGCCGCGCCGGCATTGTGTCCTTTCGGCAGTCCCGAGCCGCCAGGGCGACGGCCGGTCTCATGATTGCTGCTCCGATTTGCCCTTGGGCAAACTGATGCCTGCGGCGTTGGCATAAACCTTGGCGACGGCGGCATCGTCTTCCCGGCCCAGCCCCATCGCGGAAGCAGCGCGAAATTGTTCCAGCGCAGCAGCGGTGATCGGCGCCTTGAAGGCGGCCTCTCGGGCGATATCAAGCACAATCCCCAGATCCTTGGGCCAGATGTCGACGGCCGAGCGCGGCGTGTAGTCGCCCGCGGCAATGTGCGGCGCGCGGTTCTCCAGCATCCAGGAGGTGCCCGCGCATTGCGGAATGACATCAAGAAATGTCTCGGGCGAGATGCCCTGGGTGATGCCGAATGTCAGCGCTTCGGCCATGGCAGCAATGTGGACCCCGGCCAGAAGCTGATTGACCGCCTTCATGGCCGAGCCGGCGCCGGCCTTGGGTCCGAGCTCGAAAACGGTGCTGGCGACGGCGTCGAGGATTGGCCGCGCGGCTGAAAAGGCTTCGGGGCTTCCTGAGGCCATGATCGAGAGCTGCCCTGCCGCCGCCTTCGCCGATCCACCGGAAATCGGCGCGTCCAGGTAGTGAACCCCGGACTGCATGCAACGCGCTTCCATGTCTTTCGCGAAAGCCGGAGGCACGGTTGCGCAAGCCAGTATGACCGCCCCTTTGCGAAGCCGGCGGACGATGCCGTTCTCGCCAAACAGGACCTGTTCGGTTTGCGACGCGTTCAGGACCACCACCACGACCGCGTCCAGGCCATGAGCGACGTCCTGGAGCGCTCCCGGTGCACCTCCTTCGTCGCGAAACCTGGCCTCCTGTCGCGAATCGATGTCGAATCCATGGGTTGCAACGCCGCCGCGCACAAGGGATTGCGCCATGCCGAAGCCCATCGAGCCAAGGCCAATCACCGCCGCAGAAATGGTCATTGGATTGGTCCTGCAGTCACTGGCGTGGTCCTGTTTTTCATGGGTTTCTCCCGTTCGATGGCACTTCCGGCTTGTGCGTGGGCTGCCATGACCTGGTCAGGGCAGAAACGTCTTCAAGAGCATGCGCAACGCGGTGAGACCCAGGAACGTTGCGAAGCACAGTCTAAGCATCCGCGGATTGATCGCATGTGCGATTCGGGCTCCGAGCGGGGCGGTGAAGATGGTCGTCGAGGCAATCAGAACCGAGGCGGCGAGGTTGACATAGCCCAACGATGCCGGAGGCAGTCCGTCAGCGTCCCAGCCGGCGGCGATGAAGCCGATGACTGCGGGAACGGCGATCACCAATCCGAAGGCCGATGCCGTACCCACCGCGCGATGCATCGGCACCGAAAAGAGCGTCAGGGCCGGCACCGAAAGCGTTCCGCCTCCAATTCCCATCAACGACGAAAGGAACCCGATCGTTGTGCCAATTGCGGCATTGCCTATCGTCGAGGCGGGCAGCGCATCGGCGAGCACGCGCTTTTTCCGCGTCGCCATGTTGGCCGCGACGCCAAGGGCGATGAACCCGAAGATCGCGGTGAGCTGACTTCCGTCGATGAACCGGGAAACGAACCCGCCGGCGCCCGCGCCGACAAACACGAAGCCCGCCCATTTCAGAAACAGGACAGAGTCCAGAGAGCCCCGCCTCATGTGCGCACGCGTTGACGAAATGGAAGTCGGGATGATGGTGGCGAGCGAAGTCGCTACCGCAATGTGCATGGCGACCTCGGGCGAGATGTCCAGCACGTCGAACAGATAGAAAAGCGCCGGCACGATAACGATGCCCCCGCCGACGCCAAGCAGTCCGGCCAGCAGCCCGGCGACGGCGCCGGTCGCGAGGAGTGCGGCCGCGAGTGCGCCAAGCGTCCAAACTCCATGATACTCAAACGGCTCCACGACCCATCCCTCGAGGCAAATTGGTGCATGCCCATGCAAACCGTCCGCGGTCGGCGCCCCCTGGGACATCTGATTGCAGCCGAGGGCTCAGGCCCCGTGTGCCCCGGTTCA
Source organism: Paracoccaceae bacterium (assembly GCA_050299555.1). Classification (GTDB taxonomy): domain Bacteria; phylum Pseudomonadota; class Alphaproteobacteria; order Rhodobacterales; family Rhodobacteraceae; genus JBNKWA01. The sequence continues at coordinate 33,863 of JBNKWA010000085.1, read as the reverse complement.
ACAGGTGTGTGTGCAAGGCGTCATTCGTCGAGGCTGCCGTGGATCGCGAACTGCTCAAGGCTGGCCGCGCCGGCTTCGATATAGCGGTACTGTTCGCGCACCCCGGATTCGGCCAGCTCGCGCATGACGGTCAGCAGGGTGTTGGGCGGATGGTCGGTGCAAAGGTCGGCCATCTGCGCAAGTTCTTCCTCGGCAGCGGGCCGCGCGGCATCCAGCGACGGGGCGCCGTAGATGTCGACGAAATGCTGCGCCAGCCGGTCGGTCAACACCCGGAACTCGGCGGGCTCGATCCGGCTGACGGCGACGAAGGTCACGCGCCCGAAAGTCTCGACACCCAGCCAGCCATTGGCGAAGGCCTGCCTCGCCTTGCCGGCGAGGTCTGCCTCTGTCCAGTTGGAGAACTCGAAGCCGCCCGAGATGGCCCACTCGCCCGTTCTCGCCGGGCTGTGGAAGATGTTCCGGTCGCTCTCGTCGAAGTGAATGGCGCGGGCCAGCTGCATCAGGTGTCCTCGATCAGATCGGTGAGCGGGATCAGCCGGGTGTCCTCGCCCGATCTCAGGAGCATCCCGAAGTCCTCGTCGCAGCCAAGGAATATGCCCTCGTGGCGGGTGCCGCCGGCCGGTACCGAGACGGTCTTGCCGAGCCGCCACAAAAGTCCCCGCCATTCGCGGTGCAGCGACTCCCTCGCGCCGGGCTCGTCGATGTCGCTGATACGCACCAGCGCATGCCGCGCCCAGGCCTCCAGCAGTTCCACCGGGACGATCTCGCCGCAACTCTCGTCGGTGAGTGAGGTCCAGTCCGGTGTCTCGCCGGGTTCGAAGTCGCCGGGCAGCGTCAGGGTCAGGTCCAGTCCGACCACCATCCAGTCCGGCGCGGCGGCTGGGTCGCGGGTGCTGGCCGCCACATGAAGCCCGCCGACATGGCCGCCGTTCAGCCGCACACCGCCGCTCCATTCCAGGTGCACCGCCGTTTCGGCGGGGGCAAGCGCGCCAAGGGCGTTCTGCACGCCGACGGCACAGGCCACGTAGCCGGCCATGGCCCGGCCGAGCGGCGTTTCCGGCGCCAGCACAAGCGCGGCGCGCAGCCGCTCGGGGCCGGCGGACCAGGCCAGCAGCCCGGCATCCACGCCGCGCCGCGCCTTGTCGCAGGCAACGACGAAGGGATTGGCCGGGCCGGTCGCCAGTCCGGTCAGCAGTGGCGGGAACCGCGGGACGACGGTCATGCCAGCCCCTCCGCCACCAGACGCCGGGCGAGGTCGCGGAACGCGTCGGCCTGCGCTGATCCGGCGTGAGAGACAACCACCGGCGCGCCGCCGTCCGAACTGGTGCAGATGTCGATGTGCAGCGGGATCTCGGCCAGGAGCGGCACGCCAAGTCGCTCGGCCTCCCGCGCGACGCCGCCATGGCCGAACAGATGCTCTTCATGGCCGCAGCGCGAGCAGACATGCGTGGACATGTTCTCGATCAGCCCGGCGATGGGCGTGTTCATCTTGCGGAACATGTCGATGCCCTTGCGGGCGTCCAGCAGGGCGATGTCCTGCGGTGTGGAGACGATGATCGCGCCGTCGACCAGGGCCTTCTGGCACAGGGTCATCTGCACGTCGCCGGTGCCGGGCGGCAGGTCGACCAGCAGGACGTCGAGCGCCCCCCACTGCACCTGGAACAACATCTGCTGCAGCGCCCCCATCAGCATCGGTCCGCGCCAGACAACCGCCTCGTCCTCCTGCGTCATCAGGCCCAGCGACATCAACGTGACGCCGTGGTTCCTGAGCGGCAGGATCGTCTTGCCATCGGGCGAGGCGGGGCGGTCCGAGACACCCAGCATCCGCGGCTGCGACGGGCCGTAGACATCCGCATCCAGAAGGCCGACCCGCCGACCTTCGGCCGCCAGCGCGGTGGCAAGGTTGGCGGCTACGGTGGACTTGCCGACACCTCCCTTGCCGCTGGCGATGGCCAGAACGCGGTCGACGCCGGGGATCCTCTCCGGTCCCGCCGGTTCGGTGCGGGCACTTGGCTTCAGGTCCGGCGGCCTCGGCGCAGCGCTGTGCGCCGTCATCACCACCGACACGCATCCATCGCCGGCCAGTGCCTTGAGCTTGGCTTCCGCCTCGGCGCGGGCCGCCTGCATCATCTCGTGTCTGGCCGGATCAATCTCCAGCACGAACCGCACCGCCCCCTCATCCACGGTCAGCGCCCGGACCATCCCCTCGGAAACGATATCCTTGCCGGTCAGCGGGTTGGCGACGGTCTTCAACGCATCCAGAACGCGGTCACGGGTCATCGTCACGATTGCGGACCCTTGATCGTGCCCTCCACGACATGGGTCAGATCCAGGCCGTCGACGGTCAACACCATCTTCGCCCGATGCGTTCCCGCCGCGCTGGGGCCGGCCTTGCGCACCGCCTCCTCGATCGCCTGCTGTGAGGTCACACCCACCTGCTTGAGGAACTTCCTCAGCGACATGTTGAAGTCATCATCCATTTTCCGTGCTCCCTTGTCCCGGGCCACCCCTCGGCTTGACCCGGACGGCCGCGCCTGCGAAGCCATGGGCCGGGAGGAACCGACACTGGTCCGGCTCTGCGCCCTGTTTCTGGTCCCCTGCCTGGCCATCGCCTGCGCCGGCCAAGCCGCCGCGCAGGAGGCCCGCAGCTTCCGCCTGCACGCCGACCCCGAGGTGGTCGCGTCCGGGCTTCTCGATTATCTCCGGCCGCGCTTTTCGCTCAAGACCGGGCGGCAGGTCGAGCTGGCTGAAAGCGGCGCTGACCTGCTGATCGTGCGGGTCGCGGCGCCGCCGGCGCTGTTCGCGCGCGACACGCACCTGTTCGACGTCGAGACGGTGACGGAGAATCCGGCTGCGGCAAAATTCGCCGAGTGGATCGCTTCCGATGCAGGCATGGCGGCGGTGATGGCCTTCGTTCCGGAAGAGGGCGCCGCCTACGCCGCCGCGCCGGCGGTCGCGTCCGATCCGGTGCCTGAGATCGAGGGCGACGCAGGGTTGGGCCGCAAGGTGTCCGACGAGGCTTGCCGCCGCTGCCACCGGGTCAGCCCCGATGGGCGGAACATCGGCATCGGATCGACCCCGTCGTTCATGGCGCTGCGCGCGCTCCCCGATTGGCAGGAACGGTTCTCGACCTTCTATGTGCGCAATCCGCACCCGGCCTTTGTCCAGGTCGAGGGCATCAGCCCGGCCTTCGACGCGGCACGGCCGCCGCCGATCGCGCCGGTACGCCTGCAGCCGGGCGATATCGACGCGATTCTCGCCTATGTGGCGGCGATGGCACCGGCGGACCTGGGCGCCCCGGTTGTCCATCAGTGATCCCGGCGCCGCGAAAGATAGTCCCCGGTGGTCCGCGGCCGCGGCCGCTCACCCAGCGACATCGGGTTATCCCCGGCCGCGAACTGGGCCTTGATCCGGCAATCGTCGCACATCTGAATGGTACGTCCGGCCGCGGTGTCGGGGAACATCGGGTGCTTGCCGGCAAGCTTCTCCAGGATCCGCTCCACCGTCGAGCGGACGCCAAAGGGCCGGCCGCAGTCGATGCAGTGGAATGGCTCTTCCTCTTTGAGGACCCGCTGGCCCAGGGCGGCATCGGAAAGGTCCATCTGCGGGCGCAACGCGATCGCGTCCTCGGGGCAGACCGTGCGGCAGATGCCGCATTGCAGGCAGGCGTCCTCCTGAAAGCGCAGCTGCGGCTTGTCGGGGTTGTCGATGAGCGCTCCGGAGGGGCAGAGCGAGACGCAACTGAGACAGAGCGTGCAGGCCTCCGTATTCACCAGGACCGCACCGTAGGGCGCGCCGTCGGGCAGGGGCAGGGGGGAACCTGACCCGGGAACCAGCGCGCGGGCGGCCAGTCGGGCAACCTGCTGACGATTGCCCATCGGCAGGATCGGCCGGGCCCGGTGCGCTTCCGGCGCCGTGCCATAGAGCGCTTCGGGCAGGGCATCCGGGTCGTCGATGTCGAGGAGGCGCAGGCGTCCTTCACCGCCCATGGCCGCGGCAAGCGCATGCTCGAAGCCCAGAACCTCGCGGTCGGAGCCCGGCGAGAGCAGGAGGTCGACCGCGGCGAAGCCCATGGCCAGCGCGGCCAGCATCTCTGCGTGCCCGGCGGTGGCCAGTTCCATGACTTCCAGCGGGATCACATCCGCCGGCAGTCCTCGGCCGAAGCGGGCGGCGAGGCGGATCACCTCGGCGCCGTGGGCATCATGGACCAGCAGCCGGGGTGCGCCACCGCCAGCCTTGCGGAAGGCCTCGGCCAGGGTGCCGACGCGTCGCAGCAGCGTCGCTGCCGGCGGGGCGTCGTAGGCGATGGCGCCGGAAGGGCAGAGCGCCGCGCAGGCGCCGCAACCGGCGCAGACCAGCGGGTCGATCTTCACGTTCTCGCCATCCGGCACGATCGCCCCGGTCGGGCAGGCGTCGAGACAGCGGCTGCAGCCGATCTGCCCGGCGCGGGAATGAGCGCAGAGGTGTTCGGTCAGCGTGACGTAGAGCGGTTTCTCGAACGTGCCGACAAGCTGCGCCGCCTCGAACACCGCCGCGGCAACGGCTGCGGCGCTGCCCGGATCGGCGCGCAGATAGCCGTCGCGCTTGTGCGGGGCAGGAAACAGCGGCGCACCACCGGACAGGTCGACGATGATGTCGCAGATCGTCCGGGCGCCGTCGCGAGGCCCGGTCAGGGCCAGTTCGCCACGCCCGCCGGGTTGCACGGTCCGCAGCGCGTCGAACCTCAGCTCGAAGGCGCCCAGCGTGCCGGTGGCCGAAGTCAGGCGGCCTTGGACGACCTCGAAACGCCGCGTCGGCGGCAGGTCGGCCGTATCGGTGACCATGACGGTGACGGCGAGCTGGCCGGACAGCCGCTCGGCGGCGGCGAATGCAACCTCGCCGGGGCCGATGATCAGGCAGGCGCCGGCCGAGGTGATATCGAGAGTCTTCACCGATGGTTCGGGCAGCAGCGCCTCGGCGATCAGTGCCGCCATCTTCGGCGTGGCATTGCCGTCCTCGGTCCAGCCGGCACGGTCGCGAATATCCACCAGCCGTGGCGGGTCGGCGCCCATCGCCCCGGCGAGCTCCTCGAACCGCGCCCGCTCCTGGGCGCAGGCGATCACCGCGTCGCCGTCCCGGATTGCCGCCTCCGCCGCTGCCGCCTCGCTGATGCACAGCTCCGAATGAACGCGTGAACAGGCAAGCCCGGTCGCCACCGACAATCCATCAGCGTCGATGCGCTGGCTTCCCATGCAATTGCACAGAACCAACTGTCTTGGCATTGCGCCTCCCCAGTCCTTCCCGCGTTCGCCGCAGTTCGAGGACTCGTCGAAGCTAGGCGCGAACGGCTCGACGGGTAAAGCGCCAATCATCCGAATGTCGTTACGATTCGGTCCGCGCGCACCGCGATGATTTCCTATCGAAACCATCGGGAATCGACTTGCGGACAGGTCGTCACTCGGTCGCGGCGCCGGACGAGAGCGGTCGGGACAAAATGTCCACTCTGCGCCAATGTTGATCAAGATTTCTGCGAATCACCAAGAATTTGGTTGGTTTGCAGGCAATCTTTGCCCCAAGCTGACCGCAAGGGTCCGGCTACGGGACCTGTCGGGAGGATGGCGCACCACTCATGGCACTGGCGCAAGCGACATTGCCGGTCGGGATCGTCGTGCGGAAATCGCCCGGCGTGACGCGATGGGCGGCATGGTCCTGGCGCGTGGTGGCCGTGGTGCCGGGCGCCGGACCGGCGCGGTGGAAGGTGCTTCGTCGCGAAGGCAAGACAGTTGAATACCACGCTGCGACACTGCCGGTGATGCTGTGGTCGTCGGATACCGAGGGCTATCTGGTGGCACTGTCCTCGCGAATTCCGTCGGTCATCGTGGTGATGCGCGAAAGCACCGATCCCGAGAATGCCTGCCCCTGGGTGCCGGCGCTGGTCACCGCGTCGGCCTACGAGGGGCAGGACTATCTCGATTCCGGCGAAGGGCTGGTCGATGCGGTGCCGATGCCCCAGGGGCTGATCGCCTGGGTGCAGGGGTTCTGCGACATCCACCACGTCGAGGAGCCGTTCATCAAGCGGCGCCGCGACACGGTTCGGGTGGACCTGGCCGAGGATGGCAAGGGCGACCCGCGCATCCATCAGGCGTCGGACGTGTTCCGGGCACCGCGGCCCCGGCCGGAGGCGACATGAGCGCGTCCGCTGATTTCTGGTCGCGGCGCAAGGCCGGCGTCGCCGCCGAGGCCGAGGCGGAACGCGAGGCCGGCGAGGCCGGCAGGGCCGCTGCCGAAGAAGCCAGGCTGGCGGCTGTGAGCGACGAGGATCTGCTGGCCGAACTGGGCCTGCCCGATCCTGATACACTGGGGTCGGGCGACGATTTCGCCGCGTTCCTGGGGCGGGCGGTGCCCGAGCGACTGCGGCGCCGGGCGCTGCGGCGGCTGTGGGTGTCGAACCCGGTTCTGGCCAACCTGGACGGCCTGGTCGACCATGGCGAGGACTTCACCGACGGTGCCACCGTCGTGGCGGACCTGCCAACCGTCTACAGGGTCGGTCGAGGCATGGTCGAGAGGCTCGCCGAAATCGCCGAAGTGGCAAGCCCGGCAGAGCCCGACGCGGAGCCGCAGCCGGTTGCCGAGGCCGAGGCCGACCTGCCCGGAGAGATCGAGACCGCGGCAGGGCCGGCATCGGCACCGACACCAGGACCGCGACACATGCGTTTTGCGTTCGAGGGGCGCTGAGATGGCCGAAGCTGCGACGTCCAAGCCGATTGCCGAGGAAGACCAGTCGCGGGCCGACCTCTACGGCCTTCTGTCGGCGCTGCTGGCGCGGCCGCCGGGCAAGGAGCTGCTGGCGCGGACCGCGGCGCTGAGCGGCGACGAGACGCCGCTTGGCCGCGCCGTGACCGCACTGGCCGCGCTGGCGAGAAAGACCGCTCCGTCCGTGGTCGAGCGCGAATTCACCGCGCTTTTCATCGGGCTGGGGCGCGGTGAGCTTCTGCCTTTCGCCAGCTATTACATGACCGGCTTTCTCAACGAAAAGCCGCTGGCGCTTCTGCGCGAGGAGATGGCCAGAAGCGGTATCCGACGGGCCGACAGCGTGTTCGAGCCCGAGGATTCCATCGCCAGTCTGATGGAGATGATGTCGGGCCTGATCGTCGGCCGCTTCGGCGCGCCGGCGCCGCTCTCGAAGCAGCGCGAGTTCTTCGGCCGCCACGTCGCGCCCTGGGCGGCGCATTTCTACGCCGATCTCGAAGCGGCCAAGGGGTCGGCATTCTACGCGCCGGTGGGCGCGATCGGGCGACAGTTCATGGCGATCGAGGCGGAAGCGTTCCGACTGGTCGCGGCATAGGGATCGCCGGCTGCCCGGGCGGCCGGAAGAAAAGGGAGAAGCCGGATGGAGAGCAAGAGCGACAAGACGGCAAGCCGTCGGGACTTTCTGAAACTCGCCGGAGCGGCGCCGGTGGTGGCCGGCGCGGCCGCCAGCGGTACCGAGGCCGCCGCCGAGGAGGCCGCGCCGAAAAAGGCCGGCCTGCAGGATACCGACCACATCCGCACCTATTACCAGACCGCCCGTTTCTGAGGCGGTGACGAGGGCGCGGGCCGGAACAGCAAGGGAGTAGGGACATGCTCAGGAAAAAGACCGATGGTGGCTCGCAGACAGCGCTGCGCCCGTCTGTCCTGACCGGGACTGGAGAACACCACATCGACCGCCGCGGGTTCCTGCGCGGATCGGGCCTTTCCATCGGCGGACTGGCCGCGGTGGGCGCGCTGGGCGGCACCGTCACCCGGGCCGAGGCGCAGACCGCGATCGACGCCAATGTGAACATCGTCAAGTCGGTCTGCACCCACTGCTCGGTCGGCTGTACGGTCATCGCCGAGGTCAGGGGCGGCGTCTGGATCGGGCAGGAGCCCGGCTGGGACAGCCCCTTCAACCTGGGCGCCCATTGCGCCAAGGGCGCCTCGGTCCGCGAGCATGCCCACGGCGAACGGCGGCTGAAATACCCGATGAAGAAGGAAGGCGGGGTCTGGAAGCGGATCAGCTGGGACGAGGCGATCGCCGAGATCGGCGACAAGATGCTGCAGGTCCGTGACGAGAGCGGCCCGGACAGCGTCTACTGGCTCGGCTCGGCCAAGCATTCCAACGAGCAGGCCTATCTGTTCCGCAAGTTCGCCGCCTACTGGGGGTCCAACAACGTCGATCACCAGGCCCGGATCTGCCACTCCACCACGGTTGCGGGCGTCGCGAACACATGGGGCTACGGCGCCATGACCAACTCCTACAACGACATCCACAATTCCAGGGCGATCTTCCTCATCGGCGGCAACCCGGCCGAGGCGCATCCGGTCTCGCTGATGCACATCCTGAAGGCCAAGGAGGAGAACAACGCTCCGCTCATCGTCTGCGATCCGCGCTTTACGCGGACCGCCGCCCATGCCGACGAATACGTCCGGCTGCGGCCCGGCAGCGATGTGGCGCTGATCTGGGGCCTTTTGTGGCACATCTTCGAGAATGGCTGGGAAGACAAGGAATTCATTCGCACCCGGGTCTGGGGCATGGACCGGGTCCGCGAGGAGGTGAAGAACTGGACGCCGGAGGAGACCGAGCGCGTCACCGGTGTGCCCGGCAGCCAGTTGGAACGGGTGGCGCGGACGCTGGCGACCAACAAGCCCGGCACCGTGATCTGGTGCATGGGCGGCACCCAGCACACCAACGGCAACAACAACACCCGCGCCTACTGCGTCCTGCAACTCGCCCTGGGCAACATGGGCGTCGAGGGTGGCGGTACCAACATCTTCCGCGGCCACGACAATGTGCAGGGCGCAACCGATCTCGGCGTGCTGTCGCACGACCTGCCGGGCTACTACGGTCTGTCCGCCGGCGCCTGGGCGCACTGGTCGCGGGTCTGGGGCGAGGATCTGGACTGGCTCAAGGGCCGGTTCGCGATGCTCAAGGATGCCGACGGCAACGTCGTCAAGGACGGCGACGGCAACGACATCAGCCTGATGAACACCAACGGCATTCCGGTGTCGCGGTGGATCGACGGTGTGCTCGAGGACAAGGCCAACATCGACCAGAACGACAATATCCGGGTCATGGTCCTGTGGGGGCACGCGCCCAACTCGCAGACCCGCGGCACCGAGATGAAGGCGGCGATGGAGAAGCTCGACACGCTGGTGGTGATCGACCCCTACCCGACGGTTTCGGCGGTGATGCACGACCGCACCGACGGGGTCTATCTGCTGCCGGCCTCGACCCAGTTCGAAACCTCGGGATCGGTGACCGCCTCGAACCGGTCGCTGCAATGGCGCGAACGGGTGGTGGAACCCCTGTTCGAGAGCCTGCCCGACCAGACGATCATGGCCAAGTTCGCCGAAAAGTTCGGTTTCGCCGACCGCATCTTCCGCAACATCGAGGTGAAGGACGGAGAGCCGGTCGTCGAGGACATCACCCGCGAGTTCAATCGCGGCATGTGGACCGTCGGCTACACCGGCCAGAGCCCCGAGCGGCTGAAGCTGCACATGGCCAACCAGCACACCTTCGACAAGACCACGCTCAGGGCCAATGGCGGCCCCTGCGATGGCGACTTCTACGGCCTGCCCTGGCCCTGCTGGGGGACGCCGGAGATGAACCATCCCGGATCGGCGACGCTCTACAACTCGTCGATGCCGGTCTCGAAGGGCGGCCTGCCGTTCCGTGCCCGCTATGGCGTCGAGTACGAGGGCGAGAACCTGCTGGCCGAGGGCACCTCGACCGTGGGGGCGGAACTTCAGGACGGCTACCCCGAATTCACGATGCAGATGCTGATCGATCTCGGCTGGGACGGCGATCTGACCGACGACGAGCGCGCCGCGATCGAAAAGGTTGCCGGAGCGCCGGACAAGGTCGGCGGCGTGAACTGGAAGACCGACCTGTCGGGCGGCATCCAGCGGGTGGCGATCCAGCACGAATGCGCGCCCTACGGCAATGCCAAGGCGCGCTGCGTGGTCTGGACCTTCCCCGATCCCGTGCCGCTGCACCGCGAGCCGCTCTATACCTCGCGGCGCGATCTGGTGGCCGACTATCCGACCTACTCTGACCGCAAGCTCTACCGGCTGCCGACGCTCTACGCCTCGATCCAGGAAAAGGACTTCAGTCAGGACTACCCGATCATCCTGACCTCGGGCCGGCTGGTCGAATACGAGGGCGGCGGCGACGAGACACGGTCCAACCCGTGGCTGGCCGAGTTGCAGCAGGACATGTTCGTCGAGATCAATCCGCGCGACGCCAACAATCTCGGCATTCGCGACCGGACCCAGGTCTGGGTCGAGGGACCCGAGCAGGGCAAGGTCAAGGTCATGGCGATGGTGACCGAGCGGGTGGGGCCGGGCGTGGCCTTCATGCCGTTCCATTTCGGTGGCCACTTCGAGGGCGCCGATCTGAGGGACAAGTACCCCGAAGGGGCGGACCCCTATGTCCTCGGCGAGGCATCCAACACCGCGCAGACCTATGGCTACGACTCCGTCACCCTGATGCAGGAGACGAAGGCCACGCTCTGCAAGATCACCGCAGCGTAAGGAGAAAGCGAGATGGCAAGAGCCAAGTTCCTCTGCGACGCCGAGCGCTGCATCGAGTGCAACGCCTGCGTTACCGCATGCAAGAACGAGCACGAGATCCCCTGGGGCATCAACCGCCGCAGGGTGGTGACGATCAACGACGGCACGCCTGGCGAACGCTCGATCTCGGTGGCCTGCATGCACTGCTCGGACGCGCCCTGCATGGCGGTCTGTCCGGTGGACTGCTTCTACCAGACCGAAGACGGCATCGTGCTGCACTCAAAGGATCTGTGCATCGGTTGCGGCTACTGCTTCTACGCCTGCCCGTTTGGCGCGCCGCAATACCCGCAGGCGGGCAATTTCGGCTCGCGCGGCAAGATGGACAAGTGCACCTTCTGTGCCGGCGGGCCGGAGCCCGACAACTCGACCGAGGAGTTCCAGAAATACGGCCGCAACCGGATCGCCGAGGGCAAGCTGCCGCTCTGCGCCGAGATGTGCGCCACCAAGGCCCTGCTTGCCGGCGACGGCGACGTCGTCTCGGCGATCTACCGCGAGCGTGTCGTTGCCCGCGGCTTCGGTTCCGGGGCCTGGGGCTGGGGCACCGCCTACGAGCGCAAGACCAATTGATCTTCGACGGCGCCGGGCCTGTCCGGCGCCTCGGCAGCGAACCCGTGGGGCGACAGGATGAGACGACTTCCGCTGGCATTCCTCTTGGCGGTCGTGATGGCTGCGCCGTTCGGGATTGCGTGGGCCCAGGATCCGGCCTTGCCCCCGGCCGGCCGCGACGTCTCGCTTCCTGCGCCGCGCGACACCGTCCCGGAGGAACCTGGCGACGCGGCGCCCCCCGGCGGCGACCCGGCGCTGACCCCGGCGGGGCAGGATGCGGTACCGCCGGCCATCCCCGATGCTTTTGCGCCCCGGGCGGCAACCGGAGGCGCACAGACGCTCGAGGATATCCTCAGGCGGCAGGAAGGACTGAAGGTCGACGACAGCGTCCGGCGCAGCAACATCGGCTCCGGTGCGACCGGTGCGCCGAGCGACGCGCAGCTCGGCACCCTGGGCGGGGCCTCCGACCCCGATCTGTGGCGGGCGCTGCGTTATGGCGAGGCGAACGTCACGACCTCCAGCCGGGTGCCGGCGGCCGATGTGATCGTGCAGGACGGCGGCATGCGCTGGCTCGCTTTCCGGGACGGTCCGCTGCGCGAATACGGCGGGTATCTGCTTGCTGGAATGCTGGTGCTTCTGGCGGTGTTCTACCTGGTTCGGGGGCGCATCCGCCTGGATGGGACGCCTTCGGGGCGCACCGTGGCCCGCTTCAACGCGATCGAGCGTTTCGGCCACTGGCTCCTGGCCGGATCGTTCATCCTTCTGGCGATCACCGGCCTCTTGCAGCTTTTCGGCCGGGTCGCACTGATCCCCTATGTCGGCAAGGAGGCGTTCTCGACCTATGCCATCCTCGGCAAATGGGTGCACAACAACGTGGCGTGGGCCTTCATTCTGGGGCTGATCTGGGTCACTGTCCTCTGGATCGCGCACAACATCCCGAACCGGACCGATCTGGTCTGGATGGCCAGGGGCGGCGGCCTCTTCACCAGGCACAGCCATCCTCCTGCCCGCAAGTTCAACGCCGGGCAGAAGATCATCTTCTGGGCCGTTCTGCTGCTTGGCGCCTCCATCTCCGTCTCGGGTCTGTCGCTTCTGTTCCCGTTTGATCTGCCGCTGTTTTCCAAGACGTTCGGGGCGATCAACGCCATGGGTATCCCCGGGTGGTTCGGTTATCCCGACCTGCCGACGCAACTTCAGCCGCAGGAAGAGATGCAGTTGGCGCAGCTTTGGCACGCGATCGTGGGCTTCGTCATGATCGCCATTGTGCTTGCCCACATCTACATCGGCACCATCGGCATGGAAGGCGCCTTTGACGCCATGGGCCGCGGCGAGGTTGATGTGGAATGGGCGAAGGAGCATCATAGCCTGTGGTACGAGGAGGTGGCCGGCCAGGTGTCCGAGCGCCCCCATGCGGCCGAGTGACGGCGCGGAGGCCGGCATGAAGACGATGTATCTTGCCTTCCTGGCCATCGCGGTGATCGCTGCCGGTGCGGGCGTCGGGTTGAGCCATGCCGGCTTCTCGACCAGGGATGTGACCCACGGACCTTCCGTCCGGCTCGATTGACGAAAGGAGGCGTCCGGTTCACATGAACGCCCCCGGCGCGAGCGATCTCCGCCGACCTGCCGCGAGCGAGGATCACGAGCAGGATCAGGCCCTGCGCCGTGCCTCGATCCTGATCGTCGACGATGAACCGGGAATGCGGAACTTCCTGGTCCGCACGCTCGGGCCCCTGTGCAAGCGCGTCGAGGAGGCCGAGGACGCCGTGGCCGCCTCGCGCATTCTGGACGCACAGCACTTCGACATCGTGGTTCTGGACAACGTGATGCCCGGCGTCTCGGGGCTTGACTGGCTGGCAGAGCAGAGGCGGGTCGGGTTCTTCTCGGACGCGATCCTGATGACTGCCTATGCCGACCTCGACACGGCCATCCACGCGCTGCGGGTCGGGGCCACCGACCTTCTGCTCAAGCCGTTCCGTTCCAACCAGATCATGAACGCCGTCCGGCGGGCCATCGACCAGCGCCATCTGCGGCGCGAGAACTCGCTCTTGAAGTACGAGCTGAAGGTCGGGAGCGCGACGGCGCGTGGCCGGCTCCTGGGGCGCTCCCCCAGGATCGAGGCGCTGCGGGTTACGCTGGAGCGGCTGGCGCGGCTGCCCACGCCGGTGCTGCTGACCGGCGAAAGCGGGACCGGAAAGGAGATCGCGGCGCGGACGCTCCACGCCATCTCGGATCGGCTCGACAAGCCCTTCGTGCCGGTCAATTGCGCCAGCCTCCGATCCGATACGGCGATGGCCGAGCTTTTTGGTTCCATCGGCCAGCGCGGCGAGGGGCGCGACGGCCTGTTCGCGTTGGCGAACGGTGGTACGCTGTTCCTCGACGAGGTGGCCGAGCTGCCTCCGCCGGTGCAGGCGATGCTGCTGCGGGTGATCGAGGATGACCGCATCCGTCCCGTCGGCGCGGATCGCGAAGTGCCTCTCAATCTTCGCTTCGTCTGCGCCACCAATTCCGATCTTGAGGCGGCGGTCGCCGACGGCGGGTTCCGCCGCGACCTCTATCACCGGATCAACGTCATGACGGTGCACATGCCGCCCCTGCGCGAGCGGGTGGGCGACATCGCCGATCTGGCCGAGATGTTCATGGACAAGCTCTCGCGCGAGCTTTCGGTCGCGCCCCTGCCGCTGACCGAGGATGTCGTCCACAAGCTCGCCGGCTATCCCTGGCCGGGCAATGTGCGCGAACTGAGAAACCTGATCGAGCGCTCGCTGATCCTGGGCGATTTCCCGCCCGAGTTTGCCGGCGGTGCCGGCGGGCCGGAGCTGGAGCCGGCCGAGTCGCTCTCGGTCATGGAGAGGCGGCACATCGAGACCGTGGTCGAGGCCTGCGGCGGCAACCGCGCCGAGGCGGCGCGGCGCCTGGGGATCTCGCGCAAGACTGTCGACCGCAAGTACGCCGCCTGGAATGGCTGACCTCCGAAGGGCGCCGCAACGCCTGTCCTTCGTACAGACAGTCCGGTTCAGGCTGCTCCTCATCGCCCTTCTGCCGATGCTGCTGATCCTGCCCGTGCTTCTGGGGCTGACGGTCGCCAACTGGTCGCGTCGTTTCGACGAGACGCTGGTGGCGAAGGTCAATGGCGAACTGACCATCGCGCATCAGCATCTGGAGCAGGTGATGGAAGGCAGGCTGTCGGCCATCGCCGCACTCGGCCAGTCGGCGGCGATGCTGCGGGTATCCGAAACCGGCGACGACCAAGCGGTGCGGTCGCTTTTGCAGCGAGAGCGGCAGCGGCTGGGCCTGGACTTCCTTTACCTGATCGATCCCGGTGGGCAGGTGATCTCATCCACGCCGCTGGCCTCCAACGTCGGGCTGGCCGACTGGCCGGTGGCGGCGGCGGCACTGGCCGGCACCCCGCGCGTTGCCATCGACATCTTCGCGCCCGAGGAACTGGCCCGGTACAGCCAGGATCTGGTCGAGCGCGCCCGTTTCCAGTTGCTGCCCACGCCGGCGGCCGTACTGGACGACCGCGAGAACGAAGGGCGCGGGATGTTGGTGCACGCCGCCGCGCCGGCGATTGGGGGGGCGCTGGTGGGTGGCCTGCTCCTGAATCGCAACCTCGATTTCATCGACGAGATCAACGAGTTGGTCTACCCCGCCGCCAGCCTAACCGAGGGCAGCCAGGGCACCGCCACGCTGTTCCTCGACGATGTGCGGATCTCCACGAACGTGCGCATGTTCGACGGGGTGCGGGCGCTCGGCACCCGGGTTTCGGCCGCCGTCTGGCAGCGGGTCCTGGGCGAGGGGCATGTGTGGCTGGACCGGGCGTTTGTGGTCAACGCCTGGTACGTCTCTGCCTACGAGCCCATCGTCGACAGCTTCGGCAACCGCGTCGGCATGCTTTATGTCGGCTTCCTCGAAGCACCCTATTCCGAGGCGCGCTGGCGAACGGTGCGGCAGGTCGCCTTGTGGTTCCTGGTCATTCTTGCCCTTTCGGTGCCGGTACTGCTGCGCTGGGCACATGGCATCTTCGCGCCGCTGGAGCGGATGAGCACCACCCTCGGCCTGGTGGAATCGGGTGACCTGGGCGCCCGCACCGGCCCGGTGGCGCGGGCTGACGAGATCGGCCGGGTCTCGGCCCATCTCGATACCCTGCTTGACCGATTGCAGGAACGGGACCGGCGCTTGAGGGAGATGAACGAGGAACTGGAGGCGCGTGTGGCGGCGCGGACCGCAGACCTCGAAGAGGCAAACCGCCAGCTCAAGGCGACCACGGCCCAACTGATCGTTTCGGAAAAGCTGGCCTCGATCGGCGAGATCACCGCCGGCGTCGCCCACGAGATCAACAACCCGCTCGCGGTGATCCAGGGCAATCTGGACGTGATCCTGTCCGACCTCGGATCCGCGGTCGAACCGCTCGGAACCGAGTTCCGGCTTATTCAGGAGCAGATCCAGACCATACACATCCTGATCAGCAAGCTTCTGCAATTTGCCCGACCCGAGGAGTTTGCCGAAAGCTCCGGTCACTCACCCAACCAGGCCATCAACGACACGCTGCCCCTGGTGCACCACATGCTGCCCGAGTCAGGGCTGGACCTGCGGCTCGACCTGGCCGCCACGCGGCTTGTCGGCATCAATCCCACCGAGCTGCAGCAAGTCCTGATCAACATTCTCACCAATGGCATCCAGGCGATGCCTGATGGCGGCCGGCTGACCATTACCACGGCCGACATCGAGCGCGACCTGCGGCCTGCGGTCCAGATCATCGTCCGCGACACCGGTGCGGGCATTCCTGACACGGTGATCGACCGGATCTTCGACCCCTTCTTCACCACCAAGCGCGGCGCCGGCACCGGCCTTGGCCTGTCGATCAGCCGCAAGTTGATCGAGCGGGCCGGCGGCAACATCGCCGCCAGGACCGAGGCCGGCAGGGGAACGGTGTTCGAGATCGTCCTGCCGGCACTCGCTCAGCCGGCTCCAGCCAACCCGTCCGGGGCGTGAAGCCCCGGTGCCAGGCCCCCCGCGGCATCCGCAGCAGGGCGTTCCTTCGGCGTCGGTTGGCTTGGCCTCGGCAAAGGCCGTGCGGCGACCTGGCGCTTCGCGAAGGTGTTCAGCGCTCCAATGTGATCCGGCTTCGGCCCTAGGCAACCGGTTCCAGGCTTTTCGCGACTGCCTTGGCCGGGCTGGAAATCTGGCGGGCCTTGGCCACCAGCACCTCGGCCTGGCGGATCGAGGCATAGTCGATCAGCCGTCCGTCCAGCGACACCGCCCCCTTGCCGGCGGCTTCGGCTGCCGCCATCGCCTCCAGGATGCGCTGCGCCTTTTTGACCTCGGCGTCCGACGGGCTCATCACCTCGTTGGCAAGCGCGATCTGGCTGGGATGAATCGCCCACTTGCCCTCGCAGCCCAGCACCGCGGCACGTCTGGCCGAGGCACGATAGCCGTCGGGATCCTTGAAGTCTCCGAACGGACCATCCACCGGGCGCAGGCCATTGGCGCGGGCGGCGACCACCATCCGGGCCAGCGCATAGTGCCACATGTCGCCCCAGTGCAGGTCGCGGCTGCCGTCGTTGCCGGGGTCGGTCAGGACAGAATAGTCCGGGTTGACGCCGCCGATGATCGTGGTGCGGGCGCGGGTGCTGGCGGCGTAGTCGGCGACGCCGAAATGCAGGCTTTCGTTGCGCCCTGATGCCGCGGCGATGGCGTGGACGTTCTGCATCCCCAGCGCGGTTTCGATGATGTGCTCGAAGCCGATCCGCTTCTTGTAGCCGCGCGCGCTCTCGATCTGGGTCACCATCATGTCGACGGCATAGACGTCGGCGGCGGTGCCGACCTTGGGGATCATGATCAGGTCGAGCCGCTCGCCCGCCTGTTCCACGACGTCCACGACGTCCCGGTACATGAAGTGGGTGTCGAGCCCGTTGATGCGCACCGACATGGACTTGGCGCCCCAGTCGATCTCGTTCAGGGCGCGGATCACGTTCCTGCGCGCCTGTTCCTTTTCGTCCGGGGCCACCGCGTCCTCCAGATCGAGGAAGATCACATCGGCATCGGACTGCGCGGCCTTCTCGAACAGGTCCGGCTGGCTGCCCGGAACGGCCAGTTCGCTACGGTTCAGCCGGCCGGGGGCCTGGTCGACGGTATGGAAGCTCATCGGCATTTCTCCATCGGAGGGGGCCGGCGTTGCAGCCGACTGGGGGGCACGTTGATCAGATCACGCGGTCGCGCGGATCGCGGCCGGCAAAGAAATCGCCGAGATTGTCGAGGACCCGGTAGCCCATTGCCTCGCGCGCCTCGCGTGTGGCGCTGCCCAGATGAGGCAGGAGCACCACGTTGTCGCACTGCAGAAGGGCCGGGTTGACCCGCGGCTCGCCGTCGAACACGTCAAGCGCTGCGCCGCCGATGGTCTCGAACATCAGCGCCTGCACCAAGGCTGCCTCGTCCACGACCTCGCCGCGAGCGGTGTTGATCAGGAAGGCATCCGGTCGCATCAGATCGAGCCGCCGGGCGTCGATCAGGTGCCGGTTGGCGGCGCCGCCCGGGCAGTGCAGCGAGACGAAGTCGCACCGCGGCAGCATCTCGTCGATGCTGGCGGCCTGCACCGCGCCGCATTCGGCCAGTGTCTCGGGCGCCACCGGGCTGCGATTGAAGACGACGATCTTCATGCCGAACCCGTGATGGGCGCGCCGCGCCATCTGCCGGCCGATGCGGCCGTAGCCGATGATGCCCAGCGTCTTGCCGCTGACCTTGGTGCCGATCAGATGCGTCGGCCGCCACCCCCGCCAGGCGCCGGCGCGCAACTCGCGCTCGCCGTCGCCGGCACGCCGCGCCACCATCAGCAACAACGTCATCGCCAGGTCGGCGGTGCATTCCGACAGCACGTCCGGCGTGTTGGTCACGGTGATCCCGAGACCGCGCGCTGCCGGCTCGCAGATATGGCTGTAGCCGACGCCGAAATTGGCCAGGATCCTGGTCCGCGCGCCGGGTTGATCCAGCACCTCGGCGCTCAGCGTGTCGGTGACGGTGGGCAGCACCGCGTCATAGGTCTTCAGCGCCGCGCGCAGCTCGCCCACGCTGAGCGGCTTGTCGCCGGTGTTCAGAACCGCGTTGTAGTTGCGTGTCAGCAGCGCTTCGACGGCGGCGGGCCAGCGCCGGGTCACGAAAACCGAAGGTTTCGCCATCAGGCCGCCCTCTTCATGACCTGAGCGATCGTCTCGCCGATGACGGCGGGGTTTTCGGCAACCGCGACGCCGGCGGCGGAAAGGATCTCCACCTTTTCCGAAGCGCTTTCGCCAAAGGCCGAGATGATCGCCCCGGCATGGCCCATGGTGCGCCCCTTGGGTGCGGTCAGGCCGGCCACATAGGCGACCACGGGCTTGCTGACATGGCTGCGGATGTACTCGGCGGCTTCGGCCTCCTGGGGGCCGCCGATCTCGCCGATCATCGCAATCGCATGAGTGTCGTCATCGGCCTCGAACAGCGCAAGGATGTCGCGGAACGACGAGCCGTTGATCGGATCGCCGCCGATGCCGACGCTGGTCGAAACGCCGAGACCGCACGCCTTTAGCTGCGACGCGGCCTCGTAGCCCAGCGTGCCTGACCGGCCGATGATGCCGACATGCCCGGGCAGGTAGATATGTCCCGGCATGATGCCCAGCAGCGCCTTTCCCGGCGAGATCGTGCCGGCGCAGTTCGGCCCGGTGAGCAGCATCCGCCGCTCCCTGGGGTAGCGCCACATGTAGCGCTTGACGCGGATCATGTCCTGGGCCGGGATCCCATCGGTAATGCAGACGCAATAGCGGATGCCCGCATCGGCGGCCTCCATGATGCTGTCGGCGGCAAAGGGCGGGGGCACGAAGACCAGACTTGCATCGGCGCCGGTTGCGGCGACGGCCTGCTTGACCGTATCGAACACCGGTACGCCTTCGACGGTTGCGCCGCCCTTGCCGGGCACCACGCCGCCCACGACATTGGTTCCGTAGTCGATCATTTCCCGGGTGTGAAACCGTGCGATGCGCCCGGTAATGCCCTGGACGATGACCCGGGTATTGCGGTCGAGAAGAATGCTCATGGCACGGCCCTCAGGTTGGTCGCTTGCGCAAGGTCGCTTCTCCAGGCGCCGACAACCCGCTCGGCGGCCTCCATCAGCGTTGTCGCGCGGATGATCGGCAGGCCCGATCTGGCGAGGATCTTCTGACCTTCCTCGACATTGGTGCCGGCCAGACGAACCACCACGGGCAGATCGACCTGCAAGTCCCGCAGCGCCTGGACCACGCCCTCGGCCACCCAGTCGCAGCGGTTGATGCCGGCGAAGATATTGACCAGCACGGCCTGCACGTTGTCGTCGCTCAGCACCAGCCGGAAGGCCTTGGCCACCCGCTCCGGCGAGGCGCCGCCGCCGATATCGAGGAAGTTGGCGGGCGCGCCACCGGCCAGTTTGATGGTGTCCATCGTCGCCATCGCCAGGCCGGCGCCATTGACGATGCAGCCGATGTTGCCGTCGAGTCCGACATAGCTGAGCCCACGGTCGGCCGCCCGGCTTTCGCGCGGGTCCTCCTGGCTCTTGTCGCGCAACTCGCTGATCTGCGGGTGGCGGAACATGGCATTGTCGTCAAAGCTCATCTTGGCATCGAGCGCCAGGATGCGGCCACCGCCTGTGACCACCAGCGGGTTGATCTCGACCATGGTGGCGTCGAGCTCGGTAAAGGCCCGGTAGCAGCCCTGCAGGGTGCGCACCATCGCGGGCACCAGGCCCGGTTCCAGCTCCAGCGCAAAAGCGATCTCGCGAGCCTGGAAATCGCGCAGGCCCACGGCGGGCTCTACCGTTGCGCGCACGATGCTGGCGGGCTTCTGGGCCGAGATATCCTCGATCTCCATCCCGCCTTCGGCCGAGGCCACGATCATCACCCGCTGGCTGGAACGGTCCAGAACCAGGCCGAGATAGACCTCG
This sequence comes from Paracoccaceae bacterium, assembly GCA_050299555.1. Classification (GTDB taxonomy): domain Bacteria; phylum Pseudomonadota; class Alphaproteobacteria; order Rhodobacterales; family Rhodobacteraceae; genus JBNKWA01. The sequence continues at coordinate 13,807 of JBNKWA010000085.1, read as the reverse complement.
CGGTCGATCTGGGCCGCGCATTCGACATAGACCCTGTAGATGCCTTTCCCCCGCGGGCCGGTCTGATGCGTGACCAGCTTGCGGCCGAACATGTCCTCGCAAGCCTGATGGATTTCACTTTCGCTGCCGCACAGCTTCACGCCGCCGGCCTTGCCGCGCCCGCCGGCATGGACCTGCGCCTTGACGATCCACTTGTCGCCGCCCAGTTCGCGGGCGCGGTAGGCGGCCTGCTCGGGGCTGTAGGCCAAGGCGCCGGGCGGCACCTCGACGCCGAAGCCGGCAAGGATTTCCTTGGCCTGATATTCGTGAATGTCCATCCCTGCCTCCCTACTGCGCGGCAATCGCTTCTGCGTAGTGCCTGTCAAGGCAGCCCGACGCGACGCCGGGGTCCACGTCGGCGCCCATGGCGCGCATCGCCCCGGCGAAGCGCCGGACGATCTCGCGGATGGCGCCGGGGGTAAGCTGGTTGAGGATGCCGATGCGAACCTGTACCGGCGCCGAGAGCGTCGGCCAGATACCGAAGCCTTCGGCCCGGCAGGCCTGGACCAGCTCCATCTCGCGCCCGGCAAGGGCATCGGGCAGGTTCAGGACCACCAGGCTGGTCATGTTCGACGTCACCTTGCAGCCGAGCGCGGTGACCGCCTCCCGCAACGCCGCCTCGTGCTGCGTGTAGGCGGCCGCGCGTTCGGCGACGCCTTGCTGCAGGGTCAGCCGCAGCGATTCATGGAACGCGGCAACCGCATAGCCGGAGTGGGTCCGGTGATAGGTTCCCTTCTCGACGTCGCGGCCATCGACGATGCCCCAGTGCCGTGCCTCGAGGATCGGATTGTGCACGTAGGTGTACGTGCCGGTGGATTTCAGCGATGCGATATAGGCGTCGGTGAAGCTGACCGGGGCATAGGTGAGCGGCAGGCAGCACAGGCCCTTTTGCGGGCACGAGGCCCAGCCGGCCACGCCCGGGTAGTCGTCGATCGAAAAATCGGCGACGCCCAACGATGACACCGCATCGACGAGGCCCATGACCCCGTGGCGCTCGCAGGCATCCGAGAAGCCGCGGATGTCGTTGATCCGGCCCGAACCGGTCTCCCAATGGGCCATGAAGGCCCATTTCGGCTTGTGCTGCGCCAGGGCAGCCTCGACGACCTCGCCGGTGACCGAAGTGCCGTGCGGCACTTCGATCGCGGTGACGCTTGCGGCCTGCGGGTCCAGCGGCGAGGCGGCCAGTTCGGCCCGGGTGGCGGCCTTGGTCCGCAGCGTCAGCGCGTCGATGCCGGAAAAGGTTCCGTTGACGAAGGCCACCACAGTGTCGCCCGGCATCACCGCCGAGAACATCGCGTCCAGCCCGCTCCAGCCGGTTCCGGCGACCCCGAAGGTGTAGGTGTTATCGGTGCCCCAGATCTTGCGCAGCATCAGCTTGCACTCGATCATCCCGCGCAGCACATCGCCCTGCATGTGATCGGCGACGCCAGCGTTGGCAAAGGCGGCGAGCACGCGCGCATCGGTATTGCCCGGCCCCGGGCCGGCGGCCAGCGTTTCCGGGATCACCAGTCGGGGGAAAATGTGTGCGCTCACGGGGCGGGTCTCCTCCTTGGCAGCCAGACCGAGCGGCCGGCTTGGGTGGAGAATGAAGCGCCAATTGCGAGTTGCCGCAACGTAAGTTACTACAGCAATAGGGCATCTGTTTGGGTGGCTTAAAACTATCCAAACAGGTGGGGATAGATGCCAAAGTCTTCCAAAACCCTACCTGAAAGGATAGGTTTGAGGATGGCAATCGACAGTGGTGGACCGATCAGCGTCATGCTGGCCGACAGCAGCCAACTGGTGCTGTCGGCCATGTCCGAGATCTTCGAACGGGACGCACGGTTTTCCCTGGTGGCCACGTCGGCCACCGCCGAGGGCTTCCTGGGTGCGGTGATGCGGGTGCCGGTGCGGGTCGGCGTGATCGACTGGAACCTGCCGGTACTTGGCGGCGCGCGGCTGATCGAGGTGCTGCGCGATCAAGAGAATGCGCCGAGGCTGGTTGTCTACGGCGACGATACGGGTGAGCTGCCGCGACTGGCGATGCAGGCCGGGGCTGCCGGCTTCGCGTCGCGTTCCGGTGCGGTCGAGGCATTGCTGGCGACCTGCGCCGATGTTGCGGCGGGCCGGATGGTCTTTCCGTTTGTCGATGTGCGAAAGATGAACCGGAACCCCATTCAGAGCCTTTCGCGCAAGGAGCGGGCGATCCTGGAAGCCTTGGCCAAGGGGCTGTCGAATCGGGACCTGTCCAAGCAGTTGGAGATTTCCGCCAACACGGTCAAATTTCACCTGTCGAATATCTATGACAAGCTGGCGGTCAGGAACCGGGCGCAGGCCATCGCCTATTACTATTCGTGGCAATTGGCCGGAGGGAAACCAGGCGACTAGGGCGCGGCGGCATCGTGTCCCGTGCCGGTAGCAGGCTAGTCCCTGAGCACCGCCATATCCTCGGCCGCCCAACCCACCCAGACCGGTCCTTCTCCCAGACCGCGGGCCAGCACGGTGTCGGCGTAGGCACGCATCCCAAGTCGGGCCTGGGTGCCGGCCAGGTCCAGCCATAGTTCGCTGCGGCTGCCTTTGAAGATCACCTTGCTTACCGTCGCCTGCAGCCTGTTTGCAAGGTCGGGTTCATCGGCCGAAATTCGCAGCTTTTCCAGGCGGATCGAGGCAGCAACAACGGAACCCGTGGCGGGCGTGTCGATGAGCGGCGCGCGGCCCCGCAGGCTGTGGCCCTGCCAGTCGAGCACCGCTTCGCGTCCCGCGATCGAACGAACGGTGCCCTCGATAAGGTTGGTTTCGCCCACGAAGTCCGCCACGAAACGTGAAGCGGGATTGAAGTACAGCTCTTCCGGCGTGCCGTCCTGTTCGACCCGGCCCCGGTTCATGACCACGATGCGGTCGGACATGGTCAATGCCTCGTCCTGATCGTGGGTCACGAAGAAGAACGTCTTCGAGGTGCGGCGCTGAAGGTCCTTCAGTTCGGCCTGCACCTGACCGCGCAGCTTGGCGTCCAGTGCGCCCAGAGGTTCGTCCAGCAGCAGCAGCGCCGGGTCGGGGGCCAGCGCGCGGGCCAGTGCCACCCGCTGCCGCTGTCCGCCCGACAACTGGTCCGGCCACCGTTCGCCAAGTGCGGAGAGTTCCAGCAGATCAAGCAGCTCGTCCGTGCGCCGCGCAATGGCGCCGCGACCCATGCCCTTCAGTTCCAGTCCGAAGGCAATGTTCTTCCGCACGCTCATGTGTGGAAACAGCGCGTAGTCCTGAAACACCATGTTGACCTTGCGCTTGTTCGGCGGCTGCGGCGTCACGTCCTCGCCGTCGAGTATCACGCGCCCCTCGGTGGGGGTCTCGAAGCCGCCGAGGATGCGCAGCGTGGTGGACTTGCCGCAGCCGGAGGGGCCGAGGAAGGTAACGAACTCGCCTTCGCGAATGGACATGTCCAGCCGGTGGATCGCCACCGTATTGCCGAACCTCTTGGTGATGCCGTCGAGCCGGACGATCTCGTCTTGCATGGCAGTGTCCTTCACGGGATCAGTCCTTGTTCAGCCGGCGCATCGAGCGCTCGGCCCAGATGCCGAGCGCGGCGGTCAGCAGAAGAACAACGGTGGCGATGGCATTGATCTCGGGCGACATGCCGGAACGCAGCTTTGCGAAGATCAGGACCGGCAGGGTCGGCTCATAGCTGCCGAGGAAGAACGAGCGCACGAAATCGTCGAATGACAGCAGCATGCAGAAGATGCCGGCGCCGATCAGTGCCGGCCGCAGGTAGGGCAGGGTGATCCGGAAGAACGCGATCAGTGGATCGGCGCCGAGGTCGCGGGCGGCGTCGAGGAGGCTTGGCGGCAAGGTGCTGAGGCGTGCCGCGACGACCAGCATGACGAAAGGCACATTGTGGACGGCGTGACTCCAGATGATCGCCGCACCGCCGGGTTCTACCCCCCAGAACTGGGCGTAGATGCGAAATGCGATGGCGGAGATGATGCCGGGGATCAGGGCCGGCAATACGGTCAGGCCATAGATGGTGCTTCGGCCCCAGAACGTGGTGCGCGCCAGCAGCACCGCGATCCAGGTCCCCACCAGCAGCGAAATCGCGGTCGAAACCAGTGCGATCCACAGCGAAAAGCCAAAGGCGCCCATGACCTCGGCATCGCCCAGGACGCCGGCATACCATTCCAACGTCCATGACTTGATCGGGAAGCCGATGAATTTCGAATCCTTGAAACCCATCACCACCATCAGGACCAGCGGCACAAAGACGTAGGCCACGAAGGCCCAGTAGATCAGGCTCATGACCAGGCGGGTCGATCGAGTCATTTGCGGCCTCCGTGCTGCAGATGACTCATCAGTTTTTGGAATGCGGCGGTGATCGCGAGTGCGGTGACGAACATCAGGATGGCAAAGGCGGCGCCGGTGGGCCATTCGTCGCCTGCCGCATGAAAGAAGCCCGCTATGGTCTCGGCAAAGACCGTCGTGGAGGGGCCGCCCAGCAGGACCGGCGTCGCGTAATAGCCGGTCGAGATCAGGAAGACGAGGGTCGAGCCGGATCCGATCCCCTCCAGCGTCAGGGGAAGCGTCACCCGGCGGAACCGCGTCCAGGGGCCGGCGCCGAGGTCGGACGCGGCCTCGGTCAGACTGCGGGGCAGCTTCTCCAGGGCCGAATAGAGCGGCAGCAGCATGTAGAGCGAGGTGAGGTATATGATCCCCACCGACAGCGAGAAACTGGTGTACATGAAGGGGAAGGGGCGTTCGATCAGGCCAAGCGACTTGAGCAGCAGATTGATCGCGCCGTTGTTGCCCAGCAGGATCATGATCGCGTAGGTCCGCACGATCTCACCGACCCAGAACGGGATCAGCAGCAAGAGCAGGAACAGCATCTGGTTCTTGCGGCTGACATGGCGGGCCAGAAAGTAGGCCACCGGATAGGTGATCACCAAGGTCGTCGCCGTCAGCACGGTGGCGAAGACCAGCGTGCGGATGAAGGGTTGGACGAAGATGGAATCGCCAAAGAACCGGGTGTAGTTCTCAGCCGTGAAGTGCTGGTCGTGCCCCGGAGCAACCGGATAGGCATCGACCACGCTGACATAAAGCATCTGCAGCATCGGCCCCAGATGCTGACTGAGCACCCAAAGCACCGGCAGGGCGACGAGGATGGCGAACTGGCGACGGGGGCTGTCCAGCAGAACCGACGAAAGGCCGCGATAGCCGGGCGATGCCGCGAGGGCGCCCCAGAAGGTGCGGCGGTCACCGGGCGGCACTATCTGCGGCGGAACGGCAGTTGTTTGGGCCTTCGTGGGCATGAACGCTCTCGGGCAGAGGTGACGGCACCATGGCGGGGTGGTCCCGGCGACGGATGCGCCGGGACCGGACTTTCGGCCCGATCAGGCTGCCTTGACTGCCTCGACCGCCGGATCGACCAGGCCGTACTTCATCTCGTTGGCTTCGGCGCGGAAGAACCGCATGTTGGCGATCTCTTCCTCCGGGAAGGCGGTCGATGCCTTTTCGGCCTCACTGAGGTGCTGGGCTGCGTCGTTGTAGGTGGAGATGAAGCCCGAGGCCCTGGTCATCGCGGCGCCGATCTCGCCCGAGGCGAGGATCGCGTCGAGGAAAGTATAGGCGTTATCGACGTTGGGCGCGTTGTTGGCGATGTTGTAGGTGTAGACAAAGCCGTAGCTGCCTTCCTTCGGGATCGACATCGCCACCGGGAAACCGTCGTTCATCAGCGCCGCCACCGGGCCGTTCCAGGCGCAGCCGCAAGCGATGTCCTGGTTGACGAACATCTGCTGCACCTCGGCGCCGGCATCGTAGTACTTGCGCACCTTGCCCTTGTTGGCGATCAGGAAGTCCTGCGCCTCCTTGACGATCTCGGCGGCCCTCTCGGGGTCATCGAGATATTCGACCATGTTGCCGTCATAGCCCATCTTCAGCATCACGATGGAGAACATGTCCTGCAGCACATACGCCGTCTGGCCGGCAAAATCGTCCGAGAACAGCGTGTCCCAGGTCAGTGACTGCTCCTTGCTGACAAGCTCGGTGTTGTAGGCGAAGACCTCCATCCCCGACAGGATCGGCGCGCCCCATTTGCTGCCGTTGATCGTGGCCCAGTCGCTTTCCGAATAGACCGGGTTGATCTCGCCCCAGTTCGACAGCCGCGACGAGTCCAGTGGCGCCAGCAACGCGCTGTCGATGAACTGCAGAAAACGGTGGCCGGCCACGGTGACGATATCCACGGTCGGGTTCGGCGCCTCGGCGGCGAGCAGGTTGAACTGCTTGCCCTGGTCGTCGACCAGCCGGATGTTCACCTTGATGCCGGTTTCGCTCTCGAATTGCTCCTTGAAGCTGTCGGGCACGAAGTTGGCATAGGTCCAGATGTTCACCTCGCCGCCTTGCGCATGGGCGCGGCGCAGATAGGCCGGTGAAGCGAGAGCGGCGCCGGTGGCCGCAACCGTCGTCAGCAGCTTGCGGCGATTGAGGATGAGCTTGGTCATGTCCGTCTCCTGTTGGAAGTGGTGATCCCGGTTCTGTGTCCGGTTCACTAGGGCGCCGCTGCCGCGGCAGGTACCCCGCGCGCAGCGCGGCGCAGGTCATCGAGCGACATTTCCCGGATACCGATGGCGTCCAGCAAGTTGTTTTCGGCCGCGAAGTCGCGCCCGTACATGGCCGAGAATATTGACACGCCCGCCTGGTGCAAGGTCGCCGGCCGCCCGACCATCTCGCCAAGCGCAACGGTGACGACAAGGCCGAAGGGCACATCTTCGGTCACATAGCGGCTGTCTGCGGTTGCAGGTCCGGTACCGCCGCGCCCTTCGGCCGCCATCAGTTGGTTCATCTCACTGATCGAGGCGACGGGGACGTGGAACGACAACTGGAAATGCTCGAAGATGGTGCGGACCGTCAGGCCCAGCGCCTCGGCGATGGCCAGGCGTTCCCCATCCAGCGCCTCCAGGAGGCGGCCGACATTCGGCGTCACGTTCTCGCCCTGTCCCCAGGCCTCGCCCTTTTCCATCCGGGTCATGTTGGCCAGCGCAATGCCCATGTGGTTCTGCGGATTGAGGTTCGAGAGGGTGATCGCCAACAGCCCGTCGCGGCGCCGGAACCGGTCGCCGAAGAGGGTTCGGCAGAGCGCCAGCCCGTGGTCGCCGTCGGTGTCGGGAAGGGTGCATATGTCCACCTGGGCTCGGAGGGTGTTGACCAGAACCTCGGAGCCCGATTGCCGCCGCCCGGTGACGGCGGTGGTGCCCCACGCGGTGACCGGCAGTTGAACGCCGCGCTCGGCCAGGCGCCGCTGCAGGTAAAGTGCGCCGAACGATGCGTGCGAGGAGATCACCACAGGCTGTCCGTCGCGCAGATGCGGCACGAGTGCATCCAGCACGTTGCGGTGGCCGTATCCGGGCACCGCCACCAGGACCACGTCGCAGGCGGCAAGATCGGTGACGCCGGCGGCGATGCCCGGCCGGAACGAAAGCGCGATGGCACCGGTCGCGGTCAGGTCGCCCCCCGCCGCCAGATCCGTTGTGCCCTTGCCCGACGGTGACCAAAGGACGGGTTTGTGCCCCATCTGCGCGAGCAGGGCCGCGGTGCCAAAGGCGATTGAGCCGGCGCCCGCAATGCCAACCGTCAGGCTCATGCAACGACCTCCTTTCGCACCGGATCGCCGAGGACGTGCATCAGCCGGTTGGCCCAGCCGAACAGCGCCGAGGACAGCACAAGGTCCAGGGTCTCGGCCATGTCGAGGCCGGCCGCATGGGCGGTCGCCACCTGCGCCTGGGTTGCCGCCGGCGGGCACTTTGCCAAGGCGAAGGCAAGATCGAAGATCGCCCTGTCCCGCGATCCCAGCGCGGCGGCTTCGCCTTGCGCGAACATCGCGTCGGTCACCGCGGTGTCCTTGGTCAGCTGCGCGTGACGCGCCGCGTGGACAGCGGCGCAGTAGATGCACCGGTTCACCATCGAGGCGGCCAGAGCGCCAAGCTCGCGCTCGGCCCGGTTCATGCCGCCGCTGTCGTACATGATCGCGTTGAAGAGCGGCGATCGCACCTTGAGCGTTTCCACGTCGTGGGCAAGGGTCAGGACATAGGCCGAGACCTTGGTGTTCGAGGGTGTGACCTGAAGTGCGTCGAGCTGGGCATCGGTCGCCTCCTCGAGGCGGATCGGCGTGACGCGGGGACGCCATTCGGGAACGGTGCGGGTGAACTTGTGCACGACGCCCGGGCGGGGCGGTTCGCTCGGGCGCGCCGCCGGTGCATGGCTCCGGGCCGCGGTGGGCAGCGGCCTGCCCTGCATGAGCTGCAGCCCGGCGATCAGCCGCGTCTGGTAGGCATGGAACGCCCCGATTTCGGCCAGCCGCACGATGTCGGCGTCGCTCACCCCCGCCGCCTGAAGCGCATCGATATCGGCGGGCGACACGTTCCGTGTGTCGGCAGTGACCCGGTCCATGAAGGTCAGGACCTCGGCCAGCCCCTGTGCCGCGCCATCCGCGCTCGGATCGGCCAGTGCCTCATGGGCATCGGCCATTGCGGCATAGCGGCTGGCCAGAGGCTCATCGCCATTCAGCAGTGCGATCCGGGCCGCCAGGGCGGCGCGCAGGCTGTGCGGCCAGGCGCCGGGATCCACGGGGGACAGGACCGCGCGTTCGGCGGCCGCAGTCATCTCCAGGATGTTGGCGCGGGTTTCCAGTGCCTTGGCGACATCGCCACGCGGTGCGGTCAGGGCGGTGACTGTCGTCTCGGGCAGGGCGCTCACGCTTCGATCCCGACCGGCAGTGGCGAGGCGGCCCACTCGTCGCCCAGAAGCTCGGGCGTGTCGTAGTCCTGAAATGCCTGCCAATGCTTCTCGACGTCCTCGCAATAGAGCGTTGCCGCAATCGTGCGGGCGAGCCATGCGGCGCCGTCCGAGATGCCGGGAATGTCCCCGGACACCTTGCCCATGGTCGCCGTGGCGCCGTAGTTGAAACAATAGACCCTGGACAGCCACGGGAACTCGTCCGGATCGACCGACCGGAACGAGAAGTCCGGGTTCAGGTACGGGAAGCGTGCCAGGTCCGGGTTATCCTCTCCCTCGTGCGGGCGGTACATGTCGCGCCAGAGCGCAACGGTGCTGGCGGCATCGCCGAACTCGGCGCGCGCCATGGGATCGGTGACAAAGCCGGTCCCAAGAATAAGGAAATCGGCCTCCAGCACATTGCCGCCAGCCATATGGATCGCCAGACCGTCGCCTTGCGCCTCGGTCCGCAACACGGGGCAGTCGAAGTGGAAATATGCGTTCGCATGGCGTGAGACGCGACGGGTCGAGCCGCGTGGCGCGGGGGTCTGGGTGACGAAGGAATAGTTCATGAAGCGCCATTTCCATTCGTCGGGCAGGGCGGAATAGCCCGCCGTCAGGCCGTAGCTTCCGATCCCCATCATCTTGTTGATGGTGGGCATCTCGGCCCGCCGGATCACGTGGCGCACCTCGGCCGCGCCGGCCTCCAGCGCCTCGGCGGCGTTGTCGACGGCCGAAGCGCCGACGCCGACCACCACCACCCGGCGGCCCTTGAGAGCGGCGAAGTCGATCTTGTCGGCGCTATGGGCCCAGAGCTGGCGGGGCAGGTTGCGGACGAAGCCCGGGATGTTGGGGATGCCGGTGCCGTCGCGGCCGGTGGCCATGACCAGTTTGCGCGCCAGAACGCTGCCCCGGGCCTCGCCGGACAGATGCAAGCGCAAAAGATCGCCTTCGGGCTCGATCAGGTCCAGCGATACGCCGTTCTCCGTCGGAACCGACAGCGCGCTGCGGTACCAGCGCAGGTATTCCATCCACATCGGCCGCGGGATCTTGTCCAGCCTTTCCCACTCTTCAGTGCCGAATTGCGCCCTGAACCAGGCCTGAAAGCTCAGGGCGCCGAGACCGAAGGCGGGGCCGGTCAACTGCTTCGGCGAGCGTAGCGTTTCCATCCGCGCATAGGTGAGCCACGGCCCCTCGAGCCCCACCGGCGCCCGGTCGATGATGCGGGTGTTGACGATGCCGCCGGTCCGCAAGGCAAACCAGGCCAGCATGCCGCACATGCCGCCGCCGAGGATCATCACGTCGAGGACACGGTCGCCGTCGCGCTCCATCGGTGGCACCCAGTCCTTTCCGGGGTAGCAGAGGTATGCGAGGTCCTCCGCCAGCCGCGCCTCCAGCGTCGCAAGTCCCTGGCCGTCTATCGGTCGGGCGGTTTCGGTCATCTGATGGGCCCTTCGTCGTGGGTCATGTCGATGGCTCTTGCGCGTTCCGGCGGGAGCGCAGACCCCTCGATGTGAACCACATGCCGCCGGCGACGGCCAGAGCCGATGGCCGCATGGTTCCTCGGGTGCGAGCGGTCTCCGGGGATTGCCCGATGTCTGTGCGCCCGCGTCTCGGGTTAAAAGCGGCGGCGCGACGGGCCGTTCTCGGGCAACCGAGGCGCTGCCGTCACGCGTCGATATGCACCGTCCCGATTGGCCTTGAACAGCAGGCGAGGATGAAACCTTCCTCCACGTCGTCCTCGCTGATGCCGCCATTGTGGACCATATGGACCGCTCCGGCGGTCTTGCGCACCTTGCAGGTGCCGCAGATGCCGAAGGTGCAGCCGGACGGGATCGGCACGCCCGAGGCCTTGGCGATCTGAAGCACCGTGTCGGTTTCGGTGCATGCCGCGGTGATGCCGGCGCCATCGAAAACGATCTCTGCCGCAGCACCCTCGACCGGCACCTCGTCGTCGAACTCCTTGATGTCGGCCATCGACTCGGCCGGCGCGACAAAGGATTCCTGATGATAGCGGTCCATGTCGTAGCCCAGCGAGTGCAGGATCTCGCGGACAGCGTTCATGAACCCTTCGGGTCCACAGCAATAGACGTCCCGATCCAGATAATCGCTGCACATCAGGCCGAGCATGAGCTGGTTGAAGGTGCCGCGATACCCGGTCCAGACCTCGTACGGATCGCTGCGGGAGACCACGAAGTGAAGCTGCAGCCCGTTGATCCGGCTTGCCATGAACTCGAGCTTCTTGCGAAAGATCAGCTCCGCCGGACGGTTGGCACACTGGATGAAGCAGACATCCGGGTCCTCGCCCCGCTCGAACAGCGTGGTCGCCATGGACATCATCGGCGTGACGCCTGAGCCGGCCGAGATGAACAGGTACTTGTCGTCGGGCTGCGGCGGCAGGTGGAACAGGCCGGTCGGACCGTAGGCCTTGATCCGCATGCCCGGCCTCAGATGGTCCAGCATCCAGCGGGTGCCGATGCTGCCCGGCTGTGCCTTCACGGTGACCGACAGATAGGCCGAGGATACCGGCGAGGACGAGATCGTATAGGTCCTCTGGACGTTTCCGCCCGGCACCGGCAGGTCGAGGGTGATGAACTGCCCGGCCCGATAGTAGAACCGCGATCCGGATGGCGGCCGGAACGAGAAGGTCATGACCTCAGGCGCTTCGGGAATGGTCATGACGCATTCCAGAGGCTCGCTGTCCTTCCAGACCGGCGTGTCTTCGCGGGGCATCGGGATCATGGCGTCACTCTGCTGCGATCAGGCCGGCACGTCCAGTCAGGCGACGCTGCATGGTGCGCGCGTACCACTCGACGAACTGGATGACCCCCGATTCGTGATGGATCGAATAGGGGCCGGGCTCGTAGGCCGGAGAGAGAATTCCGCGCTGGTTCTCCTCGACGATCCGGCGATCCTCGTCGTTGGTCGCGATCCAGACCTCGGTCAGCCGCTTCAGATCATAGTCCTGGCCCTCGACCGCATCCTTGTGGATTAGCCATGTGGTCGTCACCTGGGTCTCGGTCGCAGAGACGGGCAGCACCCGGAACACCAGTCCCTGGTCGGACAGGAAGTGGTTCCAGGAATTCGGGAAGTGGAAGAAAAGGCAGCTTCCGGCGTCGTCGAACGGAACCTTGCCCACCCGCCTGGCCACCGCGGGCTTGCCGTCAAGGGTATAGCTCGACGCATTGCCGAGGAACGGGATACGGATGAAGCGCCACTGCTCGTCCTGGGCAATCCTGAACTTCGAGGGCAGCCCGGCAGCCTCGCACCGCGCGATATGCTTCTCGAGAACCGGCGCGCCCTTGCCGTCGGAGCCGCCGAACAGGCGCGGATCCTCGGGGAAGGTCACGCAGAGCGAGGGATGGTTCGACGAGCAATGATAGCACTCGCGGTTGTTCTCCATCACCAGCTTCCAGTTGCCCTGCTCGACGATGGAGCTCTGGTGGGCGACCTTCAGCTCGCGCAGGCCATGCGGTCCGACATAGATCTCTGCCTGTTCGCGCAGCGTCTCGAATTCCGGCGCCCTCTCGGCCAGGCACAGGAAGATCAGGCCGGCCGCCTCTTCGCAATGCACCGGCTTTAGACCGAAGTTCTCGGCCTTGAAGCTCGCATCCATCTCGCGGGCATAGAGCAGGCGGCCGTCAAGCTCGTAGGTCCACTGATGGTACGGGCAGACGAGCTTGGGGGCGTTGCCCTTTTCGGCCGAACAGATGCGGCTGCCCCGGTGACGGCAGGAGTTGTGGAACGCCCGGACCTTGCCGTCGGCGCCCTTGACCACGATCACCGAGTAGTCGCCGATCTGCAGGGTCAGGTAGCTGCCGGTCTTGGGCAACTCCGGCGTGGTCGCGACCAGCAGCCAGTCGCGGTACCAGATCGTCTTCAGGTCGATCTGGTAAAGGTCTGGGTCGACGTAGAAGGGCCGGGCCAACGAGTAGTTCGGCTGGCGAGACATCAGCAGCGAAAGGGCGTCTGCGTCGCGGATCATGATGGGACATTCCTAGCGCCCGAAAGGGCCGTTTCTCACCCTCTCTAGAAGCTGCGCAGGCCGCGGGTTGTCCGAATTGCGCCGTCTGCAGGCACTGAATCGACATTCGTCCCGGGGCCTCGATTCCGCACTCAGAAACCATGCCGCAGGGTGCCTCCTCTTGGGTCATCGATGGCGCGCGCCAGGCCATGGATCGCGGCATGCGGCCACCGCCCGCGGGGGACCGGGTTGCTGCCTTGAAACCGGCTCGCCGGGCCGAGCGTCCCCATGGGGACGGGGGGTCAAGTGGCTGGATTTGCTGCATATCCCGTGGGGACGGCATGGGGACGGCCGGGGACACTGGCATCGCAAGGCAAGATCGCGCCCCGACGCGCAGGTGGGTGGATGGGGCGTTCCGGGCGCGATCAGGCGGCCATGAGCCGGCGTCCCCATGGGGACGCCATGTTATCCTATTGATTTTGTTGATTTTTGCGTGGGGACGTGTTCGGGACGCGCGTGCGGCGCCCTCTTTTTTGTCGTCGGGTCGGCTTGGTCGTCGGGCCGGCGATATGGGGGCATGGCGGTCGACAGCCCTGGCGGTGGCCGGGTCGAGGCTGGCGGCGGCGCGCCGGACGACCGTCTTGACGCCGCCTGGCGGCTTTGCCCTATTCTGGCCCGAAGGGGGGGCTGTCCGCCTGAAGTCAAGCTTGCCGGTGTCGGCCGCGGGGCCGTTCCCTCAGTCATCTTGCAGCTTGCGGGCCTTGCGGCGTTCCTTTCCATGGCCGGCATCGGCGAGGTGGCTGCCGCCGGCCGAGCACCCGAGGAGGGCCGCAGATGCGCCTGAAGGACTGCCACAACTTCCACGACTTCCGGCGGCTTGCCATGCGTCGTCTTCCCGGGCCGATCTTCAACTACATCGACGGCGGTGCCGATGACGAGGTGAGCCTGCGCGCCAACACCCGCGCCTTCGAGCGCTGCGATCTGTTGCCGTCGGTGCTGGCGGGCGTGTCCGAGGTGGACATGTCGGTGACGGTGATGGGCCAGAAGCTGGACATGCCGGTCTACTGCTCGCCG
>JBNKWA010000084.1:0-27931 GCA_050299555.1 Paracoccaceae bacterium | reverse complement strand
GACGACCGGGGCGGGGCCCACATGGTCGACGTCTCGGACAAGCCCGACACGGCGCGCATCGCCGTCGCCCGCGGCACGGTCAGCATGCGCCCCGAGACGCTGGCGCTGATCGCCGAAGGCCGCGCCGGCAAGGGCGACGTCTTGGGCGTGGCGCGGCTGGCCGGCATCATGGCCGCCAAGCGTACCGCCGATCTGATCCCGCTCTGCCATCCGTTGGCGCTGTCCAGGGTCACCGTCGAACTGACAGCCTTGCCCGAACCGCCGCGGGTCGAGATCGAGGCCACCGTCAAGACCACCGGCCCCACCGGCGTGGAGATGGAGGCGCTGACCGCAGTCTCGGTGGCAGCGCTGACGGTCTACGACATGGTCAAGGCAGTCGACCGCGGCATGGCGATCGGCGAGATCCGACTGGCGCTGAAAGACGGCGGCAAGTCGGGCCGCTACACCGAAGCGGGCTAGCCGATGCTGCCGGTCGCCGAAGCGCTGCAGCGAATCCTCAAGCTGATGGCACCGGTTGGCACCGAGACGGTACCCCTGGCGGCCGCTGCCGGCCGGGTCCTTGCCGCGGACGCGGTGGCGCGCCGGACCCAGCCGCCTTTCGCCGCCTCGGCCATGGACGGCTATGCGCTTGCCGGACCCGCGCCAGCGCCGGGCGCACGTTTTCGTGTCATCGGCACCGCACAGGCCGGAGCCGGTTTTGATGGCCGCGTCGGGCCCGGCGAGGCGGTGCGCATCTTTACCGGTGCGCCGCTGCCCGAAGGCGCAGAGCGGGTGCTGATCCAGGAGGATGCGGCGCGGGACGGCGACGCCATCACCGTTCTGGAGGGCCGGGGGCAGGCAAGCCACGTGCGACCGGCCGGCTGCGATTTTCAGGCGGGCGCCAGGCTCGTGGCACCGCGCCGGCTCGGGCCGCGCGACATCGCGCTTCTGGCGGCGATGAACGTCGCCGAGGTCGTCGTCCGCCGGCGCCCGCTGGTGGCACTGATTCCCACCGGCGATGAACTGGTCTGGCCCGGCGAGGAACCCGGTCCCGAGCAGATCGTCAGTTCCAACAATTTCGGGCTCAAGGCGTTGTTCGAGCCGCGTGGCGCCGAGGTGCATCTGCTGCCCATCGCGCGCGACAACCGCGACAGCCTGATCTCGGTGCTGGGGCTTGCCGAAGGAGCGGACCTGATCGTGACACTGGGCGGCGCCTCGGTAGGCGACCACGACCTAGTGCAGACTGTCGCGACCGAAGCCGGTCTGGCGCTGGACTTCCACAAGGTGGCCATGCGGCCCGGCAAGCCGCTGATGGCCGGCCGCTATGGGGATGCGGCGCTGGTCGGCCTGCCCGGCAACCCGGTCTCGACCATGGTCTGCGGCGCCGTCTTCATCCTGCCTGCGCTTGATGCACTTCTGGGCCTGCCGGCAGGCCCCGCGCACCGGCAGCAGGCCCGGCTGACCCACGGGCTGGCGGCCAACGGTCAGCGCGAGCATTACATGCGGGCCTGCGTCACCATCGCCGATGGCGGCCCGCAAATCACCGTGGCGGAACGCCAGGACAGCGCGCTTCTGTCGGTGCTGCAGACCGCCAACGCCCTGGCCATCCAGCCCCCCGGAACGCCGGCCCTGAAAGCTGGCGACAACATCTCTTTCATCAACCTGGACTAAATCGACTGTTCAAATTCGGCTAACGAGACAATTGACACAAAACAGGAACACTTGTAGAACCGTAGAGAACGAGGATCACAATTGCAGGCGGATCGGCCAAAATCATGCTCACAAAGAAACAGCTTGATCTGCTGAAATTCATCAAGTCGAGAATGGATGTCGATGGCGTGCCGCCGTCTTTCGACGAGATGAAGGAGGCGCTGGACCTGCGCTCCAAGTCCGGCATTCACCGCCTGATCACCGCTTTGGAGGAGCGCGGCTTTATCCGCCGCCTCGCCCACCGCGCCCGCGCGATCGAAATCATCCGCCTGCCCGAGGTGCTGGGCCCGGCGCCGGCAAAGCAACTCGTCGGCGGCTTCCGCCCGGAGGTGATCGACGGCGACCGGCAGCCCCGGCCGCCCAAGGCGATGGTCGTGGAAGGCTCGGCCTTCGAGCTGCCGGTGATGGGACGGATCGCCGCCGGCACGCCGATCGAGGCGATCTCGGAGGTTTCGCACCACGTCTCGGTGCCGGGCTCGATGATCTCGAAATCCGCGCGCCACTACGCGCTGGAGGTCAAGGGCGATTCGATGATCGACGCCGGCATCAATGACGGCGATGTGGTGGTGATCCGCGAGCAGCCCAATGCCGAGAACGGCGATATCGTCGTCGCACTGGTCGAGGGGCAGGAAGCGACGCTGAAGCGTTTCCGTCGCCGCGGCTCGGCGATCGCGCTGGAGGCGGCGAACCCGGCCTACGAGACGCGGCTGTACCGTGACGACCAGGTCAAGGTGCAGGGCAAGCTGGTGGGGCTGATCCGCAGCTATTTCTAGGGCGAGGCCCGATCCAGGAATTGCGTTCAGGCTGCTGAATTCAAACCTGGCCGGCCACAATTCGATCCGAGCCCGGATTGGTCCGGTCCCGACTCTGTCACACACCCCGATGCGTGCCAGGCCCCACAGGGGATCGCAGAGCTTTCTCAGTCCATCCGCCGCAGAGTGCCGGCCGGGTCGGTCCATGGTCGGTGCCTCTGCGCCTCCAGCGTACCCTCGATCACCCAGGCGCCCTCGCGGTGCGAGGCGGCGATGCTGCCAAGCCTTTCCAGCGCATCGCTGCCAATCACAAGACACGGGCCATCGCCGCGCTCTGCCGCCTTTGGCACGACGACCAGCGCCCCCTTGTGGCAGGCTTCGCCCGGTCGGTCGGCGCGGCCGAGCCAGGTCACCTCGGTCCCATCCGCCAGCCGAACCGCAAACACCGCCGCATTGCGGAGTGCCGCCGGCCGCTCGGCGGCTGCCTGCTGCGTGGCCGGATCGCCGTCGTTTTCCAACCAGGTCTCGGCATGAAATCCATGCCCGCGGCCGGTGTTCAGCGCCCGCCCCACGTCGGTCAACGCGCCCACCAGGCGCCCGTCATCGCTGACAAGCACATCCGGCCGGGTCGCGCCCATCCAAAGCACCAGCGCCGCTGCCAGCGGCAGAAGGCCAGCCAATCGCCCCCGCCCAAGCCAAAGCATCACCACGAGCCCGCCGAAGGCAACCAGTGGCAGGACCGGGCCGCTGCCGGTGGGCACCATGCGCACCGCCCCCGGCAACACGGCCACCTGATGTGCGACCCACAGGATCACGTCGATGCCGCGTCCCATGACCCAAAGGGCCGGTCCGTCGAGGCCGAGCGGCGCCAGCACAAGCGCCGCCACCGCCGCCGGCATCACCACCGAACCCATCACCGGTACCGCCAGAAGGTTGGCGGCCAGCCCGTATTGGGCCAGCCGGTTGAAGTGGAAGGCCGAGAACGGGGCGGTCGCAAGGCCGGCGACGGTCGAGGTCACCGCCAACATCACCACCGGACGCAGCAGGCGCCAGCGTCCCTCATGCTGCAGCGCCTGCCACCAGGCGGTGCGACGCAACTCGCTGAAGGTGGCGACCAGCGCGGCCGTTGCCGCGAAGGACATCTGGAACCCCGCCTCGCCCAGCGACTCGGGGCGCCGGGCCAGCACGATGAGCGCCGCATAGGCGACAGCACGGAGGTTGAAGGCGGGGCGGTCCAGCATCACCGCCACAAGCACCACGGCGACCATGATAAACGAGCGTTCAGTCGATACCTGGGCGCCGGACATGACAAGATACCCCGCACCGGCCGCCAGCGCCGCGACGGCAGCGATCTTCTTGGTCGGCAAGACCAGCACCAGCCCCGGGACCAGCGCCATGCCGCCACGCAGAATGAGAAAGACGAACCCGGTCAGCAACCCCATGTGGAGCCCCGAGATCGCCAGCAGGTGCGACAGGTTCGAGGCCCGCAGATCGGCGGTCAGAGCCGGATCGACGCCGGAGCGGTCATTCACGATGATGGCCGCGGCAAAGGCCCCGGAGGGGCCGGGGATCGAGGCGCGCAGGTGGTCGGCCACGCGAATGCGGAGTTGATAGACCCGCAGCGAGAAGTCGGGCGGACCCCGCGGCGCTGTGCGCAGCAGTGGCGTGCGCGTATAGCCGACGGCGCCCAGCCGGTCGAACCAGGCGAGCTTGCGGAAGTCGAAGCCGCCGGGCTCCACCGGCGCATTCGGCGGCGACAGCCGGGCGGTGAGCGTCACCCGTGTTCCAGGCACCATGGCCGGCGCCGGAGCGGGTCCGTAAAGCGCCACCCGCACGGTCGCGGGCGTCCGTGTCGGGCCGAGGTTCGGAATATAAACCTCATCTAGGAGAATGCGCGGCGCATCGCCCTGGCTACGGCTGAGGCCGACGACACGCCCTTCGACAGCGCCATAGTAGGGTCTGGACAGGACCGGCGCCGCCACCTGCAAGGTGCGCCAGCCGGCGGTCGCAAATCCCACCAGCGCAATGCCGATCAGCGCCAGCAGCGGCCAGCGCCCCACCAGTGCCGGCAGAGCCAGCCCGGTACCGGCCACGGCCGCGAGGGCGAGGGCGAGCATGCCGGGCTCCACCGGCAGCGAGAAGTAGGCGCCAATGCCGCAGGCCATGAAGACCGGCAACCACAGGGCCAGCCGCTCGCGCTGCGCCGCCACCGCATCGGCACCGCCACGCATCCGACGCCGCAGCCAATCGGGCCAGGCAAGCCGCCACGGCCCTGCCCCCGTGCCCTGACCGCTGAGCGCCGTCTCGGCCACCCTTGTCACACCTCCGGAAAATCGCCTAAACCACGTCCCACTCTGTCCGCCGCCTTGGTTTCCAGAAGGTTAATGCGATGAGCCCGGCAGAAGCCGATCCCGACACCGCCGTTGTTACCCGCTTCGCGCCATCTCCGACGGGCTATCTGCATATCGGCGGCGCCCGCACGGCGCTGTTCAACTGGCTGTTCGCCCGCCACCATGGCGGCCGTTTCCAGTTGCGCATCGAGGATACCGACCGCGAGCGTTCCACCCCCGAGGCGACCGAGGCGATCTTTCGCGGGCTGAAATGGCTCGGCCTTGACT
Source organism: Paracoccaceae bacterium (assembly GCA_050299555.1). GTDB lineage: Bacteria > Pseudomonadota > Alphaproteobacteria > Rhodobacterales > Rhodobacteraceae > JBNKWA01. The sequence continues at coordinate 22,872 of JBNKWA010000084.1, read as the reverse complement.
GGGACGGCGAGGCGCTGAGCCAGTTCTCGCGCCTTACTCGTCACCGTGAGGCGGCAGAGGCGATGCTAGCCGCCGGCACTGCCTATCGCTGCTATTCCACCAAGGAAGAGGTGGATGCCTTCCGCACCGCCGAGCGCGAGGCAGGGCGGCCACCGCTGTTCCGCTCGCCCTGGCGCGATGCCGACCCGGCGACAGCACCAAACCTGCCCTTTACGATCCGCCTGCGCACCCCCCGCGACGGCGAGACCGTGGTCACGGACAAGGTCCAGGGCACGGTGACCTGGAAGAACGAGACGCTCGACGATCTGATCCTGCTGCGCTCCGACGGAGTACCCACCTACATGCTGGCGGTGGTGGTGGATGACCACGACATGGGCGTCACCCATGTCATCCGTGGCGACGATCACCTGACCAACGCCGCCCGCCAGACCCAGATCTATCGCGGGCTGGGCTGGCCGGTGCCGATTTTCGCCCATATTCCGCTGATCCACGGCGAGGATGGCAAGAAGCTGTCGAAGCGCCACGGCGCGCTTGGGGTCGAGGAATACCGCGACATGGGCTATCCCGCCGCGGCGATGCGAAATTACCTTGCCCGGCTTGGCTGGAGCCATGGCGACGACGAGTTCTTCTCGACCGAACAGGCGATCGCCTGGTTCTCGGACCTCGGGCAGATCGGTCGCGCCCCTGCCCGACTGGACTTCAAGAAGCTAGACCATGTCTCGGGCCAGCACATCCGGGCAATGCCCGACGAGATGCTGCTTGCCGAACTCGAAGGCTATATTGCATCGCAAAACAGGCCGGCCCTGGACGCGGGCCGGCGAGAGCTGCTGGCCGAGGCCCTGCCAGGACTCAAGGAGCGTGTCAGAACTTACGCCGAACTTATTGATATGGCCGGTTATTTACTTGACAGCCGCCCATTCGATCCGAACCCGGACGCAGCCAAATTGCTGGACGAAACGGCGCGGGGAATGCTCGCCAGATTGACTTCGCGACTGCAGAATGCTAGCTGGTCCAAGCACGATCTCGAGGCGGAATTCCGTGCGTTTGCCGAGGGCGAGTCACTCAAGCTTGGCAAGGTGGCGCAGCCGGTAAGGGCGGCGCTCACCGGGCGAACGGTGTCGCCTTCGGTCTTCGACGTGATGGTCACGATCGGACGAGACGAGACGCTGCTGCGGCTTCAGGACGCCAGCGCCTGATCGCGCCGCAGCCGGCATGAAAACGCGATCGCCGGAATTCGGCGCGACGCTCGCTGTTCATTAACGGATGCCGCGCTAGCAGTCCGCATCCGCAACTCGGGGAGATCCTGACATGGCCAAGGACACCAATCGTTCGGCAACGCTGAACATCGGCAGCCAGACGATCGAGTTGCCGATCCTGTCGCCCACCGTCGGGCCCGACGTCATCGACATCCGCAAGCTCTACGCCCAGGCGGATGTGTTCACCTATGATCCGGGCTTCACCTCGACCGCCTCCTGCGACAGCTCCATCACCTATATCGACGGCGACAAGGGCGAGCTTCTTTATCGCGGCTATTCCATCGACGAGCTGGCCGAGAAATCGCACTTCCTTGAGGTCTGCTACCTGCTGCTCTACGGCGAACTGCCGACGGCTGGGCAGCTTACCGATTTCGAGACCCGGGTCACCCGCCACACCATGCTGCACGAGCAAATGCAGTACTTCTTCCGCGGCTTTCGTCGCGACGCCCATCCCATGGCGACGGTCTGCGGCGTGGTCGGGGCCATGTCGGCCTTCTATCACGACTCCACCGACATCTTCGACGCCTGGCAGCGCGAGGTGGCGACGATCCGGCTGATCGCCAAGATGCCGACGATCTGCGCCTGGGCCTTCAAGTACCACGTCGGTCAGCCCTTCGTATATCCGCGCAACGACCTCGACTACGCGGCCAACTTCCTGCACATGTGCTTTGCAGTGCCGGCCGAGGAATATCACGTCGATCCGATCCTCTCGCGGGCCATGGACCGCATCTTCACGCTGCACGCGGATCACGAGCAGAACGCATCAACTTCCACGGTGCGGCTGGCCGGATCGAGCCAGGCCAACCCCTTCGCGTGCATCGCCGCCGGCGTTGCCTGCCTTTGGGGGCCGGCCCATGGCGGTGCCAATCAGGCCTGCCTGGAGATGCTGCGCGAGATCGGCACGGTTGACCGCATCCCGGAATACATCGCCCGGGCCAAGGACAAGAACGACCCGTTCCGGCTGATGGGCTTCGGCCACCGCGTCTACAAGAACTTCGACCCGCGGGCCAAGGTGATGAAGGAAAGCGCCGACGAGGTGCTGGGGCTGCTCGGGATCGAGAACAACCCGACGCTGCAGGTCGCCAAGGAGCTGGAGAAGATCGCGCTGGAGGACCCCTACTTCGTCGAGAAGAAGCTGTATCCCAACGTCGATTTCTATTCGGGCATCATCCTCGATGCGATCGGCTTCCCGACCTCGATGTTCACGCCGATCTTTGCGCTGGCGCGCACCGTCGGCTGGATCTCGCAGTGGAAAGAGATGATCGCCGAGCCGGGGGCCAAGATAGGCCGGCCACGGCAGCTCTATACCGGCGCGCCCCGCCGCCCCTATGTCGAGACTGAGGACCGCTGAGCCCGACCGGGCGCTGCGTCGAACGCCGTGAGCAAGAGCCTGAGAAGGGTCGTCGCGGACGCCCGTGACCGCGGTATTGTCATCGAACCCGTGCGTTTGGACGAGGGCACGTTGACGGCCGAGGCGGCGGCCCGGGCCTGCGGGGTAGTCGTCGATCGCATCGTCAAGTCGGTCGTGCTCAGGGCGGCGGATGCGGATGTTCCGCTCGCCGCTCCGCATTTCCTGTTCCTGACCGCAGGCAACAACCGCGTCAGCCTCACCCGCGCCTCGGCGCTGGCGGGCCGGCCACTGGTCTCCGGCGACGGTGCCTCGATCCGCGCCCATACAGGTTTCGCCATCGGTGGTGTCTCGCCCTTCGGCCACGTCCGGCCGATCCTGGCCTGGCTCGACCCGCACGTCCTGGATTTCGCCACCGTTTGGGCGGCGGCTGGAACACCGCATCATGTTTTCGAGATCGCACCGACTGCATTGGTTGAGGCGCTGGCGCCGACGGTGGCCGACTTTACCGAATAGCGGCGAGGACCGACCGGGCGGCGCGCAGCCCCGGTGCCTCATCGCCGCGGCCAAGCATACGCATCGCTTCTGCCCCGGCCTCACGCTGGGCCCGGATGGCAATCGGATCGTCCATCAGCCGCGCCACGGCCGGCGCGATCAGATCAGCCCGGCAGTTTTCGAACAGAAAGTCCGGCACAACAAAGCTGTCGGTCAGAAGGTTCACCAGTGTCGGCGATTTCACCCGCGCCATGCGCTTGATCAGGAAGGCGGTCAGCGGGTGCGCGGCCCAGGCGATGACCATCGGCGTGCCCACTGCCGCAAGTTCCAGCGAGACGGTGCCCGATGCCGCCAGCGCCACCGTGGCGGCGGCAAGGGCGGCCCGGCGCTCGGCCTCGGTACCGGTGACATGAGTCACCGGAAGTCCGGCGAAGACCTCGCCCAGCCACGCCTCGCGGCCGGGGGCCGGAACCGTCATCAGCCGCAGGTCAGGCTGTTGCGCCGCCAGCCTCAGCGCCACGTCGCGGAAGACCGGCCACAATCGGCTGATCTCGCCGCGCCGCGACCCAGGTAGCAGCAACAGCACCGGATCAGTGGCGCCGATACGATGCCCGACCCTGAGCGCCAGCACCTCGGACTGGGTCGGCACCGGCTCGGCGGCGGCCGGATGCCCCACAAAATCACAGCTCATGCCGGCTGCGGTCATGTAGGGCGGCTCGAAGGGCAGCAGCGCAAGCACATGATCGATGACGCGGGCCATCTTCTTCGCCCGCCCGGGCCGCCAAGCCCAGACCGAAGGCGCCACGTAGTGGATGGTACGGATCCCGGGCCGGGCAGCCTTGACCCGGCCGGCGACCCGTAGCGCAAAATCCGGGGCGTCGATGGTGATCAGCGCGTCAGGGGCGAAATCGAGCGCCGCATCGGCGGTCTGCCGCACCCGCGCCAGAAGCTGGCGGGCCTTGGGCAGAACCTCGGCCAGCCCCATCACCGCCAGTTCGTCCATGGGGAAGAGGCTCTGCAGCCCCTCACCCCGCATGCCGCCGCCGCCGACCCCTGCCCAGTCGATCTCGGTGCCGGCAACCTCCCTGAGGCCGGCCATCAGCCCACGACCCAACTGGTCGCCCGACGCCTCGCCGGCGATGACGAAAAGCTTCAGCGGCCGGTTCAAGCCGGGGCGCCGCCATCCTTCGGGCGGCCCCACAGGAACAGGCCCAGCCGGTCGGCCTCGGCCACCGTTTCCTCAAGCCCGAGGATCAGCACGCCCCCGGCCTCGACCGCTATGCCGGCGAGGCCAGCAGCGGCCACCTGGCGCATGGTCTCGGGCCCGATCGCGGGCAGATCCACCCGCCAATCCTGGCCGGGCTTCGGCGCCTTGAGCAGCACACCCTTGGCTCCCTCGGGGTCGGGGCGATAGACGGTGCCGGTCCGGGCCACGAACTCCAGCATCTTGTCGGTACCCTGGATGGTTTCGGTGGCAAGGCAGATGCCTTGCGCCACCACTGCGCCCTGCCCCACATCGACCGCGCCCAGGGCGCGCACGATCTCGGCAGCGCGCGCCGCATCGGTTTCGTCCGCGTCATCGGGTTTGGCGGCGGTTGGCACACCGGGCTGGGCAAGAAGCTCCTCCAGCAGCTCGTGCGGGGCGCGAACGCTGAAGCCTTCCTTCTCGAAGATGCCAGTCACGATGCGCAGCGTCTCGTCATCGCCGGCCTTCATCGCCGCGAACAGCGTCGGCGCCAGCCGCAGGCCCTTGAAGTCGAACTTGAGCGGATTGAGTCTGGGGCGCTTCAGTCCGCCGGCAAAGCTCACCGTCCGGCAGTCGGCACTGCGCAGGTCGGCGAACAGCCGCCCCGGCTTTTCGAAGGTGGCGCGGATGACAGGGTGGTCGGCGGCCCAATCGATCTCGACACCGTCGAACTGCACCACGCGATAGGGCAGCCCGCGGCGCTTCTGATCGACGGCAATCAACCGCGGCAAGACACCGCCGCCAGCGACGATGGCCAGCGCCGGCGGCAGGGCCGGCACCGAAGGCCTGGGCGCTTCCGCGACTTCATCCATGGCGGGCCTTCGGAACCGTGAAGTGACGCGCGGTATCGCCGCTCAGGAATGCCAGCATCTCATCGACCAGCGGATTACCCTCATGCACACCAGCCAACGCCGCCAGGCGCTCGCGCAAGGCGCCGCCGGCCTCGTCCTCGAACAGAGCGGCATAGGCGTCGCGCAGCCCCTTGACCTGGGCGCGATCGACACTGCGCCGCTTCAGTCCCACCAGGTTCAGGCCAATCAGATGCGCCCGTTCGCCGGCCACGCTGCCGTAGGGGATGATGTCGGAGACCACCGCCGACAGACCGCCGATCATGGCGCCCTGGCCGATGCGGACGAACTGGTGAATGCCGGCCAGCGCGCCGATCACCGCATGATCTCCGACCTCGCAATGGCCGCCCAGCGATGCGTAGTTGGCCATGATCACACCGTCGCCGACGCGGGCGTCGTGGCCGATATGCACACCCATCATGAACAGACCGCCGTCACCCACCCGGGTCAGGCCACCGCCGCCCTCGGTTCCGGGGTTCATGGTGACGTACTCGCGGATCATGTTCCGGGCGCCGATTTCCAGCCGTGTCTTCTCGCCTCGAAACTTCAGGTCCTGCGGCCGGTGCCCGATCGAGGCGAAGGGCCAGATGCAGGTGTCGCTGCCGATGCGGGTATCGCCGGTGACCGCGACGTGGCTGACAAGCTCGACGTCGCGCCCCAGCACCACACCGCCGCCGACGAAGCAGAACGGGCCGATGCGGCAGCCCCGGCCGATGACCGCACCATCCTCGACCACCGCCGAGGGGTGAATCTCGGCCGTCGTATGAACGCCCGTGGGGGTCACGCTTTCGGCTCCGCCGGCGTATCGCGGGCGTCCGGCAACTGGATCATGGCGCAGAACTCCGCCTCGGCGACGATGGTGCCGTCGACCTTGGCTTCGCCCCAGAACTTCCACACCTTCGAGCGCCCGCGGATGACCGTCACGTGCAGCTCCATGCGGTCGCCGGGCTGAACCGGCTGGCGGAACTTGCACTTGTCAAGCGACATGAAATAGACCAGCGCGCCCTTCCCGGCCAGATCCAGGGTCTTGGCCACCATGACCGCGGCGGTCTGCGCCATCGCCTCGACAATGGTAACCCCCGGCATGATCGGGCGAGTCGGGAAATGGCCCTCGAAATGCGGCTCGTTGACGGTGACGTTCTTGATCCCCACCGCACCCTTGTTGGGAGCGATGTTGACCACTCGGTCGATGAACAGGAACGGATAGCGGTGCGGAATGCAGCGCTTGATTTCAAGGATATCGGCCTCTTCAAGGGCCGGATCGATGGTCACTGCATTCATGCGCTGCTCCCCGGGGTCCTGCTTCTTGTCGGTCGTCGCCGCGGGCAGCCTAGGGCTGGTCCGCGGGAGCGTCCTCGGCCGGCGCTTCGTCACCCGGCTGATCCTGCTGATCAGCCTGAAAGGCGGCATCGAGGCGCCGGATTGCCTCGGCGGTGATGTTCAAATTCTGATTGGAAATCAAGATCGAACGCTGGTCGACGATGGCTGCCGCACCGGAATCGGCCAAAATCCCCGCCAGAACCGGGGCAGCCGAGCTGAAGAACTCGCGCCGTCGGGATTCCGCCCGGAGCGATGCGGCGCGTGCCGCCTCCTCCTGCTCGCGCCTGGCGGCAACGACGCGGTCGTCAAAGGCGTCCGCCATGGCCCGGAACGCCTCCGGCTCGGTCTCGTCACGCAATCCGGTCAGGCGCTGTTCCTCGGCCTCCAGCTCGGCATCGATCCTGCTGCCCGAATCGGCCAGGGTCTTACGATCGGCTTCCTCCTCGGCCAGAACCGCCTGGCCGGCCAGCGACTCGTTCAGCAGGCGCTCCTGATCGACGACCAGGAACGGCAGCCCCTGCGGCACGTCCTGCGCCGGCGCCACCGGCGCCAAGGCAAAAAGCGCCGCGGTCAGGGTCAGCGCGCGGGCGGCGGTCGCAATCCGCAGCCGATCCGCCATCAGAACCGCGTGTCGATGGTCAGGCGGAAGTGTTCGACCTCATCGCCATCCACCTTGACGACTGGAATGCCGTAGTTGAAGCGCAGCGGCCCGATCGCCGTATCCCAGAAGATGCTGAAGCCCACCGAGCTGCGCAGCTTGGCCGAATCGTCGATCGGGCCCGAGGCGCCGGCCCCGAGGCCGCCCAGATCCCAGACCGTGCCGGCATCGGCAAACAGTCCACCATAGATGCCGTACTGCTCGGGCAGGCCGATGGGGAAGCTGGCCTCGACCCTTGCCACCGCAAAGAGATTGCCGCCGAGCGAGTCGTCGATGTCGTTGCCCGAGACGCAGGCAGTGCAGGCATCGCGCGGACCGACGCCGCCATTGGCAAAGCCGCGCAGCGTGTCGCCGCCAAGAAAGAAACGGTCGGTGATGCGCGACTCGCCGTCGAACATGACCAGAGCACCACCCTCGACTTCGCCCGAGATCACCACCTCCTCGTCGAAGAGCGACGTATAGGCCGTCGCCTTGGCACGGCTCTTGGAGTACTGGGCATCGCCACCCAGGCCGGCGAAGTCCTGATCGAAGCGCAGGATGAACCCGGCGGTCGGATCGACCGGCGAGTTGCGGCGGTCGTAGCTGTAGGTGAAGCCCAACGAGGACGTCACCTGTGACCCCTCGTCGGCGAGGATCAGCGGCGAGATAGTATCCGGATCGGGCACGATGATCTCGTCGTCGGAAATCCGATACCGCAGCGTCAGCCGGCTGCGTTCGGACAGCGGGAAGCCAATGCGAGGCTCAAAGCCGATATTCCTGGTATTGATCGACGATTCGGCGCGTTCGCGCTCCTGGGTGTAGATGTCGAAGCCGACCGAAAGGTCCTGGTCGAACAGCGCCGGTTCGGTGAACGAGAACCGAAGCGTCTGGGCCTGGGTGCCGTTAGAGAAATCCACCCCCACGGTCTGGCCGCGCCCAAGGAAGTTCCGCTCCACCACCGAGATCGTGCCGGCAAGCCCGTCGCTGGTGGAATAGGCGGCGCCGAAGTTCAGGCTACCGGTCGGCGCCTCCTCGACATCCACCGTCACGATGGCGCCGGTGGACGCGGCCCCCTCGCGCACCCGAAGCTCGGCCTTGGAGAAATAGCCAAGGGCCCGTATCCGGTTCTCGGCGTTCCTCACTTCGCGCACGTTGAAGGCGTCACCCTCGACGATGCGGAACTGGCGTCGAATCACCCGGTCCAGGGTCTGGTTGTTGCCCCGGATGTCGATGCGCTCGACAAAGATCCTTGGGCCCTCGGCCAGCTCGAAAGTGATATCGAGGATGCGGTTGGCCTCGTCCTTCCTGACCCTGGGGCGCACCTCGACGAAGGAGTAGCCCTGCTGGGCGGCGAGAAAGCTCATGCGCTCGATGATGCGATCGACCCGGTCTGCATTGTAGACCTGCCCCTGGCGGACATCGACCAGTGCCTGGAACGGCGCGGCGTCCATGCCGGGGATCTCAACCGCCACGCCCAGCTTGCCGTAGTGGTATTGCTCACCCTCGGTGATGCCGAACGACAGGAAGAACCCGTTGCGTTCGCGCGAGAACTCTGCACTGGCCGAGCGGACCTGAAAGTCGACGTAGCCGCGCTGCATGTAGAAGCGACGCAGCCGCTCCTTGTCGCGCTCCAGCCGGTCCTGGTCGTAGGTGTCGTTGGTGAAGATGAAGGACAGCAGCCCGGCCTGCCCGGTCTCGATCACCCGGCGCAGGCGCCGGTCGGAATAGACGGTGTTGCCGATGAAGCTGATGCGCTGCACCTCGGTGACACGGCCTTCGGCGATCTCGAACACCACGTTCACACGCTCGTCGGCCAGCCGGATCAGCTTCGGCGTGACCTCGGCATTGAAGCGGCCGGACTGGGCATAGGCGTCGGCAATGCGCTGAGCGTCCGCCTCCGCGCCGGTGCGGGTGTAGGGCCGCCGCGGACGAAGCTGGACAATGCCGGCCAGGGTCTCGTCGTCGATGAAGTCGTTGCCCTCGAAGCTGATCAGGTTGACGGTCGGATTCTCGACAACCGTAATCACCAACGTTCCGCCGCGCGGCTGCATGTTCACGTCTTCGAACAGGCCGGTATCGATCAGCCGCTGCAGCCCCGCGTTGAGGTCGCTGGCGCTGATCGGTGTCCCGCGCTCGACACCCGCGAAACTCTCGATCGTGGCGTCCTCGATCCGCGTGTTGCCCTCGACGGTGATGGCAGAGAAAGAGAAGTCCTGCGCCCGAAGCGCCGTGGTTTCAAGGCCAACGACAAGTGCGAACGCCACAACCAGGCGTCCGCAGACCACCGCAATCCGTCCCATGCCTTCCCGCCCCCGTCGTCAGGTCGATGTCATCGCCCGCGCCCCACGCACGGGCGTCGCGCCTAACTGACGAACAGCCAGCGCATGACGTCGTTATACGTGGCGAAGAGCATTAGCAACAGAACCATGGCAAGGCCGATGGACATGGCAATCTGAAGTGCCCGTTCCGCTGGCGGACGGCCGGCCACGGCCTCGTAGGCGAAGATCGCCAGATGGCCGCCGTCGAGCACCGGGATCGGAAAGAGGTTCAGCATGCCAATGGCTGTCGACAGCACGGCAATCAAGGTGATGAAGCTGTCCAGGCCCTGGCTTGCCGTCTCGCCCGAGATCTGGGCGATGCCCAGCGGACCCTGCAAATTGTCGGCACCCAGGCTTCCGGTGATGATGTGCTTCAATCCGTTCAGCGACATGGCAACCACGTCGTAGACCTGAACCACGCCCATCCAGAGCGCCGTCCACGGAGCCGGCGTGTAGGTCGCCGGGAAATACGCCGTACCGCCGGAGATGCCGATCATCACCCGCTTCTCGAACCCGCCCTTACCGTCATCGGTATCGCGTTCCCTGGGCGTTATGGACAGCGTCATCGGCGTGCCGCCGCGCAAGATCTCGAGTTCGATGCTGCGCCCGCCCGAAGCCATCACCGTCTCGCGAAGCTGCCCGAACGACACCAGATCGCGGCCGCCGGCGCGCAGGATATAGTCGTCAGGCTCGATCCCCGCGTGGCTGGCCGGCGACAACGGCTCAACCCCGTGTACCAGCGGCGGCAGCGGATAGGGCGCCGTGACGGTCAGCAATGCACCGTCGCGCCGCACCTCGAACGTCATCGGACCGGGAACTTCCATGGCCTGGGCGATGGTGTAGATGTCGCCGAACCCTTCCACCGGCTGGCCATTTGCGCTGATGACCTCGTCGCCAGGCTCGATGCCGTTCGCCGTCACCCCCGGCAGCGCCGCCACCTCACCGATGGTCGGGGTCGGCAGGACCACCCCCTGCCAGAGCGTGATCCCGGCAAAGACAACAATGGACAACAGGAAGTTGGCCGCCGGCCCAGCAGCCACCGTCAGCGAGCGGCGCCAGATGGAGGCGCCGTGGAAACTGCGCGCGCGGTCGCTGTCGGACATCGCCTCCATGGCCTCGGCATCGGCACGGCTCGACCCGTCCGCGTCGCCCAGGAACTTGACGTAGCCACCCAGCGGCAAAGCCGCGATCTGCCAAGTGGTGCCCCGACTGTCCTGCCATGATTTCAATGGCTTGCCAAAACCGAGGGAAAAGGTCTCGGCGTGGATGCCGCACCAGCGACCGACGATGTAGTGGCCGAATTCGTGCACGAAGACGACAATGCCGAGAACCAGGAGGAATGGCAGCGCCACCGACAGAAACCCGCCAACCAGCGGAATCGCTGCGATCATCTCCATGGCCTGCCCTTCCTCTATCCGGCTGCGGCTTCTGCCTGCATCCCTTTCCCGGTGCCGCGCTGCCCGGGGTCACATCTCGTCCAGTCCGATGCCAGCCGCCGCGCACGGCTGTCGATGCGCATCACGTCGGCAAGACTATAGTTGCCAACATTAACACAGCTTTCAGATGTGAGCGCGCCGAGCACGAATTCAACCACCCCGGCAATGTCGAGGAACCCAATCCGCCCGTCGATGAACGCATCCAGTGCCTCCTCCTTGGCGGCATTCATCGCCGCGCCGGTCAGGCCGCCTGCGGCCAGAACTGCACGCGCCAGCCGCAGCGCCGGAAAGCGCAGCTCGTCGGCAGCAGCGAAGTCGAGCCGTCCAAGGCGCGCGAAATCCAGCCGCGCCACCGGCAAGGGCGCCCGCTCCGGCCAGTTGAGCGCGTAGCCGATGGGGCCGCGCATGTCGGTCGGACCAAGATGCGCCATGATCGCTCCGTCACGGAACCCGACCATCGAGTGGATTACCGACTGTGGGTGTACGAGAACCTCGATCCGCTCGGAAGGAACCGAAAAAAGATGCCGCGCCTCAATGACTTCCAGCGCCTTGTTGAACATCGTGGCACTGTCGATCGAGATCCGCTTGCCCATGGACCAGTTGGGATGGGCCACGGCCTCGGCCACCGTCACGGTGGCCATCTCCTGCCGGCTGCGATCGCGAAACGGACCACCCGAGGCGGTAAGGATGATCCGGTCCAGCTCCTCGGCGCGGCCGCAGGCCAGCGCCTGATGAATGGCGCTGTGCTCGCTGTCGACCGGGATCAGCCGGGTGCCATGCCGGCGGCAGGTGGCCAGCAACAGCTCGCCCGCCGAGACCAGGCATTCCTTGTTGGCCAGCGCCAGCACCCCGCCATGTCGGGCCGAGGCCAGCGCCGGGGCGAGACCTGCTGCGCCAACGATGGCCGCCATGGCCCAGTCCGTGGGCCGATCGGCCGCCTCGACCAGTGCCTCCGCGCCCGCGGCCGCTTCAATGCCGCTGCCGGCCAGCGCAGCCTTCAAATCCGCCAGCCGCGCCGGATCGGCGGTGACGGCAAGTTCGGCTCGCAACATGCGCGCTTGCTCCGCCAGCAACGCGATATTGCCGGCGCCGGTCAATGCTACGATCCGGAACGCCTCGGCACCACCCTGACGCCGGATCAGATCGACCGTGTTCCGCCCAACAGAACCGGTAGACCCGAAGATACTGATGCGCCGCGCCATGGCCGGACCCTAGGCCGAGCGACGTAGATAGTCGATGATTTCAATCACACTCTCGTACCCACCCACGAACCACGTGGCCCCGAGGAGTCCGTCGAGGCGATCGAGCAGCCCGCCATGACCGGGAATGAGGCTGCTGGAATCCTTGACCCCGAAATTGCGTTTCACTGCCGATTCCAAAAGGTCGCCGGCCTGCGCGGCGATGGAGAACCCCGCACTCCAAACCAGACCGGCCAGAAGCGGCTTGCCCACCAGGGCGACGACCACACCGCCGGCAATGACCCCCGCCGCCAGGCTGCCGAAAGCGCCCGACCAGGTCTTGCCGGGGCTGACCCGGGGCCAAAGCTTGCGCCCCCCGATCAAACGGCCGGCGAAATATCCACCGACATCGGAGGCAATCACCACCACGACCAACCACAGAACGGTCAGAAATGCCGCCAGATCGGGCTCGCGTAGGCGCATGATCACCAGAAAGCCCGCAGCCCCGGTCACCCAGATCAGCCCGCCGCCGAGCCAAAGCGCGTTGCGCGGATCGGTGATGCCGATCATGCTGATGGCCGCCAGTGCCACCAGCATCGCCTGCACCGGCCCAACGAACCCAGCCAACAACACCGCAAGCGCGCTGCCGCCGGCAGCCAGCAGCAGGCTCTGTCCAAGCCCGTCATGCGGGCCGACCACGACGCCCTTGACCTCCCACATCATGATGCCGGCTATCAAGGCGGCCAGAAGGGTGAAGATCGCACCGCCGAGCCACAGGGCCGAGCTGGCGACGACGAGCATCGCGATGGCCGACGCCAGCCGGGGACCGAGATCAGCGAAACGCATGGACTTCCCGCTATCGCGCATGCAACGCCATGCCGCGCCGACCCGTCATCCGGCAACGGCGCCGTATCGCCGCTCCCTCAGCCCGTAGGCACGAATGCACTCGGCAAGCGTGGCACCGTCGAAATCCGGCCAGCAGATGTCGAGGAATGCGTACTCGGCATAGGCCGCCTGCCACAGCAGGAAATTGGATATCCTGACCTCGCCCGAGGTGCGGATCACCAGATCGGGATCCGGCAGCCCGGCGGTATCGAGATGATCGTCGATCAGCGCCTCGTCGACATCGGCGGCGTCGATCTCGCCGGCCGCCACCCGCTCGGCCACGCGCCGGGTGGCGCGGATGATCTCATCCCGGCCGCCATAATCGATGGCGACGGTGAGGTTCAGCTTGTCATTGGACGAGGTAAGATCCTCGAGCCATGTCATCATGCCCTGCAGGTCACGGTCCAGCCGTACGCGGTTGCCGATGAAGCGGACCCTGACACCCACCTCTACCAGCTTGGCGCTTTCCTTCTTGATGTACCAGCGGAACAAGCGCATCAGCCCGCGGACTTCTTCCTCGGAGCGCTTCCAGTTCTCGGTGGAAAAGGCATAGACCGTCAGGTGGGTCACGCCCAGATCCGGGCAGGCCTTGAGCACCTCGCGCACCCGCTCCACGCCCTTTCGGTGACCGGCCAGCCGCGGCATGCCGCGACGCACGGCCCAGCGGCCGTTGCCGTCCATGATGACGGCGACGTGACGGCAGTCCGGATTGCCGTGCGCGACGCGGGTGTTGACCATGACAGCGACCTTTCTTGCAGCAGCGTGCAGTTCAGCCCAGCGGGGCTAGACCTGCATGATTTCTTCCTGCTTGTCCGCCAGCAGGTCGTCGATCCGCTTGATCTCGCTGTCGGTCAACGATTGCACCTCTTCCTCCCACAATCTCAGGTCGTCCTCTCCCATGCCGTCAGCCTTGGCCTTCTTGAGCTGGTCCATGCCATCGCGGCGTACGTTGCGCACCGCGATTCGGGCCGTTTCGGCATACTGGCCAGCGACTTTGGCCAATTCGCGGCGCCGCTCTTCGTTCAACTCCGGGATCGGCAGGCGCAGAATCGTTCCATCCATCTGGGGGTTGATACCGAGGCCACTGTTACGAATTGCCTTATCCACCGCCTGCGCGTTGGACTTGTCCCAGACGTTGACCACGACCATACGCGGCTCGGGCACGGTTATGGTGGCAAGCTGGTTGACCGGCATGGAACTACCATAGACCTCCACCTGCACCGGATCGAGCATCGAGGCCGAGGCCCGCCCGGTCCGAAGCGAGGCGAATTCGGACTTGAGCGCGCTCAGCGCCCCGTCCATGCGCTTTTTCAACGCGCGGATGTCGATGTCTTCTGCGGACATGTCGATCTCCCTCCTTTAGTCGCAACTGCGCTCAACTGGCGCCAACCGTCGTGAATCGCCCTTCGCCGCTGACGATACCCGCCAGGCCGTTGGCGTCGTCGAGCGAGAAGACGATGATCGGCAGGTTATTGTCTCGGGCGAGCGCGATGGCCGATGCATCCATAACCTTGAGGTTGTGCTGCAGCACCGTGTCGTAGCTGACCCTGTCATAGCGCCGGGCGGTCGGATCCTTGCGCGGGTCGGCATCGTACACACCGTCGACCTGCGTACCCTTGAAGATCGCCTCGCACTGCATTTCGCTGGCCCTCAGCGTGGCGGCCGTGTCGGTGGTGAAATACGGGTTGCCGGTGCCGGCGGCGAAGATGCAGACGCGCTTCTTTTCCAGGTGGCGCACGGCGCGGCGGCGGATATAGGGCTCGCAGATCTGGTCCATGGGAATGGCGCTGATCACCCGCGTATAGACGCCGAGTTCCTCGAGCGCCGACTGCATGGCCAGGGCATTCATCACTGTGGCCAGCATGCCCATATAATCGGCCGCGGTGCGCTCCATGCCCTGGGCCGAGCCCTGCAGCCCGCGAAAGATGTTGCCACCACCGATGACCAGGCAGATCTCGACGCCCATGTCGTGCACTGCCTTGACTTGGTTGGCGATCCTCTGGACGGTGGGCGGATGCAGCCCGTAGCCCTGCGGGCCCATCAGCGCTTCGCCGGAAATCTTCAGCAGCACGCGCTGGTAGATCGGCCTTCGCGCGGGCTTCACTGTTGCGGCTTCCTGCATTCTCGACCTGCCCTTCCTTGCGGGCGCGAAAATGTCGGAAAGCCGCTCGGGTTGCAATTGCTAAACCGCCCCGGCAGGCCCCAGCGGCGGTGCGACGCACCAGCCGGGTCTGCGGGCCGTAGGCGCCAGCGGGAGGCGGTGGACCGGTACCGGTGGGCGGGGCGCCGATGCGCCCGCTTGCCAAAGCGGCTCCGGGCAGCGTCGCCGCCGCCCGGAGGCCTTGGGAAACCTCCGCTCAGTGCCCGAGAGTCTTGGCCACCTCGGCGGCGAAGTCCTCTTCTTCCTTCTCGATCCCTTCGCCCACCGCCAGGCGGGCAAAGCCGGTCACCTCGGCTCCGGCATCGCTGGCCGCGGCGCCGACGGTCACGTCGGGGTTGATGACGAACTTCTGCTTCAGCAGCGTCACTTCCTCGTAGAACTTGTTCAGCCGCCCGACGATCATCTTCTCGATCACCGCCTCGGGCTTGCCGCTCTCACGGGCTTGCGCAGCCAGCACCTGCTTCTCGCGCTCGACCACCGCCTGATCGAGATCAGCCTCGCTCAGGGACGCGGGGTTGGTGGCTGCCACATGCATCGCCACCTGCTTGCCGATCGCCTCGTCGCCGCCCTTCAGCGCCACCAGCACGCCGATCCGGCCGAGACCGTCGGCCACGGCATTGTGGACATAGGCCGCGACCTTCTCGCCCGAGACCCTGGCCATGCGCCGTACCGCCATGTTCTCGCCGATGGTTGCGATCTTTTCGGTCACGGTGTCGGCGACCGACTTGCCGCCGAGATCGGCCTTCAGCAGCGCGTCCAGATCGTCCACCTTCAGCGCCGCTTGGGCGATAGCTGCCACCATGGCCTGGAATTCGGGGTTCTTGGCCACGAAGTCGGTTTCGGAGTTGACCTCGACCGCGACGCCGGTACCGCCATCGATCGCGATGCCCACCAGCCCCTCGGCTGCGGTGCGGCCGGACTTCTTGGCCGCCTTGGCCAGGCCCTTTGTGCGCAGCAGGTCGACCGCCGCGCTCATGTCACCCGATACCTCGGTCAGGGCCTTCTTGGCGTCCATCATGCCGACGCCAGTCATCTCGCGCAGTTCCTTCACCATGCCTGCGGTGATCGTCATCGTCTCGCTCTCCTCATGGGGTGCGGCCCACGGGCCGCGACCGGCCCGCGGCACACAAGGGTGCCGCGGCAGCCTGGATTGCCGCCGGGCTCAGCCGGCGGCTTCGGTGGTCTCGGTTGCTTCCGGCGCGGCGGCCTCGGTCGCCTCCGGGGCCGAAGCCTCGGTGGCATCCATCTTGTCGCTGCCGGCATCAGGCTGGGCAGACTCGTCCGACGCCTCGGCGACGTCGTCAAGCGCCTCCTCGTCCGGTGTCTCGCTCATCTCGCCGATGTCGATCCCGGCCGAGCCAAGCTGCGCCGCCATGCCGTCGAGCGCCGCCCGCGCAATCAGATCGCAATAGAGCGAAATGGCCCGCGAGGCGTCGTCATTGCCCGGGATGGGGAAGTCGATCGCGTCCGGCGAAACGTTGGTGTCCACCACCGCAACCACCGGGATGCCCAGCTTCCTGGCCTCGGCGATCGCCAGCGCCTCCTTGTTGACGTCGATGGCGACAATCAGGTCCGGGACGCCGCCCATCTCGCGGATACCGCCCAGCGAGGACTGCAGCTTGGCCTGCTCGCGCTCCAGGTTCAGCCGTTCCTTCTTGGTCAGCCCGGCGAGGCCACGCTCGAACTGCTCGTCGATGGACTTCAGCCGCGCGATCGAGGCCGAGACGGTCTTCCAGTTGGTCAGCGTACCGCCCAGCCAACGGTGGTTCATGTAGTACTGGGCCGAGCGTTCGGCGGCCTCGGCCACCGGCTTCTGTGCCTGCCGCTTGGTGCCGACAAACAGGATCCGGCCGCCCTTGGCGACGCATTCGCGGACCACCTGCAGCGCCTGGTCCAGCAGCGACACCGTCTGGGTCAGATCGATGATGTGAATGCCGTTGCGGCTGCCGTAGATGTACCGCCCCATGCGTGGGTTCCAGCGGTGCGTCTGGTGGCCGAAGTGAACGCCCGCTTCGAGGAGCTGGCGCAGAGTGAACTCTGGCAGAGCCATGTCTTGTCCTTTTCCGGTTTCGCCTCGGCGGGGAGAGGGCATGCGCCCAACCGGTGGACCACCGGGGATGTCTCCCCCGAGGGCCCGAAACCCCGCCTGCGGATTTCAGTGGCGCGCCATGTAGTCGGTTTTCAGCCTCGGCGCAAGTCATCTCGGGGGCGCGCCGCACCTCAGGCTGGCCTCAACCTGTCGGACCCACATGGCAGCGTCCCTGGCCGGACATCCCGGAACGGTCACTCCACCAGACGGTAGTAGTCCCCGGTATAGACCTGATCGGCCTCGCCGGGGCAAAGCCCGAACGAGTTGTTGCTGGTCAGGTTGATGTCGCCGCCGGTCTGCACCGAGATGCCGTTGATGCCGCCGACCTGCGCGGCCATGTCGGCGTCGCCGACCGCAACCACCTCCGAGCCGTGGTAGACCATCTGGGCGGCGAAATGGACGCCCCCGAGCGTCAGCAGTTGCGCCCCGCCGCCGGCCGCGCAGTCGTCGGGCCGACCCAGTTCCACTCCGCTGCTGCCGGTGAATGACATGGCCGACGTGTTGGTGGTGGCGATGGTGGCATCGTAGAGCTTAAGGCCGCTGTCGAGGTTGACCCGGCAGTTGGTGACGATCACCACCCGCTCGATGGTGGCGCCGCCGATTGTCAGCGGATTCCCACCGTGGCAGGTGACGTTGTAGACGTTGCCGGCCGTGATCACGGTCCCGTCCCAGTCCTTTTCCTCGACATCGACCACGGTGCCGGGGCTGGCTTGGATATAACCCGGCTGGAAGGGCGAGTTGATGTCGGCCAGGTCGGGAATGATCGTCGGCAAAAGGCTTACCAGGCGCGGCTCCAGAAAACCCTCGCCCAGCGCGTCGGCGATGCCTACATTCGACGTCCAGCCGGATGGCGGCATCTGCAGGTCGGAAAGATCCGGCATGGTGACCTTCACCCCGGCCTCGAAGATGCTGTTGCTGGCCAGCTTCACGCCGCTCTGGCCATGAACGCAAATGCGATTGCGGTAAGTGTTGTTGGACGAAGTCTCGACCCAGCCACGCGCCACCAGCCCGTTGCGGATGCAGCCCGGAATAAAGCGCTGGACGACGGATTCCGCGCCCACATCCCAGGCGGTAAAGCCGGCCAGCCGCAACAGGAACGTGTCGACCCGGTTGCCGTTCCCCGTCGACCTTGCCGCCCGCGTGCGGACCGCATTGGGAAACGGGCTAGCCGTGTCGAGGGTCCGGGTTACCGCATCCCAGCGGCCGACTTCCACCATGTCGGCGGTGATCACCTCGCCATGACGGTCCGGCGGCAGGTTCACCTGGGCTATCCGGAGCGTCTCCGCCAGCGCGCCCGCCTTTGAAGGCAACTGCATCGCGCCGGCATGGGCCGCAACGTCGGCGGTGGCCTGAAGCATGGCCCGGACGCGCCAGGCGTTCGCGCCATCAATGGCCAGGCCGCCGCAGATAAGGAAGATCACGGTCCAGACCAGCGACCAGCCGACCCCGCCCGCCTCGTCGGCGAGGAACGCCGACGCGCTGGCACCGGGCTTGCAAATGTCTCTTGCACCCGTGCCGAGATTGCCATTGATGCGACGGCGGCGGCCATGCGCCCGCCAATCGGATTTGCCAGGGTGTTCGATTGCTGTCGTGTTCACGATGCGGCGCCGGAGCTGATGCGGGACGGTTGCCCCGCGGACTGCAAATATCGAGGCGGGCCCCGACGGCGCCCGGCGGCCCCGACAAGTCCGGGATGCAGCCGGGCATGCGCCCTCGCCATCACGTATTCCCGGCTTTCCCGGGACATCCGGGGTAGCGCCGAATCATTAATCGGAGTTGAACGGCGCTGTAAGATACAGTTGCAATTTGCCGGGCCGAGGTAGCACCGGTCCCTACCTCCGGGACGAACGGAAAATGCGGCAGATCGAGCTGCACGTCAAAGATCGTGCTGGTTTCGGACCCGCCATCGCCGAGATAGATCGGTGCTGCCCAGCAACCGGCCGGCCTTGTCCGTTTTCGGCATCTTCGGTATCCCCTCCTTGTGCCTGACTACGTGCCCACTCCGTCTGCGGTAACGAAGCCTGTAGACCGCTACGATCAAGATTGTCGGCAGGATAACCCATGCGAGCGACGCACTGTGATGGTTGCCAGACCAAAACCGATCTGCGGGACAGCAGTGCGTTTGGGTCATGTGCAACGTCGACGCGACTGGCGAAAAAGCAGCTGTCCATCGCCGAACGGGCGGTGCGGGAGACCCCCAGTGCGACAGTGAGGTTACCCATCCTCGGCCAGCACCTGCGGCCCCTGCATTCCCGCATCAAGCTGCTGTTCTCACCGCGGCTGCAATGACGATTGCTGAAGCCGGTTCTCTGCCACCCGTCATCTGCGTTGGCGCCGCAATGTGGGACATCATCGCCCGCACCGACGAGGCGCCCTATCCTGGCGCCGACCTGCCCGGGCGTGTGCTGCGCCGCCCCGGCGGCGTGGCGCTGAACATCGCCATTGCACTTGCCGCCGAAGGACAGCGCCCGGCGCTTCTGTCCGCCATCGGCGGGGATCGCGACGGCGACGAGCTTCTCGCGGTCGCGCGTGCCGATGGCGTCGGCTGCGCGTGGGTGACCCGCGTTCCAGATGCCACTACCGGGCGTTTCATCTGCATCGAGGGGCCGGATGGCGAGCCCCATGCCGCAGTTGCCGACTGCCGCGTCCTCGATACCGCCGGCGCAGCTGTTTGCGAACCGCTGCTCGATGGCCGCCTTGGCAGCGCCGATGCGCCCTATCCCGGCACGCTGGTGATTGACGGCAACCTGCCGGCCGACCTGCTGACGCGCCTGGCCGGACCGGGTACCATCCTTGTGCCGGCGAGCAACGGCAAGGCCGAGCGGCTGGCGGGCGCGATGGCGCGCGGCGCCGGCCTTTGCGTCAACCTTGGCGAGGCCCGGATCATCGCCGGACAGCCTTTTGCCGACAGCAAGGCCGCCGCCCGCTACCTGGCCGGCATGGGCGCAAGCCTTGTGGCCGTCACCGACGGTTCCCGCGCCGCCGTCCTGGCCGAGGGCGCCACACTGGTCACCGCCATGCCCCCCAAGGTCGCAGTCGCATCGACCACCGGCGCCGGCGACCGTTTCCTCGCTGGCCTGCTCGCGGCCCGCCTGTCCGGGCTCGACGCCGAAACCGCGCTCTCCCGTGCGGTGGCGGCCGCCGCCCGCCATGTCGCACCACCATCACCCGCGGCCGGAGTCACCAGGACAGCATGAGCCCGCCTTTGACCATCGCCCCCGAGATCGCAGATGCTCTGTCCTCCGGCGCGCCCGTGGTGGCACTGGAATCCACCATCGTGACCCACGGCATGCCCTGGCCGCAAAACCTGGAAACGGCAATCGCGGTAGAGGCCGCCGTGCGCGAGGCCGGGGCCGTGCCGGCCACCATTGCGGTGATCGACGGGCAGATCAGGTGCGGGCTCGACACCGCGGCACTGGAGGCGCTGGCCAAGAGCCGCGACGTGCTGAAGCTGAGCCGTGCCGACCTTGCTCTTGCTCTGGCCGCGGGCAGAACCGGTTCCACTACCGTCGCCGCCACCATGATCTGCGCCCAACTGGCCGGCATCGCCGTCTTCGCCACCGGCGGCATCGGCGGTGTGCATCGCGGCGCCGAACTCAGCTTCGATATCTCCGCCGACCTGCAGGAACTGGCGCAGACCTCGGTAACGGTGGTCGCCGCCGGCGCCAAGGCGATCCTCGATCTGCCGAAAACGCTCGAGCTACTCGAGACCCTCGGCGTGCCGGTGATCGCCTTCGGTCAGGACGAGTTCCCGGCCTTCTGGTCACGATCTTCCGGCCTTCGTGCACCGGTCCGGCTCGACACACCCGAGGCGATCGCTGCGGGCCACACCATGCGCGGCCGGCTCGGCCTGCCCGGCGGACAACTCATCGCCAACCCGATCCCTGAGGAGGCGGAAATCGCGGCCGAGGAACTGGTGCCGCTGATCGAGGCGATCACGACAGAGGTCGCGTCCAGGGGAATCGCCAACAAGGCGGTCACGCCCTACATGCTGCAGCGGATCAACGAAATGACCGACGGCAGGGCCCTGGCCGCCAACATTGCCCTGATCCTGAACAACGCGACGCTGGCGGCCCGGATTGCCGCGGCGCTGGCAACCGGGGCATCTTGCCGTTAGCCACGCCACCGCCTAAGTCTCGTCGGTCTCAAGGGATACTGTCACCACATGGCCAGCCGCCCCACCCGCAAGCCGGCGCCGCGAAGGCAGCGCAAGCCAACGCTGTTCCAGCGGCTGAGGGGCGACTTCCTGACCGGTCTGGTGGTCGTGGCCCCGGTGCTCCTGACCATCTGGGTGGTGTGGACCGCGATCACCTTCATCGACGCGCGCATCGTTCCGCTGGTGCCGGCCATCTACAACCCGTCAACCTATATCGGCCGCGACATTGCCGGCTTTGGCGTCGTTGTGTTCCTGGTCGTCAACACCATGGTCGGCGCGCTGACCAAGGGGCTGTTCGGCAAACAGCTGTTGCGCTGGGGCGAGGGGCTGTTCGACCGCACGCCGGTGGTTCGGACCATCTACAACGCCGTGAAGCAGATCTTCGAGACGGTGGTCAGCCAGTCCAATTCAAGCTTCAAGCAGGCCTGCCTGATCGAATACCCGCGCAAGGGTATCTGGGCGGTGGCCTTCGTCTCCACCGAGACCCGCGGCGAGGTGCGCGACAAGGTCGGTGCCGGCGACATGATGAGCATCTTCCTGCCCACCACGCCCAACCCGACTTCCGGCTTTCTTCTGTTCGTGCCCAGGTCCGACGTGGTCGTGCTCGACATGAGCGTCGAGGAGGCGGCCAAGCTGATCATCTCCGCGGGCCTGGTCCACCCCGGTTCGAAACGGCCGCCAACCACGGTGACGCCGCAGCCGCAGCCGCAGCCGACCACAAAACCCGCACTGCAGCAGAAGTGAACCTGGCCGCAGCCGCCGCAACCGGTTTCGCCACCGGGTTTTCGCTGATCCTCGCCATCGGGGCCCAGAACGCCTTCGTGCTGCGGCAGGGGCTGATGCGGGCGCATGTCTTCTGGATCTGCCTAACCTGCGCGGCGTCGGATGCGGTCCTGATTACCGCCGGCGTCGCCGGCTTCGGGGCAGTAACGGCACAGCTTCCCTGGCTACCCACCGTGATGGTGGTGGCCGGCGCAGCGTTTCTCTTCGTCTACGGCCTGATGCGCCTCCGTGCCGCCTGGCTGGGCGGGCACCGGCTGGGGTCCGCCGCGGGTGACGGCCAGAGCCTGCGCGCGGCGGTTGCCGCCTGCCTGGCCTTCACCTGGGCCAATCCGCACGTCTATCTCGACACGCTGGCGCTGATCGGGGCGGTGTCGCTGGGGTTTAGCGGCGCTGCGCGCCTGGCCTTCGGTATCGGCGCCGTCGCGGCGTCCTTCGTGTTCTTCTTCGCCCTCGGCTACGGCGCCCGGATGCTGGCGCCGGTGATGCAAAGTCCGCGCGCCTGGCGGCTGCTCGATGCCGGCATTGGGATACTGATGTGGGTGCTCGCCGCGGGGCTTCTGGCCGGCCTTTAGCAGGTGTCCCCATGGGGACGGGGGATCAAGGCACTGGAATCATGCCATTTCCCGTGGGGACGCTCCGGGGACGGCCATCCGCCGGCCGGCCCGGATCGGGCCGATCGCGCCGGGGCGCTCCCCACCCGCCCACCCTCGCGCCCC
>JBNKWA010000083.1:0-3891 GCA_050299555.1 Paracoccaceae bacterium | reverse complement strand
CATCCTGGAAGAAGGCTTCCCGCTCGCCGACCTGGAACGGATCGTCGTGTCGATGGCACTTGCCGCGCGCGGCGCCGGGGTGCCGGTCGTTACCGGCGACACCAAGGTGGTCGAGAAGGGCAAGGGCGACGGCGTGTTCATCACCACGACCGGGCTCGGCGTTGTCCCCGAGGGGGTCGAGGTCGGCGCGAGCCGGGCCAGGCCGGGGCAGGCGGTGCTGCTTTCCGGCACCGTCGGCGATCACGGCGTGGCGGTGATGTCGCGGCGCGAGAACCTGGAATTCGAGACCGAGATACGCTCCGACACCGCCGCGCTGCACGGGCTGGTGGCGACCATGGTCGCCGCCGTACCCGGCATCGCCATCCTGCGCGATCCCACCCGCGGCGGGCTGGCCACGGCGCTGAACGAGATCGCCCATGCGGCCGGTGTCGGCATGGTGCTGGACGAGGCTGCCATTCCGCTCAGGCCCGACGTCGCGGCGGCCTGCGAGCTTCTGGGGCTCGACCCGCTTTATGTAGCCAACGAGGGCAAGCTGGTCTGCATCTGCGACGCGGCCGAGGCCGGGGCAGTGCTGGCGGCGATGCGCGATCACCCGCTGGGACGGGATGCGGCCGTGATCGGCCGGGTCGATGACGATCCCGCCCGGCTGGTGCGCATGACCACCGCCTTTGGCGGGCAGCGCGTCGTCGACTGGCTGTCGGGCGAGCAGCTACCGCGCATCTGCTAGCCGCGATGGCGACCGTCGGCCGAAAAGTCCGCGTGCGTGGCCTGGTTCAGGGGGTCGGGTTCCGGCCGCATGTCTGGCGCCTCGCCGGCGCCATGGGGCTGGCCGGACAGGTGCTGAACGACGGCGCCGGCGTCGAGATCGAGGTCTGGGGCGAGGCCGGCGCGCTCGACAGGTTCACCGACCGGTTGCGGCATGACGGGCCGCCGCTGGCGCGGATCGACTCGGTGTGTGCAGAGCCCCTGGACGGCGCGGCGCCATGGTCGGACTTCCGCATCGTCGCCAGCGCGGCCGGTGCGGTCTCCACCGGCATCGTGCCGGACGCGGCCACCTGTCCCGCGTGCCTGGCCGAGATCACCGACCCGGCCGACCGTCGCTGCGGCTATCCGTTCGCCAACTGCACCCATTGCGGCCCGCGGCTGTCGATCGTTCTGGCCATCCCCTATGACCGCGCCAACACCTCGATGCGGGCCTTCGGCCTGTGTGACGCCTGCGCGGCCGAGTACGCCGACCCCGCCGACCGCAGGTTTCACGCCCAGCCGAATGCCTGCCCGGTCTGCGGGCCGCGGCTGTGGCTGGAGGATGCCGACGGGCCGGTCCCTTGCGACGATCCCCTGGCCGAGGCGGCGGCGCGGCTGAAGGCTGGCGCCATTGTCGCGATCAAGGGCATCGGCGGCTTTCATCTGGCCTGCGACGCCACCGATGCCGCGGCCGTCGCCGCGCTGCGCCGGCGCAAGCGCCGTGCCGCCAGGCCGCTCGCCGTCATGGCCCGCGACCTTGCCGGGATCGCCCGGTACTGCACCGTCTCGGCGGCCGAGGCGGCGCTTCTGTGCTCGCCCGCCGCGCCCATCGTGGTCTTGGACAACTGCGGTGCCAGCCTGGCGCCGCAGGTAGCGCCGGGTCAGGCGCGCACCGGTTTCATGCTGCCCTACACGCCCCTTCACCACCTGCTGATGGCACGGCTCGACGGTCCGGTCGTGCTCACCTCGGGCAATGTCTCGGGCGAGCCGCAGGCCATCGCCAACGGGCGCGCGCGGGACCGCCTCGCCGGTATTGCCGACTTCTGGCTGATGCATGACCGCGACATCGTGAACCGGCTGGACGATTCGGTCATGCGCATCGACCGGACCGGCCCGCAGGTCCTCAGGCGCGCCCGCGGCCTGGCGCCCGAGCCGATCCCGCTGGCGCCCAGGTTCGCCGGCGCGCCGCCGGTCCTCGCCATGGGCGGCGAATTGAAGGCGGCGTTCTGCCTGATCCGGGGCGGTGAGGCGATCCCGTCCCAGCATCTGGGTGATCTGGAAAACGCCGCGACCTACGAGGATTACCGCCAAGCGCTGTCGCTCTACCGTTCGCTTTTCCGCTTCACGCCCGAAATCGTCGCCGTCGACCGCCACCCGGACTATCTGTCGGCAGGGTGGGGCAGGGCGCTTGTGGCCGAGACCGGGGCGAGACTGATCGAGGTTCAGCATCACCACGCCCATCTCGCCAGTTGCCTGGCCGAGCACGGCGTTGCCCCCGGCCAGGACCGGTCGGTGGGGGTGATCCTCGACGGCCTGGGCATCGGCGACGACGGAACCGTCTGGGGCGGCGAGATCCTCGTCGGGGGCTATGGCGGCTTCCGCCGGGCCGGGCACCTTCTGCCGGTGGCGATGCCCGGCGGCGCCCGCTGCATGACCGAGCCGTGGCGGAACGCGGTCGCCCATCTCGGTGCGGCACTGGGGCGGGACTGGCGGGCGGCCATCACCGACACCGCGCTGGATCGCATGCTGGCCGGCAAGGCCACCGGCGTGATCGAGCAGATGATCCGGTCCGGCCTCAACGCGCCGCTTTCGTCATCGGCGGGGCGCCTGTTCGATGCCGTGGCCGCGGCGGTGGGTCTGTGCGCCGAGCGTCAGCATTATGAGGGCCAGGCGGCGATGGAGATGGAGGCGCTGGCGCTGCCGCATCTGGCGGGGGCCGAGGCATATCCGGTCGCCTGCGCCGACGTCGGTGGGGTCCGCGTGCTCACCTGGGCGCCGATGTGGCGGGCGCTTCTCGGCGACCTGAGGCGGGGGGCGGGCCAGGGCGAGATGGCGGCGCGGTTCCATCTCGGCCTCGCCGCCGCGCTGGCCGGGGCTGCCGCCGGCATCGCCCGGGCCGAGGCGGTGAGCCGGGTCGTCCTTTCGGGCGGCGTCATGCAGAACCGCGTCCTTCTC
Organism: Paracoccaceae bacterium; assembly: GCA_050299555.1. GTDB lineage: Bacteria > Pseudomonadota > Alphaproteobacteria > Rhodobacterales > Rhodobacteraceae > JBNKWA01. The sequence continues at coordinate 972 of JBNKWA010000083.1, read as the reverse complement.
GAACAGCTGCATGGACGATTGACCGGGGCCGGCCTCGAGGTGCTGACGCAAGCCAGGGTCCCGGCCAATGACGGCGGGCTGGCGCTGGGCCAGGCGGCCATCGCCTCGGTCGCCGGGGCCCGATGAGGCAGCGGGTCGAAGCGGTGATCCGATCCCGGGTTTCGCGCGCCGCGCGCGGCTTGGGATTGCCCAACGGTCTGATCAGCGTGTAGAGGCCGGGGGCATCGGCCCCGTGGCGCGAGGGAGGAAGCATGTCCGAAACCAGCGATCCGTCAGAGCGGGCAGGCCAGACGGCCCTTGCGGCTTTCGACTGGAGCGACCCCTTCGGGCTGGAAGACCAGCTTTCCGGGGAAGAGCGCATGATCCGCGACGCGGCGGCGGCCTTTGCCGCCGACAAGCTGGCGCCGCGGGTACGGGACGCCTATCTCGAGGAACGCACCGACCCGGAGATCTTCCGCGAGATGGGCGCCGCGGGGCTGCTGGGCGTGCCGATCCCCGAGGACCATGGTGGCGTCGGCGCCGGCTATGTCGCCTATGGCCTGGTGGCGCGCGAGGTGGAGCGGGTCGACAGTGGCTACCGCTCGATGATGAGCGTGCAATCGTCGCTGGTGATGTACCCGATCCATGCCTACGGCTCGGACGCTCAGCGGCGGAAATACCTGCCTGGGCTGGGGTCGGGCGCGCTGATCGGCTGTTTCGGGCTGACCGAGCCCGATTCCGGATCCGACCCCGGCAGCATGAAGACCCGGGCCCGCAAGACCGATGGCGGCTATGTCCTGACCGGCGCCAAGACCTGGATTTCCAACGCCCCCATCGCCGATGTCTTCGTGGTCTGGGCCAAGTCCGAGGCCCATGGTGGCAAGGTGCGCGGCTTCATCCTCGAAAAGGGGATGAAGGGGCTGTCGGCGCCGAAGATCGGCGGCAAGCTCAGCCTGCGTGCCTCGATCACCGGCGAGGTGGTCATGGACGGCG
>JBNKWA010000082.1:0-14775 GCA_050299555.1 Paracoccaceae bacterium | reverse complement strand
GGTGCTGAACCGGCTCGGCGCCGACCCGGCCCTCGCATCGGGAACCTTCGTCACCACCACCACCGACATCGTCGGCTTCTTCCTCTTTCTCGGCCTCGCCGGCGTGGTGCTGCTGTGAAACCGGCTCCGCCTGCGGGCCAGGGTTGATTTTCCCCGCCCCAGCCGTTCCTTATGACCCGTCAGCCCGAAGGACGCCGCTTGAACCTGCCCGCTTCCATTGACGCCACCATCGCGATGCTGGGCGAGGCCGGCTATGTCTGCGGCCGGGCGCTGGGCACCGTCGCCTTCCTGGCGCTGAAGCTCGGCAAGCCGCTGTTCCTCGAAGGCGAGGCCGGCGTCGGCAAGACCGAGATCGCCAAGGCCATCGCTGCCGGCCTGGGCCGGCGCCTGATCCGCCTGCAATGTTACGAGGGGCTCGACGCCGCCAGTGCCGTCTACGAGTGGAACTTCCCCGCCCAGATGGTCGCCATCCGCACCGCCGAGGCGGTGGAGGGCACCGACCGCGAGACCCTGACGGGCGAGCTTTTCTCGGACCGTTTCCTGATCCGCCGGCCGCTTCTGGATGCCATGAGCCCGCAGCCCGGCGGCGCGCCGGTGCTTCTGATCGACGAGCTCGACCGCACCGACGAGCCGTTCGAGGCGTTCCTGCTCGAGGCGCTCAGCGACTTCCAGGTCACCATCCCCGAGCTCGGCACCATCCGCGCCGAGGCGCCTCCCATCGTCATCCTGACCTCGAACCGCACCCGCGAGGTGCACGACGCGCTGAAGCGGCGCTGCCTCTATCACTGGGTCGACTATCCCGACTTCGAGCGCGAGATGGCGATCCTGACGGCGCGGGTGCCCGAGGCCCGGGCGGCGCTCGGCCGCGAGGTGGTGGCCTTCGTGCAGGCGCTGCGAAACGAGGACCTGTTCAAGAAGCCCGGGGTGGCCGAGACCATCGACTGGGCGCGGTGCCTGGTTGCCCTCGACCACGTGCAGCTCAGCCCCGAGGTGATCGCCGACACCGTGGGCGCGGTGCTGAAATACCAGGACGACATCCAGAAGTTGCAGGGGTCCGAGGCGAAGCGCATCCTCGACGAGGCCCGGGCGGCGCTGGCGCCGGTGTAGGCTCTCAGCTTTCCCCACCCATGGCGGCCAGGCTCTCGGCCAGCGACCGGAAGGTCTGCGGCCCCCAAATGCCATCCGCTGCAATGCCCACATGCGCCTGATATTGCCTCAGGACCTGTTCTCCTTCAGGCGAGGTGGCGGTCAGATTGTCGCGGCCGTACCTGATAGTAAATCGTGAAAGCACCTCATCTGATGGCGTTTCGCCGACAACAGTGGCCAGCGCATCGACTCCCGCCCCAATGGCGACGCTCTGGAACACCTTGGCACCTTCGATGTCGCCTTGTTGCCTAAGCGCCCACGCCACGTCGGCGGCGGTCTGGCCAATCACGGCGGGATTATCTGTTTCGTTGGCGGCAAGGACCCGGGTCTGCAGATCTGGGTCCACGTGTACGAGATAGCTGAAGTCGTCCCTGATGAAATCTTGCGGGACGGCGGCGAACCGGTTTCGCGGCAGTTCAATGAGAATCGGCACCGGCTGGCACCCGACCCGTTCGGCCTTCCGAAACGCGATTCCGCTCACCGGGGATGCCTCGAAATGTCCCGACTCGTCGCATTTCACCAGATCAACAACAAGGATGCCCTCAGGATTTGTGGGCCTCTCCTCCAGTTGCCCTCCGCCGACCGTGATCTTCACGCGGCTTTGGATCGGTACGGGCGGGTTGCTGCCTTTGGCCACCACCTGGATCGTCACCTTTTCGGCCAGTGCCGGCTGACTGCTGGCCACGATGGCGATAGATGCCAACAACAAGCTCCTTGGGTTTTTCATCACTGACCTCCTTCCGTTTACCCAACAGGCTGCCTAGCACCACAAGGACAAACGCCGCGACGGCTAAAACCAACGACCAAAAATAGATGCCGACCGTATGCCGCACTGCATATGTCGCGATGCTTTCTTCGAAGACGTACAGTTCCTCGGAACCGGACTGCGGTCTGTAGAAGAACCGAATATCGCCCGATTCAGAATTCCGGCGGAAGTCAATTTGTAGGTGCCCGCCGGCGACCAAGGTCACCTTGTACCCGATTTCAAACGCCGACTGTGCCTCCTTGGCTTCTTGGCTGAAAAGCGGTGGGTGGTAGATTGGGGAGGAGTAGCCGTCCGGTATTTCGTCGAAGCAAAGTTCTCCGTTGCACACGAGAGAGAAGGTAAAGTCCTTGATAGTCTTTAACCGCGAGATGTTTCGAACGTGCAGTGTGGAAATCTTGCCGGCCGCGGCCGTGTCCAATTTGAAGGAAATCACCCGCGAGGCGGTCAGCTCGGTCCAGAAGCTGTTAAGCAGCCAGCCTAAGGTGGCGACGAGCAGCACAATAGCGTAAGGCACTGAATCTGAACGAAAGATGTTCATGTCGACCCCGGCAATCCAAGGCAATGATACCACGATTTGCACTCCGCAACCAATTCTATCAAAGATCACGCATTAGCGATATCAATGTCGGTGCGGACCCGTCCCTGTGCTAACTTTGCAGCCTTTCGGCAATCCACAACTTGATCAGCGATTGGCGGGTCACGCCGAGGTGGCGGGCCTGCTTGTCGAGACCATCCATGATCCAGGCCGGGACATCGACCTTGAAGCGCTTTGTCCGGTCGTTGGGGCGGCGCGCACGGGACCAGTCCGCCGCGTCGCCTCGCGTGGCCCGTGCTGCCGCCCAGTGCTTGCCATTGATAGCGCCGCTCGCCCCCGGTCCCGGCTGGCGCTTCGAGCATCCACGGATCATCCAGAAGCGTCTGAGCCTGATCGAAGTCGATATCAGGCTTGGCCAGGTTCGAGGCGCTTTGGGCCGGCTGCTGGCGCCCCGCTGTCGGGCGTCCCCACCCGCGTTAACACTTTTATCTATTTATTTCAATGACTTGACTATGCGTCCCCGTGGGGACGCAGGAACGCCCGCCCGGCGCCGCAAGCTGACCTGCACCCGCGTCCCCACAATGTCCCCACGGGTTTTCGTCGAATTTCAACAGTTTGACCCCCCGTCCCCATGGGGACGCCCGGTCCGGGCCCCGAAAACCGGGCTGTCAGGCCCCGTGCAGCGCCCTTCGATAGAGGTGCCAGCTCGCATGCCCGAAGACGGGCAGGGTCAGGAACAGGCCGAGAAAGGCCGGCACCATCGAGGCGACGACCCCGGCACCCAGGATCGCCGCCCAGACCAGCATCACCAGCTTGTTCTCGGTGACGGTCCGGAGGCTGAGGAGCATGGCCGAGACGAAGTCCACGTCCCGATCGAGGCAGAGCGGCAGGCTCATCACCGTCAGCGCGTACATCAGGAGCGCGAAGGCGCCGCCGGCGACCAGCTCGGCCGCCACCAGCGTCAGGCCAGGTACGGTGAAGAAGGCGGCCAGCGACATGTGCCCCGTGCGGAGCGCGGTCATCCCCATCACCAGCGCGAACAGCATGTGGGCGAAGAAGGTCCAGAACAGAAAGGCGATGACCACGATGGCGCCGATCCACGGCACCTGGCGTCCGCGTTCGGCGGCGACGACGCCCAGCACGCCTGTCCAGGTGGGGCGCTCGCCCGCCTCCAGCCGCCGGCTGACCTCGTAGAGCCCGACCGCGGCAAACGGCGCGATCAGCGGAAAGCCCAGCGACAGGGTCAGGGTCCAGGCCACCGTGCCGGCGCCCAGCAGGATCAGCGAAAGGCCCGCGACGACATAGAAGCCCGCGAAGAAGAGCCCGAAAAGCGGTGCGGTGCGGAAGTCGGTCCAGGCGGCGCGCAGGGCGGCCTTCAGGTCATCGATCGTGATCCGCCCGATCTCGGGCAATGCCGGCGCTTCGAGCATGTGTCCTCCGTCGGGCGACTGCCCGCAGGCTGGCGAGATGGGGCACGGAAATCAAGCACCTGAGGGTCGGGGTCACCAGTCGTTGGACACGCGGGACTTGGCTGGCGCGGGCGGTTTCGGCAACTCGGCGTTTGCCGTGCCGCCGGGATCACATGGCTTCGTCGGTGCTGCCTGCGGCCCGCTTGGAAAGGCTGGGCATCAGGGTGCGGTTCTTCAGTTGCTGCAACGGGTCTTCGGCTGTCAGTCCTGGTATCGTGCCGGCAATGTCCGGATCGACGTTCAGCATCCCGCGTTCGCCAAGTTCGCGAACCATCTTCTGGCTCAGGTGCCGCTCGTAGAGCATGTAGGTCCGCTGGATCTGGTACACCTCGATCAGCGTTGCGGCCGACAGGGCCTTCAGCACCAGGTCCAGTCGCGCACGGCGGTTCTTCTTTGCCAACTGGCAGATGGTCGCGATCAGCCTGGCATTCAGGGCCCTGTAGGCACCGACAAGGAATACCGACTTGACGTTGTGGAAGATGAAGAACAGCGCCACCTTCTCGATCGAGTCGAGGTATTCATCGCGGAACCGGCCCCTGAAGAACACGTGCTCGTGCTCGCGGTAGATCCGCCGCGCCTCGGATTGATCGGATGTACCGAACTCCGGACCCAGACCGCCCACGGCCATCAGGTGACGGAGAATGTCGTCCACCCAGTGCTCCTTGTCCGAGGTCAGGAACGGCTTCAAGACCCGGAACTCCATCAAGAACTCCGAGTCGATCTTGAATGACTTGACCGTCAGATCCCTCACATCGTCGGGTCGGATACAATTCCTGTAGGTTTGCCAGAAACCGGCAAAGTCCAGGCCCAGTTTTTCGCAGGACGTATCCATTCTTCCTGCTTGGCAAAGAGCCGTTAAAATGAGCATAACTGGCGAGTCTTGGCGCCACGGATCAACCGTGGACACATCCGGGCCGAACGCCGAACAGGTGGGGTTGGCGGGTTCGAACAGCAAGAATCGCCGGCGCTTTCGTGACCGCGCCAAAGCCCGTTCCGGTCGGCGTGCGTGCGTGCTAGGGCTCCGCACATGGTCACAAATGCCGATCCGCTGCCGAGCGAAGATGGCAGGCTCACGGACAACATCACGCACTTCGCCAGAGCGCTGCGCCGGGCGGGCGTTCCGGTCGGGACAGGCCGCGTGGTCGAGGCGATCCGCGCCGTCGAGGCGGTGGGCTTCAGCCGCAAGGCGGATTTCTACGTCGCCCTGCAGGCCTGCTTCGTCTCGCGGCCCGAGCATCGGGTGATCTTTGCCCAGGTCTTCCGGCTGTTCTGGCGTGACCCCGGGTTTCTCGAGCACATGACGGCGCTGATGGCGCCCTTGGTGCGCGGAGCGATGCCCCGGCCGGAAGGCGGTGAACGGCGCGCCGCCGAGGCGCTGCTGCCCGACGAGCCGCCTCCTGGAGGCGGCGAGGAAACAGAGGCCGTCGAGTTCGACGCGACGCTGACCTTTTCCGGTGTCGAGCGGCTGCGCCACGTGGATTTCGAGCAGATGACCGGGGCCGAGCTGGCGGCAGCGCGCCGGGCGATCGCCCGGCTGGCGCTGCCGGTGCAGCCCATCGCCTCGCGGCGGACGCGGGCGTCATCACGCGGACAGGTGCCCGACTGGCGCGTCACCATGCGGACGGCGATGCGCTCGGGCGGCGACATCCGGCGGCTGGCGATGCGCGAGCGGCGCCTGCGCTGGCCTGCGCTGGTGGCGCTCTGCGACATCTCCGGTTCGATGGCGTCCTACAGCCGGATGCTGCTGCATTTCCTGCATGCTGCCACCAATGCCCACGGCGCCGGCTGGTCGAGGGTGCACTCCTTCACCTTCGGCACGCGGCTCACCAACATCAGCCGGCATCTGCAGACCCGCGACGTCGACCAGGCGCTGGCGGCGGCCGGCGCCGAGGCCGAGGACTGGGAGGGCGGCACCCGGATCGGCGCCTGCCTGCACGCCTTCAACCGCGACTGGTCGCGGCGGGTGATGGCGGGGGGCGCGGTGGTGCTTCTGATCACCGACGGGCTCGACCGCGACGATCCCGGCGCGCTGGCCCGCGAGGCCGAGCGGCTGCGGCTGTCGGCGAGAAAGGTGATCTGGCTGAACCCGCTCCTGCGCTGGGAGGGCTTCGCCCCGAAGGCGCGGGGGGTCCGGGCGCTCCTGCCGCATGCGGACGCGTTCCGGGCCTGCCACTCGCTGGCCTCGCTGGAGGAGTTGGCCGAGGCGCTGACCCGGGCCGACGACCAGGGCGACCGCAAGCGCCTGCTGGCCATGCTCCGGGAGGGGTGACTTGGGGCCCGGACCAGGCGTCCCCATGGGGACGGGGGGGCAAGCTGCTGGAATCGTGGGAAATCCCGTGGGGACGGTCCCGGGAACGTCCGCCGGCGGCTGTCGCGGCCCCTGAGGGGCGTTGAAGGCGTCCCCATGGGGACGCCATATCAAGTCATTGAATTTAAACGGTAAAAGTGTTAACGGCGGTGGGGACACCTGCGGACGGGGCCGGATTGGCGCCGAGGTGACCTTTGGGACAGGAGCCGGAAATCGGCACCGCTTCACCCCATCGCGCCCCGGATTGTCGCGTGCGCATCCTTGCGTCAGATTCAAGCCGCTATCGCGATAGGTCCGGAAGGCGATGGCGACCGATGCGCTCGATCCGGGCCATCGTTGCCCGTCAGGAGGAAAAGAATGTGACGGGCAGTCGCGGTGAGGAACTACCCTGGGAGCCTCTCTTCTTTGAGCTTTGCGTGCTCTTTCAGGCCAGTATGGACCTTCAGTCGAGAAGCCGTTGCATCCCAACCGGCGCTTTCGTCGGCGTAATGGAAGGCCCAAGTTGATCCACCACCACCAGAAGGCCTAAGGTAACCGACAACGGAAAAACGATATAGCTGCTCCAGCGCCTCCTCGGCACTGAGAGAGTTACTCTTAGACTTGGTGTCTCTGTAGTTCTTAACGAAATCTTCCTTCTGAAATGTGATTGTCCGAGTTCTTGAGCATGCCTTAAGCCCATCATACCACTCCGCCCAGTGAGGAGATATTTCATCGTCAAGCTCGGCTTTCAGATAGTCAGAATATTCGGCCCTACATCCGTTGAAGTCATCGTTGACAAAAACCAATGGGTCGTCGTTTCGTTTCTTGGCGGTGGCTAGGGCTTCGTTTAAGAATTGAATTACGTCCCGTGGTCGTAATAGTGTACGAGCCAGCATATGAAGAAACTTTTCCTGGGATCCTCTCATCTTCGCACCGTCTTCAACGTCTCCCCACAAAACACTTTCTCCGAGCTTTGATCTAAGTCTAGATTCAACTAGATCCTTTAGGGTCGATTCGCTCCAGATCAAACGAATAGTAGAGCTTCTTGTTATCTTGTTCTTATCAGAGAAAGATACTTGCTCCCATATGTCGGTGCGTAAGTATACTATGGGGGTAATATTCGCCCTTAAAGCATCTGAGTGTTGAATTTCCCGAGCGGCTAAAATAAGGCCAACTAACATCCGCTTCTTGGTTTCATCTAGACGATCAAGGCCTTGGTCCAGCTCATCAAAATGAAGAAAAAGATTATCAATTTGTAATTCAGCTATCGCCGTGCTGACGTCAGATAGTAAAGAGCTTGCCAGGCTATTGAGCTCTAGTCCTAGTACGTTTTCACGTGACGGGTCTCCAAAAGTAATAGATCCGATAGAGATGCCAGCTACTTGAGGGCCAATTGTCAACCCAACTGCCTTTAGCCGTTGCCGCGATAAGATAGACCTTGTTTCTGGCTTTGTAGTATCAAAATTCTCGACAAGAAATTTTTTTAGGCCGGTAATGGTATCTGTTGTTGAAGCTGACCCAAGTTCTACAACCATGCTCGCGAGTCTGATTACAATGAGAAGCCGCCATGAAGCCACATATGCTTCGGTTTCCGAAGCTCCCTTATCGACCAGCGCGGCGTGTGCCGTCCAAGGGTAATTTCTTAGGGAAAGTGGCCTTCCATGAGTTTTCGGCCTGGTCTCGGTAAAGTGTTTTACAAGTGCTGTTTTTCCGCTTCCCTTTCTGCCTAGTACAAGTAAAATTTTGCCGCCTAGAATCTTGGTGACTGCGCTTGTCGACAAAAAGTAGTCTAATACGGGGTCATTTTCGGCAGCAATTTCACCAAATGTCTGAAAGTTTCGTAATGTAATCATGGCTTGGCGTCCTTTGATCTGAGAGTTACTAGAATATGAGATCAATATTTAGTTGTTTTTGTTGGTCTTCTAATTGCGGCGTGTTAGCGGTCATAGCCCTACCTGGTTGCTCTGGGCAAGCCTATTCTCAGTTGCAGCATCGCATTTCGTGGTGGCGCAAGGGGCTGGCGCCCGGCGATGGGTTGATAGCCCATCCTACGGGTCGTGGTGGCGTGTGCGACGGGCTCGGGCGGGGCTCGGCCGAGGGCCGTCACAGGCGGGATGCGCTGGCGGCGCGGGTTCACTATATTGACCGGGCGGGCGAACCGGTTGGGAGGGGAACGCGATGCGCGCCGAACACGAAGCCATTCCCGAGGCCGCGCTTTCCTGGGTTCAGGATGGCAGGGCAGTGGCGCTGGCCACGGTCATCGAGACCTGGGGCTCGGCGCCGCGGCCGGTGGGCTCGCAGCTTGCCATCGGCCCCGACGCGGCGATGGCCGGTTCGGTCTCGGGCGGCTGCGTCGAGGGCGCGGTGGTGGCCGAGGCCATGGAGGCGCTGGAGGCGGGTGGACCGCGCATCCTCACCTATGGGGTCAGCGATGCCGAGGCCTTTGCGGTCGGGCTCGCCTGTGGCGGTACCATCCGGGTGCTGGTGGAACCGGTGGGCGAGGGGGGCCTGGCGCCGGCGCTGCTGGAGCGGCTGGTGGCGGCGCGGCGGGAGCGGCGCGCGGCGGTGATGGCGGTCAATGTCGCCACCTGGGAGCGGCGGCTGCTGGAGGGGCCGGGCGACCCGCTGTGGCCCGTGGCGAGCGCGGCGCTGACCGCCGACCGGGCCGGCTTTGCGCCCGAGCCGGATGGCGACTGGTTCCTCGGGCTCCACAATCCCCCCTTGCGGCTGATCGTGGTCGGGGCGGTGCATATCGCCCAGGCGCTGGTGCCCATGGCGCGGCTGGCGGGCTATGACCCGGTGCTGGTGGACCCGCGCTCGGCCTTCGGTTCGGATGCGCGGTTTCCCGGCGAGACGATCCTCGGCGACTGGCCCGACGCGGCGCTGGCGGGGCAGGGGCTGGATGCCCGCACCGCGGTGGTGACGCTGACCCATGACGCCAAGCTGGACGATCCGGCGATCCAGGCGGCGCTGCGCTCGGAGATCTTCTATCTCGGCTGCCTGGGGTCGAGGCGCACCCATGCCAAGCGGGTGGCGCGGCTGGTGGAGGCGGGCTTTGCCGAGGGTGAGATCGCCCGCATCCATGCCCCCATCGGCGCGGATATCGGCGCCCGCTCGCCGGCCGAGATCGCGGTGTCGATCCTGGCCCAGATGACCGAGCGGCTGCGCCGGCCCGAGACCCGGCCGGGCGTGGCGGCGCGGGTGGCGGCGGCGTGATCTTCGGCGCCCTGCCACCGGCCGAGGCGCTGGGCGCGACCCTGGCGCATTCCGTCGTCGCCGGTGGGCGCAAGCTGGCCAAGGGCACGGTGCTGGGCGAGGCGGAGCTGGCGCGGCTGGCGGCGGCCGGCATCGAAGCGGTGACGGTGGCGCGGGCCGGGGAGGGCGATGTCGGCGAGGACGCGGCGGCGGCGCGGCTGGCGGCGGCGCTGGTGCCCGATCCGGGCCGTGTGCATCTGCGGGTGGCGGCGCCGTTCACCGGGCGGGTCAACGTCTTCGCCGAGGCGGCGGGGGTGGTGCGCGTGGACCGGGCCGCCATCGAGGCGGTGAACCGGCTGGGCCCGGCGCTGACGGTGGCGACGCTGCCCGACTGGCAGCGGGTGGCGCCCGGCGACATGGTGGCGACGGTCAAGGTGATCCCGTATTTCGTTCCGGGCGCGCTGGTGGAGCGCGCGGTGGCTGCGGCGGCGGGGACGGTAGCGCTGGCGCTGAGCCCGGTGGCGCTGGCCGAGGCGGGGCTGATCCTGACCGCGACGCCGGGTTTCGCGCCGAGGCTGCTGGACAAGGGCCGGCAGGCGGTGGAGGGCCGGCTGGCGGGGCTCGGGCTGCGGCTGGCGGGGTGCGAGACGGTGCCGCACGCTGCCGGGGCGGTGGCCGCGGCGCTGGGGCGGGCGCGCGGCGACATGGTGCTGGTGCTGGGTGCCTCCGCCACCTCGGATGCCGGTGATGTCTGCCCGGCCGGGCTGGTGGCGGCGGGCGGGCGGCTGACCCGCTTCGGGATGCCGGTTGATCCGGGGAACCTGCTGTTCATCGGCGATCTCGGCGGCCGGCCGGTGATCGGCCTGCCGGGCTGCGCCCGCTCGCCGGCGATGAACGGCGTCGACTGGGTGCTGGAGCGGGTGGCCTGCGGGCTGGCGGTGACCGGCGACGACATCGCCGCCATGGGGGTGGGCGGGCTCCTGAAGGAGATCCCGACCCGGCCGCAGCCGCGTGCCTTCGGCAAGGCGCCGCCGCGAGGGCCGCGCCGGGTGGTTATCCTGCTGGCGGCGGGTGCCGCGCGGCGCATGCGGGGCGAGGACAAGCTGTTGCAGCCGGTGGCGGGCGGCGTGCCGCTGATCCGCCACGCGGCCATGGCGATGCGGGCCAGCGACGCCGATGCGGTCATCGTCGTGCTCGGCCCCGGTCAGGCGGCGCGGCGGACGGCGCTGGACGGGACCGGCATCGGGATCGTCGAGGCGGCGGATGCGGGCGAGGGCATGGCCGCCTCGATCCGTGCCGGCATCCGGGCGCTGCCCGAGACGGCGGAGGCGGCGGTGCTGGCCTTTGCCGACATGCCCGAGGTGGGGCCGGCCCACGTCAACCGGCTGCTGGCAGCCTTCGAGCCCGAGGAGGGGCGGGAGATCGTGCGCGCCTGCTCGAGCGGCGGCAAGCCGGGCCATCCGGTGCTGTTCGGCCGGCGCTTCTTCGAAAGCCTGGCCGGGCTTGCCGGCGACGAGGGCGCCCGGGCGGTGGTGGCGGCGGCGCGCGAGCATGTGGCCGACGTCACCTTCGATGACGACAGCGTGCTGGTCGATCTCGATACGCCCGAGGCCTGGGCGGCGTGGCGGGCCGGCAAGGCCAGAAGCGCCTCGGCCTGACCCTTGGCCTGAATGGAAATATCGTTACAGGCCAGTGATCTGGACGGTGATCCTGACATCCGACCTGATGTGACCCGGGCCGGCGGATGCCACGCCACAGCCGGGCTGGTGGCGAGGCCCGTGCCTGCGGCTATTTCGGGATGACCAGGATGCGGTCGCGGCCGTTGCGGCGGATGCGGATGGCGTCGTTGCCGATCACCGCAATCTGGTAGCCCTGCACCGTGTCGCCCACCTGGGCGCGGATGTAGCGCCCGTTCGGCAGCCTCAGCAGGGCTCGGCGCTCGCGCGAGCGGCCATAGACGCCGATGAGGGCGAGGTTGCGGGTGTCGATGGCGTTGGAGATGGTCGCGGCCTGCTGCACCGAGGCGGCGGTGGGCAGTTGCCGGCGCTGGGGCTCGGCCGCGGGCGGCGCGGCGGTGGCCGGCGGGGCGATGGTCGCCGCCGGCGGCGGTGCGGCGGCGAGGCGCCGGGCGAGGTCGGACGGGCGTGACCGCGGCGGCGTGGTCGACAGGAGCGCGAACTCGCTGGGGCCGGCCTCGGTCTCGGTCTCGGCCTCGGCGCCGGCTTCGCCCTGCTCTGCCTCGGGCACCAGCCCGTCGGGGCGCGAACGCGGCACGATCGAGGCGATGTCGGCGGGGGCGGCGTTGCCGTCCCCGGCGTCGGCTTCCTGGTTGAGCTGTTCGATCAGGGCCGCGATGTCGGCGCTGGCCGCGGCGTCGTTCTCGGCTTCGGCCTCGGCTTCGACCTCGGCAGGCGTGGCGCCTGCGATCTCTGCCTCGGCCTCGGTGGCTGGTCCGGCCTCGGTGGCAGGTTCGGGCTCGGCCGCGGAGACGGCTGGCGCCGGCGCCGGCGGCGGGGCGGGCTGATCGGGCTCGAACCCGGCATCGGGCGGCGATGCGGCCTGGCCCAGCCCGTTCGGCGGCACCGCCGCGGCGAGATGGATGTTGTCGATGGATGGCAGCAAGGCGTCGTCGCGCCCCGCCTCGGCCGACGCCTGGCGCCGGGACGGCCAGTCGACTTCCGGTCCCACCAGATCGGCCGCCGGGCGTGGCGCCGGGTCGGCATCGGTGGCCGCGATCCGGGTGGCCAGGCCGGCATCGAGAACCGCGGCGACGGCGTCCGGGCGGTCGGGCCGGGTGGTCACCGCCGCGACGGGATCGCCGGCCTCGGGCAGCAACGCACCGCCGCCCCGTTCGCGGTTGCTGGAGAAGTCGCGGCTGCGGGCGGCGGCCAGCCATTCGCTGCCGGTGGCCGCGGGGCGGGCGGCGAAGGCGGCGGGCACGACCTCGCCCGGGCCGCCGAGGTTGGCGAGCACGAAGGGGCCGGCGGCCACCGGTGCGTTCGACGCCTGGGCCCCGGACGGCCATGGCGCTTCGGCCAGCGCGGCGATCTGCGGCGGCACCAGCCAGCGCGGAGCCAGCGAATCGGGCGTTCCGACAACCGCCGGCCGCGGCGGCTGGCGCCTGAAGGCGCGGTCGGTGACCGTTGACAGGGCCACCTCGGAGGTTCCGGCGCCCGGGTCGGGCCGCGAGATCACCGGCGCCTTCATGTAGATCGGCGAGGTCAGCGCCGCCTTGGCGACGGCGGGCAGGTCCTCGGTTGCCAGCGGCATGATCGCCGCAACCCGGGTCGGCTGCGGCTGCGAGGCGGGAATCGCGGCCGGTCCGGCATCGGGGGTCGGCGCATCGTCGGCAGGTGCGGCGACCAGGACGCGGAAGACCGGCGCTCCTTCGGCCGGCCGCACCGGCGCCGGCGCATCGGCAGACTGCGCCAGCCGACCCAGAGGCCGGGGCGGTACGGGCGGCACGGCGCGCGGGCCGGCCACCGGCCCCACCGCGGCCTCGATGGCGGTGCCCGACAGCGACAGGCCGGGGGCGAGTTCGGCGATTTCGGCCGGCAGGTCGAGGCCGTCGTCGCCCCGCATCAGGGTCGAGAACAGCCAGCCGCCGCCGGACAGCAGCAAGAGCCCGGCGAAGCCGACGGCCAGGGGCAGCGCCCATGACGGGCGCGGCGACCGCACCGGTGTGGCGCCGGAATAGCCGAAGACCGGCGCGGCGCCGAACTTGGCGATCTTGGTGCGGGTTGAGTAGAGGACCGGCGCGAACCCGTTGTCGCGCAGGAACGCGTCGGTTTCCTCGAGCGTGGCGATCGGCACCGCCGCGACGGCGCTGAGGCCGGTCGCCTTGGTCTCGCCCACGTCATAGAAGAAGGTCGCCGGATCCTCGCCGGTCTCGGCGGCGAAGGCATCGAGGATGGCCTGCTCGCGGCCGCTGTCGGTGTCGGCGCTGAGGTCGACGTCGAGGGTCAGCACCTGTTCCTTGGGCAGCCAGACCTGGACCCGCGACCCCTCCATCCCCAGCGACTTGGCGGCGCTGTGCAGGCTTTTCATCTGCTCGCCGAGAACGCCGAGGACCATCGGCGCCCGGTGCTTCAGGCGCCAATCCTGCTCCTTGAGGTTATGGAACAGCGAAATCCCGTCCTTCGACAGGTCGAGGGCGAAGCGTGTCTCGAGATCCGGCATCAATACATCAACGCTCTCGGCCCTTGAGAACCGGCACAACAACGCCACCACACGGATGGCAGTATATCGCGCATCGGCCCCGTTTGTCACGTCGCGCAGCGGCGAGTTGGTTCAACTTACGCGCAATAGGCTTTATGGCTCGCTTGTGATTGCGGCCGAGGCCGTCCTACCGCGGAGCGTGAAAAAATGCCACTGCCGGCGTTCGTTAAAGTGATGCTCGTCACATGCCTTCTGGGTCTGCCCGCCGCCGCCCAGACCGCAGCGCCACGGGTTCTGACGGTGAACGGCGAGGGCCGGGTTTCGGTGGTGCCGGACATGGCCACGGTCAGCGCCGGCGTGCAGACGCTGGCCGAGACCGCGGAGGCGGCGTTGCGGCAGAATTCGGCGGCGATGCAGAAGATCTTCGGGGTTCTGAGCGAGGCCGGCATCGAGGCCCGGGACATGCAGACCGGGGCGCTGAGCCTCTATCCGCAATACGGTCGGCCCGGGCAGAACGACGGCGACGCGCCGGTGATCGCCGGCTATGTCGCCAGCAACGTGCTGACGGTGCGGGTCAGGGCGCTGGACGAGCTGGGCACGGTGCTGGACCGGCTGGGCCAGGCCGGGGCGAATCAGATCAACGGCGTGAGTTTCGGGCTGCAGGACCCGGGGCCGGCCACCGACGCGGCGCGCAAGGCGGCGGTCGCCGATGCCCAGGCCAGGGCGAAGCTTTACGCCGGGGCGGCCGGGGTGCGGCTGGGCGACGTGCAGTCGCTGAGCGAGCAGGCGACCGGGCGTCCGGGCCCGGTGATGATGAACATGGCCCGGGCCGAGGCGGCGTTCGACGTGCCGGTGGCCGAGGGCGAGCTGGACATCACCGCCGAGGTGCAGATCGTCTGGGCGATCGAGTAGCCGCAGGCGCGCGCGGATCGGCGCCCGGCCCACGGGCGCGGGCGCCGGCCCGGCAACTTTTTTGCAACTTCCGACGCCAATAGTCGCGGTCCAGCCCCTGGACCAGGACAATGTGGGAGTCGGACGTTGACCAACCTTGATACAAGCCTGCCGGACATCGATGCCTTCGCCTTCGGATTTCAGAACGCGGAGGCCGCCCCGGCGCCATTGCCCGCCGCGGACCACGGGCCCCTCTGGTCCGGCGAGTTGTACACCGGTCTCGACCATTTCACCTGGCAGTCCTGGCACGGCAAGGGGCCGTTGCACA
>JBNKWA010000081.1:0-12087 GCA_050299555.1 Paracoccaceae bacterium | reverse complement strand
CCTTGCCGGCGCGGCCCTCGGCAATCAGCGCCAGCGTCTCCGGCTGCATGGCGACCGATCCGCGAGCGACGGCGATGCGCGCCGTCTCGGGCTTGTCCGAGACGTCCACCATATGGGCGCCGCCCCGGTCGTCGAAATGGGTGAGCTTGGGCATCAGGCGGCAGTCTGCGGATGCGGGACGGGGTCGGCGAGGATCGCTCGTGTCGCCGCCTCCACGTCGGCCTGCCGCATCAGGCTTTCGCCGATCAGGAAGCTGCGGGCGCCGACCGTGGCAAGGCTGGCCAGGTCGGTGGCGCTGTTCAGCCCGGACTCGGCAACCAGCAGCCGCCCCTCGGGGATCATCGGCGCCAGCCGCCGCGTGGTGTCGAGCGAGGTGGCGAAGGTCCTGAGGTCGCGGTTGTTGACGCCGATCAGCGGCGAGGAAAGGTTCAGCGCCCGCTCCAGTTCGGCCTCGTCGTGGACCTCGACCAGCACGTCCATGTCCCAGACCAGGGCGGTCGCTTCCAGTTCGTGCGCCTGGCTGTCGGTGACCGAAGCCATGATGATCAGGATGCAGTCGGCGCCGAGGGCGCGCGACTCGGCCACCTGCCAGGGATCGTAGATGAAATCCTTGCGGATGATCGGCAGTGTCGAGGCGGCGCGGACAGCGCGCAGGTAATCCTCCGAACCCTGGAACGAGGGCGCATCGGTCAGCACGCTGAGGCAGGCAGCGCCGCCGCGTGCATAGGCCCGGGCCAGCGCCGGCGGGTCGAAATCGGCGCGGATCAGCCCCTTGGAGGGGCTCGCCTTCTTGATCTCGGCAATCAGTCCGTAACCTGTCTCCTCGGCCGCCATCAGCGCGCCCGAGAAGCTGCGCGGGGTCGGTGCGTCGCGGGCCTCGGCCTCGACGGCGCTGTGCGGTCGCGCCGCCTTGCGGGCGGCGATCTCTTCAAGCTTGTAGCTCTTGATGCGGTCGAGGATGGTGGTCATGGCCCGTCTGTTAAACCGCCATTGCCGCGAAGGGAAGCATCACCGGCACCGGCCCAGTCGATCGGCGGCTCACCCCTTTGGGCAAGCCAGGCGTTGATGCGGCTGAACGGGCGCGAGCCGAAAAAGCCGCGCCGGGCCGACAGCGGCGAAGGATGTGCGGTGGCGATGAATAGGTGCCCGTCCGTCGGCAGCCCGGCGGCCATCTTCGCCGCATGCGCCCCCCAGAGCAGGAAGGCCGTCGGCCGACGGGCGGCGATGTCGGCCAGGACCTCGGCCGCCAGGCGCTCCCAGCCGAGGCGCGCATGGCCGCCGGCATCGCCAGCCGGCACTGTCAGCGCGGTGTTGAGCAGCAGAACGCCCTGCCGCGCCCAGTGCTCGAGCTTGCCGCTTGTCGGAACCGTGCCGATGTCGTCGCGCATCTCGCGGAAGATGTTGGCGAGCGAGCGCGGCAGTGCCGTGCCGTCCGGCACCGAAAAGGCGAGCCCGTGGGCATGGCCCGGCGTGGGGTAGGGGTCCTGCCCCAGGATGACAACCCTGACCGCATCGGGCGGGGTCAGCTCCAGCGCCCGGAACCGGTCAGCCGGCGGCGGCAGCACCTCGCGGGCGTCGGCGGCGATTGCTGCGGCGATGCCGGGCCAGTCGCGAGCGAAAAAGCCAAGATGCGCCCAGGCATGTGGGGCGGCCGGGACGTTGCTGCCCACCTCGATGGTCGCCGGACGCATGCCGCTCACGCCGCTGCCGTGGCCTTGATCAGTGCCTCGAGCTTGGCGGCCGCGTGGAGGCTGTCGATGCTCTCCGCGGCCATGGCCACGCCTTCCTTCAGGTCGGTCGCGCGTTCGGCCACCATCAGCGCCGCGGCCGCGTTGAACAGCACCGCATCGCGATAGGCGCCGGTCTCGCCGGCCAGCAGCGCCTTCAGGGCCACCGCGTTCTCGGCCGGCGTGCCGCCGAGGATCGCCTGCATCGGGTGTCGCGACAGCCCGGCATCCTCGGGCGTGATCTCGGTCTCGGTGACCTTGCCGTTGTCCAGCACCGCCACATAGGTCGGGCCGGTGATCGAGACCTCGTCGGTGCCGTCGGCGCCATGGACCAGCCAGGCGCGGTCCGATCCCAGCGCCGCCAGCGTCTCGGCCATGGGCCGGATCAGCGTCCGCGCGAAGGTGCCTGTAAGCTGGCGCCTGACCCCAGCCGGGTTGGTGAGCGGCCCGAGAATGTTGAAGATGGTGCGGGTACCGAGCTCGGTGCGGGCCGGCATGACGTGGCGCACCGCCGGATGGTGCATCGGTGCCATCATGAAGGCGATGCCGGCCTTGGCCAGCGCCCGCTCCACCACCTCCGGGCCGACCATGACGTTGACGCCGAGCTCGGTCAGCGCGTCCGCCGCGCCGGATTTGGAGCTCAGGTTCCGGTTGCCATGCTTGGCCACCACCTGGCCGGTGCCGGCCACAACCAGCGCCGTGGCGGTGGAGATGTTCAGCGTGCCCTTGGCGTCGCCGCCGGTGCCGACGATGTCGATGGCCCCTTCCGGCGCCTTGACCGCATGGCAGCGCGCACGCATGGCCGAGGCGGCGGCAGCGATCTCGTCGACGGTTTCGCCGCGCACCCGCAGCGCCATGAGAAGGCCGCCGATCTGCGCCGGTGTCGCCTCGCCATCCATGATGATGCCGAAGGCGGTGGCGGCCTCGTCGCGCCGCAGTGGCCGGGTGGCGGCAGCGCCGATCAGCGGTTTCAGTGCCTCGCTCATGCCGGGACCGCGACGAGGTCGAGGAAGTTGCGGATCAGTTGGTGCCCGTGCTCGGAGGCAATGGATTCGGGGTGGAACTGCACGCCTTCGATGGGCGCGGCGCGGTGACGCAGCCCCATGATCGTGCCGTCGGCAAGCTCGGCCGTCACCGCCAGTCCCTCCGGCAGGCTGTCGCGGTCGACCACCAGGCTGTGATAGCGGGTGGCGACGAAAGGCGACGGCAGGCCGCGGAACACGCCCTCGCCACGGTGGTGGATTGTGCCAAGCTTGCCGTGCACGATATCGGCATGGCGCTGCACCGTGCCGCCGAAGGCCTGCCCGATGGTCTGGTGGCCGAGGCAGACGCCAAGCAGCGGCGTCCTGGTCTCGGCGGCGGCCTCGGTCAGGGCCAGGCAAATGCCGGCATGGTCGGGATCGCTCGGCCCTGGCGACAGCACGATCGCCTCCGGCCGCATGGCCATCGCCGCCTGCACATCGAGCGCGTCGTTGCGCCTCACCTCGACTTCGGCCCCGAGCTCGCCGAAATAGTGCACGAGGTTGTAGGTGAAGCTGTCATAGTTGTCGATCAGCAGGATCATCGGCTGGTCCCCGGGCGCTGTCAGGACAGGCGGCGGCCGCGTACGGAGTTCCCCGCGTGCCATCCGGCTGGCATTCACGAATTCGCCGGGTATAGATGCGTTGAATGCCTCGCCACGGTCAAGGGCGGGGCAGGGCCGAAGCGCAAGAGAGGACGAGGCCGGATGAGCAAGGATGGCGAGAAACGCGGAAGCTTCCTGATGGGCCTGGTCTGGGGACTGGCCGTGGGGGCATTCGGCGCGGCGGTGGCGGCAGTGGTGTTTCCCTTCGATCCGGGCAAGCGCCAGGCGTCCCTGTCCGCAGCGCCCGAGCCGGCCGCCGAGATTGCCCAGCCCGCCGCGCCCGAGGCCGACGGGACCGAGCCGCAGACGGCGGCGCTGGCATCCGGCGGCGATGCGGCCCCGGTCGCACCCGAAGCGGGGCAGGCGGCACCCGAAGTGGCGCTTGGCGGTACCGGCAGCGAAGGCGAGGCTGGCGCGGCGCCGACCATCGATACCTCGCCGGCGGCCATGCCCGAGGCCGAAACCGGTACCGTCGCGCCGCCGGGCGGTCCGGCGTCGGCAACCGGCGATGTGACCGTCGCGGAAAACACGCCATCGGACGCCCAGGCGACGCAGACAGCGCAGACGATGGAGGCGATCGAGGCGGAGCAGGCTGCCGAGCCCGAGACGGCACAGACCATGGAGGCCATGGAGGCGGGCCAGGCCGCCGAACCGCAGGCCGCACAAACCATGGAGGCCATGGAGGCGGATCAGGCCGCCGAGCCCGAGACGGCACAGACCATGGAGGCCATTGAAGCGGGCCAGGCCGTTGAGCCCGAAGCTGCGGGCACGGAGATGGCGGCGGCCGAACCGGCGGAGGCAACAGCCGCGCCCCAGCCGGAGCCGGATGCGCAGCCGCAAGCAGCGGCCGCGCCGGCGGCAGAAGCGGAACCGGCGCCCGAGCCCGCTGGGCCAGTGGTCCTGCCCGAAGCGGACCTGAAACAGGGCGCCGCGCTTGCGCTCAACCGGGCGATCTTCGAGGATCCCGGCGACCGGGCGCTGATGGCAGTGGTGCTGGAGGATGTCGGTGCCGGCGGGCTTGCGCGCGACAGCCTGACCGGGCTTGGCGCGCCGATCACCTTTGCCGTCAGCGCTGACGACCCCGACGCCGCGGCGGCTGCCAAAACCTTCCGTGGCAAGGGTTTCGAGGTGGCGGTCATGCCCCCGGCCGAAGGGCCGCAAGCACTGACGACGGGCCTGGAGGCCGATGTGCTCAGGGCCGATCTCGGCGCCATATTCGCTGCCGTGCCGCAGGCGGCGATCCTGCTCGATCGACCCGAGGGTATCCTGCCCCGCGACAGCACGCTGGCCCGCGAGGTGATCGATGCGCTGGCCGTTACCGGCCACGGGCTCGTCACCCATCGTGGCGCCGGGCTGAATACCGTCGACCGCCTGGCCGAGGGAACCAGCGTCAAGACCGGCATGGTGTTCCGCAGCATCGACGACCGTGCCGGCGCCGGCAACATCGCCGCGGCGCTCGACCGGGCGGCGCTGGAGGCCAGCAAGACCGGCGGCATCATCGTCTACGGGACCACCCGCGAGGAGACGGTGAAGACGCTGTTCACCTGGATCCTCGGCAGCAACTCCAAGTCGGTGCGCATCGCGCCGGCATCGGCGGTGATTGCGCCGCTGTTCTAGACCCACCGTCCCCATCCGGGCGTCCCTTTGCGGTCATGGCGAAGGGCCTGCCGGGCCGGGCAATCCCGCCTGCATCGACGGCTTCGCCCGGTGTCCCCACGGGGACGGTAGGTCAAGCCTCTGATTTAAATAGATAAGAGTGTTAACGCCGGTGGGGACGCACCTGGGGACGTGCTAGGAACGACGGGGGCGGGCGGGCAGGGGCGGAGGTCCGGCTCAGCCGTTGCCGCGGCCGGAGCCGGCGACGAACAGGCCGGCCTCGCGCGCCGCCTGCACCAGTGCGCCCGCCTTGTTGACGGTCTCCTGGAACTCCGCCTCGGGGTCGCTGTCGAAGACGACGCCGCCGCCGGCCTGGATATGGAGCGTGCCGTCCTTCACCACGCCGGTCCTGAGCGCGATGCAGATGTCCATGTCGCCATTGGCCGAGAAATAGCCGACGCCGCCGCCATAGACGCAGCGCTTCTCCTCCTCGAGTTCGTCGATGATCTGCATCGCCCGCACCTTGGGCGCGCCCGAGACGGTGCCCGCCGGCAACCCGGCCAAAAGCGCCGCCAGCGCGTCGTAGTCGCCGCGCAGCTTGCCGTCGACATTCGAGACGATGTGCATCACGTGACTGTAGCGCTCGACGATGAACTGCTCGTTGGGGTCCACCGTACCGATACGCGCCACCCGTCCGACATCGTTGCGGCCAAGATCGAGCAGCATCAGGTGCTCGGCCCTTTCCTTGGGATCGGCCAGAAGCTCCTCCTCCAGCGCCAGATCCTCCTCTGGCGTACGGCCGCGCCGCCTGGTGCCGGCAATCGGCCGGATGGTGACGGTATCGCCCTTCACCCGCACCAGGATTTCGGGGCTGGCGCCGACGATCTGGAAGTCGCCGAAGTTGAAGTAGGTCATGTAAGGGCTTGGATTGGTTCGCCTCAGCGCCCTGTAAAGCGCGAAGGGCGGCAGCCCGAACGGCATCGCCCAGCGCTGCGACGGTACCACCTGGAAGATCTCGCCGGCGCGGATGTACTCCTTGGCGGTCTCGACGATCTCCAGATAGCGCGCATGACTGGTGTTGGAGACCATTGGCGCCTCGGCCAGCCCCTCGCCCAGGTCGTGGCTCTGCGCCGGCGGCAGCCGGTCGAGGTCGCGCACCGCGTCCATCACGCGTTCTGCGGCCTGGGCATAGGCGGCGCGCGCCGACTGCCCGGGCCCGGCCCAGGCGGGGCTCACCACCGTCGCCTCGCCCTTCACGCCATCCACGACAACCACGATGGTCGGCCGCATCAGCATCGCGTCGGGCAAGCCCAGCGGGTCGGGGTTCACGTCCGGCAGCCGCTCCACCAGCCGCACCATGTCGTAGCCGAGATAGCCGAACAGCCCGGCCGCGATCGGCGGCAGCCCGGGCGGCATCTCGATCCGGCTTTCCGCCAGCAGCGCGCGCAGCGAGGTCAGGGGGTCGGCCGTCTCGGGCTCGAAGGCATCAGGGTCGAACCGGGCATGGCGGTTGATCGCCGCTTCGGTTCCCTGGCAGCGCCATATCAGGTCCGGCTTCATGCCGATCACCGAAAAGCGGCCGCGCACCTCTCCGCCGGTCACCGATTCCAGCATGAAGCTGTCCTTGCGCGCTTGGGCCAGCTTCAGCATCAGCGAGACGGGCGTATCGAGATCGGCGGCCAGCCGGGCCCAGACCAGCTGATTGGCGCCCTTGGCGTGCACCGCCTCGAAGGCGTCGAAGGCCGGCTCGATCTGCATGGTCTAGGGGATCGTGTTGACGATCTGCCCGACCAGCCCGGCGTCGATGCGGACACCCGCCTGCGCCTGCAGCGCATTGGCATAGGCGTCGAGCAGGTCGCTTGCGACCTCGTCGCTGTACTGGTCGGTGATGGTGGCGATGTAGGCGCCGTTGTCCTCGCTGGCCGGATCGAACGGCACGATCGCCGCGACCCGGCCGAGGATCACGTCGTCACCGGCCGCGGCCACGAAGCCCTCGCCCTCGTCGGCGCCGAACAGCGCCGTCAGCACCGCCGGTGGCAGGTCGGCCGAGAAGGCGCCCCGCACCAGCCCCGCCTGGCTTTGCGGCACCAGCCCGTCGGCATTGCCGATCACCGAGAGTGTCTCGCCGCCCTTCAGCCGCGTGAGCATCGCATCGGCCTTGACGTTAAGCCGCTTGCGCGTCTCGGCGGCACGCCAGTTGGCGGTCACCTCGTCTGTGACCTCGGAAATCGGGCGTAGTGTCGGCGGTACGATCTCGGTCACCTTCAGCACGGCCACGCCGCCATCGGAAAGGTCGATCAGGTCGCGATCCTCGCCGACTTCCGCGGCCCGCGCCTCGGCCAGAAAGTCGGGATCGGCGGCCAGTCCGTCGCCACCCTCGTCGGTAACGTCCAGCGACCCGGTCTCGAAGCCCAACTCGGTCAGCTCGTCCAGCTCGGCGCCACCGGCGATCAGGTCCAGCGCCTGTTCGGCCAGCCCGGGGATCTGCCGCCGGGCCTCGTCCAGCGCCAACGTCTGCCGCAACCCGTCGCGGGCCTCCTCGAAGGTGGTTTCGGATGCGGCCAGGATGGCGTTGACGCGATAGAGCGCCGGGCCAAGCGGCGACGGCGCCGGGCCGGCAATGCCAGGTTCGCTGAGGCCGAAGACCGCATCCGCCGCGGCGGGGTCGAGATCGGCCCGCGTCACCTCGCCGGCATCGAGCTGCTCGGGCGTCAGCTCGCGCACGGCGGCGATGGTGTCGAAGGTCGCCTCGCCCTTGACGATCTGCTGCAAGGCAGCGTCGGCTGCTGCCTCGTCGCGAAAGGTGATGCGCTCGATGGCCCGGCGCTCGGGATGCCGATAATCGTCGATATGCTCGTCATAGGCGGCCTTCAGCGCCGCCTCGTCGATCTCGATGGTCGCGGCCAGCGCCTCGGGCTGCAACGCGGCATAGTTCACCTTGCGGGTCTCCGGCGCGGTATAGCTGCCGGGATTGGCATCGTATTCCGTCTGAAGCTCGGCTTCGGTCGGGGCCGGCAGGGTGTCGCCGACCAGCGCCGGCGTCAGCCGCAGGTATTCCAGCGTGCGCTCCTCACGCACGTATTTCAGCAGCGTCACCGCTGTTGTCTCGGGCGCCGCGACGCCGCTGGCCACCGCCCGCTGCAACACCGAGCGGGTCAGGTCGCGGCGCACCTGGCGTTCGAACTCCGTGGCGCTGAGCCCCAGCCGGTCGAGGGTGATCTGGTAGGCGGTCTTGTCGAAGGTGCCGTCGGCTCCGCTGAAGGCGCTGCCCTTGATGATCTCGTCCCTGACCAGTGCGTCGTTCACCGACAGGCCCAGCCGGGCCGCCTCGCCGTCGAGAGCCGCCTGCGCCACCTGCCGCGCCAGCACGATGCGGTCGAGGCCGCTTGCCCGCACCTCCTCGCCGGTCAGGGTGCGGCCGATGCGCTGCGACTGCTGCTGGACGGTGTTCTGCAGGGCGCGGCTGTAGTCGCGGGTGCTGACCACCTCGTCTCCGACCCGGGCCACGTTCTGCACGCTGAGGCCGCTGACCGAACCGCCGAGGCCGAAGCCGGTCAGCCCGACGATCACCAGCGCCAGAAGCGAATAGCCGATGACAACGGAATTCTTGGTGCGGAAGGCCTTCATCGCGGTGTCTGTCTCCCTGCGGGCCGGCCTCTCGGGGCGGGGTCGACCGTCACGGCGGCGTTCTTAGGCGAGGCCGCCCGAGGTAGCAAGGGCCGCTCAGGGTTGGAAGGCCGCGAGCCTCTCCACCATGGTGGAGAGCGTCGCGGGATCGGAATTGGCGAAGGCGATGCGAAGCTGCCGTTCCGCGCCGCCATCGCCGCCTTCCGCGGCAACCGGCGCGAACATCGTGCCGGGCAGAAGCAGCACCGACTGCTCGTTCACCAGCCGCTTGGCCACCACGTCCGAGGCGATGTCGAACGGATGCTCGGCATAGGCGAAATAGGCACCCGAGCCCAAAAGCCGCCAGCCCGCCAGGCGGCCGAAGCTGGCGCGGATCGCGTCGCGCCGACGCAGGATCTCGGCCCGTTCCGCCGCCACCCAGTCGCCGAGGTTCTGCAGGCCGTAAAGCGCCGCGATCTGCCCCGGCTGGGCCGGGCAGATGGTCACCGTGTCGAGGAACTTCTCGATCTCGGCCAGCCGCGCCGACGCCGCGATCATCGCGCCGACCCGATGGCCGGTCAGGCGGAACACCTTGGAAAAGGAATAGAGATGGATCAGCGTCTCGGCCCAGTCGGGATCGGCGAAAAGTCCGTGTGGCGGGCCATCGGCGGAGTGGAAGTCGCGATAGGTTTCGTCCAGCACCAGCGCCAGCCCGCGTTCACGCGCCAACGCCGCGAAGCGCGCGATCAGCTCTGGCGGATATTCGGCCCCCGTGGGATTGTTGGGCGTCACCAGCACGATGGCGCGGGTGCGGTCGTCGATCAGCGGCGCCGCGTCTTCGGGGTCGGGCAGCATGCCCTGGCGCGGCGGCAGCAGGTGGGTGCCGATTCCGGCCATGTCCAGCCACATCTTGTGGTTGAAGTACCAGGGCAGCGGCAGGATCACGTTGTCGCCGGCCTGGGCGAGCGAGGTCATCGCGGCACAGAACGCCTCGTTGCAGCCCGAGGTGATGGCCACCTCCGCCGGCCGGATGGTGCCCCCGTAAAGTGCCGTCCAGTGCGCTGCCACCGCCTCGCGCAGCGTCGGCAGCCCCAGCACCGGCCCGTAGGTATGGGCGGCGGGATTGTTAAGCAGCGCCTCGGCCATGTGACGCCGCAGCGCCGCTGGGGGCGGATCGACCGGGGCCGCCTGGCTGACGTTGATCAGCGGCCGGTCCGGCGGGATCGCCGCCCCCGCCAGCCAGGCGCGCGCCTCCATCACCGGGGGCGCAAAGGTTGCGGCAAGCGGGCGAGCAAGCGGCAGGGACATGGCGGACACCTTGACGGGCACGTCGGCAGGCATGACGGCCCGGCGACCCTAGCCTTGCGGCCGGTGGATGCAAGCGCGGACGCGCCTTGACGGCCTTCGTGCGGCCGCGATAGCTGGCGGCCATGGCCGAACCTCCGATCCTGACCCTGACCGATGTCGCCCTGACCTTCGGCGGCAACCCTCTGTTCGCCGGGGTCTCGCTGGCGGTGGTGCCGGGGGACAGGCTGGCGCTGGTCGGCCGCAACGGGTCCGGCAAGTCGACACTGATGCGATTGATGGCGGGCGCGGTGGAGCCCGACGCAGGCAGCCGCTTCCTGCGCCCCGGCACCCGCGTCGCGCTCATGGAGCAGGATCCCGACCTGTCCGGCTGTGCCACCCTGATGGATCATGTCGCCCACGGCCTGCCCGAGGAGGGCCGGCACCTGGCCGAGCGTGCGGTGGAGGGGCTCGGATTCGATGCCACCCGCCCGCCAAGCGAGGCCAGCGGCGGCGAACGGCGGCGGGCGGCGCTGGCCCGGCTGATCGCGGCCGACGCCGACCTGATGCTGCTCGACGAGCCCACCAACCATCTCGACATCGCTGCGATCACCTGGCTGGAGGATTACCTGCGCACCAGCCGCGCCGCCTTCGTGCTGATCAGCCATGACCGCGCATTCCTGTCGGCGCTCAGCCGCGCCACCTTGTGGCTCGACAGGGGCGAGATGCGCCGGCTTGATCGCGGCTTTGCCGAATTCGAGGCCTGGCGCGACAAGACCTGGGACGAGGAGGACGCCGCCCGCCACAAGCTCGACCGGCTGATCGCCGCCGAGGGCCGCTGGGCCGTGGAAGGCATCTCGGCCCGACGCAAGCGCAACATGGGCCGGGTGCGGCGGCTGGGCGAACTGCGCGCCGAGCGGGCCGCCGCCATCAGGCGCACCGGACCGGCCAGGCTGGCGCTGGAGGCGGGCGACAAGTCCGGGCGCCGGGTGATCGAGGCCAAGGGGCTGGCAAAGGGTTTCGGAACGCGCGGCATCGTCGCCGGGCTCGACATCACGCTGGCGCGGGGCGACCGGCTGGCGATCATCGGCCCCAACGGCGCCGGCAAGACCACGCTTGTGAACTTGTTGACCGGGCAACTGGAGCCCGATGCCGGTTCGGTGCGGCTGGGCACCAACCTGACCATGGCGGTGTTCGACCAGAACCGCGCCGCGCTCGATCCCGAGGCGAGCCTGTGGGAGAGCCTGACCCACGATCCGGCCCTGGGTGCGGGGCGCAGCGACCAGGTGATGGTCCGCGGGCGGCCGCGCCATGTCGTGGGCTATCTCAAGGATTTTCTATTCTCCGAGGTGCAGGCGCGCGGTCCTGTCCGCGCCCTGTCGGGGGGCGAGAAGGCACGGCTGCTTCTGGCCCGGCTGTTTGCCCGCGAATCGAACCTTCTGGTGCTCGACGAGCCGACCAACGACCTCGATATCGAGACGCTGGACCTGCTCGAGGAACTGCTGGCCGAGTATGAGGGCACGGCGATTGTCGTCAGCCATGACCGCGACTTCGTCGACCGCGTGGCGACCCAGACGGTGGTGATGGAGGGGAACGGCAAGGCGGTGCTCTATGCCGGCGGCTACAGCGACTGGTTGGCCCAAAGGCCTGCCGGTTCCGCCAACGTGCCGGCGTCGGCAAGGCCGGCAGCAAAACCGGCGCGAGCCGAGCCGAGGAAGGCATCGGCGCGCCCGCCCGGGCTGACCTTCACCCAGGCGCACCGCCTGGAGGCGCTGCCGGCCGAGATCGCGCGGCTGGAAGCCGAGATCGCCAAGTTGTCGACGCTTCTGTCCGATGCCGATCTTTACACCCGCGAACCGGTGAAGGCGGGCAAGGCCGCTGCGGCGCTAACTGAACGACAGGCAGCGCTCGCTGCGGCCGAAGAGGAATGGCTGACGCTGGAGGAAAAGGCCGAGGGGTAGGCGCCCAAGGGCGCCGATCCTACGATTTTCTACCGGTTTCGTACGATACGAAGGGCCGGGAAAAGGGCCGGAAACCCCCGATTGGGGAGTTTCCGGGCGGTTTTGTACGGAATGGATTTCCGTCCGGTTAATCCGGGCGGAAAATGCCCGCTCAGCGCATCCGCAGCGCGCCGTCGATGCGTATCACCTCGCCGTTGAGATAGCCCATCTCGACGATGAAACCGGCCAGCCGGCCGTATTCCGACGGATCGCCCAGGCGCGGCGGGTTGGGCACATCGGCGGCAAGCTG
>JBNKWA010000080.1:0-200939 GCA_050299555.1 Paracoccaceae bacterium | reverse complement strand
GCGGAAACAGCCGGACATCGCCAAGGAGTGGCTGCCCGGGGTCCTGTCGCGGGAGTACGATCCGGCCAACCGCCCCTACATGGAGAAAGAGTCCGTCACGATCGGCATGGCGATGACGGAAAAGCAGGGCGGCTCGGACGTGCGGGCGAACACGACCAGGGCATTCCCCGTGGACAGCGGCGGTCCCGGCGGCGCGTACGAGCTGCTGGGGCACAAGTTCTTTGTCTCGGCCCCGATGTCGGACGCGTTTCTGGTGCTGGCCCAGGCGCCGGGGGGCCTGTCCTGTTTCCTGCTGCCGCGCTGGCGGCCGGACGGCACGAAGAACCCCATGCAAATCCAGCGGCTGAAACGGAAAAGCGGCAACGCCTCGAACGCGTCGAGCGAAACCGAGCTGCGCGGTGCGCTGGCCTGGATGGTGGGCGAGGAAGGGCGGGGCGTGGCAACGATCATCGAGATGGTGGCGATGACCCGGTTCGACTGCGCGGTGGTCTCGGCGGCGCTGATGCGCATGGGTACCAGCCAGGCAATCGACCATTGCCGCCAGCGCAGCGCCTTTGGCCGGGCGTTGGCGGATCAGCCGATCATGCAGAACGTGCTGGCCGATCTGGCGGTGGAGGCGGAGGCGGCCACGGTGCTGGCGATGCGGATGGCGCGGGCGCTGGACAGCCGCGACGACGAGGGCGAGGCGCTGCTGCTGCGGCTGGGGCTGCCGGTGGGCAAGTACTGGGTCTGCAAGCGCGCGCCGGCCCAGACCTGCGAGGCGATGGAGTGCATCGGCGGTAGCGGTTTCATGGAGGACTCGGCGCTGCAGCGGCTGTACCGCGAGGCGCCGGTCAACGCGATCTGGGAAGGCAGCGGCAATGTCCAGTGCCTGGACGTGATGCGCGCCATCGAGAAGGCGCCGCAGGTGCTGGACGCGCTGCTCGCCGAGCTGGAGCTTGCTGGCGGCGGCGATGCCCGGCTCGACCGGCACGTGGCGGCGCTGAAGCAGGACGTGCGCGATCTTCGTGGCTTCGAGCTGCGCGCCCGCGAGATTGTGGACCGGCTGGCCTGCGGCCTGCAGGGGGCGTTGCTGGTGCGCCACGCCCCCGCCGCCGTGTCGGACGCCTTCTGCGGCTCACGCCTGGCGGGCAGCGGCCATCACCAGTTCGGTGCGCTGCCCGCGGATTGCGACTTCGGCGCCATCATCGACCGCGCGGCGCCGCGCTAGTCCGGCGCCCTCAGAGATAGCGGTTGACGAGGTTCTCGAGGTATTCCTGCCGGCCGGATTTCGGCTGCGGGTCGAGGCCCACCTTATCGACCCAGGCGGCGATCTCGGCGAGGTCATAACCCCCACCCAGCATCTTTGCTGCATCGCTGTCGGTCCAGCCTGCGTAGCGATCCTCCACGAAGGCATCGAGGGCGCCATCCTCGATCATCCGGGCCGCCGCCTTCAGGCCCTGGGCCAGCACGTCCATGCCGCCGACATGGGCAACGATCAGGTCCTCGGGGTCCAGCGACTGGCGCCGCAGCTTGGCGTCGAAATTGGTGCCGCCGGTGCCGAAACCGCCAGCCTTGAGGATGTGATAGAAGGCGAGCGCCACCTCGGGTGCGTTGTTGGGGAACTGGTCGGTATCCCAGCCCGACTGGTAGTCGTTGCGGTTCATGTCGATGGAGCCGAAGATGCCGAGCGCATTGGCCGTGGCCAGCTCGTGCTCGAAGGAATGGCCGGCCAGTACCGCGTGGCCAACCTCGATGTTGACCTTGATCTCGTTTTCGAGGCCGGCCTTGCAGAGGAAGCCGTAAACGGTGGCGACATCGTAGTCGTACTGGTGCTTGGTGGGCTCCTGCGGCTTCGGCTCGATCAGGATGGTGCCCTTGAAGCCGGTCTTGTGCTTGTAATCGACAACCATGTTGAGGAAGCGGCCGAGCTGGTCGATCTCCCGCTTCATGTCGGTATTGAGGATCGTCTCGTAACCTTCACGTCCACCCCACAAAACGTAGTTGTGGCCATCCAGATCGCGGGTCACGTCGATGGCGTTCTTCACCTGCGCGGCGGCATAGGCGAAGACGTCGGGATCGGGATTGGTGGCGGCGCCGGCCATGTAGCGGCGGTTGGAAAAAAGGTTGGCGGTGCCCCAGAGCAGCCGCGCTTTCGATGACTGCTGCTTGTCCGCGAAGACCGCGGCGATGTCCTGCACGTTGCGGTTCGATTCCGCCAGGCTGGCGCCCTCGGGGGCGATGTCGCGGTCGTGGAAGGTGTAGAACGGAACGCCGAGGATGTCGTACATTTCGAAGGCGACGTCGGCCTTCATCCGGGCGCCCTTCATGTCGTCGGTGAACCACGGGCGCAGGAAGGTCTGGCCGCCGAAGGGATCACCGCCAGGCCAGCAGAAACTGTGCCAGTAGCAGACGGCGACGCGCAGGTGGTCCTCCAGCCGCTTGCCAAGCACGATCTCGTCCGGGTTGTAGTGCCGGAAGGCCAGCGGATTGCGGCTGTCCGCACCTTCGTATCTGACCGGTTCGATGTCTCCGAAAAAGCCCGTTGCCATGGCTCCCCCCTTTTTTATTTTAGCGCCCGAAGAAAGTTGTTTCCAACTAACCGCAGGCTTTCTGCCGCGTCAATCGGCGACGACGCCCCCGGAGCCGGGCTCAGGCGGTCAGGATGGCACTGATCTCGGCCAGGCGGCGCGCCACCAGATCGCGGTCACCGCGGGATTCGACGTTGAGGCGGACCACCGGCTCGGTATTGGAGGCACGCAGGTTGAAGCGCCAGTCGGCGAATTCCAGGCTGACGCCATCCATGTCATCGCGCTTCAGCGCCTCGCCCTCGAAGGCGGCGACGGCACGGGCCATGGCCACCTTGGGATCGGCCAGGGTGAAGTTGTGCTCGCCCGAGGACGGGAAGGCGGCGATACGGTCACCGACCAGCTCGGACAGCGTCCGGCCCGAACGGCTGACCAGCTCGAGCACCAGAAGCCACGGGATCATGCCGCTGTCGCAGTACATGAAGTCGCGGAAGTAGTGATGCGCCGACATCTCGCCGCCGTAGACGGCATTGGTCTCGCGCATGGCGGCCTTGAGGAACGCGTGGCCGGTGCGGGTCTGGTGCGGCCGACCGCCGAGGCCGGTAACGATGTCGATGGTGTTCCAGCATACCCGCGGGTCGTGGGCGATGGTCTCGCCGGGGTGTTTGGTCAGGAACGAGGCGGCCAGGAGCCCGACGATGTATTCACCGTCGATGAAGCGGCCCTTTTCGTCGAAGAAGAAGCAACGGTCGAAATCGCCGTCCCAGGCGATACCGAAATCGGCGCCGCTGGCCAGCACCGCCTCGGCGGTGGCGGGCCGGTTCTCGACCAGCAGGGGATTGGGGATGCCGTTCGGAAAGCTCGGGTCGGGATCGTGGAAGAGGGTGACGAACTCGACCGGGGCGGCCAGCGCCTTCAGTCGCGCGGCGATGGCATCGAAGGTGGGCCCGGCCGAGCCATTGCCGGCGTTAACCAGCACCTTGAGCGGGCGAAGGGCCGAAGGGTCGATGAAGCTGGTCACCCGGCCCACGTAGTCGGGTCGCGGATCGGATTTGGTGACGCTGCCCTTGCGGGTCACCGGGCCGAAACGGTTGGCCGAGGCGACGGCGCGGATCTCGGCCATGCCGTTGGCCTCGGACAGCGGCTTGGAGTCCTCCACCACCATCTTGATGCCGTTGTAGTCCATGGGGTTGTGCGAGGCGGTGACCTCGAGCCCGCCGCCGGCGCCGAGATGGCTGGTGGCGAAATAGACCTCTTCGGTGCCGCAGAGGCCGATATCGATGACATCGGCGCCGCCATCGGTCAGCCCCTCGATCAGTGCCGCCATCAGCCGGACGCTGCTTTCGCGGGTGTCGCGGCCGACGACCGCAGTGCCTGGCGCCAAGACTTCGGCATAGGCGCGTCCGACGCGCTTGACGATGCCCTCGTCGAGATTGTCGCCCAGCCTGCCGCGGATGTCATAGGCCTTGAAGCAGGTGAGTTCGGTCATGCGGCTGTCTCTTCGGGTTGCGCGTCAGGGGTGGCTATGCCGCGGAGCGGTGGCGCGTCAAGTCGGCAGTGGCGGCGGATGAGGGCGGGTCTGGCGTTAACCTGCACGGCGATTGCTGGGTCGACGGGGCGCGTTAGCCACGTTTTCGGCTAGACCTTGCCACCTTTGCGCCACGGTCCTAAACGATATCATTAAAATATGAGTGAAATGGTGGAGTTCTCCTGTGATCAGGCGCTTTCTGGGTGACGCCTCTGCTGCCGCGACCGTCGAATTCGTGATCTGGCTTCCCTTCTTCGTCGCCCTTGTCGGGCTGGTCACCGATGGTACCCTGCTGCTGCAGGGCCAGTCGCGCATGTATGACGTCAGCCGGGACGGTGCGCGGCAGGTTGCCATCGGCGCTGCGACCCCGGCGCAGGCAGAGGACGCCATGGAGGCGGCCTTCGGCAACGAGCCGGGCTATTCCGCCAATGTGACCACCGACACGCAGTTCGTCGTGGCGGAGATCACCGTGCCCTATTCCAGCGTGATCGTGTTCGGCGGCTTTGCCTTCGGGAGCGGCACGGTGACGTCACGAGTGACCATGATGCTTGAATCGGTGGCCATGGGCGGGACAGGGACGTGAGTGGCCCGATGCGGCGCTTTCTGCGCGACTGTTCCGGCGGCGTCGTCGTTCCCGGCGTTGTCTGGACCCTGGTCATTCTCGTCGTTGGCGGCCTGGCGCTGGACGGCACCAATGCCTGGCGGGTCAGGAGCCAGCTCAGGGTGACCGCCGACGCCGCCTCGCTGGCCGCGGCCATGTTCGTCGACGATCAGGATGCCGCCCGCTCGGCGGCGATCCAGGTCGCCGCGGCCAACATGCCGCCGAGCCAGAACGGCAGCGTGCTGGACCCGGGCGAGATCCAGTTCGGCGAATGGGATCCGGTGACCCGGAGTTTCGACAGCGCCAGCACCGACGTCAATGCCGTCCGGGTGGTGACGCGCCGCAGCAGTGCCCGCGGCAATGCCCTGCGCACCCACCTGCTGAAGCTGGCCGGGTTCGAGAGCTGGGACGTCAGCGTCGCCGCCATCGCCATGGCCCGGACCACCGAGGGTGGCTGCTCGAGCGCCACGATCATGACCTCGGGCTACATGGACACCGGCGGTGGCAACACGCTGCTCAAAGGGGTCTGCCTGCACGGCGAGACGGGCGTGCATACCGGTGGCAACGATTTCTACGACTCAACCGTGCGGATCAGCGCCGCCGACGAAAGCACCATCACCATCAACTATACGGCCCCGGGCGGCGCCACGGCCGAGGAAGTGAAGGTCGAGGGCAGCAAGCAGCCCAAGATCCTGCCCGAGCTCAACACCATGTTCGCCAGCCAGTTCGGGCCGCTCTTCAACAGCAGCGACACGACCTATTCGGGCGATCTGTTCCCTGATTTCGTCAAGGGCACCGGCGGCCAGGCCAACATCGTGCGGGTGAATACCGGCTGGTGGACCATCCAGCCCGGCGACCTGCAGCCCAACACGATCTACCTCGTCAATCATGGCGTGCAGTTCGCGGGCGGCGTCGATGCCCATAACGTGGCGATCATCGCCAACGGCCAGATCGGTGTCGGCGGCGGGCCGGCGCTGCATTTTCACGACGTCTACTTCTTCGGCGCCGGCGACCTGAACTTCTCCGGCGACGTGATGTGGGGCGATCAGGGCACCTATTGCGACTCCGGGCGCTACAACACCTATCTGTTCTCGAAGACCTCACTGTCGCTCGGCGGCTTCGGGTCGGCAACCGGCGCCTATGGCGTGGTCGGCGCGGCACCGCAGTTCAGCCCCGGCGGCGCGATGAAAAGTTCGGGCGGGCTCTATTTCGAGGCCTACCAGAACGTGGCTCTCGGCGGCGACCTGAACATCTCGGGCTGCGACGAGGCGCTGGAGGCGGATTTCGAGCTGAACAACGCCGGCGCCCAGGTGATCGCCGGATCACACCTCGTTCAATAGCCGCGCGCAGCTTGACCGGCGTCAATGCGGGTCAAGTGCCGGCATGCAACGCTGACCGTCTCGACGGCGAAGCGGAGGACGGCATGCGCGGGCATTGGGCGGCACTGGCACTGACTGCGATGGCCGCGCAGGCAGCGGCGCAGGAAGGGCCAACCGGCGTGGGGGCGTTGGAATATGCCCAGGCTTGCGCCGCCTGCCACGGCAGCGAGGGGAGGGGCGACGGCCCCTTCACCAAGTACCTGTCGGTCGAGGTTCCGGATCTCACCAAGCTCGCGGCCCGCAATGGCGGCAGCTTTCCCTTCGATACGGTCATGAAGACCATCGACGGGCGCGGGGTCCGCGACGCCCACGGCACGCCCATGCCGATCTGGGGGGACCGCTTCACCGTCGAGGCCGAGGAGATCATGCCGCCGTTCGACCGCCAGGTGGTGGTCTATGGCCGCATCCTGGCGCTGACGCTGTATCTGGAATCGATCCAGGAAAGCCTTTGAGTGGTGGGGGGCAGCCGTACCGGCTGCTGCGATCGGTTCGCCCGCGGGCCATGGGCTGCGGGCGGGCCGTCCGCAAGGGCGATCCCGAAGCGTCCCCACGGGGACAGTGGGTCAAGTGACTGATTTTAATATACAAAAGTGTTAACGCCGGTGGGGACGCGTGGGGACATTGCCCTTTTTGGTGGGCTTTAGGCTGCGTGACAAATACACGGCCCCGAATCGGATCCGTTCTGCAGGTCCGTCTGCTGTTCATCGGCTTTAGAGGCACGCGGCCCAACCGTTGCTCAAACTACCCCGCCGCCGCGAAATTCAAGAGCGCATCGGTGGCAATGTAGTGAATAAGGCTGCGGTTCGCCAAAACGACCATGCCGGAGGCAACAACTTTGAAGTCTCCGCCTTCAGCGACAACGGAGAAGACCGGACCCCCGCTAAGACCATCCGGATCGAAATCCAGTGCAGGATCGATCTGCATCGCTTCCAATCCTGAAACTCGTGACTCGGATGCAAACCCAAAAATCCCACGCGGCGCCAGATGTAAATGGCGAATTGAGTGATCAATCGATGCGCCGTGGTGTGGAAAGCCGACTGCTATTGAGAACTTGATATCCGTGGTATTATTAGAGTCTAACGTGGATATTGAGAACCAAGGCGCATTTGGCAATTCTCCTGCCTTCACGGCATCAGTGAATTCGAAGACCCTTAAGTCAACGGACGGTCCGCCAAATTTATGCGGCTGCGAGTAAGTACATCGATGGGAGGTTACGATAGTGCCGTCGGTTTCTCTTATGATCCCGACAGCTTCCGGCCCGTAGTCGCGGTTTTGATGGTCCGTGCTAAAGAGGAGGTTTAGATTTTTGTAGATAGCCCGAAAGGCACTTCCACGACGCGTAATCGCGAAATCCGGGTACTCCGAGTTATAGAAGACCAGGGGCGCGCAATACCTCAGGAGGCACGACGAAAGGCTAGCCACGGGGACAAGCAGACCGTTGCAACGAATGGTGGATTGTGCCCGCTGCTCAAAGAGCGTCAGCAGTCGTCCGTCCCTCAAACATCCACCTCTTCCACGAACCGGGCGTTGGCCTGGATGTACTCGAAGCGGAGTTCCGGGCGCTTGCCCATCAGCCGCTCCACCAGGTTGCCGGTCTCGCCGGGCTCGTCCTCGTCCACCGTCACCCGGATCAGTCGCCGCGTGGCCGGGTTCATGGTGGTGTCCTTGAGGTCCTTGGCGTCCATCTCGCCCAGGCCCTTGAAGCGCTGGATGTCGATCCGGCCCTTGCCGCCGAGGCCTTTGGCCAGCGCGGCCTCCTTCTCGGCGTCGTCGGCGACATAGATCCGGCGCGCGCCTTGGGTCAGCCGGTAAAGCGGCGGGCAGGCGAGGTAGAGATGGCCGTGATCCACCAGGGGCCGCATCTGGGTGAAGAAGAAGGTCATCAGCAGCGAGGCGATATGCGCGCCGTCCACGTCGGCATCGGTCATGATGATGATGCGGTCGTAGCGCAGGTCCTGCAGCAAGAAACGGCTGCCCATGCCGACGCCCATGGCCTGGCAGAGGTCGGACAGTTCCTGGTTCTGGTTGATCTTGGCCCCGGCGCCGCCGAGCACGTTGAGGATCTTGCCCCGAAGCGGCAGCAGCGCCTGGGTCGAGCGGTCGCGGGCCATCTTGGCCGAGCCGCCGGCGCTGTCGCCCTCGACCAGGAAAAGCTCGGTACCGTCGCGGGTGGTGGTGGAGCAATCCACCAGCTTGCCGGGCAGGCGCAGCTTCTTGACCGCGGTCTTGCGGCTGGTCTCCTTCTCGGCCCGGCGGCGCAGCCGTTCCTCGGAGCGCAGCACCAGGAAGTCGAGGATGGTGCCGGCTGAGCGCGGATCGGCGGCGAGCCAGTTGTCGAAATGGTCGCGGACGGAGTTCTCGACCAGCCGCTGCGCCTCGGCCGTAGCCAGGCGGTCCTTGGTCTGGCCGACGAATTCGGGATCGCGGATGAACACCGAGATCATCGCGCCGGCGCCCGACATGACGTCGTCGCGGGTGATCTGGGCGGCCTTGCGGTTGGACACCAGTTCGCCATGGGCGCGGATGCCGCGGGTGACGGCGGACCAGAAGCCGGCCTCGTGGGTGCCGCCCTCGGGCGTCGGGATGGTGTTGCAGTAGGAGGAGACGAAGCCGTCCCGCTGCGGGGTCCAGTTGATCGCCCATTCGACGTGGCCGGCGGTGTCGTTGCCGAACTTCTCGGCGAAGTCGACCTTGCCGGCGAAGGGACGCTCGGCATAGGTCTGGGCGCCCTGAAGCTGCTCGGCGAGGAAGTCGGAGAGCCCGCCGGGGAAGTGGAACACCGCCTCGGGCGGGGTATCGTCGCCCTGCGCCAGGCAGGCGGGATCACACCGCCAGCGGATCTCGACCCCGGAGAAGAGGTAGGCCTTGGAGCGGGCCATGCGCATCAGCCGCGCCGGCTTGAAATGCGCCGCGGGCCCGAAGATCTCGGCATCGGGGTGGAAGGTGACGGTGGTGCCGCGGCGGTTCGGCACCGCGCCGAGCGATTGCAGCGGCGTTTGCGGGTGGCCGCGGGAGAAATCCTGCCGGTAGAGTTGGCGGTTACGCGCCACCTCGACCGAGAGCCGGTCGGAGAGGGCGTTGACCACCGAGACGCCGACGCCGTGCAGGCCGCCCGAGGTCTGGTAGGCCTTGCCGGAAAACTTGCCGCCCGCATGCAGCGTGCAGAGGATGACCTCGAGCGCGGATTTCTTCGGGAACTTGGGGTGCGGATCGACCGGGATGCCGCGACCGTTGTCGAGCACGGTGACCGAGAAGTCGGCGTTGAGGGCGACCTCGATGCGGGTGGCGTGGCCGGCCACCGCCTCGTCCATGGCGTTGTCGAGCACCTCGGCGACGAGGTGGTGCAGCGCCCGCTCGTCGGTGCCGCCGATATACATGCCGGGGCGCTTGCGCACCGGCTCCAGCCCCTCGAGCACCTCGATGGCATTGGCGTCATAGTCGCGCGATGCGCGATCCTCGCCGAAGAGGTCGGGTTTCATGGCGGGTTCGGCCATTCTGCGGGCCTTTCGATTCTGGACTGCTCGGACCAGCAGTATGACAGAATCGGTAAGGCGCAGCCAACATCTTGTGCCGGCTGCGCCTCTTGGCTGGGGGGTACTACTACTGCTCAGGCTTGCTTGACGTATGAACGCACAAGGTCTTGGGGTGTGTAGGGTCGGGTGTTGTAGGAGCGGACGGCGCGCATCAGGTGGCCGAAGTTGATCGGCAGCAGGATGCCGTGCAGGATCACCACCGGCACCAGCCCCGAGCCGATGCCGTAGCTGATGAAGAAGACGTTGCCGATCAGCGCGAAGAGCCGCAGCATCAGCCGGTTGGTCATCATGAAGGTCATCAGCATGCAGGCGGCGGCCATGTAGCCGACGATCTCGGCCTGGCTGGCGACGTAGAGCACGTGCTCGAAGAGGGCGATCGGGAAGATCGCCTCGGAAAAGCCGGTAAAGGCGGGCAGGCTGAGCGCATAGGCCGCCAGCAGCATCGCGAAGGGGGCGCAGAACACGGCCATGGCGATGGCGGCGAAGACGCCGATCCGCTCGACCCGCGTCGGCATCACCGCGACCTCGACGAATTGCGGCTTGGCGGTGACGAACTCGACGATCTCGGGGTCGAGGGTGCCGTAGCGGTCCCGCAGGCGCCGCAGCATGCGGACGTTGCGGGTGGCCTCGGGCAGGTTGTCCGGGTCGTAGGGCGTCTCGGCCGGCCGGAACCGCCCCTCGGGGTCGGCAATGCGGCGATAGGCGCTGCGGATGAACTCCAGCCTCAGGACGTCGGCGGCGAAGAAGAAGCTGCCGTCGGGGGCTTTTTTCGGCATCGGATCGGCCATGGTACCACCTGGATCGCGGGCGACGGACTGGTACGCGGGCTTACACTACTCGGACTGCGAGCCCCCCTTAGGCATCTGTTAACCAAGCCGGCGATTCGGACCGGATTGTGGCGGCAATCGGATCGCATCGTGGCAGGTGGCGGCCCGCTCAGGTGGCGAAAGCGGGCCCGAGCCGGCGGCGGAACCGGGCCGCTTCGCGAACCGTGCCGGTGATGGCCAGGACCAGATGATAGGTGTTGAGCGGCAGGAGCGTCGCATGCAGTACCAGAACCGGCTGCAGCCCGGCGGTCAGCGCGTAGGCGATGAAGCAGATGTTGGCCAGGATGGCGCAGAGCCGCAGCAGGACCGGGTGGGCCATGCAGAAGGTGAGCAGCATCACCCCTGCCGCGGCGTAGCCGAAGAAGTCCGGGGTCAGGCCGACGCCGCCCGCGAGCAACAGGGCCGTCGGCGCCGCGGTCTCGCCGCCCGGCTGGCCAAGCGCGGCCAGCGCCGCCAGAAGCGCCAGCGGGGCGCAGATCACCGCCACGGCCACGGCAACCGCCATGGCGACCCGGGAGAGCGTCGCCGCACGGGAGCGGCGCCGGTCGATGGCCTTGAACCCGGTGCGGCCGAGGATGTAGCTCTGCACCTCCTGCGGGACCCGGCCATGGGCCGCCCGTAGCGCGGCCAGAAGCGCGAGCTGATAGACCTTGTCGCCGACGTCGATGGCTGCCGGGGCGGCTGCCTGGGTCTCGAAAAAGGCGCGGGCCGGGGCATGAATGGTCATGAGCGTTCTACTCGTTACTGGTCACAGTGAACGCAGTTGGCCCGTCGAGGACGACTAAAATTTGACGCGATGGCGGCTTCCCGGTGGTCGTGTTGGCTGGCCTATCGGCAGTGGACCGGCGTAACCTTGCCTTAGAGGCAGGAGGGCAAATGCGGATGGTCCAGGCGATCCTCGCATTGGCGAGCGTGGCGATGCTGTGCGTCATGCTGGCGGGGTTCTTCGGCGCCCGGGTGGCGGCGTTCGATTCGCTGGCCTCGTTCCGGGTGCAGCTGACCCTGGCGGCGGCGGCGCTGGTGATCCTGTGCTGGGCTGGCGGCGAGCGGGTCGGCGGCTGGCTGGCGCTGATGGCGATGCTGGCCGGGATCCTTGGCCTGGTGCCGACACTGGTGCCGGCGCGCGCCGTGGCGGCAGGGCCGGGTGTCCTCACCGGCTGGCAGCAGAACCTGCGCTTCGACAACGCGGCGCCCGAGGCGGTGGTGGCGGCGATCCGGGCGGCCGACCCCGACATCGTGACGCTTGAGGAGGTGAGCGCGCCCAACATGGCCGTCGTCGAGGGTCTGGCCGACCGCTATCCGACGCGGGTGGTCTGCGAGGCGCACCGGGTGGGCCGGGTGGCGGTGCTGGCCAAGCTGCCGGCCTTCGGCGATCCGGTCTGCGTGACCGGCGAGGGGCTGACCTGGGTGGAGCTGACCACGCCTGACGGATCGCTGACGGTGGCCGCGATCCACCTGCACTGGCCCTGGCCCTATCAGCAGCCCGAGCAGGTGGCCGATCTGGCGGCCCGGCTGGAGGGACTGTCGGGGCGGGTGCTGGTGGCCGGTGACTTCAACGCCGCGCCCTGGACCGCCGCGGTGGGCCGGATCGGCGCGGCGATCAGGGGGCGGCCGGCGCGGGGGTTGCGGCTGAGCTTCATGGGCCGGCGCTGGTGGCTGTGGCCCGGCCTTCCGCTGGACCATGTGGTGGCGACCGACGGGGTCAGCGTGACGGCGGAGATGGACGGCAGCCACGGCTCGGACCACCGGGCGATCCGCTGGCGGCTTGCGTTGTAGCCGCTGCGGAAAAGAAAAACGCCCCCTCCGGGTGGGAAGGGGGCGTCGGGGCCGGCACCATGCCGGCCCATGCGCGTTGCCGCCTCAGCAGCTGTAGTACATCTGGAACTCGACCGGGTGCGGGGTGTGCTCGAAGCGGTACACCTCCTCCCACTTCAGCGCCATGTAGCCTTCCAGCATGTCGCGGGAGAAGACGTCGCCGGCAAGCAGGAAGTCCATGTCGGACTCAAGCTCGCCCAGCGCTTCGCGCAGGCTGCCGCAGACGGTTGGAATGCCGGCCAGCTCCTCGGGCGGCAGATCGTACAGATCCTTGTCGTGCGGATCGCCGGGGTGGATCTTGTTCTTGATGCCGTCGAGGCCGGCCATCAGCAGCGCCGCAAAGGCCAGATAGGGGTTGGCCGAGGGATCGGGGAAGCGCGCCTCGACACGCTTGGCCTTGGCG
Organism: Paracoccaceae bacterium; assembly: GCA_050299555.1. Lineage (GTDB taxonomy): Bacteria > Pseudomonadota > Alphaproteobacteria > Rhodobacterales > Rhodobacteraceae > JBNKWA01. Next base: position 188,346 of record JBNKWA010000080.1, on the reverse strand, counting down.
CTTTCGGTCCACGGAATACGCACGCAGCCGGACCGGTTGCGTGCCGAGTAGGCGCGCAGCACCGGTGCCTCGAAGCCGGGGATCAGCCGCTTGTAGCTGTTGGTGGCCGGGTTGGTGATGGCGTTCAGCGCCTTGGCGTGCTTGAGGATGCCGCCGATGTAGTAAAGCGCCTCGTCCGAGAGGTCGGCATACTTGTCGCCGGCGAAGATCGGCTTGTTGCCCTTCCAGATCGACATGTTGACGTGCATGCCGGTGCCGTTGTCGCCGTAGATCGGCTTCGGCATGAAGGTGACCGACTTGCCGTAGGCCTGGGCGACGTTGTGGATGACGTACTTGTACTTCTGCAGATCGTCGGCCTGCTTGGTCAGCGTGCCGAAGACCAGCCCGAGCTCGTGCTGACAGGACGCCACCTCGTGGTGGTGCTTGTCGACCTTCATGCCGATGCGCTTCATGGTCGAGAGCATCTCGGAGCGCAGGTCCTGGGCCGAATCCACCGGCGGCACCGGGAAGTAGCCGCCCTTGACGCCGGGCCGGTGGCCCATGTTGCCCATCTCGAACTCGGCATCGGTGTTCCAGGCCGCGTCGGCGGCGTCCACCTCGTAGCTGACCTTGTTCATGGTGTTGGCGAAGCGGACGTTGTCGAAGACGAAGAACTCGGCTTCGGGACCCCAGTACGAGACATCGCCGATGCCCGAGGACTTCAGGTATGCCTCGGCCTTTTGGGCAATCGAGCGCGGGTCGCGGTTATAGCCCTCGCCGGTGTCGGGCTCGACCACCGAGCAGTGCAGGCAGACGGTCTTCTCGGCATAGAAGGGGTCCATGTAGGCCGAGCTGGCGTCGGGCATCAGCTTCATGTCGGACTGGTCGATGGCCTTCCAGCCGGCGATGGACGAGCCGTCGAACATGAAGCCTTCGTCGAGGAAGTCCTCGTCGACCTCGTCGGAGAGTACGGTGACGTGCTGCATCTTGCCGCGCGGATCGGTGAAACGCAGATCGACGTACTCGATCTCCTCGTCCTTGATCGTCTTCAGGACGTTCTTGCTGTCGCTCATGGATCAGTCCCTGTTCAAAGGTGGAATGCTGTGGCGGGTTCGGTTCGGCGGCGGCGCCTTACAGCGCGTCCGCGCCCTCCTCGCCGGTACGGATACGGATGGCCTGGCTGATGTCGGAGACGAAGATCTTGCCGTCGCCGATCTTGCCGGTCTTGGCGGCGTTGATGATGGCGCCCACGGCCTGTTCGACCATGCCGTCGTCGAGCACCACTTCGATCTTTACCTTGGGCAGGAAGTCGACGACGTATTCGGCGCCGCGGTAAAGCTCGGTATGGCCCTTCTGGCGGCCGAAGCCCTTGGCCTCGATGACGCTGAGGCCCTGGACGCCGATTTCCTGCAGCGCCTCCTTCACCTCGTCGAGCTTGAACGGCTTAATGATCGCCTCGATCTTCTTCATCCCAATCTCCCTGTCGGCGGCACCGGCCCGGCTGGCGCGGGCGCAAGAACCGGCACCATCGGTGGCCGTGCAAAGCATCTCGCCTTGGCGAGTGCCAGCGATTAGCCTGACCCGGTCCGGCGGGCGGGGCGGTGCCCGGGCAAAGCTGCCTGTTTTTTGTGCAGATTGCCAGCGGATTGGGCGGATTGTGGAAGGCGGGCCATGACGGAGCTTCTGACCGCGGCTGAGATGCGGGCGGTGGAAAAGGCGGCCATCGACAGCGGCGCGGTGACTGGGCTGGAGCTGATGGAGCGGGCCGGCCGCGGCGTGGTCGAGGCGGTGCTGGAGGCGTGGCCGGAGATGGCGACGGCCCCGGGCCGGGCGGTGGTGCTGTGCGGGCCCGGCAACAATGGCGGCGACGGGTTCGTGATCGCGCGGCTGCTCGGCCAGCGCGGCTGGGACGTGGAGGTGTTCCTCTACGGCGATGCGGCCGGGCTGCCGCCGGATGCAAGGACCAACCACGAGCGGTGGCTGGAAATCGGGGCGGTTGTTCCCCTCTCCAGGCGGGCGCTCGCCGCCTGCGACAACCCCGGCACCGCCCGGCGCGAAGGCGTCGTCATCGATGCTCTGTTCGGAACCGGTCTGACGCGCCCAATCGACCCTGAGATTTCACGCGGTATTCGGGACGCGACAACACTGCTGTCGGACCTGCATCTCGTCTGCGTCGACATTCAGAGCGGACTTTGCTCGGACTCGGGCCGGTTCCTCGGCGGTGATGATGTGTGGTTGACCGCGGATCTGACCGTGACCTTTCACCGATCAAAGAACGGCCACTATCTGTGTGACGGGCCTGGCCGAAGCGGCAGGATCAAGACCGTCGACATTGGGCTGGGACCCAGACTGCCGCCGGTTCCGCCGCTCGCCGCCTTGGCGGAACTGCGCGCCGCATCGGCGCCCAAGGGGGGCAGGACCGCAGGCGGTCAGACCTTCGCAGAGCCGGCGGTCGGCCTGGTTGACGAAATCGACCATGATCTGCTGGGCAAGGCGTCGCCCGGGCACAAGTACACCCACGGTCATGCGTTGGTCCTGTCCGGCGGGGCGGGCCATACGGGCGCGGCGCGGCTGGCGGCGCGGGGGGCGCTCAGGATCGGGGCCGGACTGGTGACGCTCGGGGTGCCGGGCGCGGCGCAGATGGAGGTGGCGGCGCAGGTCACCGCGGTGATGCTTCGCCGGGTGGACAGCGCCGAGGCGCTGGCCGAGGCGCTGGCGGACGAGCGGATCAATGCGCTTTGTCTGGGTCCGGGGCTGGGGGTCGAGCGGGCGCGGCCGCTGGCGCTGGCGGCGCTGGCCGCGAAACGCGGGACGGTTCTCGATGCCGATGCGCTGACCGCCTTCCGGGGCGATCCCGAAACCCTGTTCGCGGCCTTGCACCGGAATTGCGTGCTTACCCCCCATGGCGGCGAGTTCGCGCGGCTGTTCCCCGACATCGCCGGGAAGCTGGCGGCACCGGCGGTCAGCGGCCCGGCCTATTCCAAGGTCGACGCCACCCGCGAGGCGGCGGCGCGCGCCGGCTGCGTGGTGCTCCATAAGGGCGCCGATACGGTGATCGCCGACCCCTCCGGCCGCGCCGCCATCAACTCCGCCCACTATGATCGCGCCGCGCCCTGGCTGGCGACCGCCGGCTCGGGCGACGTGTTGGCGGGCTTCATCGCCGGGCTGCTGGCGCGGGGCTTCGAAGCCATGCAGGCGGCAGAGACCGCCGCCTTTTGCCATGTGGAATGCGCGCGGTCCTTTGGCGCCGGGCTGATCGCCGAGGACCTGCCGGAGGAATTGCCCAGGGTCCTGCGCGGGCTGGGGATTGCGTGACCTAGCGCACCTCGGTGTCGAGCCAGATCGTGACCGGCCCGTCATTGACCAGTGCCACCTTCATGTCGGCGCCGAAGACGCCGGTGGCAACGGTGACGCCCTGGGCCGTGATCTCGGCCGAGAAAAGCTCGTAGAGCCGCTTGCCGTCGTCGGGTGCCGCGGCGGTGGAGAACCCCGGACGGTTGCCTTTGGTCTCGGCCGCGAGGGTGAACTGGCTGACGATGAGGGCAGCGCCGCCGACATCGAGGAGCGAGCGGTTCATTCGCCCCTGATCGTCGCGGAAGATGCGCAGGGCGACGGTCTTGCGCGCCAGCCATCGTGCCTGGTCGTCGCCATCGCCGCGCATGGCACAGACGAGCACCACCAGCCCTTCGCCGATCTCACCGGTGATCTCGCCATCGACGGTGACGCTGGCCCCGGCGGCCCGCTGGATCAGTGCGCGCATCTTCCAATCCCCTGCCGGTTTGTTCCGACGCGACCCTGACAGGTGCCGCGCACCGCGCCAATGCCGCGATGCCAGAGAGCGCCGCTACGGTAGGGACGGGGCATCGGCGCCACCGGAACGCCATTTTCCGCTCGCGCCGGACGGGCGGCTTTGTTAGAGAGCCGGCAATTCGGCGGACACCCTCTTGCGGGGGTGGCGCCGACTCCGCCGCTTGCGGGTGTGGTGGAATTGGCAGACACGCCAGATTTAGGTTCTGGTGCCGCAAGGCGTGGGGGTTCAAGTCCCTCCACCCGCACCAAAGGGAACGAAGAGGAAGGCATGCAGGTTACCGAGACCCTGAAGGACGGGCTGAAGCGTGAATACGCAATCACCGTGACTGCGGCCGAGCTCGACGCCAAGGTCAGCGAAAAGCTCGATGAAGCGCGCAAGAACTTCCAGATGAAGGGCTTCCGCAAGGGCCATGCGCCGGCCGCGCTGATGAAGAAGATGTTCGGAAAGTCGGTGCTGGGCGAGGCGATGCAAGAGACCATCGACTCGGCCATGCGCGAGCATTTCGATGCGTCCGGCGACCGGCCCGCCACCCAGCCCGACGTCAAGATGACCAAGGAGGAGTGGAAGGAAGGCGACGACGTCGAGGTGACGATGAGCTACGAGGCGCTGCCCGACGTGCCCGAGGTGGAGTTCTCGAAGCTGAAGCTGACCCGGCTGGTGGCCGAGGTCGACGACGGCGCCATCGGAGAGGCGCTCGACAATCTTGCAGCCACGGCGAAGAACTTCGAAGCCAAGAAGAAGGGTTCGAAGGCCAAGGAGGGCGACCAGGTCGTGATCGACTTCGTCGGCAAGCTCGACGGCGAACCCTTCGAAGGCGGCGCGGCCGAGGACTTTCCGCTTGAGCTCGGTTCGGGCAGCTTCATTCCCGGCTTTGAGGACCAGCTCGCCGGCGTCAAGGCCGGCGACGAGGTGAGCGTCGAGGTCACCTTCCCCGAGGGCTATGGCAACAAGGAACTCGCCGGCAAGCCCGCCGTCTTCGATGTCACCGTCAAGGAGGTGCGCGGGCCCAAGCCGGCACCGATCGACGACGAGTTGGCGCAGAAGTTCGGGCAGGCCGATCTCGCCGCGCTGAAGACGCAGATCGGCGAGCAGATCGCCAACGAGTACAAGAATGCCGCGCGGTCGGTCCTGAAGCGCGCGCTGATGGACGAACTCGACAAGACCGTGAGCTTCGAGTTGCCGCCGAGCCTGACCGAAACCGAGGCCACGCAGATCGCCCACCAGCTGTGGCACGAGGAGCACCCCCACGAGCACGGGCACGATCACGGCAACATCGAGGCGACCGAGGAACACGTGAAGCTGGCGGAGCGCCGCGTGCGGCTGGGGCTGCTTCTGGCCGAGGTGGGCAACAAGGCCGAGATCACCATCTCGGATGCAGAGATGCAGCAGGCGGTGATGGCCGAGGCCCGCAAGTACCGGGGCCATGAGCGGCAGTTCGTGGAGTTCCTGCAGAAGAACCCGCAGGCGCAGCAGCAGATCCGGGCACCGCTGTTCGAAGAGAAGGTTGTCGATTACATCCTCGAGCTCGCCCAGGTGACCGAGAAGAGTGTCAGCAAGGACGAGCTGCAGAAGGCGGTCGAGAAGCTCGACGACGCGTGAGCGGCAGGGCCGGCACGCGGCGCCTTTCGACAGGGGTCCGGGACGCCTTCATTCGGCCCAGATCCCGCGTACGGTGCTGGCCGGCGCCTTGAACGGGCATGGCGCGGAAACTATTCCTAAACGCTGGTGCCCGCAGATGGGGCGCGATCAAGGCAAAAGGGCAGGTGATGAAAGATCCGGTCGAACACACCATGCAGCTGATCCCCATGGTGATCGAGCAGACCTCGCGGGGCGAGCGCTCGTATGACATCTATTCGCGCCTGCTCAAGGAGCGGGTGATCTTTGTCGCCGGACCGGTGCATGACGCCATGGCGACGCTGATCGTGGCGCAGCTTCTCTTTCTCGAGGCGGACAACCCGAAGAAAGAGATCGCCATGTACATCAATAGCCCCGGGGGCATCGTCACCTCGGGCCTGTCGATCTACGATACCATGCAGTACATCCGTCCGCCGGTCTCGACCCTTTGCGTCGGACAGGCCGCGTCGATGGGCTCGCTTCTGCTGGCGGCGGGCGAGAAGGGGATGCGGTTCTCGCTGCCCAACAGCCGGATCATGCTGCACCAGCCCTCGGGCGGCTATCAGGGCCAGGCCACGGATATCATGATCCATGCCCGTGAAACCCAGATGCTGAAGGCACGGCTGAACGAGATCTATGTGCATCATACCGGCCAGGAGCTGGCCAAGGTCGAAGCGGCACTGGAGCGCGACAATTTCATGACCCCCGAGCAGGCCTGCGACTGGGGGCTGATCGACGAGATCATGGTCAAGCGCGAGGCCCCGAAAAGCGACGGCTGACCAGACGCGATAGGCTGCTGATAACGATTGGTCCGTATGACGGCCTCTGGGTGACCTTCCCCGGAGGAAACATTGTCTCACAAGATTGATTCGGACCGCCGCGAGGGGCTGCCATTGCCCCAGGATCAGCTCGCCGACCAACGCCTCGACGACATGATCGCGTTTCTGGAATTCGATGCCGGCGACAAGGCCGATCTCAAGGCGCTCGGTCCCTTCATCGCCGAGGCGATTGGCCCCACCCTGGAGGGGTTCTACAAACTCGTGGAGCGTTCGCCGGCCAAGAAGCACTTCGCGGATCCGGGGAAGGTCGGGCAGGCCCGGCAAAAGCAGCAACTGTACTGGCAGAACCTGGTGGAGTCCGGCTTTGACCGGACCTACTCGCAGCGGGCGCGGGATGTCGGGCTGGTTCATGCGAGAATCGGGCTCGAGCCGTCCTGGTACCTGGCCAGCTATTCGGTGGTGCTGGCCGGGCTGATGCGTTCGGTCCTGCAGCGTCATGCTGCCAAGGCCGGGCAGGGCGATGCCGGTGGCCTGTTCAAGCGTCGCGCCAGCACGGCGAACTGGGTTGACCAGGCCTCGCGCGAGCTTGAATTGCTGATCAAGGCGGCAATCATCGACATGGGCGTGGTGACCTCGGCCTATCTCGATCGGCTGGACGAGTTGCGGGCCGAGGCCAGCGCGGCGAAGGCGCGGCAGGACGCCGAAACCCAGGAGGCGCTGGTAAGGACGGCCGAGGTGTTGAAGGCCGTTGCCGCCGGCGATCTTACCCAGCGCATGCCCGACGCGCTGCCGGAGGTTTTCCAGGACATGGCCGGCCACATGAACAACGCCCTCGATTCGTTGTCCGGCGCGCTGGCTTCGGTGGCGGAGCGGGCCAAAGGGATCGGCGCGAACGTGCGGCAGATCAGCGAGGGTGCGCGCGAGTTGTCGGATCGCACCGCGCAGCAGGCTTCCAGCCTGCAGGAGAGCTCGGCCGCGCTGCAGGAGATCACCGAGAGCATCGGTGGAACCGCCCGCGACGCCAAGCTGGCGGCAACCCTGACCGATGAGGCGCAGAACGACAGCGCCGGCTCGGAGCGTATCGTCGACGCCGCCTCCGAAGCGATGACCCGAATCGAAAAGAGCGCGAGCGAGATCGAGAACATCACTTCGCTGATCGACGGGATCGCCTTCCAGACCAACCTTCTGGCGCTCAATGCCAGTGTGGAAGCCGCGAGGGCCGGCGATGCCGGGCGCGGCTTCTCGGTGGTAGCGCAGGAGGTGCGCGCCCTGGCCAGCCGCGCGGCCGAGGCCGCCGGCAGCATCAAGGCACTGGTCGGCGAAAGCGCCGGAGAAGTGCGGTCGGGCAGCGATCTGGTGATGCAGACCAAGGAAGCGCTGAGCAAGATCGCCGGCCACGTGCGCGGCGTCAGCGAGGCGGCCAGGAACATTGCCGGGGCGGCCGGCGAACAGGCGACCGGAGTCAGGGAGGTCAGCATCGCCGTGACCAACCTCGACACCATCACCCAGCAGAATGCCCGGATGGCCGATGAGACCAACGCCGGGTCACGGGCTCTTCTGAGCGAGGTCGAACACCTTCTCGCCGACGTGGCTGCGTTCCGGCTCACGCGGCCCACCGGCGGCGCACAGCAGCGGTCGGTGGCGTGACTTCTCCTGGGCGGACCTTGCCGCTGGTGCGGTGTAGCGCTGCGTCAGGCCGCCGTTGCCGCGGTGCCTACGGCAAGGGGGGCGCTGCATGACGGCAGGGGCCCGCCCGAATCGAGCCCTTCGGGCAGTCGCTTTGGTTGCCTCGCCGGCCGCTGCCGCGGCAACCGGGCGAGGCTGGTGCCGCGACCGCGTGCGCGTGACCCGGCAAGGCACCGCGGTTCCGGCCCGCGCTCGCCGAGGCCGGGCGCACCGGCACGTCTCCTGCCCTTGCGCAGGCGGGGCCGGCCAGAGCGCCTTCCTGGCCGGTGCGGGCGTTGCCGCTGGGCACGAGCCCGCGTCCTGCGGTGCATCCTTTCATGGCCGACGGGTTGCAACGGCCGGGCCGTTGCCTACCTTGCCTTTTGACCGGGCATTGCCGCCGCAGGGATTGCCCTTTGGCCCGGCGGGCGGCATTCTGGGAAGCGAGCGTGCGGCGCCAGGCGGCCGCGTGGACAAGGCAGGGCCGGACCGAGTGGCCGTGCCGTTAAATGTAATGCCAATTTGTTGCCATTGCGACTTGTCATAGAGGCGCAACAAGTGCCTAAATGGGCGAAGATCGGGTGCTGGACAGGCAGTTGCCCATGACCGAAGATTTCGGCGTCGGGAAGGTCCGCCCGCACCGTGTCTGGTCCGCAAGGACCGAGGAGAAGATTTGATGAGCAAGACCAACGGCAGCGACTCGAAGAACACGCTCTATTGCTCGTTCTGCGGCAAGAGCCAGCACGAAGTGCGCAAGCTGATCGCCGGACCCACGGTCTTCATCTGCGACGAGTGTGTCGAACTTTGCATGGACATCATTCGCGAGGAGACCAAGTCGAACCTCGTGAAGTCCTCGGACGGCGTGCCCAGCCCGCGCGACATCTGTGGCGTGCTCGACGACTATGTCATCGGCCAGGACCTGGCCAAGCGGGTGCTGTCGGTCGCGGTTCACAACCACTACAAGCGGCTGAACCACGCCCAGAAGAACGCCGACGTCGAACTGGCAAAGTCGAATATCCTGCTGATCGGGCCGACCGGCTGCGGCAAGACGCTGCTGGCGCAGACGCTGGCGCGCATCCTCGACGTGCCCTTCACCATGGCCGACGCCACCACGCTGACCGAGGCGGGCTATGTCGGTGAGGACGTCGAGAACATCATCCTCAAGCTGCTGCAGTCGGCGGAATACAATGTCGAGCGCGCCCAGCGGGGCATCGTCTATATCGACGAGGTCGACAAGATCAGCCGCAAGTCGGACAACCCCTCGATCACCCGCGACGTGTCGGGCGAGGGCGTCCAGCAGGCGCTGCTGAAGATCATGGAGGGCACCATGGCATCGGTGCCGCCGCAGGGCGGCCGCAAGCATCCGCAGCAGGAATTCCTGCAGGTGGACACCACCAACATCCTGTTCATCTGCGGTGGTGCCTTCTCGGGCCTCGACAAGATCATCTCGGCCCGTGGCAAGGGTTCGGCGATCGGCTTCAAGGCCGACGTGAAATCGGTGGACGACCGCCGCATCGGCGAGATCTTTTCCGAACTCGAGCCCGAGGACCTGCTGAAATTCGGCCTGATCCCGGAATTCGTCGGCCGACTGCCGGTGATCGCGACGCTGCACGACCTCGACGAGGAGGCCCTGGTCTCGATCCTGACCACACCGAAGAACGCCCTGGTCAAGCAGTACGCCCGGTTGTTCGAGATGGAGGATGTGCAGCTTTCCTTCACCGACGAGGCGCTCTGCGCCATCGCCCGGCGCGCCATCGAGCGCAAGACCGGCGCCCGTGGCCTGCGCTCGATCATGGAGGAGGCGCTGCTGGACACCATGTTCGAGTTGCCGTCCATGGAGAATGTCGAGGAGGTGGTGGTCAACGAGGACGCCATCATCCGCAAGGGCGAGCCGCTTCTGATCTATGCCGACAAGAAGAAGGAACCGGCCTCGGCGGTCTGACCGCCCCGGACGCACCCGCCCGCATTGGACGAGTCCGCGACCAGCCTGACCGGCGCCTGGATGGGCAAGTATGCCTATGGCCTGACCGGACAGCGCAACCCCACCGCCTTCAACGCGATCCTGGAGGAGGCGGGCGGGGGGCTGACCGGCGAGACCATCGAGCCCAACACGTTTCGGCCGGACGCGGGCGATACGCTGGTGGCCGGGCTGACCGGCAGCCGCGATGGCAGCGAGGTGTTCCTGGTCAAGACATATTCGGACTTTCGCGGCGAGCGGCTGCATTATCACGGCACCGCGGATCGCGCGCTGAAGCGGATCACCGGCACTTGGCACTTCCCGTCCCGGCCGCAGATCAGGGGCACTTTCGTGATGGTGCGGCAGGGCCGCGCCACGGCGCGCAGCCGGCAAAGGCAAACCGCGGTTCAAGCCTAGGTTGATGGTGGTGCCGCGGCTTTGACTGGACGCCGCGGCGCTGGCGCAATATCAAGCGGGCAGAGCAGATGAAGGGCCGATGGATGCGCTGGCTTTTGGAGCTTATCACCTGGTGGACCGGACCGACGCTGGGCACGCGGCTGTGGACCGCGCGCCATGGTCAGAAGGTCGGCGAGGACGAGCAGGGTAACGTCTTTTATCAGACGGCGGACGGCAAGCGCCGCTGGGTGATCTACAACGGTGAGCCGGAGGCCAGCCGTGTAAGCCCGGAATGGCATGGCTGGTTGCACCAGACCTTTGCCGCGCCCCCGACCGAGGTGGCACTGCCGAGCAAGCCCTGGCAACTGCCGCATCAGCCCAACATGACCGGCACCGCGCTGGCCTATCATCCGCCGGGCAGCCTGTTTTCGCCGGCGCCGGTGGCACGGCGCGACTACGACGCCTGGCAGCCCGAGTAGCGGAAATGGCCGGCAGCACGCTCGAGACCATCATTGGCGCCGGCGTGGTCGCCGCGGCGGCCGGGTTCGTGGCCTTCGCCAGCCAGACCGCCGACCTGGGCGGCTCGGGCTCGGACAGCTATCCGCTGACCGCGAGCTTCGCCTCGGCCGAGGGCATCGCCGTCGGCACCGATGTGCGCATGGCGGGGGTCAAGATCGGCACCGTCTCGCAACTGAAGCTGAACCCGGAGACCTATCAGGCCGAGCTGACCTTCAACGTCGCCAAGGACGTGATGATTCCGGACGATTCCGAGGTGAAGGTGGCCAGCGAAGGCCTGCTGGGCGGATCGTACCTGGAACTCGCCGCGGGCGGGTCGGACTTCATGCTGAAGCCGGGCGACGAGGTGCTGATCACCCAGTCGGCGGTCAGCCTGCTGAACCTGATGCTGAAATTCGCCGCCGGAGATCAGTCGCAATGATCCGTGCGTTTCTCGCCGCCGCCGTCGTCGCCACCGCGAGTGTCGCGATGGCCCAGCAGGACCCGTCCCTGGAGGAGCCTGTCGGCGCCCCTGTGGAAGGACTGTCGGAGAGTCTGTCGGAAGGGTTCCTGCCCGATGGCTCGCCGATCATCGAGGGCGGCATCATCCAGGACGATCTCGGTGCCGCCGAGCCGGGCATCGCCGACGAGCCGCGGGGCGGCATCGACACCCGCAAGATGGTCGAGGCGCATGCGGTGAAGCTGCGCGGGCTGGACACCATGAACGGCACCACCCGCGATTTCGAGGTCGAGGTGGGGCAGGTGGTGGAGTTCGAGCGGCTGCAGATCGCGGCGCTGGCGTGCCGCTATCCGGCCAGCGATGCCCAGGGCGAGGCCTATGCCTTCCTGCGCATCCGCGACAAGCGCGAGACCGACGAGCGTTTCGCCGGCTGGATGCTGGCCTCCAGCCCGGCCTTCTCGGCGCTCGATCACCCCCGCTACGATGTCTGGGTGCTGAGCTGCACCACAAGCTGAGGGGCCGCATCGGCCTGCAGGCTGAGGAAATCCGCATGTTTCACGCCGAGCGCCCGGTCGAGGCGCTTGTGGTACTCGGCGCGGCTGATCTCGACCCCGCCCAGGCTGGCCAGATGTGGGGTGATGAACTGGGTGTCAAACAGCGTGAAGCCGCCGGCCCGGAGCCGCGCCATGGTGTGGACCATGGCGATCTTCGAGGCGTCGCGGCGGCGGGAGAACATGCTTTCGCCGAAGAAAGCACCGCCGAGAACGACGCCATAGAGCCCGCCCACCAGCAGCGGGCCGTCCCAGACTTCGACCGAATGGGCGTGGCCCATGGCGAACAGCTCCAGGTAGAGCGCCCTGATCTGGGTGTTGATCCAGGTCACGTCGCGATCCGCGCAACCGTCGACGACGCCGGCGAAATCGCGGTCGACGCTCACCCTGAAGCCCGTCTTCAGGATCGTCCGGCGCAGGCTTCGCGAGACGTGGAAGCCGTCCAGCGGCAGGATGCCGCGCAGCCGCGGATCGACCCAGAAGACCTCGTCCGCCGTGGCGCTGTCGGCCATGGGGAACACCCCGGCGGCATAGGCCTGCAACAGCCGCCGCGCGGTGATCTCGGCTGGCGCGTCGTCCTTCACGGGCTCCGCGCCGGCCCCGCGTCAACCGAGACCGCCATCCTTGAGCCAGTGCTCCAACCAGTGAATGTTGTAGTCGCCGTTCTGCACTGCCGGCTGTTCCAGCAGCGCGTGAAACAGTGGCGTTGTCGTCTCGATCCCGTCCACGATCAGCTCGCCCAGGGCGCGGTTCAGCCGGGTCAGTGCGCTGGCCCGGTCGGGCGCGTGGACGATGAGCTTGCCGATCAGGCTGTCGTAGTAGGGCGGGATCACATAGCCCTGATAGATCGCCGAATCCATCCGCACGCCAAGGCCGCCCGGTGCATGAAAGGCCCGGACCATACCCGGGCTCGGCCGGAAGCTGGGCAGCGACTCGGCATTGATGCGGCACTCGATGGCGTGGCCGTTGGGGGTAAGCTCGTCCTGGTGCAATGACATGCCGTCGCCACTGGCGACCATGATCTGCTCACGCACCAGATCGACGCCATAGACCGCCTCGGTCACCGGATGCTCGACCTGCAGGCGGGTGTTCATCTCGATGAAGTAGAAGGCGCCGTTCTCGTAGAGGAACTCGATGGTACCGGCACCGGCATAGCCGAGCTCGGCCACCGCGTCGGCGCAGGTCTTGCCGATCTCGGCGCGCATCGCCGCGGTGATCGCGGGCGAGGGGCATTCCTCCAGCACCTTCTGGTGGCGGCGCTGCAGCGAACAGTCGCGCTCGCCCAGATGCACCGCGCGCCCCTCGCCGTCGCCGAAGACCTGGATCTCGATGTGGCGGGGGGTCTGCAGATACTTCTCGATATAGACCTCGTCGTTGCCGAAGGCGGCCTTGGCCTCGCTGCGGGCGGTCTGGAAGGCGATCTCCAGCTCCTTGTCCGAGCCGGCCACCTTCATGCCGCGACCGCCGCCGCCGGCGGTCGCCTTGACGATCACCGGATAGCCCATCTCGCCGGCCACCTTGCGCGCGGTGGCGAGGTCGGGCACGCCCCCTTCGGAGCCGGGCACGCAGGGCACACCCAGCCGCTTCATGGTCTCCTTGGCCGTGATCTTGTCGCCCATCACCGCGATATGCCGCGAACGCGGACCGATGAAGGTGATCTGGTGATCCTCGAGCACCTGCACGAAGTTCTGGTTCTCGGAGAGAAAGCCATAGCCCGGGTGCACCGCGTCGGCGCCGGTGATCTCGCAGGCCGAGATGATGGATGGCACGTTGAGGTAGCTCTTGGGCGAGGGCGCCGGCCCGATGCAGACGCTTTCGTCGGCCATGCGCACATGCATGGCATCGACATCGGCGGTGGAATGGACCGCGACCGACTGGATGCCCATCTCGCGGCAGGCGCGGATCACCCTCAGCGCGATCTCGCCACGATTGGAAATCAGGATCTTCTTGAACATGGCGCCGGTCCTCTATTCGAGGATCATCAGGGGGGCGCCGAATTCCACCGGGGATCCGTCTTCGACCAGGATGCGCTTGACCGTGCCGGCGCGGGGCGCCGGGAGCTGGTTCATGGTCTTCATGGCCTCGATGATGAGGATGGTCTGGCCTTCCGACACCGCGTCCCCGACGCTGACGAAGGCCGGCGACCCCGGCTCGGCCTGGAGGTAGACCGTGCCGACCATGGGCGAGGTCACGGCGCCGGGATGTTCGGCCGGGTCGGCAGAAGCGGCGGCGGCTGCCGGCGCTGGCGCCGGTGCGGAAGGTGCCGGGGCCGGGGCGGCATGGGCGAAATGCGGTGCCGGGGCCGCCATCACGGCATTCTGGCGGGCGACCCTGACATTCAGGGTATCGTCCTCGCCGTATTCGCGCTTCACCTCGATTTCGGTCAGGTCGTTCTTGCGCAACAGGCCCGCCAGCGCCTCGATAAAGGCCACGTCCTGCTCATGGTCCTTGCTCATCCGTCCCCCGGTGTTCTGCCTTGCGCACGCTTCTTGACCGGCGTGCGACCCGTTCCGGGGCTTATACGCTGCCCGAAAGGGCCTGAAAAGCCGCCAATGACTTGCGGGGGTTCAGACTGTCGCGGCGATCAGAGCGCGTCGCGCGCTTCGTCGACCAGCTTCTGCATCGTATCGGCCGGGAGCATGCCGCGCAGCATCCTGTCGCCGACCACGAAGGTCGGCGTGCCGGAGATCTGCAGGACCTTGGCCAGGTCCAGGTTTGCCCGGATGGCGGCGGTGACCTCGGCACCGTCGGCGAGTGCCTTCATGGCATCCACATCGGCGCCGCTGTCGGCGGCGATGCGGTCGATGACAGCGCCGTTCAGTCGGCCGTCATGGCCCATCATGGCATCCGAGAACCGGGCATAGACTTCGGGACCGTCGTTCTTGAGGACCGCCATCGCCGCTCGCGCCGCAGCCACGGACTCGGGGCCGAGGATGGGGAATTCCTTGACCACGAAGCGGATGTCGGGATTGCCGGCAACCAGCGCCGCCACGTCGGCATGGGCGCGCTTGCAGTACCCGCACTGGTAGTCGAGGAACTCCACCAGGGTAATGGCCCCGTCGGGATTGCCGCCGACGAATGAGTGGCCATCAGCGAAAAGCGCCTTGGCGTTCTCGGCCACCAGGGTCTCGTCCTCGGCGGCGGCCGCCGCCTCGCGGCGTTCCTGCAGGATCTCGACGGCCTCGAGGATCACCTCGGGGTGCTCAACCAGATAGGCGCGGATTTCTTCACGCAGAAGTTCACGATCCACCAGGCCGGCATTATCCTGGGCATGAGCCATGGTCCCAAGCATCACGCTGCCGATCAGTGCCGCCGCAAGTCGCTGCAACATGGCCCAAATCCCCCTTTGGCCGCCTACCGGCAGTAAGCCCGGCCTTTTGCCACCGCGCAACCGCCCAGCCGCGTAGCTGGGCGGAAGTTCGCCTGAATGTGATCCCGCGGCTCTCGATCGGCCTAGCTGCCGCCGAGCGCCCTTGCCCACCAGCCGCGCCGCTTGGGTGCCTGCGACTCGCCCCGCTCGGCGGTCGGCGCGGCCGACTCTGCCGTCACACTGGCGATTGCCTCGGCTGCCGACACGCGGGCACGCGGCTTTGGCCCCGACCGGGCGGTCGCCATCTCTTCCTCGGCGGGCTCTGGCTCGGCAGCGGGTTCGGGCTCGCTCGGTTGTGCGGCCGCATCCGTCGCCTGCGCAGCTTCCGGCTCCTCGGCTTGTACCGGGGCGGCTTCTGCCGTCGGGGCTTCCTGCTCGGCCGGCTCTTCCGCGGGCTTTGCCGCCTTGGCCCGGGCGCGCGAACGGCTGCGCGGCTTCGGCTTTTCCGCGGCGGGTTCGGGGGCCGCGTCGGCCGTATCGGGCTCCGCTTCGACCGCGCCGGCGGCTTCGGCTTCCGCCTCGGCGGCCTCGGCCTCTGCGGCCTCGGCAGCGCGCGGCTTGCGGCGGCTACGCGTCCGGCGGGACTTCGGCTTTGCCTCGGCTTCCGTGTCTTCGGTGGCTTCCGGCTGGTCCGGCTCGGCACCGGCTTCGGCTGCGGTTTCGACCTCCGCCGCGTCTTCGGGTCCCTCGTCGCCTTCGCCTTCCTCGCCGGCGGTGATGGGCTGTCCCTCGTCGCGGCCTTCGCCGTTGCGGCCGCCACGACGACGGCGACGACGCCGATGCCGACGACCCGACTTCTCGCCGCGCTCGCTGTCGTCACCAACGCTGTCGGCCGCCACGTCCTCGTCGGTCTCGTCCTCAACGACCTCGGCAAGATCGTCCTCGTCCTCGGGCAGGGCCGGTGCCTTGGCCAGCTCGGCCAGCATCTGCACCTGACGCGAGGCGGTGCGGAAGCGCTCAACCCTGTATTCGGGGCTGATCAGTGCCGGATCGCCCTCGACCCTGACCGCCATGCCGAAGCGCCCTTCGATCATCGCCACATGGTCGCGCTTGACGTTAAGGACATAGTTGGCGATGGCGACCGGCGCGGTGACCAGCACCTCCTTGGAGCGGCCGCGCACGCCTTCCTCCTCCAGCTCGCGCATGATCGCGAGCGCCAGCGATTCGTCCGAACGGGTGCGCCCCGTGCCGTGGCAATGGGCGCAAGGCGCGGTTACCGCCTCGAGCATGCCGGGCCGAAGCCGCTGGCGGGACATTTCGAGAAGGCCGAAAGCCGAAATCCGGCCAAGCTGGATGCGGGCCCGGTCGTTCTTGAGCTTTTCCTTCAGCTTCTTCTCGACCGCGGCGATGTTGCGCCGCTCCTCCATGTCGATGAAGTCGATGACGATCAGCCCGGCGAGATCGCGCAGGCGCATCTGCCGCGCCACCTCCTCGGCCGCCTCGAGGTTGGTCTTGAGCGCGGTGTCCTCGATCGAGCCTTCCTTGGTGGCCCGCCCCGAGTTGACATCGACGGCGACCAGCGCCTCGGTGGGGTTGATGACGATGTAGCCGCCGGACTTGAGCTGCACCACCGGGTTGAACATGCCGGCCAGGTAGCCCTCCACCTGATAGCGCGAGAACAGCGGCATCGGGTCGCCGTACTGCTTCACGTTCTTGGCGTGGCTCGGCATGAGCATCTTCATGTAGTCCTTGGCCTCGCGATAGCCGCGTTCGCCCTCGACGAAGATCTCGTCGATGTCGCGGCTGTAGAGATCGCGGATGGCGCGTCGGACCAGGTTGCCTTCTTCGTAGATCAGCACCGGGGCAATGGACTTCAGCGTCAGGTCGCGGATCTTCTCCCACATGCGAAGCAGGTATTCGTAGTCGCGCTTGACCTCGGACTTGGTGCGCTGTGCGCCGGCGGTGCGGATGATCAGCCCCGCGCCCTTGGGCACGGTGATGGCCGAGGCGATCTCCTTGAGCTTCTTGCGGTCGGCCGCGTTGGTGATCTTGCGGCTGATGCCGCCGCCACGGGCGGTGTTGGGCATGAGCACGCAATAGCGGCCGGGGAGCGACAGATAGGTCGTGAGCGCCGCGCCCTTGTTGCCGCGTTCTTCCTTGACCACCTGGACGAGGAGGATCTGGCGGACCTTGATGACTTCCTGGATCTTGTAGCGGCGCGGGCGGGCGCGGCGAACGGCGATGTCCTCCTTCACCTCCGAGCCGGCAGAACCGGCTTCGGCCGGAGGCTCATCCTCGGCGGCGGGCGCGTTCTCGACCGACTCGTCGGACACTTCCGCGGGCGCATCGGCGTCGGCCGCGGCGGTGGCCTCCTCGTCCGCATCCTCGGGCTCGTCAAAGACCTCGAGGTCACGCTCACCGGATGCCGCCGAAAGGGGCGGAACGTCGTCGAGCGTGTCGTCATCGGCGGCCACGGTTTCCAGGACCGTGTCGTCGTCGACCAGGTCCGGCCCGGCCGCATCATAGGTGGCGATGGCGTCGTTCTCGGCCGCAGAGCCGCTCTTTTCAGACTTGCTGCCACGGCCGCGCCGGCGACGGCTGCGCGACTTCGGCCGCTCGTCCTCGGCCTCGTCGTCCATCTTGCTGGCGAACTCGGCCTCCTCGGCCAGCAGCGCCTCGCGATCGGCGACCGGGATCTGGTAGTAGTCGGGGTGGATCTCCGAAAACGCCAGAAAGCCATGGCGATTCCCGCCATACTCGACAAAGGCGGCCTGCAGCGACGGCTCGACCCGCGTGACCTTGGCGAGATAGATGTTGCCGGTTATCTGGCGCTTGCTGAGGCTCTCGTAATCGAACTCCTCGACACGGCTGCCCTCAACGACCACGACGCGGGTTTCCTCCGCGTGGGTCGCGTCAATAAGCATCTTTTTCTGCATGATGTCTTTCTTGATCGCCCCGCCCCGGCGGCGGGATCGTTCGGATCCCGGCAGGGTGGGCGATGTCTGTGATCTGCAATGCCGCGAAGCGCGACCGGGCGCGACCGGGCGCGGTGGCCATCGGTCTCGCGGGTCTGTCGCATCGAGCGGTGCATCGGTTGCGTACTCCTGCGCCGAACGCACGTCCTGGCGCTGTGACTGGTCCCGAATTGCTTCGGGGGCGGGGTAATGGCGCGAACGCCTATCGCCCGGAACCGGCGACCCGCCGCTCCCCGTGAGAGGAGTCGTAAAGGGCCGCTGGTGGCGACGAATCTAACAATGCGGCACGTAGGCGCACCGCGTGCCGCGGACAATAGCCGCAGCACGGGCTGGATCACAATCGAATTCTCCCGCAGAACGCGCATGGCCATGTGCGACTTGCCGCCGCCATGACGCGGCCGTGCTTTGACCATGCCCCCAGGGGTCCGCTATAGTGTCTGGATCGATCCTGGAAGGACACCCTATCGCATGCGCATGATCCTGAACCTGTTCGGGGCCATCTTCACCCTCATCTCGATCGGCGCGCTGGTCGGCATCGGCGCGGTGGTGGCGGTGTTCTGGTACTATGGCCGCGATCTGCCGGATCATGCGGCGCTGGCGAGCTACGAGCCGTCCACGCTCAGCCGCGTCTATTCCGGTGACGGCGCGGTGATGGACGAATTCGCCCATGAGCGCCGCATCTATACGCCCGTGGACGAGATTCCCGAGCTGGTGAAGGGCGCCTTCATCTCGGCCGAGGACAAGAATTTCTATCATCACAAGGGGTTCGATGCGCGCGGCATCGCCGCTGCGGCTTTCGAGGCGATCAAGACCCGGGGTGAAACCTTGCGCGGCGCCTCGACCATCACCCAGCAGGTGATGAAGAACTTCCTGCTCGACGGAAGCCGCCGGGTGGAACGCAAGATCAAGGAGATCATCCTCGCTACCCGCGTCGAGGAGGCCCTGTCGAAGGACGACATCCTCGGGCTCTATCTCAACGAGATCTTTCTGGGTCAGAACTCCTATGGCGTGACCGCCGCGGCGCAGACGTATTTCGCCAAGCCGCTGGAGGAGCTGACGCCGGCCGAGGCGGCCTACCTGGCGGCGATTCCGAAGGCGCCGAACGACTATCACCCGGTGCGGGATCGCGCCCGGGCCATCGAGCGCCGCAACTACGTGCTGCGCGAGATGTTCGAGAACGGCTATCTGAACGAGGGCGAGTACAAGCAAGCGCTGGACGCGCCGCTCGACAGCGTTCAGGGCGGCGAAATCCCCTCGGCCCGCCAGCGCATTCCGCCGCGCGACTACTTCACCGACGAGATCAGGCGGCAGCTTTCCCACAAGCTGGAGGGCGGCGAGGAGGAGCTCTTCTCGGGCGGCCTGACCATCCGCGCGACCGTGGACCCGGGCCTTCAGGCCGTCGCCGCCACCGCCCTGAGGAAGGGGCTGGAAGACTTCGACCGCTCTCATGGCGTCTATCTCGGCCCGCGCGAGGTGCTTCCTGCGGACGCGCTGTCGGACTGGCGCGAGGCGCTGAGCTATACCCGTGTGCCGCGGGATGTCGAAGGCTGGCTGCCGGCGGTGGTTCTGGAGGTCGGAGACAACTCGGCCCGGATCGGCGTCGAGGGGGTCGAGGACGATGCGGATGGCCACTTCCTGACGATGGAGGATGCGCGCTGGATCGGCCGCGTCCGCTACAAGGACCGGCGCAGCGGCAAACCGCGCAATGCCGGCGATCTCTATCAGGTCGGCGACGTGGTGATGGTGCGCCAGTCCGAGGCCGAGAACGGCGAGGCGCGGTTTTCGCTGCGCCAGGTGCCCGAGGTGCAGGGCGGCTTCATGGCCATGGATACCCTGACCGGGCGGGTGCTGGCGATGCAGGGCGGGTTTTCGTACCAGTCCTCGGTCTTCAACCGCGCCACGCAGGCGACACGGCAGCCCGGTTCCGCCTTCAAGCCGTTCGTCTATGCGGCGGCCCTGGACAGCGGCTATACGCCGGCGTCGATCGTGGTCGACGCGCCGGTGGAGATCGAGTCGGGCGGACGCATGTGGCGGCCCACCAATTCGTCGGGCCGGTTCTATGGCCCGGCGCCGCTTCGTACCGGCATCGAGCAGTCGCGCAACCTGATGACGGTGCGGGTGGCCCAGGATATCGGTATGGACCGGGTGGCCGAGAAGGCCGAGGCCTTCGGCGTCTATGACAACATGCCGCGACTGATCTCGTACTCGCTCGGCGCCGGTGAGACGACGCTCTACAAGATGGTGGCCGCCTACGCGATGTTCGCCAATGGCGGCAAGCGGGTGGAGCCGACGCTGGTCGACCGGGTGCAGGACCGCAACGGCAACACCATCTACCGCCACGACCAGCGCGGCTGCCGCGGCTGCTCGGTACCGGAATTCGACGGCAAGCTGCCGTGGATCTGGGACACCGCCGAACAGGTGATGGACCCGGTCACCGCCTATCAGCTGACCTCGATGATGCAGGGCGTGGTGGCCCGCGGCACCGCGGCGTCGACCGTCGGTGCGCCGCTCGGCCTGCCGATCGCCGGCAAGACCGGTACCACCAACGAGGCCAAGGACGCCTGGTTCATCGGCTTTACTCCGCGCATCGCGGCCGGCTGCTATATCGGCTTCGATACGCCCCGCCCGATGGGACGCGGTGCCTATGGCGGCACGCTGTGCGGGCCGGTGTTCACCGACTTCATGAAGGTGGCGCTGGAAGGCGCCGAGCCGGAATCGTTCCGCTTCAAGGCGCCGCCGGGTACCGTCTTTGTCAAGATCGACCGGTTCACCGGCCAGCGGCTGCCCAACAGCGCCAGCGGCCAGTACGTTGTGGCAGAGCTGTTCCGGGCCGGCGAGGAACCCATCGTCGGCGGCTTCGGCAGCTATATCGACGGCGGCTACGCCATGGGATCGGACCTGCCCCTGTTCGACCAGGCCGGTGGCAACGACCAGGTGCGCGAAGTCGTGGTCGGCGGGCAGAAGAAGATGATCCCGTCCAAGCCGGCCTTCGGCGTGCTGTCATCGGGCGGGCTTTACTGACCCATCAGGCGCCCGCTGGCGGGCACGGACTTTACCCCCGGCGTGGGGCGGACTATGTGATCCGGGCCAGGGCGTGGCCCCGGGCAACCGCCGGATTGACACAAAAGGGGCACGATGCGGGCCGAGACCGAGAGCTTCGCTGCGGAAATCCGCAAGTCCATCGCGTTGCTCAGGCAGCGGCTGGACTGGGATACCGCGGCCCATCGGCTGGAAGAGCTGAACGCCATGTCCGAGGATGCCGGGCTGTGGAGCGACCCGGCGCGGGCGCAGAAGCTGATGCGCGAGCGCCAGAACCTTGCCAGCGCCATCGACACGGTGACCGAGCTTGAACGCGAGCTGACCGACAATCTGGAACTGGCCGAACTCGGCGAGGCCGAGGACGATACCGAGATCGTCGCCGAGGCCGAAGCGGCCATCGCGGCGTTGCACCCCCGCGCCGCCAAGGCCGAGCTCGAGGCGCTGCTGGACGGCGAGGCGGACGGCAACGACACCTTCGTCGAGATCAATGCCGGCGCCGGCGGCACCGAAAGCTGCGACTGGGCGGCCATGCTGGCGCGCATGTATGTCCGCTGGGCCGAGCAGCATGGCTACAAGGTGGAACTGATCGCCGAGAACCCGGGCGAGGAGGCAGGCATCCGTTCGGCCGCCTACAAGATTTCCGGCGAAAATGCCTATGGCTGGCTGAAGTCGGAATCCGGCGTGCACCGGCTGGTGCGCATCTCGCCGTTTGATTCCTCCGCCCGGCGCCACACCTCGTTCTCTTCGATCTGGGTCTATCCGGTGGTTGACGACAGTATCGAGATCGAGATCAACCCCAGCGACCTGCGGGTCGACACCTTCCGCTCGTCCGGGGCTGGCGGCCAGCACGTCAACAAGACCGACTCGGCGGTCAGGATGACTCACATTCCCACCGGGATCGTGGTGACGAGTTCGGAAAAGTCGCAGCACCAGAACCGCGCCAACTGCATGGCGGCCCTGAAATCGCGGCTCTACGAGATGGAGATGCGCAAGCGCACCCAGGCGATCCAGGACCAGCACGATGCCAAGGGCGATGCCGGCTGGGGCAACCAGATCCGCTCCTACGTGCTGCACCCGTACCAGATGGTGAAGGACCTCAGGACCGAGTTCGAGACCTCCGATACCCAGGGTGTGCTCGACGGTGACCTGGACGGGTTCATGGCCGCGGCGCTTGCGGCGGAAGTCTCCGGCAAAAGCCGGGCCGAGGCGCGCGACGCCGGGTAGTGACTTCGCAGCGCGCCTGAGGTTTGCGGCGTAACTAACTGACCAAAAACAAAAGGGCGCCGCGCGGCGCCCTTGCGTTTGCGTGCCCGAAAAGGATCAGACGCCGACCGTTGCCTTGGGCATCGGCTTGTCCGACTGCCCCGACAGCGGATCGTCCTGGCGCTGTACCGAGCCTTCGAAATGGGCACCGCTTTCGATGGCGATGGTCTTGTGGATGATGTCGCCCTCGACCCGGGCGGTCGAGGTCAGGCGCACCTTGAGGCCGCGCACGCGGCCGACCACACGACCGGTCACCACGATGTCGTCGGCGACGACCTCGCCCTTGACCGTGGCGTTTTCGCCGATGGTCAGCAGGTGGGCATGGATGTCGCCCTCGATGCTGCCTTCCACCTGGACGTCGCCCGAGGTCTTGACGTGGCCGTTGATGGTCAGGTCCGAGGACAGCACCGACGGCGTCGGCTTGGCCTTGGGAACCGCCGGCTGCGACGCGGACGATGGCGACGACGATGCGGGGCTGCTCGGTGCCGGCCCGCTGCTGATGCTCGGTGACGGCTGCGACGGGGTGGGGGCCGCCGGCTTTGTGTCGGTGGGTTTGTTCTTAGAAAACATTCTTTCCAGCCTTGATGTAGGTCATCGGGTTCACGGGCTTGCCGCCGACTCGAATCTCGTAGTGCAGGTGCACGCCCGTGCTCCGCCCGGTGGTACCCATATCACCGATAAGGTCGCCGCGCGAGACGCGATCGCCCACCTTGACCCGGATCCGGTTGAGATGGGCGTAGTAGCTCTCGAAGCCGAACTCGTGGCGCACCTTGATCAGGTTGCCGAAACCGCTCTGCCGGCCCGCGAATACCACCGTGCCGTCGCCGGTGGCATGGATCGGCGTACCCAGCCCGCTGGCAAAGTCGAGGCCGTTATGCTGGCGCCGCGCACCGGTCTTGGGGTCGCGGCGCACGCCGAAGCCGCTGGTGAAGCGAAAGCCGCTGGTAACCGGCTGCGCATAGGGGATCTTGCTTGCGGCGACCTGCATCAGGTTCAGCCGGTCCATGCTTTGCATCAGCGTGTGGAAGCGGTCGTTCAGCTCGGGATCGTCGAAGTTGCGACTCGACGCCGAGGCCACAACCAGGGGCCCACCCGTGCCGGAATAGCTCCTGCGCACGCTGGAAACCAGTTCGTCGACGTCGAGGCCGGCCTGCTCGAACGCGCCCTCCAGCGGCCCGAAGGACACCTCCACCGCCTCTTCGAGGCGGGTGACCATGCGGTCCTGGCGCTCGGCGTTGACCTGCATGCGCAATTCCAGCCCGGCCACCTCCATGGCCAGCGACTCCTTCTCGGCCGCCGCGTCGTCACGGGCGCGGGCGGTGTCGTCCAGCGCCACGGTCAGCGACTGCAGTGTGTCGCGAAGCTCACCGGGGCTTTCGCCGGCATCGGCCAGCCCGTCCGCGGCCCGCTCCTGGTTCTCCTGCAGCGCGGCGAACTCGGCCCGGGCGGCGTCACGCTCATCCACGACTTCGTCGAGCCGCGCCCGCATGGCCCCGAGGGACCGGTCCAGTTCTTCCTTCTCGCGCATGGCGGCAAGCAGGTTGTCCTGCTGGGCGGCAACCTCCTGCAACGCGACGCCAAAGCGGGTGTGGGCCGACTGCGCCTCGAGTGCATAGCGGTCGCGCTCGGCCACCAGCGAGGCAATCCGCGCCTCATAGGCGCTGCGCATGACATCGGCGCGCGCTGCCTCGGATCCACCGCCGAAGGATTGCACGGCCAGCATTCCGGTGGAGAGGGCCGCCCATCCGACCAGGACCAGTCCGACGGCGGCAGCGCCCAGTTGCGAAAGCGGAGACAGAACCAGGGTGGTCTCGCTGTCAGCGGAGGTGATGTGCAGCCGCTGCTCGGGAATGAATGTCCCGATAGCCCCGTTCAGCCCGGTTTTCATGCGGTCTCGGTGTCCCTTGTCCGTTGCCGCCCTTATCGGTCAGGCGGTGAGCCGTGCCTCGGCCGCGCGGACGCTAGAAAAATAACGCGCTTGAGGCAACCGAACCCGGGGTAGAGTCGGCGGAATTCCGCCGAGTCCGATCTGCTCGCACGCCCGTTCATCGCGCCGCAGGACACGGCCCGCACCACTGCCCGTTGTGGAGTGCGGCCCTGACCTGCACCAAAGGTATCACCGCCTCGCCCCGGCAGGCGGCGTGGCAGGCGGCGGCAGTCACAGCTTTTGGGCCGCCTCCAGAACCGCCTCGGCATGGCCCGGCACCTTCACCTTCAACCACGCCTCGCGCACCGTGCCGGTGCCGTCGATCAGGAAGGTGGAGCGCTCGATCCCCATGTATTTCCTGCCATACATGGATTTCTCGGCCCAGACGCCATAGCGCTCGCAGACGTCGCCGTCCTCGTCCGACGCCAGGATCACCTTCAGCCCGTACTTGTCGCGGAACTTGTCGTGCTTCTTCACGCTGTCCTTGGAGACGCCGACGACCGCAGCGCCCGCGGCCTCGAAACGATCGATCATGGCGGTAAAGTCGTTCGCCTCCAGCGTGCAGCCGGACGTGTCATCCTTGGGATAGAAGTAGAGCACCAGCGGCCGGCCGGCGAAGTCCTTGAGAGCCACCGTGCCGCCGCCGTCCCGCGGCATCGAGAAGTCTGGCGCCGGCTGCCCGGGCAGGGGCGTGGGATTTGTCATGATTTCGCCTTTCTGTTCAGTGGCAATGGTGCTTGACCGTGTTAAAAGCGTATCGCGGCGACGGCGCCAAGGGCCCAGCCGCGATCTTGGTCTGATGTGGACAAGGAAAGGCGCCTGGCGCTGCCCATGCATCCCGGCCGGCGAAAAAGCGATTCCACGGGTTTGCCGTTCGACCGGCGGCGGCCTCGATTGGTGCGCCTGTGCGGGTTCTGTCTGCGCGAGACCGGCTCGACGCTGATGTTCGCGGTGGCGATGCCGGCGCTGCTGATTGCGGCGCTGCTGGCCTGGAGCACCGAGCGCGATCTTTCGCTGCCATTCGTGGCGCGCGCGGTCGAGGCGCGGCTGGCCGACGCGGCCGGCGACGGCCGGCTGGCGATCGGCGGGCTGGCGCTGCGGCTGGGGCATGGCGACCGGCCGTCGGCGCTGGTGGCGCGCGACGTGGCGCTCCTGACGCCGGACGGGCAGGCGGTGGCGCGGGCGCCAGAGATCACCTCGGGTTTCACGCTGCTCGATGCCCTGCGCGGTCAGTTCCGCCCCGAAAGCCTGATCGTGGAAGGCGGCCGCGCGCATCTGGCCCGCGACGAGGCCGGCCGCATCGCGCTGACGCTGGGCGATGCCTCGCTGCTGTTGCCGCAGGGAGGCGACGCTGCCGCTGCCGGTCCGCTCAGCCTGGCGGGCGGTGACTTTCTCGCCAATGTGCCGATGCTGGCGGCACTCGATGATGTGCGCTTCACCGAGGTGTCGATCAGCTTCGACGACCGCCTGACCGGCTCGCGCTGGCGGGCCGAAGACGGGTTGGTCACCTTTCACCGCGACGCCGCCTCGGTGCGCTGGCAGCTTCAGGCGGCGCCGGTTGGCCCAAGCGGCAGGCCCGGTACGGTCTCGGCAACGGTCACTCGCGACCGGGCCAGTGGCGAAACCAGCGTCGCGGTTCGCTTCGCCGGCGCCAGGCCGTCCGACCTGGCGCTGCATGCAACCGCGCTTGGCTGGCTGCAGCGGCTGGAAGCGGACGCTTCGGGCGAGTTGCAGAGCCGCTTTGCCGCCGATGGCACGCTGCTGGCGATGACCGGCCGGCTCGACCTCGGCCAGGGCGAGGTGGCGGTCAGCGCCGGGGAAACCGTCGCCTTCGACCATGCGGTGGCCGATTTCGACTACGATCCCCGGACCCGCAGCTTCGACTTCTCCGATCTGGCGCTGGAGACCACGGCGGGCGACATCGCCGCCGGCGGCGCCTTGATCCTGCCGGCGAATGGCGGCGCCGACGGTCTGGTGGCGCAGCTCGACATCCGCTCGGCCACCCTGCGCGATCCCGGCCGGCTGGAAGCCCCGATCCATTTCGACGAGGGCCGCGCCGACCTGCGCATCGGGCTCGATCCGCTGAAGGTGGACCTCGGCTCGCTGGCGCTGCGACAGGGCCGGGCCTGGGCCCGGGCCGAGGGTTCGCTGGCGCTGGCCCCGGAGGACGGCTGGCAGGTGGCCGTGGATGCCGAGGCCGAGGGTCTGGACTTCGACCGCTTCCTCGTCTTCTGGCCCACCGGGTTCCGCCCCGGCACGCGCGGCTGGCTGGCGAGCCATATCGAGGCCGGCACCCTGACAACGGCGCGGGCGAGCCTGCGGCTGGACGGCGGCAAGCCCCATTACGATGTGGATTTCGCCTTCGACGGCGGCCGCGCCAGCATCCTCGATACCATGCCCGCCATCGAGGCGGCCCGCGGCACCGGCCGGTTCGCCGCCGACCGGCTGGCGCTGCAACTGGCCGAAGGCGAGGGCCGTGACGCGGCGGGGCGGCGGATCGACCTCAAGGGGTCGAGCTTCACCATCGCCGACGTGACCCGGAAACCGTCCACCGGCGAGGCGGTGATCGCCGCGTCCGGGCCGATCCCGGCGCTTCTGGACGTGATCGACCGGCCGCCGCTGGGTTTCGTCACCCGCATGGGCCAGACGACCGGTTTCGCCACCGGCAACGGCCGGGTGACGGCGCGGCTGACGCTACCCATGCGCCATGACCTCAAGGCGACGATGATCACGGCAAGCGCCGAGGCAGAGCTGTCCGAAGTCGCCTCGGACAGCCTGGTGCCGGGGCACCCGGCGACCGCCGAGGCGCTGACGCTGACCGCCGACAATCTCGGCATGCGGGTGGCCGGGCAGGCGCTGCTGTCGGGTGTGCCGTTTGATTTCACCTTCGCCAAGGGCTTTGCCCAGGGCGATGGCCCCGGCAACGTCGAGGGGACCTTCCCGCTGTCACCGGAAACGCTGGCCGATCTCGGCATCGCGCTGCCAAGCGGGTCGGTGGCAGGGTCCACCACCGGGCATATCGCCATCGGCCTCGCCGACGGGGACGCGCCCGACTTCCGCCTGACCGCCGACCTTGCGCCGGCGCGGCTGTCGATCCCGGCGCTTGGCTGGGGCAAGGCGCCGGGCAAGGCCGCCGAGGTAAGCGTTGCCGGCCGGCTGGGCCAGCCGGTGGATGTGCAGGCCGTGACCCTGAAGGGGCCGGGCCTGACCCTGGCCGGCGATATCGACCTTGGCGGCGGCGGGCTGCAGGCGGCGCGTTTCGACCGGCTTGCGGTGGGCGGCTGGCTGGACGCGCCGGTGCGGCTGCGCCCCGGGCAGGGCGGGCGCGGCATTGCCGAAGTGAACGGCGGCACCATCGATCTGCGCGGCCAGGATTTCTCCGGGTCGGGCGACGGCGGTTATGACCTGGTGGTCAAGCCCGACCGCCTGCTTCTGTCGGACGGCATCGCGCTCACCGCGCTCGATGCGCGGCTGACCATGGCCGGCGGCATGGCGGGCCCGTTCACCGGGCGGGTCAATGGCGGTACGGTGGTCGAGGGGCGGATCGACCCCTCCGGGCGCATCGTGCTGAGTGCGGCGGACGGTGGCGCGGCGCTGCGCGACGCCGGCATCTATCAAAGCGCCCATGGGGGCGTGCTCCGGGCGGTGCTGTCGCCCGACCCGGCAACCGGCGGCTACAGCGGCGACTTCCTGCTGAAAGGCACCCGCGTGACCGACGCGCCGGTCATGGCCGAGTTGTTGCGGGTGGCAAGCGTGGTCGGCATCGCCGATGCGCTCTCCGGCCCGGGCATCGGGTTCGACGATGTCGCCGGTCATATCCGGCTGACCCGCGCCAAGGTGGTGGTGACCAATGCGCGCGCCGTCTCGGCCTCGCTCGGGATCAGCGCCAACGGCGTCTACAGCGTCGCCGGGGGCGACCTCGACATCGAGGGCGTGGTCTCGCCGATGTATTTCGTCAACGGCTTCTTCGAGAAGATACCCGGGCTTGGCCGCGTGCTGGGCGGCCGCAACGGCGAGGGGCTGATCGGCGTCGGTTATTCGATGCGCGGCCCGGCGGCGAACCCGCGCATCACCGTCAATCCGCTGTCGGTGCTGACGCCCGGCGCGTTTCGCGGGATATTCCAGCGCGACCCGGGGATGCGGGCGCGGCAAGAGCTGGTCCAGCCAGCGGCGGAAGGGTCCTGATCCGGCCCATGCGCCTGTCCGATTTCGACTATGACCTCCCCGAGGCGCTGATCGCGCTGCGGCCGGCGCGGCCCCGCTCCGCCTCGCGGCTGTTGGTGGCGACGCCCCGGACCATCACCGATTCCCATGTCCGGGATCTCGGCCTGTTCCTGCGCCCCGGCGATCTGCTGGTGATGAACGACACCCGCGTCATCCCGGCCCGGCTGGCCGGGACCCGACGCCGAGACAGCCGCCACGGCAGCGGCGTCGCGGCCATCGAGGTGACGCTGATCTCGCATACCGATGCCGGCTGGCAGGCGCTGGCCAGACCGGCGCGGCGCCTGGCGCCGGGGGACGTGATCGACTTCGGCGCGCTGTCGGCCGAGGTCGTGGCCAAGAAGGATGGCGGGGTGGTGACGCTGGCCTTCGACCGCGAGGGGCGGGCGCTCGACACCGCACTGGAAGCGGCCGGCGAGATGCCGCTGCCGCCCTATATCGCCAGCCGCCGCGCCGCCGATCTGCAGGATCGCGACGACTACCAGACGGTCTTCGCCGCCCGAACCGGTGCCGTGGCCGCGCCGAC
Source organism: Paracoccaceae bacterium (assembly GCA_050299555.1). Taxonomy (GTDB): domain Bacteria; phylum Pseudomonadota; class Alphaproteobacteria; order Rhodobacterales; family Rhodobacteraceae; genus JBNKWA01. Next base: position 159,378 of record JBNKWA010000080.1, on the reverse strand, counting down.
GGCGGCGCTGCATTTCGACCAGCCGCTGCTCGAACGGCTCGAGGCGGCGGGTGTCCGCCGCACCACGGTGACGCTGCATGTCGGCGCCGGGACATTCCTGCCGGTGAAGTCCGAGGATGTGAGCCAGCACCGGATGCATGCCGAATGGGGCGAGATCGGCGCGGACGCGGCCGCCGAGGTCGAGCGGACCCTCGCCGCGGGTGGCCGGGTGATCCCGGTCGGCACCACGGCGCTTAGGCTGCTGGAATCGGCTGCCACCGCGCCGGGGCGGATCGGCCCCTGGTCGGGCGAGACCGACATCTTCATCACCCCCGGCTTCGGCTTTCGCATCGCGTCCGGGCTGATGACCAACTTCCACCTGCCGAAATCGACACTGCTGATGCTGGTTTCCGCGCTCATGGGGCGCGAACGGATCATGGCCATCTATCGCCACGCGGTCGAGCGGCGCTACCGCTTCTTTTCCTACGGCGACAGCTCGCTGCTGTTGCCGAAAGATTAGCCTACCAAGGCCTAAAACCGACCCCACTGTCGCCGGCGGCAAAGCCCGTGCTGCCGACGGGCACCTATGACCGGGCAACCGCAAAGAAGGCAGAGCGCAGCGTCATGTACAAGGTTCTCGGTCAGACCTGGCCGCTGATGCTGGGCGTCCTTCTGATCATGGCCGGAAACGGCATGCAAGGCACGGTCGTTGGCCTGCGCGGCGCCGTCGAAGGCTTCGACGCGGCCACCATGTCATGGGTGATGGCGGCTTATTTTCTGGGCTTTCTGGGCGGCGCCCGGCTGACGCCGCGGCTGATCGCGGGGGTCGGCCACGTGCGCGTCTTCGCCGCCATGGCTTCGCTGATCTCGGCGGCCTTCATCCTTTACCTCGTCGAGCCGACGCCGCTGACCTGGGCGGTGATCCGGCTGTTTGTCGGCTTCTGCTTCTCGGGCTTTTACGTGGTCGCGGAAAGCTGGCTGAACGCCACTGCCACCAACGACACCCGCGGGCAGGTGCTGTCAGCCTATTTCATCGTGCAGATGATCGGGGTCGTGGGTGGGCAGGCGGCCATCAACCTCGGCGATCCGGGCGACATCAGCCTGTTCGTGCTGATGTCGGTGCTGGTCTCGATCTCGGTGGCGCCGATGCTATTGCTGTCGGGGCCGGCACCGGCCTTTCAGACCACGCGGCCCATGCCGCTGCGCGAGCTGTTCAATGCCTCGCCGCTCGGGGTGGTCGGCATGTGCCTCATGGGCGTCTTCTTTGGCTGCCTCTACGGCATGGGGCCGGTCTATGCGACCGAGAAGGGCTTGCCGCTGGCCACGACCACAGCCTTCATCGCGGCGGTCTACCTGGGTGGCATGGTGACGCAGTATCCGGTCGGATGGGTGTCGGATCGCATGGACCGGCGGCTGCTGATCATCCTGATCTCGGCGGCCGGCGCGGCCCTGACGCTGGTGGGTACCGCCTTTGCCGGCCATGACTGGGTGGTGATCGGGCTGTCGGCGTTTCTGGGCGGCGTGTCCTACCCGCTCTATTCGCTGCTGATCGCCCATACGAACGACTTTCTCGCCCAGGATCGGATGGCCGGCGCCTCCAGCGGGCTGATCTTTTGCTACGGCCTCGGCGCCGCTGTCAGCCCGCCGCTGATCGGCTGGCTGATGACCAAGGCCGGCGCCGACAGCTTTTTCGTGTTCGGGGCCGGCGTACTGGCCCTTGTGGCCGGCTACGGTGTCGTCCGCGCCCGGCGCCGCCCGGCACCGAAAGTGGATGAGACGGGCACCTATGTTGCGCTTTCGCCACAGATCAGCACCGTGGCAGTGGGGTTGGTTCAGGAAGCCTCTGCGTCCGATCCGCAAGAGGTGTAGCACGAACCTTGCAAGCGCCCGCGCGTGACCGGGCGAATGGGCAAGGGGGTCGGCCGTGGCTGACGATCGCATAGACGAGGTCCTGAAGTTCTGGCTCGACGAGGTCGGGCCGGATGGGTGGTACGCTGGCGGCGAGGAACTGGATCGCAAGATCACCGAGCGCTACCTCACCCTGTGGGAAGAGGGGCGCGCCGGTGGCCTGACCCACTGGCGCACGACCGCGAAGGGTACGCTGGCGCTGGTGATCGTGCTCGACCAGTTCCCGCGCAACATGTTCCGCGGCTCGAGCAAGTCATTTGCCACCGACCAGCAGGCTCGGGCCACCGCCAAATGGGCGCTGCAGCGCGGCCTTGACCGGTACATTGCGCGGCCGCAGCGACAGTTTTTCTACATGCCGCTGGAACATTCCGAATCGGCCGCCGACCAGGCCATCTCGGTTGCCTCGTTCGTCGAAGGCATGCCCGAGGCCGAGCTGTTGATCCATGCCCGGGCGCACCGCGAGATCATCCGTCGCTTCGGCCGTTTCCCGTTCCGCAACGAGGTCCTCGGCCGGGTCACCAGCAAGGCGGAACAGGCCTTTCTTGATGCCGGTGCCTATCGCGGCGTGGTCGAGGCGCTCCGCAAGGCCGCCTGAAGCAGCCTGCGCAGCACCGCATGGCGGCCATGCAACCCCGGCGGGTTGACTTGGCCGGCCTTTTCGCTGACCCGTAGTGCGGACGGCACCGCATTGCACGGACGGTGCCCTAGTGCCGGAGGGAGAACATGGCCGCCAGCTTCGATGTCATCGTGATCGGGTCGGGCCCGGGAGGCTATGTCGCCGCCATCCGCGCCGCTCAGCTTGGATTGAAGACCGCGTGCGTGGAGCGCGAGCATCTGGGCGGCATCTGCCTGAACTGGGGCTGCATCCCGACCAAGGCGCTGTTGCGCTCGGCCGAGGTCTTTCACCTGATGCACCGGGCCAAGGAGTTCGGCCTGTCGGTGGAGAAGGCCGGCTATGACCTGAACGCCGTTGTCGACCGGTCCCGCGGTGTTGCCAAGCAACTTTCGGGGGGTGTCCAGCACCTCTTGAAGAAGAACAAGGTCACCGTGGTGATGGGCGAAGCGACGTTGCAGGCGCCCGGCAAGGTCAGCGTCAAGACCGACAAGGGCACCGAGGAGCTTGCCGCCAGGAACATCATTCTGGCCACCGGCGCGCGGGCTCGCGAGCTGCCCGGGCTCGAGGCCGACGGCGATCTGGTGTGGACCTACAAGCACGCCCTGAAGCCGCCCAGGATGCCCAAAAAGCTGCTGGTCATCGGCTCGGGCGCGATCGGGATTGAGTTTGCAAGTTTCTACAACACGTTGGGCGCTGACACGACCGTGGTCGAGGTTCTGGACCGGATCCTGCCGGTGGAGGATGCCGACATCTCCGCCTTCGCCAAGAAGCAGTTCACCAAGCAGGGGATGAAGATCCTCGAAAAGGCGACGGTGAAAAAGCTGGACCGGGCCAAGGGCAAGGTCACCGCGCATATCGAGACCGGCGGCAAGACCGAGACCCAGGAATTCGACACCGTGATCTCGGCCGTCGGCATCGTCGGCAATACCGAGGGGCTGGGGCTTGAGAAGATCGGTATCAAGGTCGACCGGACCCATGTGGTGGTCGATCCCTACTGCCGCACCGGGGTCGAGGGCGTCTACGCCATCGGCGACCTGGCCGGGCCGCCCTGGCTGGCGCACAAGGCGAGCCACGAGGGCGTGTCGGTGGCCGAGCTGATCTCCGGCAAGAACAACGTCCATCCGGTCAGGCCGGAATCGATTGCCGGCTGTACGTATTGCCAGCCGCAGGTGGCCAGCGTCGGGCTGACCGAGGCCAAGGCCAGGGAAAAGGGCTACGAGGTCAAGGTCGGCAGCTTCCCCTTCATCGGCAACGGCAAGGCCATCGCGCTGGGAGAGCCCGAGGGCATCGTCAAGACCGTCTTCGATGCCAAGACCGGCGAGCTCCTCGGCGCGCACATGGTCGGCGCCGAGGTCACCGAGCTGATCCAGGGCTATGTCGTCGCCCGGACGCTGGAGACCACCGAGGAAGACCTCATGCACACGGTCTTCCCGCACCCGACGCTCAGCGAGATGATGCATGAAAGCGTGCTCTCGGCCTATGGTCGGGCAATCCACTTCTAGGACAAGTCGGGGGCGCGGTGCCTGCGTCCCCACTCGTCCCCACCGGCGTTAACACTTTTATCGTTTGGAATCAGTCTCTTGACCTGGCGTCCCCGTGGGGACGCCGCGGGCGGGGGGCGCGGATTCGGCCAGAACCGCCTGTCCGATCTCGCGGCAGGCCGCGACGAGGATGTCCATGTCGGCCATCCGTGTCCGGTGGTTGGTGATGTTGACCCGGATCGAAAGGGCGCCGTGGATCCTCGTGGTGGATGGCACCGCGAGGCCGCTTTCCTGCAGGCGGATGACAAGCTCGCCGTTCAGCCGGTCGAGGTTGGCGGCCCCGGCCGGGGCATAGCGGAAGCAGACGATGTTCATTTGCGCCGGGGCGGTGACCTCGAAGACCGGGTCGGCGCGGAGCAGGGCCTCGAGATGCCGGGCCTGGGCACAGTTCTCGGCGATCTTCTCTCCCAGCCGGTCGAGGCCGAAATGCCGCAGCTGGTACCAGACCTTCAGCGCCCGAAAACCGCGTGACAGCTCCGGCCCGAACTCGCAGGGCCAGGGATTGCCGCCGGCGCAGCCGCGTTCGGATGCGGCGAGGTAGTCGGGCCGGTCCGAAAAGGACCGGGCATGGGCTTCGCCATCGCGGATCAGGACCATCCCGGCATCGTAGGTGACGTGCAACCACTTGTGGAAGTCGAGCGCCAGCGAATCCGCCCGTTCGATGCCCGCCAGCCGTGGCGCGAGGTCGGGCGCAAGCATGGCAAGCGCCCCGAATGCGCCGTCGACGTGCAGCCACAGCCCCTCGGCCTGCGCGATCCCCGCCAGGGCGGACAGATCGTCGGTCGCTCCGGTGTTGACGGCACCGGCGGTGCCCACGATCAGGAAGGGCTGCCGGCCGGCGGCGCGGTCGGCGGCGATGGCCTCGAGCAGGGCGTCGGGACGGATGCAGAACCGGTCGTCGGTTGCGATCCGGTTTAGTTGCGCCGAGCCAAGTCCGAGAATGTCGAAGGCCTTGGCGACGCAGCCATGCGCTTCGGTCGAGCAATAGCCGACCAGGGGCCGGCCACCCAGGCCGTCGGCCCGGGCTGCAATCCCGAGCGCCCGGTCGCGGGCCGTCTTCAATGCGATCAGCGTCGCCATCGAGGTGCCCGAAACGACCAGGCCGCTGGCGGTGCCGGGAAAGCCGAAAAGCGCGCGCATCCAGCCGGTGATCGCGCGTTCTGCCAGGATCGGCGCATGGTCGCGGCCGCCGAGATTGGCGTTGATCGCCGCCTCGTAGATTGCCGGAAGGATGCCTTGCGCCGTTCCGGTGCCGTGTACCCAGCCAAAGAACCGGCCATGGGTATTGCCGAGGTCATGGGCCATGAGGTGGTCGCGGATCTCGGTGGCAAGGTCCGATGCAGCGGTGCCGGCGCGGGGCAGGGGCGATGCGAATGCGGCCCGGTCGGTTTCGGTCAGGGGCTGCCATACCGGACGGTCCTGCCGGCCTCTCAGATGGGCGATGGCGTCGTCGACGGCGCGATGGGCCTCGGCGCGCAGCGCCTCCCAGTCGCTGGGATCGAGCGACGGGGTTTCCTCGATCTCGGCTTTTTCCACGGACCACGGCCTTGCTTGGGGATCGGCCGTGCGAGCCTAGGGCGAAACCGGACCGGATTGAAACAATCTGATCTTGAGGGACGCCCGGGCCATTGAAACTGCCCCGAAATGCACTCTCAAACCGGTTGCAGGCGACCTTGGCCAGGGCCACATGCCGCACCGGCCGCCTGCGGGTGGGGGCCTACAAGCAGCGGGCCGCCGGATCGGGCCTGCAGTTGCCCGAGGTTGACGCAGGCCTCGACCTCAGGCGTCGCCCCGATCGCTCCGAAGCGCCGGAGAGGGACGCCCCCCTGCGACACCCGCAGGCCGGGCCAAGAGCTTCGGGCAACCGACATCGATCAGGAATTGATCGGTGCCGGCGCGACCGGATGTCCGCGCCTTTTCAGGCAGCGTGCGAATGAAGCACGGTCGTGTTCTGGTCAGTGGTGAAGCGGGCCACCAGCTCGTTCAGCGACTGGACGCGGCGCATCAGGCCGGCGGAACTGGCGGCATTGCGCTCGGCCAGGCTGGTATTCTGCTGCGTGAACCCGTCCAGTTCCTGGACGCCGCGAGACACCTCGCTGACGCCGGTCGCCTGTTCGGTGCAGGCCTGGGAGATGCCGGCGATGCGCTTGCCCAGATCATCGACGGAGGCCATGATCTCGCTGATCGCCTCGCCACTGGAGTTGACCAGCGAGGCCCCGTCCTGGACCTTGGCGGTGCTCTCGCCGATCAGTTTCCCGATATCGGCTGCGGCATCGGCGGAGCGCTGAGCCAGGGTGCGAACCTCGGAGGCGACCACCGCGAAGCCCTTGCCGGCGTCGCCCGCCCGCGCCGCCTCGACGGCAGCGTTCAGTGCCAGAAGGTTGGTCTGGAAGGCGATCGAGTCGATCACCGACGTGATGGCCGAAATCCGGGTAGAGACATCCTCGATGGCGCTCATGGCCTCGACCACGTTCTGGACGACCTTGCGTCCGCCCTCGGCCTTGGACTGCGCTTCCGCAGCGATCTCGGCCCCCTCGCCGGCACTCTGGGCCGTGGTGCCGATGGTTGCGGAGATCTCCTCCATGGCAGCGGCGGTCTCCTCGAGCGTCGCCGCCTGCGAAGTCGCCCGGTCCGAAAGGTCGCTGGCACCGGAGCCGATCTCGGAAGCATCGTTCTCGATCGCGCCGGCGGCCTCCTTGATCGAGCGAATCAGCCCGGAAAGTTCCGACACCATGGTGTTGAAGTCGAGGCGCAGAGCATCGAGGTCGCCGCTGAGCTTGGTATCGATCCGCGTCGAAAGATCGCCGGCGCTGACCTGCTTGACAGCCGAGGCGACCCTTTCGAGCGCCTCACGCCGCTCGGTCACGTCCCAGGCGAGCTTGACGACCTTGTAGACCTTGCCGTGGACATTGCGCACCGGATTGTACGCCGCGCGGAGGAAGACACGCTTTCCGGTCTTGCTGAAGCGGAGAAACTCGTCCTGCTGGGCCTCACCGTCGCGGAGCCGTTGCCAGAAGCGCTGATAGTCCGGCGAGGCGGCCATCTCCTCACCAACGAAGATGCGGTGGTGCCTGCTCTTGAGCTCGTCCTTGGACCACCCCATGACCCTGCAGAACAAGTCATTGGCTTCGATGATCTTGCCGTCGACCTCGAACTCGATCACCGCCATCGTCTGGTCGATCGCATCCATGATGCAGGCGTCGTTGATCGCCTTGCGCCGCGCCTCGGTGATGTCGGTGGCAACCTTGATCACCGACACAACCTTGCCGTCCTTGTCCAGGACCGGATTGTAGCTGGCCTCGAGCCACACGGCCTGCCCGTCCTTGCGCAGCCGAACGATCTTGCTGCTGAAAACCCTGCCGGCACTGAGGTTCGACCAGAAGGTCTTGTAGTCTCCCGACGCGCGCTCATCCTCGGTCACAAAGATCGAATGGTGTTTGCCCACAATCTCTTCGGCCGTGTAGCCCATGGCATCGAGGAACATCTTGTTGGCCGACAAGACGTGCCCGTCAGGCGTGAACCTGATCAGCGCCGTCGACCGATCGATCGCCTCGATGATCGCGGCGTTGTCGTTGTTCCCGGATTGCCTAGTCTGGCGCCACTGTCTGAACATTCTTGATTCCTCAAGCCTCGGCTAGAGGTGAGCAGATAATCATCAATTATGAATTCTTGGTTGTTGGCGCCCCTTTGGTCGGAGCGCCAACGGGCGCATGTTTCAAGTGCCCTGCATCATTGATGAAAAGGCACCCTGGTCACGCCGTGGCGAAACCCTATTTTGCGGTGAAGCCGGCGCGGAAAACCAGCCCTGCAACGGCTCCGCCGATCAGCGGCGCGACGATGAAAAGCCACAGCTGTGCCAGTGCGGTACCGCCCACGAACACGGCCGGGCCGATCGACCGCGCCGGGTTGACCGAGGTGCCGGTGACATTGATCCCCACCAGGTGGATGGCGACCAGCGTAAGGCCGATGACCAGACCGGCGAAGGGCCCGGCGATCGTGTCCTGCGTAGCGCCGAGAATCACCGTGACGAAGAGGAACGTGGCGACGACCTCGAAGATCAGTGCCGCGAGCAGGGAATATTCGCCAAGGTAGCCGGCGCCCCAGCCGTTCTGGCCGAGACCATTGCCGGCGAGCGTATAGTCAGCCTTGCCCTGTGCGATCAAGAGCACGACCAGAGCGGCCAGGATCGCACCGACGACTTGTGCGGCGACATAGCCGATGAACTCGTTGGCCGGCATCTTGCCGGCGGCCAGTACGCCCATGCTGACGGCGGGATTGAGGTGGGCGCCGGAAATATGGCCGATCGAATAGGCCATCGCCGTCACCGACAGGCCGAATGCGAAGGCAATGCCAAGCATGCCGATATGCTCGCCCATCAGGACCGCGGAACCGCAGCCGAAAAAGACAAGCGTGAAGGTGCCGATCATCTCGGCGACTAGTTTCTTGGTCATGGAGTCCCCCGGAGGTTGTGTTTTGTGCACGACCAATACTCGCGCCCAAGCCGGTGGGAAACGGGAAAAATGCGCCCGGCGTGTCATCGCTGGCCGCGGCGTGTCGGGGGGCTCTTGGGCCGGATCCGGGGCAGTGCCGGGATGCGGGTGGCGTGTCCGCCGTGTGAGAGGGACGGCGCCGCGGGTCAGGCGCCCCGCGCGCCCTGGATCATGTGCCAGGTGATGAAGCCGAAGACGTCGCGCCAGGCGTTTTCCATCGCATCGCTCCAGCGGTCGCCCAGCGCCTCGGCCAGGGTCGCGATCAACACCTCGGCGAAAACCAGGTATTGCGCTGGCTGGACCCCCAGGGACAGATGCTTGCGGCCCAGTTCCTGCAACGGCTCCACCAGCCGGTCCGGGTCGTCGAGGTTCAGGATCGCGAGGTTGATCGCGTTGAAGAACTTGTCCGATTGATCCTCGACATCGTCCTTGAAGAACGACCGCATTTCCGGCGCCTGCGCGAACAGGCCGGAATAGAACTTCCCCACGAGGCCCCGGCCCATGGGCGCGACCAGGCGAAAGCTTTCCGCAACCAGCGCGTGGCTGTCGCTGGTCACGGCAGAGGTCGGCTGGTGCTGGGCCTCGACGGCCTCTCCGTTCATCCTTGCCTCGGCCATGGTGATGCTCCTTGCCCCCGACCTGCGCGCTACCGTTAGGCGAGGGCGCTTAACGGCAGGTAACGGAATGCATCAGGCGCAAGGCGGCTAACCGCGGGTGGGACTGTCGCAACCGGCGATGGCAGGATATAGAGAACCGGCGTAGCACAAGGATGCCCAATGGCCGACCGCGACATCAAGAACCCGTCCGAGCGCCATCCGGAGAAGGCCCGTCGCGCCGAGACGCCGATGCTTAGAAAGCCCGACTGGATCCGGGTGAAGGCCCCGACTTCCGAGGGTTACCGCCAGACCGCGCAGATCATGCGCGAGAACCGCCTGGTCACCGTCTGCGAGGAAGCGGGCTGCCCCAATGTCGGCGAATGCTGGTCGCAGGGCCATGCCACCATGATGATCATGGGCGAGATCTGCACCCGGGGCTGCAGCTTCTGCAATGTCGCCACCGGCCGCCCCGACGCGCTCGATGTGTTCGAACCGGCGCGGGTCGCCGTTGCGGTGGAAAAGCTGGGGCTCAAGCACGTGGTCATCACCTCGGTCGACCGCGACGACCTTGAGGATGGCGGCGCCGAGCACATCGCCCAGACCATCCGCGCGGTCCGGCGCAAATGCCCCGAGACCACCATCGAGGTGCTGACGCCCGACTTCCTGAAGTGCCCAGACGGCGCCCTGGCAACCGTGGTCGAGGCGCGCCCGGACGTCTTCAACCACAACCTCGAGACGGTGCCGGGGCTTTACCCCGAGGTCAGGCCCGGCGCCCGCTACTTCCATTCGCTCAGGCTTCTGCAGAGGGTGAAGGAGCTCGACCCGGCCATGTTCACAAAGTCGGGGATCATGGTGGGCCTCGGCGAGGACCGGCAGGCGGTGCACCAGGTGATGGATGACCTGCGCTCGGCAGATGTGGATTTCCTGACCATCGGCCAGTACCTGCAGCCGACCCGCAAGCACCATGTCGTCGACCGCTTCGTGCCGCCCGAGGAATTCGCCGCCTACGAACGCGCCGCGCGCGGCAAGGGCTTCCTGATGGTCTCGGCGACGCCTCTGACCCGGTCGAGCTATCATGCCGGCGAGGATTTCCAGCGCCTGCGCGCGGCGCGTCTGGAAAGGCTCGGCAACGGCTGACATGCCGTCGGCGCTCGACCCGCATTATACCGATCCCCGGCTGGTTGCGCTTTACGACCTTGAATGCGGCTGGTCCGAGGACCGGCAGTTCTATCTCGATCTCGCCGGGACCGCACCGAAGCGGATCCTCGACATGGCTTGCGGGACCGGGCTGCTGACGGTCGCCCTTGCCGCCGTCGGGCACGCCGTGACCGGCGCCGATCCCGCCGCCGCGATGCTGGACCGGGCGCAAACCCGGCCGGGCGGCGATAGGGTGCGGTGGATCTGCGCCGAGGCGGCCGCGTTCCGCTCCAACGATCGGTTCGACCTGATCGTGATGACCGGCAACGCCTATCAGGTCTTCCAGACCGACGCCGCGGCCGAGGCGGCCCTTGCCGGCATGGCCCGGCATCTGGACCCGGGGGGCCGGCTGGCCTTCGAGACCCGTAATCCGGCCGTGGATTGGGCCGCGCGATGGGACGGCATGGCGGTGGACCTGCCCGCGTCGCCGGGGCCCGTCCGGGTCACCCGCCATGTCGTCGAAAACGCGTCCGGGCTGATCCGATTCGAGACCCGCTACCAGCTTGGCGACGAGCTGCTGGTGTCGCCCAGCACGTTGCGGTTTACCGGTGCAGAGGCCGTGTCGCGGCACCTCGCGGCAGCCGGCCTCACCCGCCACCGTATCCTCGGCGGCTGGCAGGGCGAAAGCTTCGACCCCATCCGACACGATGCCATGGTCTTCATCGCCGAGACCGGCTGACCTGTCGCTGCCTGGCAGCCGGGCATGGCTGCATCCTGCGGTTGAGACCCCCGTCGTGCTATGCTTGCGGCACAAACAACATAAACGGGGGAATTGCCATGCCGGTCCAGCTAAGCGACATCATCGGCACCTACGCCACCGAAAGCCAGATCTACGCCGGGTTCTTTACCACGCTGGTCGTCCAGGAAGACGGCATCACCATCAGCGGGCCGAACCTGACGGCGAACATCGGCGCCCCATGGACCTTCACCGACACCACGGCGCACACGGCCTTCCAGTTCGAGGTGACGCTGTGGGACCGAAGTTTCGTCTTCGGCGCCGACATCACCTTCACCAAGCCTAATGACGTCTGGTGTTTCGCGGGCCACCTCAGCGCGATCAACGGCGGCGTCACCAGCTCCGGCAGCTATACAGGCGCCAATGACACGATGGTTGCCGGGGAACTGACGGTGACCAAGATCACCTGCGTCCGCACCTCGTCGGGCATCGATACGGCCTTCGACGATGCGATGTACGCGCTCGTCGCCATCGGCGGTGCCGTGGCGGTCGGCGGGACGGCCTTCGGCGCGGTCCCGGTCGCGGTGGTTGCCGGCGGCCTGGCCGTCGCGGCCGGCGCCGTGGACTGGCTGGCGGGCATCGTCGGCCACGCGCTGCCCGATCAGGTCAAGATCGCTGTCGGTACCGACGGAGTCGACGGCACCTGGGGGCCCGTCAACATGCATTCCGGCGACACGCAGACGCCGAACCTGGTGGCCAAGTTCCGGGGCAACAAGGTGGCGCTGGCCATCTGGGAGGTCGATGTGGTCAGCGCCGACGACCTGCTGGGCCAGATCGTGATCGGTCCCATCGACCGGCTCGATCCGGGCCAGTCCGAGGTGGTCAACCAGCTCAGCATCATCAGCACCGCCGAAAGCTCGATCTACGAGATCAGCTACATCGTCAAGCGGCTGGCCAACGTGCCCGGCACGCCGCGTTCGGACCTGCGCTATGTCCGCTCGCAACCGGTCATGCCGCCGCCGCGGCCCGGCGCAACCTGGACCGACCATCCGGGCATGACCCAGGGATCCGACTGGTCGGGAGCCATCCTCAAGCTCAGCAAGCCGGATCTCGCTGCGGCCAAGGTGTCGGGCGGCTACCTGCCCAACACGGGCTTCATGCTGGTGGCCGAACAGGCCTTCGAGGGACCCGGCGTCGGCATGCTCGCGCCCGGCGATGTGGTGTTCTTTTCCGGCAAGCCCGACCTGGTGCCCGGACCGGCGACGATTTCCGTGCTGTCGCTCGGCTGACAGACCAGACCCCTGGGGGATCCGGTCTAGCGCCTCGCCTTGCCGGTGCTGCGGCGCTTGCCCTTCGCCGGCTTGGCCTCGGGCGCGACCACGCCCGCCAGGTCCGGCGGGGCAGGGACCGGCTCCACAGCCTCCGGCCCCAGCCCGGAAATCGGCCAGCGGGTGCCGACATGGCGCTCCTTGCCGATGCGGGTGATGTTCACCTCGTCGCCCTGGTTGCCGCCGACGACGAAGAAATGGTCCGCCGTCTCGGAATGATAGAAGCAGGCGTGGCCAAGCCCGCTTGCCATGGTCTCGCGCCAGAAGGTCAAGAGCGCCCCACGCCGGGGCGTCACCGGCACGCCGAACCGCTCCCAGCTTCGCGCCCCCAGCGGATTGGCCGGCAGGGGCTCGTCAGGCAGGGTTGAGCCGACGCAGTGGGCGATGAAAAGCCCACACCAGGGCAGGTCGTCGTCGCCGTAGTCGAGATCGAGGTCCTTGGCCCATTGCAGGATCTCGGGGTTGGAGCCGGGGCCGGTATCCTCGCGCAGGCCCATCAGCCGCACCGCCTCGTCGTACCAGGGGTGCACGTCGAACTGGGGCACCAGACCGCCGGGCAGGGTGCCGAACAGCGCCTGATGCGTCTCGGGGCCGATGATGCCGTCGGGAACCAGTCCCCTGGCCTCCTGGAAGCGCTTGATGGCGCGTAAGGTGCGGCGCCCGCGCAGCCCGTCGATGGGGCCGGGATCAAACCCGTGCTTGACGAGGCGAAGCTGCACCGCCTGCCAGTTCAGTCCGGCCATGTCCTGCCCTCCTGCCGATTCATCGGTGCCCGCACCAGGTCGGCGCCGGTAGCGGCAAGGCTAGGGCCGCGGCGTCCCTCCGGGAAGTGAGTTTCCTCACCTCCGTCCGGTCACGCCCCGGGCGGGGATCGCCGCCGTGCCGCCGCGGCCAGCGCGCCCAGCCCGCCCAGCATCAGCAAGGCCGCACCCGGAAGCGGCACCGGCGCCATCGGGCCGGGGTCGCCCGGCTCGATCAAAAGCCCCGTCGTCGAGAAGCTCCCGGCGACGTCGATCAGCGAGAACTGGCTGGCGACAGCGGTTCCGGCCAAGAGGTCAGCGTAGCTCGAATAGCGGTTGAACGCGAGCTCCGTCCCGCTGCCTGAATTGGTGTCGCGCTCGAACATCAAAAGAAAGTCGCTGCCGTCACGGGTGATCCCGGTCGTCGAAAAGCTCCCGGCGACGTCGATCAGCGAAAACTGGCTGGCGACGGCGGTTCCTGCCAGAACATCCGCGTAGCTGGCGTAGGAATTGAAGGCGAGCTCCGTCCCGCTGCCCGAGTTGGCGTCGCGCTCGAACATGAGATTGACCGTCGCGGCGCCGGCCGCCGCCGTGCTGGCCAGCGTCACCGCGCCCGCCACCACTAGCACTTTCAGATGCATTGCCATGTCTTGCCCCCACTCTACTACCGCCGGGAAGCATACACGGTTCTTCGGCCCTCGCCATGCGCTTTGCCGTGGCGCCGAAAGGTGGCCGTGGCCGAACGGCCCGCAGGCCAACCGCCCGAACGTCAGCCGATGAACCGCACCTTGCCGATATGCGGCAGGCCGCGGTTCTGCTGGGCATAGTCGATGCCGTAGCCGACCACGAACTCGTCGGGGATTTCGAACCCGATCCAGCGCGCCTTCACCTCGACCTCGCGCCGTGACGGCTTGTCGAGCAGCGCGCATACCTCGAGCCGCGCCGGATGACGGGTCCCGAGCAGCGCCAGCACGTGCGAAATGGTATGGCCGGTGTCGATGATGTCCTCCACCACCAGCACGTCGCGCCCCTCGATCTCGCCGCGCAGGTCCTTCAGCACCCGCACCTCGCGGCTCGACTCGGTGGCGTTGCCGTAGGAGGAGACCTCTAGGAAATCCACCTCCACCGGCAGGCGCAGTTCTCGCACCAGATCGGCGATGAAGATGAAGCTGCCGCGCAAGAGGCCGATCACCACCAGCCGCTCGGTGCCCTTGAAGGCGGTACCGATCTCTCTGGCCAGTTCCTCGACCCGGGCCGCGATCGCCTTGGCCGAGATCAGTTCGTCGACCACATAGGGAGGAGATGCCACTGCCTTTACCTTCCGAGCCTGCGCCTGTATCGGCCCGAGAGCCGCGTCCGACGCCTAGCGATAGCCCGTGAGGTGACCCGAAGTCCAATGCCGACGCATGCCGAGACCCGCGCCCTGCCATGGACGGCGGACCAGATGTACGCGCTGATCGCCGACGTGGAAGCCTATCCGGAGTTCCTGCCCTGGTGCCGGGGTGCGCGAATCCGCGGCCGCCGCATGGAAGGTCCGTGCGAGATCGTCGATGCCGACCTGATCATCTCGTTCAAGGTGTTCCGCGAACGCTTCGGCAGCCGGGTGACGCTGGATCCCGCAGCCGGGAAGATCGACGTGGCCTATCTCGACGGGCCGTTCCGCTACCTCAACAACCACTGGCATTTCTCGCCGCGTGCCGATGGCGGCTGCGACGTCGAGTTCTTCGTCGATTTCGAGTTCCGGTCGCGGGCCTTGCAGGCGGTGATCGGACTGGTCTTCTACGAGGCCATGCAGCGGATCGTGCGCGCCTTCGAAAGGCGGGCCGAGGATCTCTACGGCCGCCCGTCATGAGCGACCTGGCCGACGTCATCGCGGCACTGGCGGCCGGACGCCCGCGCAACGCCGAAGCCGCACTGGCGATGATGCGGCTGTCGCTGATGGACTGGGCGGCCTGCGCCATGGCCGGCGCCAGCGAACCCGCGGCACGGGCGGTGCGGGCCACGGTCCTCGCCGAGGCGGGATCGGCCCAGGCGACGCTTGTCGGCGGCGGCCGCGTCCCGGCCCGGGCGGCGGCACTGGCCAACGGGACCGCCGGCCATGCCCTCGACTACGACGACACCCATTTCGCCCATATCGGCCATCCCTCGGCCGCCGTGGTGCCGGCGGCGCTGGCGGCGGCAGAGATGGCCGGGGCCGACGCCACTGCACTGCTGCAAGCCGCGCTGGTCGGCTGCGAAGCATCGATCCGGGTCGGCCTGTGGCTGGGCCGCGCCCATTACCAGACCGGCTTTCACCAGACCGCAACCGCCGGTGCCTTCGGCGCCACGCTGGCGCCCGCACGCCTGCTCGGCCTCGATGCCGGTCAGACCGCCACAGCGCTGCGGCTTGTCGCCACCCGCGCCTCGGGGCTGAAGTCGCAATTCGGCGCCATGGGCAAGCCGCTGAACGCCGGCATCGCCGCATCCAACGGCGTCGAGGCGGCGCTGCTGGCGGCAAAGGGGTTCGTTGCCATGTCCGGCGCGCTGGAAGGGCCGCAGGGCTTCGGCCCGACCCATGCCGGCGAGGGCAACGCCGACGCCTTCGACCGTTTCGGCGAGACCTGGCTGTTTCAGACCGTCAGCCACAAGTTCCACGCCTGTTGCCACGGCACCCATGCCGTGCTGGAGGCGCTTGCCAGCCTCGGTCCCGGCCTGGACGAGGTGGCGACGATCACCATCCACACCAATCCGCGCTGGCTCGGCGTCTGCAACATCGCAAGGCCGGCCACCGGGCTCGAGGCGAAGTTCTCCTACCGCATGACCGCCGCGATGGCGCTGGCGGGCCGCGATACCGGCAATGCCGCCACCTTCAGTGACGCCGCCTGCGCCGATCCGGTGCTGACCGGACTTTGCGACCGGGTGCGGGTGGTCCCCGACGAAGGCCTGGCCGAGACCGCAGCGAGGGTCACCCTGGTGTCGACGGACGGCGCTGTCCGGGAGGCGTTCCACGACCTCGCGTCGCCCCCGCCGCCCGAGACACTCGCGGCGCGGCTGCGCGTCAAGGCGGCCGGGCTTCTGGGCGAGACGCGGGCGGCACACCTGTCCGAGGCGGTGGCGGCCCCGGACCTTGGCGCACTGCTCGCGATGCTGTCGCGCCGGACCGTCTGAGCCAACCCTGGATCGCGTCACGATCGTCTCCGGGGCCGCTCCCCGCCCACCCACCCTCGCGCCCCGGAGGCGACCGTGACGCGATCCGTCTCCCACTGCGGGGCGCGCGATCCGCATCCGGACGGCCGGTCAGGCGGCGATGGGGTCAGGCGCCGGGTCGCGGGGGGTCGAAATAGACCCCGGCGGGCAGGAACTTCGCCAGCCGTCCCGCCTCGGCCCAGGCCCGGTGGCGATCCTCGGTGCCGATCAGGACGACGGTATCGCCGGGCACCTGCGCATCCCTCAGCAGCGCCGAGATGGCGTCGCGCGCCGTGCCCCAGCCATCGCCTGCGGGGGGCGGGGCACAGGCGGCGAAGCGGCTGCCCGCCACCTCCTGAAGCTCGATGCGGAAGGGTTCCGGCGCCTCGCCCTCGGGCGCGAAGGCGGTACGCTCGGCCCGGCGGATGGTTGCCAGCCGCGCCTTCACCGCATCCGGCATCTCCAGCCGCCGCTTCAGCCGCAACCCCAGCGCCTCGGTGGTGAACAGGAAGGCGAAGATGTCCCGCCCGGTGCCGCGCAGGATCGAGGCATAGGCTGGGTACCTTAGCCCCAGTTCCTCCGCCCGGCGCATGCGCATCCTGACCACTTCCAGCGGCAGGGCCGGCCCGAGCAGGTCTTGCCGCGCCCGCTGCCAGCAATAGCGCCGCCAGCCATGGCCCGGGTCCAGCGACGGACCGCGGTTGTGACCGATCATCGAGCCCATGAGCACCTCCGGTTGCCGCCCATATCTTCGCCCGCGGCCCCGGGGCGTCAAGCCGGCAGGCGATGGACGGCCGGCGACGATGCGACTAATCATGCGGCTGGTCTTTCCAAGGGGGGGCAGGGCGCATGACAGCCGAGGCGACGGCGAAGATCTACCTGGCGACGCCGCGGCAGTTCGAACTGTCGCGCTTTCTTCCGGTTCTGGAGCGCACGCTTGATGCCGCGCCGGTTGCGTGCCTGCGCCTGTCGCTCGACTCGGGCGACGAATCGGAACTGGCCCGCGCCGCCGATGCGATCCGCGCCATCGCCCATACCCGCGATGTGCCCCTGGTGATCGACCGGCACTGGCGCATGGTCGGGCCGCACGGGCTCGACGGCGCCCATCTGCTGGACACGCGCCCCCTTCGCGAGGTGCGGCGGGCCCTGGGCCAGGACAGCATTCTCGGCGCCTCTTGCGGCGCGTCGCGCCACGCCGGCATCACCGCCGCCGAGATCGGCGTCGATTATGTCGCCTTCGGGCCGGTCGGCGATGGCGGGCTGCTTGGCGACGGCTCACGGGCCGAACTCGACCTCTTTGCCTGGTGGGCGGACGTGATCGAGGTGCCGGTGGTTGCCGAAGGCGGGCTGACGCCCGACCTCCTGGCCGACCTCAGGACGGTTGCCGACTTCGTCTGCCTCGGCGACGAGATCTGGCTGCATCCCGAAGGCCCAGAGGCCGCCCTTGCCGACGCCGCGGCGGTGCTCGACGCCGGCTAGCCGCCCTCGGCCGCCGACAGGAGCAGGTTGAGCGCCACCTCGACGCTTTCCCGGCGCACGTTCGCGCGGCCGATGGCGCCGAACTCCCGGCACTCGGTGACCACGCCGCCGCCGGCTTGCGCCAGGCCGAACCAGACCAGCCCCTCGGGCTTGCGCTCCGAGCCGCCCGGGCCGGCGACCCCGGTGATGGCCACCGCCAGATGCGCATCCGACCGGGTGAGCGCCCCGGCTGCCATGGCGGCCGCCACCGCCGCCGAGACCGCGCCGTGTTCAGCCAGTGCCGCCGCGCTGACGCCGAGCATTTCGGTCTTGGCGGCGTTGGAATAGGTGACAAACCCGCGGTCGAGCACATCGGACGAGCCTGCGATGTCGGTGAGCGCCGCCGTCACCATCCCGCCGGTGCAGCTTTCCGCCGTCGAGATCATCCAGCCCCGCTTTCGGCAGGCGTCGAGGAGCGCGGTCGCCAGCGCGGCAATGTCGCTCATCCTGCCGCCCCCTGGAGCAGCCCCTCGATCCCGTGCGCCAGCAGCGCCGACAGGGCCACCAGCAGCGCCGCCGCGAATCCCGCCAGCACGTCGTCCAGCATCACGCCGAGAGGCGTCTTCATCGCGTCGGCCCGATTGATCGGCCACGGCTTTACCACGTCGAAGAAACGGAAGAGCACAAATGCCGTCACCCAGCCGGGCCAGGGAAAGACATGGGGCGACGCACCGGTCAGCCACAGCCCGGCCGAAAGCGGCATCAGCGCGATCCACTGCCCGACAACCTCGTCGATGACGATCTCCGAGCGGTCGGGATCGGCCTCGCCGGCGGTGAGATTACCAACCGCCCAAAGCCCGCCCAGACCGGCTGCCAGGATTCCCGCCAGCAGCAGCCCCGGCCCGCCCAGCACATGCATTGCATAGGCAAGCGGCAGGGCCGCCAGCGATCCCCAGGTACCAGGCGCCCATGGCAGACGCCCGACGCCGAAGAAGGTGGCGATGAGCCGGCTCACCGCTTCACCAGCGTCGCGGTGGCCATGGCCGCGATCCCTTCGCCGCGGCCGATAAAGCCCAACCGTTCCATCGTCGTCGCCTTCATGCCAACCGCATCCTCGGCAATGCCCGCCACGCGGGCGATCTCGCGCCGCATCGCAGCCGAGTATGGCCCGATCTTCGGCGCCTCGGCCAGCACTGTGCAGTCAAGGTTAACGATCCGGTAGCCGCGCGCGGCGGTCCGTTCCACCGCCTTGGCGAGGAAAATCTCCGAGGCGGCACCCTTCCACTGCGGTTCGGATGGCGGGAACCACTGGCCGATATCCCCCTCGGCGATGGCGCCAAACACAGCGTCGGTGATCGCGTGCAGGACCACGTCGGCATCGGAATGCCCGGACAGCGTCCTGTCATGCGGAATGCGGACCCCGCCAAGCGTCACATGGTCGCCCGGGGCAAAGGCGTGGACGTCGAACCCGAGGCCGGTGCGGGTCTCCATCGGTGGCCCTCCCATGATCCGTTCGGCGCGGGCGAAGTCGCCGGGCAGGGTGATCTTGAAATTGTCGGCATCGCCGACAACGATCTTCACCTCCAGCCCCTTCGCACGGGCAATTTCCACGTCGTCGAGTGCGTCGCTGCCTGCGGCGTCCCGATGCGCGGCAAGAATTGCATCATACCTGAACGCCTGCGGTGTCTGTGCCGCGAACAGTCCGTCCCGGGGCCTCGGCCGGATCGCCATGCCATCTTCGGCACGCCAGAGCGCATCGGCCACCGGCAGCGCCGGCAGGGCGCCCGGGGCGCCCTGAAGCGCCTGAAGCAGCCTGTCGATCAGCGCCACCGTGACGAAGGGCCGGGCCGCGTCGTGGATCAGGACAAGTTCCGGCGACCTCGCCTCGAGGGCCGAAAGACCGGCCAGCACCGATGCGGCGCGCGTCTCTCCCCCCTCGACCGGCGGACGCAGGCGCGCATCGTCGATCCCTGCCGCCGCTGCGTCGTAAGCCGCGCGATCGGCTCCGTGGATCACCGTCGTGACACCGGCGATGCCAGGATGGGCGAGCATCGCCTCGAGTGTCCGGGCAAGCACAGGCTTGCCGCACAGGTCTCGATACTGTTTCGGCCCGCCGGGGCCGGCCCTGATGCCGCGCCCGGCCGCGACGATCACCGCCTCTGTCCGCATGCCCGCCCCGTCTTGATTGCGGTCACTTAAGCCGAAGCGCGCGGGTGCGGCAATGCCGCACCTGCGGGCAATTGCCGTTGCCGCCGATTCGCGCTACATGGGCTCGATTGTCCAAGGGTTGTGCACATGATTGAGCATATTGGCGGCATAGCGGTCCGGTCGCCGGTTTTTCTGGCACCCATGGCCGGAATCACCGATGCGCCCTTCAGGGCGCTTGCCGCACGGTTCGGTGCCGGGCTGGTGATATCCGAGATGGTCGCCGGCGGCGAGATGTTGCACGGAAAGCCGGAAGCCACGGCCCGGGCGACCGTCGCGGACGGACCGGCGCCGACATCGGTGCAGCTCGCCGGGCGCGAACCATCGCTGATGGCCGAGGCGGCGCGCAAGGCGGCGGGGCAGGGCGCGCCCATCATCGACATCAACATGGGCTGCCCAGCGAAAAGGGTCACCGCCGGCCAGTGCGGCGCTGCGCTCATGCGCGAGCCCGATCTCGCGCTGGCAATCGTCGATGCGGTCGCGAAAGCCGTCGACGTTCCGGTCACGGTCAAGATGCGCCTTGGCTGGGACGCCGACACCCTGAACGCGCCAGGCATCGCCAGGCTGGCGGTGTCGGCGGGCGCCACGACAATCGCCGTCCACGGCCGCACGCGGCAGCAGCGCTACAAGGGTTGCGCCGATTGGGCGGCCGTCGCCGCGGTCAGGGCCGCCGTTCCCGTGCCGGTCATCGTCAACGGCGACATTGACGGGCCCGAGACAGCCCGCATGGCGCTGGAGCAATCCGGCGCCGATGGGGTGATGGTCGGTCGGGGCGCGCAGGGGCGGCCATGGGTTCTGGCCGAGATCGCTGCGGCACTCAGCGGACAGCCACAGCCGGCGCTGCCACGCGGTGGGGAGCTTTCGGCCGTGATTGCAGAGCATTACGAGGCAATGCTTGCCTTCTATGGCATCGACATCGGTTTAAGAATGGCTCGCAAACATCTGGGATGGTACGTGGATTCACTTGTCGGCGCCGGCGACCTCAAGTCCAGGTTGCTGACCATGACCGACGCCAGGGCGGTGCTGGCGCTGATCGCCGACACCGACTGGCATGCCCGGCCGGACGGCTCGCGGGACATGGTGACGGAGGCGGCGGCATGATCGGTGAAATTTCCGAAAGCGTATGGAACGCAATCCCTTACCCGGCATTGGTTGTCCGCAGTGATGATACCATCCGCTCCGCCAACAACGCCGCCGAGGTGTTCTCCGGCATGTCGAGTCGTCAACTTGAAGGGCGCCCCCTGGGCCGTTTCGTCGGCGAGGACAGCACGGTTCTCGACATCCTGCGCCAGACGCGCCGCGGTTCGGTTTCGGTCGTCCAGTACGACGTGCTGGTGCATTGGGCCGAGCGGCCACCGCAGACGTTCACCCTGCATGCCGGTCAGATCGCCGAGATGCAGGGCGAGGTGCTGCTGATGATGCACCCGATGGGCATCGCCGGCCAGATGGACCGCTCACTGGGTCACCGCTCGGCGGCGCGATCGGTCACCGGCATGGCCGCGATGCTGGCGCACGAGATCCGCAACCCTTTGGCGGGTATTTCCGGCGCCGCGCAGCTTCTGTCCATGTCGCTGTCCGATGGCGAGCACGAACTGGTCGACCTCATCCAGGAAGAGACCCTGCGCATCGGCAAGCTGGTCGAGCGTGTCGAGCAGTTCGGCGACCTTCGCCCGGCGCAGCGAAAGCCGGTCAACATTCACGACGTGATCGACCGTGCCAAGCGGGCGGCGCAGGCCGGCTTTGCCGCGAATGCGCGCTTCGTCGAGGAATACGATCCCTCGCTGCCGGCCGTCTTGGGCGACTCCGATCAGCTCATCCAGGTCTTCCAGAACCTGTTCAAGAACGCCGCCGAAGCGGTGCCGCGGGTGGGCGGAACCATCCACATCAAGACCAGCTTCAAGCAGGGCATGAAACTGACCCTGCCGGGGCGGCGCAGCGAAAGCGTGCCGCTGCTGGTGACCATCCGCGACAACGGCACCGGCATTCCCGAGAACCTGATCGGCGACGTCTTCGATCCCTTCGTCAGCTCGAAAGCCAGGGGCACCGGGCTTGGACTGTCGCTGGTATCGAAGGTGATTGCCGACCATGGCGGCGTCGTCGAATGCGAAAGCGTGCCCGGCCGCACCGAGTTCCGCATCCGCCTGCCGGTGGCCAACGCCAAGAGTCAGGGTGCCGAGCCTAACGCCAGGACCAGGAAAAACCCGGCGGGCACGGGCAGGGAACCGGCACAGGGCATCGAGACCGAGGAGCAGGACTGATGGAAGGCACAATTATAGTCGCCGACGACGATCGAACGATCCGCACGGTGCTGAGCCAGGCCCTGACCCGGGCCGGCTGCCGGGTCCGCTCCACCGGTACCGTGTCGACGCTCTGGCGCTGGATCGAGGAAGGCGAGGGCGATGTCGTCGTCTCGGACGTGATGATGCCCGACGGCGACGCACTTGACCTTCTGCCGGCCATCCGGCGCCGGCGGCCGGACCTACCGGTAATCGTGATGAGCGCGCAGAACACGGTGATGACGGCGATCAAGGCGGCCGAGATGGGCGCCTACGAGTACCTGCCCAAGCCCTTCGACTTGCGCGAGGTGCTCAGCCAAGTGTCCAAGGCCCTCAGCCGCAAGGGCAGGCCCCAGAACGGCAAGCCCGAAGAGGTACAGCGCGAGGAGAACCTGCCGCTGATCGGCCGGTCGCCCGCCATGCAGGATGTCTACCGCATCATGGCGCGGCTGATGAACACCGACCTCGGCGTGATGATCACCGGCGAATCGGGAACCGGGAAAGAGCTGGTGGCCCGTGCCCTGCACAATTTCGGCCAGCGCAAGGACGGCAGCTTCGTCGCCATCAACATGGCGGCGATTCCGCCCGAACAGATCGAGGGCGAGATGTTCGGCTTTGAGGGTGGCTCCGAGCAGCGCCCCGGCACCGGCAAGTTCGAGCTGGCCAACGGCGGCACGCTGTTTCTGGATGAGATCGGCGACATGCCGCTTACCGCCCAGACCCGTCTGCTGCGGGTGCTGCAGGATGGCGAGTTCACCCGCGTCGGCGGTCACGCCACGGTCAGGGCGGATGCGCGCATCATCGCCGCGACCCACCAGGACCTGCGCGCGCTGGTCAACGAGGGCAAGTTCCGCGAGGACCTGTTCTACCGGCTGAACATCGTGCCGATCCGCCTGCCGCCGCTGCGCGAGCGGCTGGAGGACATCCCCGACCTTGCCCGTGCGTTCCTCAACAGCGCCGTGCGCGACGGGCTGCCGAAGAAGTCCATCAGCCAGGACGCGCTGGAGCAGCTGCGGCAGATGGAATGGCCCGGCAACGTGCGAGAGCTGGAGAATTTCATGCGTCGGCTGGCTGTCCTGTGCCCTGACGACGTCATCTCCGGCGCTATCGTGGCGCAGGAGATCAAGGCCCGCCCGACCGCCGTGGCGGCACCTTCGGGGGGGCAGGGGCAGAAGCTCGGCCAGTCGGTCGAAGCGCATCTGAGGCGCTATTTCGACCTGCATGGCGATGCCCTGCCGCCGCCGGGCCTCTATGACCGCATCATCAAGGAAGTCGAACTGCCGCTGATCGCGCTGTCGCTGGCGGCGACCCGCGGCAACCAGGTCCGCACCGCCGAGATGCTCGGGATCAACCGCAATACCCTGCGCAAGAAGATCCAGGACCTTGATATCCAGGTGACACGTGGCAAGAAGATGATGTAGTTTCGCCACAGTGCAGGTTAACAACAGGCGCTGTCACTGCGGTGCAACAGCTTTCGGTGAACCGATTCCGGGTTGCGGTCGACTCCCTGGCGCGCCAGCGGCGCGTCCGGAATGGACTGACGCTGCTTCTGGTGGTGCTCGGCCCCTTGCTGGCCGTCGCCACGCTCGCCACCGTCGGCAGTATCGACAGCGCGGCCAGCACCGTCCTGCGGCTCGTCCTTCTGGCCGACTTCGTCTACGTGCTTCTTCTCGCGGGGCTTGTGGGGCACCGCATCGCCAGCGTCGTCGCCGCCCGGCGGGCCCGCTCGGCGGGATCGCAGCTTCACCTGCGGCTGGCCGGCGTCTTCGCCTTCGTGGCCATGGTGCCCACGATCCTGGTGGCGGTCTTTGCCACCATCACGGTGAATTTCGGCCTCGAGGGCTGGTTCTCGGACCGGGTGCAGCGGGTGGTGTCGAACTCGCTCGAGGCGGCCCAGGCCTATGAGGCCGAGCACCGCACCAACCTGGTCTTCGACGCCGGGCTCCTGGCCCGCTTCCTCAACGAACAGAAGCTGCGCACACCCCTGATCACCCCCGGTGAATTCCGCGAGCTCTTGAACCGCGGCCAGCTGCAGATGCAGCGCGAACTCCGCGAGGCTTTCGTCATCGACGGCACCGGCGCCATCAGGGCGCGTGGCGAGCGCAGCTATCTCTTCGGCTACGACGCCCCGTCACCCGAGGATATCGACCGCGCCAGAGCCGGCGAGACCGTCATCATCCAGGACGAGGCCAACGACGAATTCCGCGCCCTGGTGGCGCTTCCCGCCTTCGCCGACCGGTACCTCTACGTTGCCCGCGAGGTCGACGGCGATATCCTGCGCCTTCTCGACGACACCGAAGAGACGGTGGGGCTCTACCAGCAGCTCGAACGCGACCGCGGCCGGCTCCTGTTCGAGTTCGCGCTGATCTATCTGGGCTTTGCGCTGCTGGTCATCATGGCGGCGATCTGGCTGGGCCTTTGGTTCGCCGAGCGGCTGTCGCGGCCCGTCGGCCGGCTGGCCGGCGCGGCTCAGCGCCTTGGCGCCGGAGACTTCGACGTCCAGGTCCGCGAGGAGGAGGGCGACGACGAGATCGCCATGCTGAGCCGGGTGTTCAACCGCATGAGCCGGCAGGTCAAGGGCCAGCGCGATGCCCTGATTGCCGCCAATGCGGAAACCGAAGACCGCCGCCGGCTGATCGATTCCATCCTCAGCGGCCTGACGGCGGGGGTCATCGGGCTGGATGCCGACGGGCGGGTCGAGCTGACCAATGCCGCGGCGATCGACCTTCTGTCGCTGGACGATGCGCCGGGGCGCGAGCTCCCTCTTGGCGAGGTGGTGCCCGAGTTTGCACCCCTGTTCGAACGGCTGAGCACAACCGGGCAGGCCGTCGCCCAGGGCGAAGTCAGGATCAACCGAAAGGGCCGCGAGGCGACGCTTCTGGTTCGTGTGGCGCAGCGGTTCGGCAGCGGCGGCGGCCTTGAAGGCCACGTGGTCAGCTTCGAGGACGTCACCGACCTGGTGACCGCGCAGCGGATGGCGGCGTGGGGCGACGTGGCGCGGCGAATCGCCCACGAGATCAAGAACCCGCTGACGCCGATCCAGCTCTCGGCCGAACGCCTGCGGCGCAAGTTCGGCCCGCTGGTCGGCGACGAGCGCGAAACCCTGGAAAACTACGCCGACGTGATCGTGCGCCAGACCGGCGACCTGCGCCGCATCGTCGACGAATTCTCCAAGTTTGCCCGCATGCCGGCCCCGGAACGCACCCGCACCGACATCCTGGCGCTGGTGCGCGATGCGGTGATCCTGCAGGAAAACGGGCGGCCGGAGCTGACCTTCCGGCTTGACCTGCCCAAGGGACGGATCGAGGGCGTCCTGGACCCGACGCTGCTGTCGCAGGCGCTGACAAACCTTCTGAAGAATGCCTCTGAAGCGATTGATACCAGAAAAGAAAAGTCAAAAGACGAAGTCTTCGCCGGGGAAGTTCGGACAATTGTCAGCCAGGCCGGCGGCGCCGTGCTCATCCAGATCCAGGACAATGGCGCCGGCCTGCCGCCCGACCGTGCGCGGCTGTTCGAGCCCTACGTGACCACCCGGTCCAAGGGAACCGGCCTGGGCCTGTCGATCGTGAAGAAGATCGTCGAAGACCATCATGGCCAGCTCGATCTGGTCGAGGCGCCGGTCTTCGACGGCGACACGCATGCAGGCGCCGAAGCGCGCATGCTGCTTCCGCTCGAGGGCGAGATTTCGGCCGGCGACATTGCAGCACCGCCCGCGGCGGCGGAGTGATTGAACCAGACGACAAGGGGGAACGGGCAGATGGGCGAAATACTGGTAGTCGATGACGAGAAGGACATCCGCGATCTGATCGCGGACATCCTGCGCGACGACGGGCATACGGCACGGCTGGCCTGGGATTCGACCACCGCCTATGACGAGATCAACGCCGAAGCGCCCGACCTGGTGATCCTCGACATCTGGCTGAAGGATTCCAAGCATGACGGCATCGACATCCTGAAGACCGTCAAGCGCAACAATCCCGACGTTCCCATCGTCATCATTTCCGGGCACGGCAATATCGAGATCGCCGTCGCTGCCGTGCGCCAGGGCGCCTACGATTTCATCGAGAAGCCGTTCAACATCGACCAGCTGATGGTGGTCATCAACCGCGCCCTCGAGACCTCGCGGCTCAGGCGCGAGAACGCCACGCTGCGCCGTTCGGACAGCGGCAACAGCGTCATGGTTGGCACCAGCAGCGCCCTGAAGGCCATGAAGTCGCAGCTTGAAAAGGTGGCGAAGGGCAACGGCCGGGTGATGCTGACGGGTCCGGCCGGTTGCGGAAAGGAA
The DNA here is from genome assembly GCA_050299555.1 of Paracoccaceae bacterium. Lineage (GTDB taxonomy): Bacteria > Pseudomonadota > Alphaproteobacteria > Rhodobacterales > Rhodobacteraceae > JBNKWA01. The sequence goes on along the minus strand of JBNKWA010000080.1, from coordinate 132,918 downwards.
GTGGCGGCCCGCTATCTGCACGCCCAATCCGACCGCGCGGACAAGCCTTTCGTGTGCGTGAATTCGGCGACCATCGAGCCCGATCGCATGGAAGAGGTGCTGTTCGGTTGCATCAGCGCCGAGCGCGGCCACGAGCCGGGGCTGTTCGAAAAGGCCCATGGCGGCATCCTTTTCTTCGACGAGGTTGCCGACATGCCGATCGGCACCCAGTCGAAGATCCTGCGGGTGCTGGTGGATCAGAGCTTCGCCCGCCCGGGCAGCGCCGACACCGTCAGGGTCGATGTGCGCGCGGTCTCGGCGACGACGCGCGACCTGAAGGCCGAGATCGCCGCCGGCCGGTTCCGCGAAGAGCTTTACCACCGCCTGAACGTGGTGCCGATCCAGGTGCCGTCGCTCGGCGCCAGGCGCGAGGACATTCCGATCCTGGTCGAGCATTTCGTCGTCGAGCTGAACGCCAGCCAGGGCCTGCCGCAGCGCCGCTTCTCGGACGAGGCGCTGACCCACCTGCAGACCCTGGAATGGCCCGGCAACGTGCGCCAGCTCCGCAACATGGTGGAACGCTGCCTGATCCTCGGCCCCGAATCCGGGCCCGTGGGCATCGACGAGGTGCGCGGCAGCCAGGGCGAGACCGACCGGGGCAACGTCGTGGCGCTGATCTCGTCCGCCTATGCCGGCCTGCCGCTGCGCGAGGCGCGCGAGATGTTCGAGCGCGAATACCTGATCGCCCAGATCAACCGCTTTGGCGGCAACATTTCCCGCACCGCCTCGTTCGTCGGCATGGAACGCTCGGCACTGCACCGCAAGCTCAAGTCGCTCAGCGTGACTACGGCGTCGCGCAGCGGCATGCGCGTTGCCATTACCGAGGAAGAGAATAGCCTTGTCTGACCGGCGGGGTGATGGCCGGCACAGGGGGCAGGCGGCATGAAGGTCATCATCTGCGGCGCAGGCCAGGTCGGCTGGCAGATCGCCCGTCACTTGTCGGGCGAGCACAACGATGTTGTCGTCATCGATAACAATGCCGATCTCGTCAGACGCATTACCGAGACGCTGGACGTGAGCGGCATTACCGGCTTCGCCTCGCATCCCGACGTGCTGGACCGGGCAGGGGCCCGCGATGCCGACATGCTGGTGGCGGCCACCCAGTCCGACGAGGTCAACATGGTCACCTGCCAGGTGGCGCATTCGATCTTTTCGGTGCCGCGCAAGGTGGCGCGGCTGAGGGCCCAGGCCTATCTCGACGCGATCTACTCCGACCTCTACCGGCGCGACCACCTGCCGATCGACGTGGTGATCTCTCCCGAGCTGGAAGTGGCTGAAGCAGCCATGCGCCGGCTGGCGGCGCCGGCGGCATTCGAGACCGGAACCTTCCTCGACGGCGCGGCGCAGTTTCTGGGTCTCAATCTCGGCGAGAACTGTGCCGTCCTCGATACCCCGCTGCGCCAGCTGACCGAGCTCTTCTCGACGCTCCGGGCGGTGGTGGTGGGCGTTCGCCGCGAGGGGCGGCTGTTCGCCCCCGAGCCCGAGGACCAGCTTTTCGCCGGCGACCAGATCTATGTCTTCACCGCCACCGACGACCTCGAGCGCACCCTCGACATCTTCGGCAAGCAGAACCGCGCCGTCGGCCGCGTCATCATCGTGGGCGGCGGCAGCGTCGGGCTGACCGTTGCCAAGAAGCTCGAGGCCCTGCCGCGCAAGGTGCGCATCAAGATGATCGAGAAAAGCCGCCCGGTGGCCGAGCAGGCGGCCGATTCGCTGAACCGCACCATTGTGCTGAACGGCGATGGCCTCGATATATCGCTGCTGGAGGAAGCCAATCTCAGACAGGCCGACGCGCTGCTGGCGCTGACCCAGGACGACAAGACCAACCTACTCAGCTGCGCCCGCGCCAAGGCCGAGGGCTGTCCGATGGTTCTGGCGCTGATCAACGACCCGTCCCTGGTACCGCTGATCGGCCCCCTGGGCATCAACGCCTACATCAACCCGCGCGCCACCACCGTCTCGTCGATCCTGCGCCATATCCGCCATGGCCGCATCCGCGCGGTCTATTCCATCGGCGATGCCGAGGCCGAGGTGATCGAGGCGCAGGTGCTGGGCAGCTCGCAGATCACCGGCAAGCTGCTGCGCGAAACCGAATGGCCCGACGGATCGCTGGTCGGCCTGATCCGCAAGGGCGGCAAGGTCATCGTGCCGCGGGGCGACACCCGCATCGAAGAGGGCGATCTTTTGACCGTCTTCGCCCTCCGCAGCGATGTGGCCGCCGTGGAACGCCTGTTCCAGGTCACCATCGACTACTTCTAGCCGATGCGCGCGCTCGACCGCTTTCCGCTGCTGGTCCTGCTGATGCTGCTGGGCTCGGCCCTGATGCTGATACCCTGCCTGTTCGCGGCGCGGCAGGCGGACTGGCCCACCGCGCGCACCTTTCTCTATCACGGCATCTTCTTTGCCGTCATCGCGGTGATGCTCGGGCTGGGGACGATGCAGACGCCGGCGGAGTCCATCGGCCGGCGACAGCTCGCCAACCTTGTTGCGGCCTATCTGCTGCTGCCGGCCGTCTTTGCCGCGCCGGTTGCGCAGCTGGTGCCGACGATCACCTACACAGAGGCCTATCTCGAGATGGCGTCGAGCCTGACCACGACCGGCACCACGGTCTTTCAGGATTCCGGCGCGATCAGCGGCGGGCTGCATCTATGGCGGGCCACGGTGGCGTGGATGGGCGGCCTGATGATCCTCGTTGCGGCCGCGGCGGTGTTCGAGCCCATGCACCTTGGCGGGTTCGAGATCGACGCCGCCATCCGTGGTCAGCGCTTCGGACAGCGCGCGCTCGGCGGTGCAACCCGTGACAATGCCCGACTGTGGCGCATGGCGCAGTTGCTGACGCCCGCCTACGTGGGGCTGACCGCGGCCCTGGCGGTCTGCCTTTCGATTGCAGGCGACAAGGGTCTGGTGGCGCTGTCGCATGCCATGTCGGTGCTTTCGACCAGCGGCATTTCGCCCCTCGGCGATTCCCACGCCGCGGCCTCCGGGCGCGCCGGCGAGGCGGTGATGTTCCTGTTTCTCTTCTTCGCGGTGACGCGGCGGGCGATCTTCGCCCTCGCAACCAGCGACCGGCACTCGCTCAGCACCAAGGATCCCGAAATCAGCATTGCAGGCTTCTGTGTCCTTGTGCTGCCGCTGCTGCTCTTTCTGCGCCACTTCCTGGGCGCCATCGAGGTCAACGAGGCCGAGGATGCCGCTGGGGCGATCTCGGCTCTCTGGGGCAGCCTCTTCACCGTGTTGTCCTTTCTGACCACCATGGGCTTTGAAAGCGCCGACTGGGTGGACGCGCAGCGGTGGTCGGGGCTGCAGGCACCCGGACTGGTGCTGCTCGGCCTGGTGACCCTGGGCGGCGGCATCGCCACCACCGCCGGCGGGCTGAAGCTGCTGCGCAGCTATGCGCTCTACAAGCACGGATTGCGCGAGATGCAGCGCCTGGTTCACCCCGCGGGCATCGGCGGCGCCGGCGTGACCGCTCGCCGCATCAGGCGCGAGGCCGCCTTCATCGCTTTTTCCTTTCTCGGTCTTTTCACGCTCTGCGCGGCCTTGTTCCTGATCATCTTCGCGGGCGCCGGTTTCGCCTTCGAGGACGCGCTGGCCATGTCGATGGCGGCGCTGACCAATTGCGGCCCGGTGGTGGCGGCGGTGAACCCGACCATCACCCTTGCCGGGGCAGGGCCGCTGGTGCAGCTTGCCTTCTGCGCCGCGATGATTCTCGGCCGCCTCGAGGTGCTGGTTGCCCTCGCGTTGATCAATCCGGACTACTGGCGCCGCTGACTTGAGCGTTTTTTTGCCGTAAGGGAATTTTCGCGCGCAGCACTGGAAATCTTGCCGCGCTGTCGCCATACATGGTGAACAAACAATAATCGGGGGCTGCCATTTTGAGCCGCCCGGCAACACCAAAGGCAACAAGAAATGGCCGCCGACAAGCAAAACTTACAGGACGCCTTCCTCAATCATGTCCGCAAATCAAAGGTCCCGGTCACGATCTTTCTCGTGAACGGGGTCAAGTTGCAGGGCGTGATCACCTGGTTTGACAATTTCTGCGTACTGCTGCGCCGCGATGGGTAGTCGCAACTGGTCTATAAGCACGCCATCTCGACGGTCATGCCGTCGCAGCCGATCTCGCTGTACGAGGCCGAGGAAAACGGCTGAGCCAGCGGTGAAAACACTCGTCCTGCATCCCGATCTGGGTCCCGGCAGGGGCAGCCGTCGCGAGCCGGAGGACGCACTTGCCGAAGCGGTCAGCCTGGCCGATGCGCTGACGCTCGACGTGTTCGAGGCGAGGGTGATTTCGCTACCCTCCGCCCGTTCCGGCACGCTCTTTGGCAAGGGCAAGGTGGCCGAGATCGGTGCGCTTTGCGCAAGCCAAGACATCGGCCTCGTGATCATCGACGGTCCGGTTTCGCCGATCCAGCAGCGCAATCTCGAGCGCGAGTGGAAGGTCAAGATCCTCGATCGCACCGGGCTGATCCTGGAGATCTTCGCCGACCGCGCCCAGACCCGCGAAGGCGTGCTGCAGGTGGAGCTCGCGCATCTGAGCTATCAGAAGACCCGGCTGGTCCGCAGCTGGACCCACCTGGAACGCCAGCGCGGCGGCTTCGGCTTCGTCGGCGGTCCCGGCGAGACCCAGAAAGAGGCCGACCGACGGGCGCTCGACGACCGCATCGCGCGGCTGAAAAAGCAGCTTTCCACGGTAACCCGCACCCGCGGCCTGCACCGCAGCGCCCGCAAGAAGGTGCCGTATCCCGTCGTCGCCCTGGTCGGCTATACCAACGCCGGAAAGTCCACGCTTTTCAACCGCTTGACCGGCTCCGGCGTGCTGGCCAAGGACATGCTTTTCGCAACCCTCGACCCGACCATGCGCGGGCTCAGCCTGCCATCGGGGCGGCCGATCATCCTGTCGGACACCGTCGGCTTCATCTCCGATCTGCCAACCCAGCTTGTCGCCGCCTTTCGCGCCACCCTCGAAGAGGTGCTGGACGCCGACCTCATCATCCACGTCCGCGACATCGCCCATACCGAGACCGAAACCCAGGCGGCCGAAGTGCGCCGCATCCTGACCGATCTGGGCGTGTCCGAAACCGCCATGTCCCGCACGGTCGAGGTCTGGAACAAGGTCGACCTTTTGTCGCCCGAGATGGCGGCTGCGCGCACCGAACTCGCCGGCGGCGACCCGGGGCAGGGGCCGGTGGCCCTGTCCGCGCTGACCGGCGACGGCGTTGGACGATTGCTGGAGCGCATCGACTCGGCGCTGGCCGAGGAGCGCCAGCTTGCCGAGCTGGCCCTGCCATTCGACCGGGCCCGCGAACGGGCATGGCTGTTCGATCGCAATCTGGTCGACAAGGAAACGCTCGCCGAGGACGGGTATCACCTGACCGTGCGCTGGACCGACAGCGACCGGAACCGGTTCTACAAGCTGTCGCACTAGGGCTCAGGGCAGGGCGCCGGGATCGCCGATCCGGGTCCAGTGGCCCATCCGGCTCCGCAACCATGTCCGCTGGCGTTTGGCATATTGCCGGGTGGCGATGATGGCCGCCTCCCGCGCGGCCTCCATTGGCATCTCGTCCCTCAGATACGCGACCAGCTCGGCGGCACCCAGCGCCCGCGATGATGGCAGCTCGGGGTCCCAGCCATCGGCAAGGGCCGCCCGGCACTCGTCCAGCGCGCCGCCGGCCAGCATGGCATCAAAGCGCACCGCAATCCGTTCGCGGAGTTGCTCGCGGCCCGGGTCGACGACGATGCACCGCGCCTGCGATTCCGCCAGCAGCGGCGCCGCGGGCTGGCGCTGCCACTCACGCAAGGGCCGCCCGGTGGCCGCCATCACTTCCCAGGCACGTTGCAGCCGCGCGGGATTGGCCGGATCGAGCGCCAGCAGCGCATCGCTGTCGACCCGCCGCAACGCCTCGGCAAGGCCGGCCGCGCCGCCTTCGGCCCGCAACCGGTTTCCCTCGGCCCTGACATCGCTGGGAATGGGCGGGATCGTGGCCAGCCCACTGGTCAGCGACGACAGGTAAAGACCGCTGCCGCCCACAAAGATCAGCGGGCGCCCGGAACCGATCAAAGGGGCGACGTCGCGCAGCCACTCGCCAACCGAATAGCTGTCCCGCCGGCCGACATGGCCGTAAAGCGCGTGCTCGGCCGCAGTCAGCGCAACATCGTCCGGCCGGGCCGTAAGCACCGCCCAGCAATCGTAGACCTGCAGCGCATCGGCATTGACGACGACTGCGCCATCTTCCTCCGCCAGCCGCAGCGCCAGCGCCGACTTTCCCGACGCGGTTGGTCCGGCGATGATGGTGTGGCGCGGTGCACCGGTTGCATTCGGCATCCGGCGATCCTCAATCGAGCGCGCAGGGGATGCAAGTGTGACCCCGGAACCTGGCGAGGGCCTGGCCAGGGGCGCTGCGTCAAATCCACCCGGGGCCATGCAAAATGCGTATAATCAATATTATGTAACTATTCGATGGATATCAGCGCACGCGCCAGCGCCCGTGTCCGATCCGAACGCCGGTGATCCGGCGGCCGCCTGCCTTGCGTGGTCGAAATACCGGCTGCATCCGATAGACTGCCGGCCACGGGGTTCGAAGAGAATCACAAGGGATCCGGAATGACCGAGCCGACCATAAACGCCAAGCCGCTGCACAAGGCGATTGCCGGCTATGCCGCAGAAGCCCGCAACGGCCGCATGGGCCGGCGCGAGTTCCTTGCAACGGCGACAGCGCTCGGCGCCACCACCTCGGCCGCCTACGGCCTGCTCGGACTGGCGGCGCCCAGGACCGCCAGGGCCCAGACATCCGGCGGCACGTTGCGTTGCCAGATGCAGCTCAAACCGGTTACCGATCCGCGTTCGTTCGACTGGTCGGAACGAGCCAACGTTGCCCGCGGCCTGTGCGAAAACCTGGTCCGCTACACCAAGGACTTCACCTTCGAGCCGTGGCTTCTGAAAAGCTGGGAAGTTTCTGAAGATGCAAGAACTTACGTCTTGCACCTCCGCCAGGACGTGAAGTGGTCGAACGGCGACGACTTCACCGCCGAGGACGTGGTCTTCAACCTCAACCGCTGGTGCGACAAGGCCGCGGCCGGCAATTCCATGGCTGGCCGCGTGGCATCGCTCATCGACGAGGCCACCGGCGCCGCGCGCGAAGGCGCGATCGCGATCCTCGACGATCACACCGTTCAGTTGAACCTGCCGGTGTCCGACATCTCGATCATTCCGGGCATGTGCGACTACCCTGCCCTGATCATGCACCGAAGCTTCGACCAGAGCGGCGCCAACCTCACCGCCAACCCCATCGGCACCGGCCCGTACAACTTCACGATCGACGAAGGCGTGCGCGCAACCCTGACCCGACGCGGCGGCTGGTGGGGCGGTGACGTGCCGCTCGATAGCATCGAATACATCGACTACGGGACCGACCCTTCGGCCTATGTTGCGGCGCTCCAGGCCGGCGAGATCGACATGGTCTACCAGACGACCGGAGAATTCGTGGAGATCCTCGACTCGCTCGGCTTCGAAAAGTCCGAGGTCACCACCTCGGCCACGCTGGTGGTAAGGCCGAACCAGATCGCCGAGGTGAACGGGGTCAGGCCCTACGCCGACAAGCGGGTTCGCCAGGCGCTGGCACGGGCCGTGGACAACGCCGTGATCCTCGAACTCGGCTATGCCGGCCTCGGCTCGGTCGCCGAGAACCACCACGTCTGCCCGATCCATCCCGAATACGCCAAGCTGCCGCCCCCGACCCGGGATGCCGACGCCGCGCGGGCGCTCATGGAAGACGCCGGCATGCTGGACTTCCAGCACGAACTGATCTCCATCGACGACGACTGGCAGCGGTCGTCCTGCGATGCGGTCGCCGCCCAGCTCATCGATGCCGGCATCAAGGTCAGGCGCACCATCCTGCCGGGCAGCAGGTTCTGGGAGGACTGGACCAAGTATCCCTTCTCCGCCACCGAATGGAACATGCGGCCGCTGGGCGTGCAGGTACTGGCGCTGGCCTATCGCTCCGGCGAGGCATGGAACGAATCGGGCTTCTCGAGTCCCGAGTTCGACGGCCTGATGGCCGAGGCGCTCGCCATCGCCGACACCGACAAGCGGCGCAAGGTGATGGCCAGGATCGAGGCCCTGATGCAGGACGAAGGCGTCATCATCCAGTCCTACTGGCGCTCGATCTATCGGCATCACACCGACCAGGTGACCGGCGTCGACATGCACCCGACCTTCGAGCACCACCACGACCTGTGGTCGCGGGTCTGAGCCGCAAAAGGCGCCACTCCGCCGGGTACGCGACGCATCGGCAATCGGCAAAAGGCCCGCCGAAAGGCGGGCCGCAACGAAAGACGTGACGGGCCGGCAGGCCCGTCTCCGCCTGGCTCAAACTCAGATCCGCGCCGAACCGACCAGCTTCCACAGCGCCGGGAACAGCAGCGCCGCCAGCGCCAGCTTCATGGCGTCGAAGACCAGGAAGTTGGTCATGCCCCACTGCAGCACCCAGTCCCAGCCCTTGGCCTCGAGGAACAGGTGCGCCATCCAGGGCAGCCCGAAGGCGTAGATGATGACGTTGCCAAGCAGCATCGCCCCGGCCATCCGGGTCACCGACCGGTCCCAGCCGGCCCGTGCCAGCCCACCCATCACCGCCGCCGCCACCGCGAAGCCGACAAGATAGCCCCCCGTGGCGCCGGTCATGTAGGCCCATCCGTTGACCTCCGCCGAGGACGAGGTGAACACGTCGAATCCCAGAAGTCCCACCAGCAGGTAGCCCGCCAGCGTCGCCACCCCCAGTCGCAGCCCGTACGCCGCGCCGATCGACAGCACCACGAAGGTCTGCATCGTCGCCGGCACCGGCCACATCGGAACCTTGATCTTGGCCGCGATGGTCAGCGCCGCGATGCCGCCGGCCACCAGAAGCATCCGCTTCAGCCACAGCCCCGTTCCCTCGGCCTGCCAAAGGCGCTCGGCCAGAACCTGATCGTTGACGCGCATCCTGTGCCCCTCTCGCTGTCCGTCCTTTGCGCAACATGTGCCGCAAGCCGCCTTGCTGCACAAGCGAAATTGCCCTGCCCCGCGCGCGCCCCGTTCAGTCCTGCCGGCGATACAGCGACACCATGCGGTAATCCTTGCGCGGTCCCACCACCCGCCATTCGCTCTGCCATTCCGGCCAGCGGCTGAAATCATAGACCACGTCGTACTGATCGGGCTCGCAGTGGTGCCGCGCCGTCGCCCGTCCGGGGCCGAGGACAAAGCCGTGAAACGGCCGGCCGTCGTCGAAATCCACCTCCACCGCGTTTCCGTCCCGGAAACGCCAGCGATAGTCCCGCGTCGCGTGATAGGCGACCAGCCCGGCGAAGCGCAGCTCGCCCGCCTCGTGATAGTCCAGCGTCGCGCCGGCCTCGCCTGGCGCCGGCGAAAACACCGCCGTGCCGTCGAAGCGGCCCGCCCACTGGCTGTCCACATCATAGATGTTGCGCAGGATGCTCCAGCGGCCGGCGAAAAGCCGCGCCGCCGAGGCCGCCTGCCCGTCATCCGGCCAGACCGGCCCGTCTCCCGCCGCTGTGCGATTGTCATCCATGGCGGGCCACTTTATGAACGCGCCCGTCTCCTCTCAAGCACCGAAGGCCAGCCCGCCGATGATCCCCCGTTATTCCCGGCCCGAAATGGTGGCGATCTGGTCGCCCGACACGCGGTTCCGCATCTGGTTCGAGATCGAGGCCCATGCCTGCGACGCCCAGGCCGCGCTCGGCGTCATTCCGGCCGACGCCGCCGCCGCTGTGTGGAAGGCCAGGGACATGACCTTCGACGTGGCCCGCATCGACGAGATCGAGGCGGTGACGCGTCACGACGTGATCGCCTTTCTCACCCACCTGGCCGAACTGGTGGGACCCGAGGCACGCTTTGTCCACCAGGGCATGACCTCGTCGGATGTGCTCGACACCTGCTTCAACGTGCAACTCACCCGCGCCGCCGACCTGCTGATCGCCGACATCGACGCGCTGCTGTCGGCCCTCAAGCGGCGCGCCTTCGAGCACAAGGATACCGTCCGCATCGGGCGCTCGCACGGCATCCATGCCGAGCCGACCACCATGGGCCTGACCTTCGCCCGCTTCCATGCCGAGATGGCTCGCAACCGCAACCGGCTGGAAAAGGCCCGCTACGAGGTGGCGACCGGCGCCATCTCGGGCGCGGTGGGGACCTTCGCCAATATCGACCCGGGTGTCGAGGCGCATGTCTGCCAGGCGATGGGGCTGGAGCCCGAGCCGATCTCGACCCAGGTCATTCCCCGCGACCGCCACGCGGCGTTCTTCGCGGCGCTCGGCGTCGTCGCGTCCTCCGTCGAGAACATCGCCACCGAGATCCGCCACATGCAGCGGACCGAGGTGCTGGAGGCCGAGGAGTTCTTCTCCCCCGGGCAGAAGGGCTCCAGCGCCATGCCGCACAAGCGCAATCCGGTGCTGTCGGAAAACCTGACCGGACTGGCCCGGCTGGTGCGCTCGATGGCGATCCCGGCCATGGAGAACGTGGCGCTCTGGCATGAGCGCGACATTTCGCATTCCTCGGTCGAGCGCAACATCGGCCCCGACGCCACGGTCACCCTGGATTTCGCGTTGGCGCGGCTGACCGGCGTGATCGACAAGCTGGTCGTCTACCCCGAGAACATGCGGCGCAACCTCGACCATCTGCGCGGGCTGGTCCATTCGCAGCGGGTACTCCTGGCGCTGACCCAGGAGGGCGCCAGCCGCGAGGCGGCCTATGCCATGGTCCAGCGCAACGCCATGAAGGTCTGGGGTGAAGGCGCCGATTTCCTCACCGAGCTCAAGTCCGACGCAGAGGTCACCGCCCTGCTCGGCGCCGACGAGATCGAGGCCATGTTCGACCTCGGCTATCACCTGCGCCACGTGGACACGATCTTCGCACGGGTCTTCGGCGAGTAGCGGTCTCGTCCCGGCGACCGCACACCGACCCGAAGACCGGCGCACCGGCACCGCGCGGCCCCGCTGACCAGGATCGGCGCCAGCCGCGAGGCGGCCTATGCCATGGTCCAGCGCAACGCCATGAGGGTCCGGGGCGAAGGCGCCGATTTCCTCACCGAGCTCAAGTCCGACGCGGAGGTCACCGCCCTGCTCGGCGCCGACGAGATCGAGGCCATGTTCGACCTCGGCGATCACCTGCGCCACGTGGACGCGATCTTCGCGCGGGTCTTGGGCGACTGTCGGTCTCGCCCCGGCGACCGCACACCGACCCGAAGACCGGCGCACCCGCCCGCAACGCGACACGGCCCCGCGGCCGGAACGGCGTGTCACGGGCTGGAAAGGGTCCGCGGCGCTAGCGCTCGGCGGCACTGCCGGCCGGCTCCGAGATCGGACCGGAGGCGGCCGGCATGGCCGCGGACAAGACGCTGCACGGCGGCAACGCGGGTGGCTCCCGCCGCCGCAGGGCCGGCTTCCGACCGCGCCATGCCCCGATCTTCCTGCGGCGCGCGGAGCCGCCGGCGTGGATCGGCGCGGCCGCCAGCGCCTCGGCGGCCGTGGTCGACCTTTTCGGCTGGCGCAGGACCCGCCAGACCGACAGCGCCTCGGTCACCGGCAGGATCAGTGGCGGTCGGAAGGCGGCATGGACCGGCTCCCACTCGGGCCGGAACGCCGCCTTGAACCGGCGCAGTCCGGTCAGCCCGGCGCGATCGCCGAAGCGGCGGAAGATGGCGTTCTCCACCCGCTCGACACGGCCGTCGGGATCGTCGATGCCGCTCAGCGATACCGCGCACAGGCTGAACCGCCTCACCCCGTCGGCCCGCGCCGCATCCAGCGCCGCGACAACCAGCCCGTGCATGGTGCCGTCGGGCGCGTCGCCGGTCAGCCGCATGACATCGACAGCGTCCTCGCCCCCGTCACCAGAGCGCAGAATGCTGAGAAACCCGACGCTGGACCCGGCCACCCGGGCCTCGAAGACCCGACAGCTCTCGAACAGCGCGCCACCGAAGCGGCCCTGCGAAAAGCCCAGTTCGGTGCCGTGCTCGGCCAGCCATTCGGCATGAACGGCGTCCAGGCGGTGCGTCGGCGCGGTGCCCGGGGCGTGCGCGATCACCGTCACGCCGGCGCGGGCGGCCCGTGACAGCTTGCGCCGCAATTCGCGCCGCGCCGGCGTTTCGAGGGTGAAGGTCGCCGGGTCGAGGATGGCCGTCTCGCCGCAGCGCACCACCATGCACCCCGCGGCCGCGAGCATGGGCGCGGCCTCGCTCGAGACCTTGTAGAAGACCGGCCGGGCGTATTGGGCCCGGGCCTTGCCGAGGAACCGGTCGATGAGCACCGGCCAGGCGCTGCGCGGGCCCACCGGGTCGCCCAGGGCCACCAGCGCATTGCCGGTCGAGGCATAGATCAGGAAGGCGCGCCGGTCGGGCGACATCAGCACCAGCTTGTCGCCGGCCTGGGCCAGGAAGGCCTCGGCCCGTTCGCAGCCGGCAAGTATCTGCGCCACCTGCGGCGGGGTCCCGCCCTCGGGCACGGCCAGCACGTCCGGCCCGCGCCGGAACCGCCGCCGGTCGGGGGTCAGCGGCGCGATCATCCCGGCCATGGCCGCCTCGTGGCGAGCGACGACGACCGAGGCCACCAGGAACGGCAGCACATAGAAGATCGCGCGATACAAGAGCACCGAGGCCAGCACCTCGCTCTGCGGCAGGTGCGGAAAGGTCAGCAGGCAGGCCAGTTCCAGGATGCCCACGCCGCCCGGGACATTTGCCACAAGCCCGACGAACAGCGCCGCCAGATAGAGCGGGATCAGCGTCGCGAGGCTGATGTCCTGCCCGGCCGGCAGCAGCACCCAGAGCACCGCAGCCGCCGGCACCACGTCGATGACGCAGAGCACCACCAGGCGCAGCATCGCACCGAAACGCGGCAACCGCAGGCGCCGGCCGGCAACCTCCAGCCGCGGCTGCACCCAGCACATCAAGAGGAACCACAGGAACGTCGTCAGCCCGATCACCGCGCAGGTCCGGATCAGGGCCGGATCGGCGGAGCCGGGGAACGAGATCGACCCCGGCGCGTAGAGCGTCACCGCCGAACCGATGCCGATGAGGCTGAACATGAACCCGGCCGTCACCGCGCCGCTGACCAGACCCGCCTGCAGCGGCGTGACGCCAAAACGCCTGAGCATGCGCCAGCGCATGGCGGCCCCGACGATCGCGCCAAGACCCAGGACCTGGCCAAAGGACGAGGCGACAAAGCCGGACCACAGGGCCGGACCGGCGGGCACCGCCACCCCCATCGACCGCACCGCGATCAGATCATAGCCGGCGATGGCGGAAAAGCTGATCGCCGTCAGGCCGACGGCCAGAACCACTGTCGCCAGTGGCGTCGCGGCAAGCGAGGCGAGCACATCGGCAAGGGCAATCCCCTGCAGCTCCCGCGATGCCAGCCACACCGCGGCGCCCGTCAGCGCCAGCATCAGGACCACACGCGGCACAAGGTCCGGCCATCGCTGGGCCCGGACAGGATCTGCCGCCGCCACCGCAGCGTCGCTGACTGCCTTCACCACTGGTTCCCGTCGCCGTGAATTGCCGGGCGGTAACTAGCGGCTCGGTCTTAAGATTCGGCTAGTCGGGGCCGCGCACCACGGGTGCGGCGGCGTCCCGGATGCCCTACTCGGCCTCGTCCATCACCTGCGCCCTGGCGACGGCAAGAAGCTCGGCCATCTTGGCCCGGATCTCCGCCTCGCTCGCCTTGTCGCCCAGATCGCCCGCGACCTTGCGCAGCACGTCGTTGTCGCCGGCCTCCTGCAGGTCGGCCTTCACGACCTCGCTGGCATACTGGTTGGCAGCGTCGCCCGACCTGCCGAGCAGGGCCGCCGCCCACAGCCCCAGAAGCTTGTTGCGACGCGCCTCGGCCTTGAACTGCATGTTCGCGTCATGGGCGAACTTCTTCTCGAAGGTATCCTCGCGGTCGTCGAAGGTTGTCATCGCGGCAAATCCTTGTCCCGATCCTGTCTTCAGGACAAATAGTCGCCCGCCAAGCCCCTTTGCAAGGCGCCACGCGACGATCCCGCGAATCCTTGCCCCTGCCGGGGCGAGCGCCTATAGCAGGGCAACCTCTCGGCAGGGCAATCCGCGCCGGAGTGCGTCTTTCGTTTCCCGGAGGCTCAAGTGATGGCGCGCCGCAGGATGGTGTACGAAGGCAAGGCCAAGATTCTCTACGAGGGCCCCGAACCCGACACGCTGATCCAGTACTTCAAGGACGACACCACCGCCGGCAACGGCGAGAAGAAGGCGGTGATCGAGGGCAAGGGGGTTCTCAACAACCGCCTGTCCGAGTTCTTCATGGCCGGCCTCAACGCCATCGGCGTGCCGACCCACTTCCTGCGCCGGCTGAACATGCGCGAACAGCTTGTGCGCTCGGTCGAGATCATCCCGCTCGAGGTGGTGGTCCGGAACGTCGCCGCCGGCTCGCTGTCGAAACGGCTCGGGCTCGAGGAGGGCACCGCCCTGCCCCGGCCGATCGTCGAGTTCTACTACAAGAACGACGAGCTTCACGACCCGATGGTGGCCGAGGAGCACATCCTCGCCTTCGGCTGGGCCAGCCAGCAGGACCTCGACGACATCGTCGCCCTGGCGCTCAGGGTGAACGACTTCCTCAGCGGCCTGATGCTCGGCGTCGGCATCCGCCTGGTGGACTTCAAGATCGAGATCGGCCGCGTCTACGAGGGCGATTTCCAGCGCCTCGTCGTCGCCGACGAGATCACCCCCGATAGCTGCCGCCTGTGGGACATGGAAACCGGCCAGAAGCTCGACAAGGACGTGTTCCGCCGCGATCTCGGTAGCCTCACCGACGCCTATACCGAGGTCGCCCGTCGTCTCGGCGTGCTGCCCAAGACCAACCATACCGGGCAGCGCCCGAAGCTGGTCAACTGAGGGCGGCGCAATGAAGGTGTCGCGATGAAGGCGCGGGTCCATGTCACGCTGAAACCCGGGGTTCTCGACCCCCAGGGCGAGGCGGTCCGCCGGGCCCTCGGCTCGCTCGGCTTCGAGGGCGTCAACGGCGTCCGCCAGGGCAAGCTGATCGAGCTCGATCTGGCCGAGACCGACGCCGCCCGGGCCGAGGCGCAGGTGCGCACGATGTGCGAAAAGCTCCTCGCCAATACGGTCATCGAGTCCTATTCGGTCGAGCTCCAGTCCCAGGACGGGCAATAGGGGCGCGCGGCGACAAACGCCGCAGCCTTTTCACATCGTCACCAGGGTCGGCTCGACCGCGATGCCGAACGCCTCCATGACGGCATACCGGATTGATTGTGGCGGCCCATCCCCGCGTGTCCCCACCCGCGTTAATATTTTTTTCTTTTAAATTCAGACACTTGCAACGCGTCCCCGTGGGGACGGTTCCTTTGGCCCATGATCCCGGGCCCCAGCACCCGATCCGGCGCCTCCAGACCGTCCCCACGGGATCTTGCGGAATTTCAATACCTTGACCCCCCGTCCCCATGGGGACGCTTCCTTAGGCCCCTGATCCCCAGCCAAGGCACCCGGTCTGGCGTCCCCAGACCGTCCCCACGGGATTCCGTTGGATTCCAGCACCTTGACCCCCCGTCCCCATGGGGACACCAGCGCCAGACCTGGCGCAGCGCCAGGCGCGCCCGGGGCGCGAGGGTGGGTGGGCGGGGAGCGGCCCGGGCGCGATCCAGACCCGTCCCCACAGGAACTGTCCTGAAAACAGCGCCTTGACCCCCCGTCCCCATGGGGACGCTTCAGGGGCGGTCTCTGTCCGGGGCCCCAGGACGCACCGCCGTCCGCATGCGGACAGCCGCTTCGGGCCTGTTTCAGCCGGCCTGGCCGAGGGTGAACTTGACCTTCTCGGCCAGCTCGTTGATCGAGAACGGCTTGGGCAGGAACACCGCCTGGTCGAGCTCGCCGCGGCCGTCGCGGAAGGCATCCTCGGCATAGCCCGAGACGAAGATCGTCGGCGCCTCGATGCCGCGCTTCTTGGCCTCCTCGACCCAGGTCGGCCCGTCGATCCCGGGCATGATCACGTCGGACAGGAACAGGTCCACATGCGGCGGCGAGTCGTCGAGGATCTTCAGCGCCGCCTCACCGGAATCGGCTTCGAGCACGGTGTAGCCGCGCATCTGCAGCGCCCGCGCCGCGACCGAGCGCACCGGCGCCTCGTCCTCGACCAGAAGGATCACGCCGCGTCCGGCAAGGCCACCCGTGGTCCGCGGCTCGCGCGGCTCGGATGCGGGCTGGTCGGCCGTGTCCCCCTCGTCCTCGTGGGCCGGCAGGTAGACGGTGAAGCTCGCCCCCTGCCCCACCTCGCTGTCGGCAAAGATGAACCCGCCCGTCTGCTTGACGATGCCATAGACGGTCGAAAGCCCCAGCCCGGTGCCCTCTCCGATCCGCTTGGTGGTAAAGAACGGCTCGAAGATCTTCCCGATCTTGTCCGGCGGAATCCCCGACCCGGTGTCGGAGACACTGACCCTGACATACTCGCCCGGCGGCACCGTCGCCCGGTCGCGCTGCAACTCGGTCTCCAGCAGGCAGTTCTCGGCGACGACCTTGACCGACCCGCCGGTGGGCATGGCATCCCGCGCATTGACCGCGAGGTTGACGATCACCTGCTCGAACTGCCGCTCGTCCACGCGGACGCACCACAGGTTCGGCGCACTCTCGATCTCCAGCGAGACCTTGGCGCCCAGAAGCCGGTTCAGCAGGTGGGCGATTTCCGAAAGCGTGTCCGAAAGCTGCAGCACGGTCGGCCGCAGCGTCTGCTTGCGCGAGAATGCCAGAAGCTGACTGACCAGCGATGCGGCACGGTTGGCGTTCTGCCGGATCTGGGTCAGGTCAGCGAAATCGGGATCGCCCTGGTCGTGGCGCAGCAGCAGCAGGTCGCAATGTCCGTGGATCGCCGTCAACAGGTTGTTGAAGTCATGGGCGATGCCGCCGGCAAGCTGACCGACCGCCTGCATCTTCTGGCTTTGGACGAATTGCGCCTCCAGGGTCTTCAACTCCGTCGCGTCCGCAAGGACCGCAAGCAGAGAGACCTCTCCGTCCATCATAACTCGGGTCAGGGTGACCTGCAGGAAGATCTCGCGATCCTCAATCTTGCCGCGCGCCACTTCCGAGCGGCCCTGGGCCCGCCCCCGCGCGGTGTCCAGCAGGCGTTCCGGAATCGAGCGCCCGAGCCCTTCGATCAGGCCGGCAATCTGGGCCCCCGGCACCGCACGGCCCCCGAGCAGAGCCTTGGCGGCGGCATTGGCATAGACCAGCGTCCCGTCGGGCTTCAGCCTCGCCAGCGCCACCGGCAGATCGTCAAGCACGCCCTCGGGCGCGACCCCCGACAATTCGGTCGGATCGCAGGGGATCATCACCAGGTTCTGTCCCCCGTCACCGGTGCGCGTCACGTGCAGGCGCACGGGCAGCGCCGCCGCCGGCAGCAGGCGATGGATGCCACCGTGCCGGAATGGCAGATCCTCGAAAAGGTCGGTCACGTGCCGGATATCATTTCCGGCCAGGGCCCGCGCCGCCCGGTTCATCTTCAGGACAGCGCCAGTACTCGAGACAAGGATCTGCGGCAGGTCACCGGTTCTCTCCGCCACCTCGCCGGATTCGTCGGTGGCCATCTCGGCAACTTGCCAGACCACAAGGTCCGGCCCGGCCGATTGCGCCACCAGGCGGACATAGCCATCATCGAGCGCCAGTTCCTCGGTGACCTGCCCTGTGCGATGCAGGCCGCGGATCATCTGGTAGATCAACGGCGCCGGGTTGGACAGCCAGGTTGAGACCGCCGCCTCGATCGACCCGTTGCCGCTCCACAGCTGACGGCCGGCCGGGTTCAGTGCGAGGATTCGACCCGTACGGTCAGAGAGTGCCGACGGCCGGTCGACCTCACCGTAAAGGCGACTGAAGGAACTCGACGCCTCCGGCAGACGTGAGCGCAACATGCATTTCACAACAAAGAGGGAAAGTGCGGCGAAAGCCAGGCCCGGGGTCAGTAGCGCACGCCCTGAAGGTGCCGATCCGCCATTTGCCCAGACCGCAACCAGGCCGACGAGCAAGCCCGCCGCCGCAATGGCTCCGGCCACCGGCAGCCACACCGGTTTCGTCGCTCGATCGTCCCAATCGGGAATGCTGCTCATAACGCCCACCGCCGCAATGCCAGTGCCGTCGGGTTAACCATGCCAAGTTAACAACTCGTGAAAATACACGTTTACGTTGTATGCTCCAAACGTGCGTCAATCCAGTGAAAACTCGCTAAAGTAGAATCCATCGCCCTGCTCCGGCGGCAACAGGCGGAACGAGCGGGTGCAGTTTGCCGCCTCCGCCTTGGAAAAGTCCGAAGCCTGAGCCTCATTCTCGGCATGGAGTAGCGAGCAGGTCGCATAAACCAGCCGCCCGCCGGGCCGCACGAATTGACGGGCCCGCTGCAGGATCGCCCGCTGGCTGCGCAGAAGCACGTCCAGATCGGCAGGCCGGAATTTCCATTTATGGTCCGGGTTGCGGCGCCAGGCGCCCGTGCCGCTGCACGGAGCATCTACCAGGACCAGATCGCAGGCACCTGTCAGCCGACCCATATCGCGGCCGTCCATCACCGTGATCCTGACGCCGGCCCGCGCCGCGCGGTCGGGAATGTCGTTCATCCGAGCCGGGTTGATGTCGTAGGCAAAGAGGCGGCCCTCTCCGCCCATGTCGGCAGCCAGGGCCAGGGCCTTGCCGCCGCCGCCGGCGCAATAGTCGAGGACCACCATGCCGGGACGGGCCCCGGCCGCCGCCGCCACCATCTGGCTCGACAGGTCCTGCAACTCCACCAGCCCGTCATTGAAGGCACCGGTGGCACGCAGGGTGCGGCCGTCGCCCTCGACCCTGAGCGCACCCTCATGCGCCACGTGGGGACAGGCCGTGATACCGCCCTCGGCCAGCGCAGCGATGGCGGTGGCGACGTCCGCCTTCATCCGGTTGACCCGCAGGTCGATGGGCGCCCGTTCACGCATCGCCGCCAGCACCGGCTCGAACCGCCGCCCGAGCCCGCGCTTCAGTTCGGCCTCGAGAAAGTCGGGGTAGTCGAGCCGGACCGCGCGCGGCGCCCCGGACAGCGGCCGTCCCGATGCGGACAGCTCGCCGGCGGTCAGCGGTTCGGGGGCGAAGCGCTCGCCGGAGAATATCTCGCCCGGGTCGATCCCCGCCTGCACCGCCCAGCCGAGCACCAGGCCGCGTCCGGATTCGGACGCCCCCAGCCAGGCGAAGGACCGCCGGCAGCGCAGGCAGTCGTAGACGAGGTCCCTGACCGCGGCCCGATCCCGCGAGCCGGCGAAGCGGCTGGCCCGGCTCCAGCGGGTCAGTTCGCGCTCGGCCGGCGCACCGGCAAGGATCGCGTCCAGAAGTTCGATCGCCGTGGCGGCGCGGGCGGCAGGGGTCATGAGGGGCGGTTCGCAAGCTTCATCGCCCCACCTAGCCCAGCCGGCCGACGGGGGAAAGCCTTGGCCGGAGAGAGGTCAGGAGCCGAATTCGGGGCCCGGACAAGGCAATCGCCAGGCGTCCCCACGGGGACGGGTATTCAAATACCTGATATTTAAGGATAAAAGTGTTAACGCCGGTGGGGACATGTGGGGACAGCGGTGGGGACGGGCACAACGACACTTCGAACAGGCCCGCCGGTGATGTCACACCCACCCGGGTGGGAACCACCAATTCACCCAACCGGACCGATCAGATCGCGGGCAGCTTCGAGCCTTCACTGAGAGAGATTCATGCGCAGCATCCATCGTGATGGGCGGATTCCGGGCTTTCGCCGCGGGCCCAAACTCACGGTGGAGAGATTGCGGAAGCGGCCATCAGCTGAAAGCGCAAGATCTTCATTCGCAACCCCACAAAGCAGACTTTGCTCTCACAGGACGCATTGCACCAAATCAACTCAAACACTTACTCTGGGTTGAACAAAGTCCCAAGCCCAATGAGGTCACTATGCCGGTTGACGAAACGGCAATACGCCAATCCTTGCAGCCGGTCGCTGTCAACTCGTCGGGTCAAACTTCAAGAGCGTGATTTATGGACAAGGATGTACTGATACGAGAAGCGCTCCGAAGCTTTCGGCCGAAGTTCAAGTCGCTTGATGACGACGCGCACAACCTTGCGGACCACGCCCGAAGGCTGGCCGCCGCACACATGACGGGCGCCGACGAACTCAGGTTTCCGGGTCTCGCGCTTGGCAGAGGGGGCGACTTCGAAAAACTCGTTGCATTCTATTTCGAGAAGGGCCGCCCTGATCTCGTCGAGGCTCACTACAAGATCGACGAATGGGGAAGGGGGCTACCAGACCGCCAAATGCGTTCGCGATTTCACCAGTTCGCAGCGATGGGTGAGGGCGCTCGAGCGGTTCGGTGTTGGCAGCACTACATCCGCAAGAACGCGACCATGTTCTGGCAGGATGTTCGCGATCGCGACGTGGCCGCGAAGAAACTGAAAATGGACAACACGTTGCAGGCGGAGTTCGATTTCCACCAGCAATCGCTGAGTACGTCGAAGCGTGTGACGCTTGAGGCCATCGCCCTCGCCATGCGCCACTTCGACGCGTTCGGAACGGGGCGCGAGAAGGAATGGCTGGATCGGACCCGCGCCGAAGTCCTGGCGGAAGAGAGAACCCGTGTCGCGGCGAAGGCCTTGCCGGATGAGATGAGCGAGGCGCTGTTCTGGAGCCTGCTCACATCGGGCGGAGAGACTACCGAGGAGCGCCTCGATACCTTGCCGGACCGCCTTGCGGCATATGATGCGAAGGCGATCAAGGCGTTCGGGCAAATAGTAACGGACCGGGTAGCCGAGGCTTATCGCGAGGATATCTGGGCCTTGGCCTACCTGCTCATGAAGGGGTGCAGCGACGACGCCTTCGATTACTTCCGGAACTGGCTGGTCATGCAGGGCCAAGAGGTCTACGCCGCGGTCCTTGCTGACCCGGACTCTTACGACCCGGCCAAGTTGGGCGAGACACCGTTGATCGAGGGTCTGATGGACGCGGTCGAGCAGGCCTATATCATGCGCTCTGGGAAAGAATTTCCCCGGCTCAGGCTGCCCAAGTCCAAGCGCGTCGAGCCGGACGAAGACGCCTTCGCCAGCTTGTTGCCCAGGGTCGCGGAGCGCGTGCAATGAGCTACGAGGATTTCAGACCGCGGGACGAGATCATCGCGGCGTTCAAGCCCACGTTTTCGGACTTCACCAAGGATTTCGAGGACTTCTTCGATTCCGCGCGCCGGTGGGGCAGAGACAACGCCGACAGGTTGCGCGCCGCCGACGAAGAGCGAGGCTACAGCGATGAGGCCATTGGAGTGATCGAGCGCGACTCTTGGGGGGCAGAGCTTTACTGGTTGCAGGGCGTCTACTTCGAGCGCGGCCTGCACGACCTTGTGGCGCGGCACTTGATGGAGCGGCCTTTCTGGGATCGCGAGTATCGCGAGTTGCCGTGGACGCTTGAGACCAAGTCAAACAAGCGCGTAGCCGAGAGCGACGGCATACCGCTCGAGCAACTGCGCGAAGCGTTTTCCCGCTTCGAAACCGACGGTCGGGGTGACCTGGCAGTCGCAATATGGCTTCACGTGACGGAAGAAATGCTGGGGCGAGAGATCGAACCGCAAGACGCAATCGACACGTTTGATCTGTGCCGGGACGTCGTCGAACGCTGCGGCAACGAGGCCGAAAAAAACCGTATGAAGGGCTTGTCGCTTCGGTTGCCCAGCTCGACCTGAGGTGGAAATGCTCTGCCTGGCACGCGGCACGATACAATCGTCCGTTTCGCGATACCGCAAAGCACCATCAATGCCGGATATGGATGACCGCCAAGGGTCGAGTTTGGGACTCTCGATTTTTGGCGTTCAGCGCCAAGATTGGGCGCTTAGCGAATGGCAGCAGTGCTGGCTGCAACCGCAGCAACTTGATCGGTCAGTGAAAGGCAGGTTTGGACCGGAAGCGCTGCTCCCGCATCACCAAAGGAGCAGCGGTCCCGCACGGTTGATTTTCTGGCCTGTCCAGCCGGCCCCGTGCCCGAGACAGGGTCAGATGTCGAAGGGTGCGAAGCTTTCGGCGCGCGAGCGCAACCAGCGATCATGATAGCCAAAGCTGTCGGTCTCGCCGCGCAACAGGAACCCTTCGGGCAGGTAGGGATAGATCTCGGCGCCGGTGACCATGTCGCGGTCGCGCTCGCGCATCAGGAGGTGATGCGGCAGGAATTCGCGGGGATGGGAAAGGCCCGCGGCGCCGGTCATCTCGGCCAGTGCCTTCATGGTGTTGTTGTGGAAGCGCTGCACCCGCTCGGCCTTTTTGTCCACCACCAGCGCCCGCTGGCGCACCTTGTCCTGGGTCGCCACCCCGACCGGGCAGCGGTTGGTATGGCAGGCCTGGGCCTGGATGCAGCCGATGGCGAACATGAAGCCGCGGGCCGAGTTCGCCCAGTCGGCGCCGAGCGCCAGCACCTTGGCGAAGTCGAAGGCGGTCACCACCTTGCCCGAGGCGCCGAGCTTCAGCCGCTCGCGCAGGCCGGCACCGCGGAGCGTGTTGTGGGCAAAGGTCAGCCCCTCGACCAGCGGCATGCCGATATGGTTGGCGAATTCCAGCGGTGCCGCGCCGGTGCCGCCCTCCTTGCCGTCGATGACGATGAAGTCGGGCACGATGCCGGTTTCCAGCATCGCCCTGACGATGCACATGAATTCGCGCCGGTGCCCGATGCAGAGCTTGAAACCCACCGGCTTGCCTGCGGCAAGCTCGCGCAGCCGGCCGATGAAGCGGACAAGCTCCAGCGGCGTGGAGAATTCCGGATGCGCCGAGGGGGAGATGCAGTCATGGCCCATGGGAACGCCGCGGGCCTCGGCGATCTCGGGCGAGACCTTGGAGGCGGGCAGGACGCCGCCATGGCCGGGCTTGGCACCCTGGCTGAGCTTGAGCTCGACCATCTTGACCTGCGGGTCGGCGGCCTGGGCGGCGAACCGGTCGGGGTCGAACCGGCCCCGGGCGTCGCGGCAGCCGAAATAGCCCGAGCCGACCTCGTAGATCAGGTCGCCGCCGCCGGCGCGGTGGTAGCGGCTGATGCCGCCCTCGCCGGTGTCGTGGGCGAAGCCGCCCATGCGGGCGCCGGTGTTCAGGGCCTGGATGGCGTTGGCCGACAGCGCCCCGAAGCTCATCGCCGAGATGTTGTAGAGCGAGGCAGCATAGGGCTGGGTGCAGTCCGGGCCGCCGATGGTGACGCGAAAGTCGTGGTCGGCGATGTGCTTGGGCACCACCGAGTGGGTTATCCACTGATAGCCCGAATCGTAGACCCGCGCCCGGGTTCCGAAGGGGCGCTTGTCCTCTACTCCCTTGGCGCGCTGGTAGATGATGGAGCGCTTGTCGCGGGAGAACGGCTCTTCGTCCTGGTCGCTTTCGATCAGGTACTGGCGGATCTCGGGCCGCACGCCTTCGAACAGGAACCGCATGTGGCCGATCACCGGGTAGTTGCGCAGGATCGAGTGGTCCGGCTGGACCACGTCGTAGACGCCGATCAACGCCAGGGCGGCGAAGGCGACGAGCGGGATCGCGAACCAGGCGCTCCAGATCAGGGCGATGGCCGAGGCCAGCGTCAGCGCGATGGCGCCGCCGAAGACGTAGTAGCGTTCCATAGGGCCGCCTTTCCGCGTGGCTGGGCCCCTATCGAGTAGCCGAAGGCGGGAGCCAGTGCCAGTGAAACGGTCGGCGGCGGCAAAGCCGGGCGCGGTGACAAAGGCACTGGCGTCTTCGGGATCGAGGCTGGCGGGAAGAAGCCCTTGGCCGCCGGCGGATCAGGGGCGAGGGTCGGGACCCGGACAGGGCGCCCGCAAAGCGTCCCCGTGGGGACAGCATGTCAAGACACTGATATAAAACGATAAAAATGTTAACGTCGGTGGAGACATGTGGGGACACGGGTGGAGACAGGCGCAAAGACACCCCGAACAGGCCTGTCGGCAGCGTCACGCCCCGCCGGGTGGGACCCCAGACTTCACGCAGCCGGACCGACCGGATCGAGGGCAGCCTCAAGCCCGACACTGAGAGAGGTGCAACGCGCAGTATTCGTCGCGATGGGTAGAATCCGGTCATTCTCTGCGGTGGCGATTTTGCGGAGCGAATGCTGAGCCGCCTCCGAAGGTAGCACCCGGCTCAGGTCTGAGGCTCTTGATATTCTGTTTTCTGAATTCCTGTTGATGTTCGTCAATTCGAATCGAATGATCCTCAAGCAAGCTCGTGCCTGTGACTAGGTGGGAGCAATCAATGCCACATGAATCTGGAAGACCCGACCATGCCGGGGGCAACCCAGGGCTCAATCCTGGAAATGGCGGAGGCGGAGGAAAGCCACCGGGCGCTGGTACGAAGAAAGGCGGCCTCTTCGGTGATCAGATCGTTCTTTATCGCGACTTGGACCCGACGGATGAGAACGGAGGAGGAAATGGCGAACCCATACTGGATTCATCAAGCCAGCTTATCGCCGTTGGATACGATCCGGAGGATGTGCTCGGGATCGCCACTCTCGACGGGCTTTTCCCAATATACGCAATAGAGATCGATGAAGGCGATTTCGAGTTTCCCGAAGCCTTGGTCCCCTTCTTGCAAGAAGTCGAACTGGAGCGTGCCAACGTCTCGCGCGCACCCGCAAAAGTGACGGAGAAGGCATTGGTCGCGGCACTTGACAAGATCACGAGCGCCGTCGCCGCTTTCGATGGCGATGCCGACCCGGATGCGGCCCTGCAGGACTACCTCAGCACCGATCCCGCTGGTCGCATCATGTACCGAACCGATGCGGATGGCGAGTGGGCGACAATCGACGCCCCGCTTGAAAACCTGGCGCTTTACCAGGCCCTGATGACTGCCGGCGGGGCGGCAGGATGGCCCGATGCCGTCGCAAACTGGTCCGCCCCGTTTGTGGTCAACGGCGAGTCCTATGACATCAGCGTGCTTCAGGACCTTGTCGGCCCGGACACCGTGACACCAGACTGGGACCCGTCGGCGCTGCTCGGCGCTGCGTGGAGCAAGGAAGGCAAGATCACGCTCGACGCGATGCTCTATGAGAACACGACGCTGCGCCTCAATACCGTCGATGCCCAGTCGCAGACGGTCACTGCCTATTACGACTTCGTCGATCACAACGGTACGGCGGGCGACCCTTCGGACGACGCCGAAAGCTATGACTACAGCCGTGTCGACCGCTTCAGCGGAGATGACATTACTCAGGCCGACTGGCTGCGCTGGGTTGTCGATGTCGACGGCGCGCCGCAGTACCAATATGCCACCGTCTACGATGCCGTGTTCCATGGCGAGGAATGGACCGACGAGTTCCTTTTCCTCGACGACAAGGGCACCGCGGACACTGCGGACGACAAATTCGTCTACGTCCCCGCAGATGACGCCGGGGTCAATGACTTCGCACAGGCCGCAGATGACAGTCGCGCGGTGATCGAGTTCATCCACGCCCACGCGGCTGATGTGCTGACATATCAGGAGTATCTGGATCAGACCGCGGGAGCAGGGGATCTCGTCTTCTGACAGACCGCGCAAGTTGTGGCGGCCCCTTTTCAAGACGGGCCGCCCGCAGGCAGTCCTGAAAGCGAGGAAAAGGTGAAACCAGTTCTCGGAATAGGCGCTTTCATACGGCAAGCTGCGTTTGGCTTGTCCGAAGCCAGCATCGAAAACGATGACCATGACCACGAGCCGACAACAATACTCGGTACCAACAAGGCCGACGAGATCATGTCAGGCGGCGGGCCGCAAAAGATATTGGCGCTGAACGGAGACGACACGGTCCATTCTGGTGGTGGACCGGACGAAATACTCGGCCAAAACGGGTCGGACAGTCTCTTCGCCCAAGGCGGGCCCGACACGGTGTCCGGGGGCAACGGTGACGACTACCTTCATGGCGGTGGTGGACCGG
Source organism: Paracoccaceae bacterium (assembly GCA_050299555.1). Lineage (GTDB taxonomy): Bacteria > Pseudomonadota > Alphaproteobacteria > Rhodobacterales > Rhodobacteraceae > JBNKWA01. The sequence continues at coordinate 107,004 of JBNKWA010000080.1, read as the reverse complement.
ACGCGCTTTATGGCGGAAACGGCGACGACATCCTTGTCGGTTGCATGGCAGCGGACATCCTTACCGGCGGGCGCGGCGCCGACACATTCGTCTACAGATCGGCAAGCGAAGCACCGGCCCATGGCTCTGGGGACGACCACTCAGGCGAAGACGGCGGGAATGGTGGCCTTGACGGTGAAGAAGGAGGCCATGACGACTGCGGCGGCGACGATGATGTTTCAGCCGGGCAAGAGACCATAACCGACTTCAAACCGGGGACCGACAAGCTCGATTTCAGTGCCATCGAGACGGTGATGTATTTCGCCGATGATCCGGCGGAGAATGCCGTCTGGCTGGTCCAGCAGGGTGACGACGTCATGCTCTACGCAGATACGGACGGGTCTTTGGAAGGCGGGCATCCTGCCGAGTTGGCCATTCTCCTTCTGAACGTCGAGGCCGCGGCTCTGACAGTGGACGACTTCATCTTCTGACCGATTGGCTTGCAGGGCCATGGCGTTCGATGCATTCGGCTTCAACGCAAGGCCATCCACTGACGGCGCGAAGCTTTCGGCGCGCGAGCGCTGCCAACGATAGTGCTGGCCTGCCAGCCGTCGGTTCGACGTGAGGGCCGCGCCCCGATCCTGGGAGGGCACTTCGGGACCCCGGGGCGGCGTACTTTATGGTTCCGCACTGCCGTGACGCTGCCGCTGCTCGGTCCGTCGCAATGCGCCCTCGGGGAGTGTCGGGCGCGGTCCGGGCTGGGTGCCCGGGCCCTTTCTCCGAGTGAAGCCATCCCAGGATAGAGGCCGCATTCAAGCTGGCCACCCGGCCGTCGCCCGGTGGGTCAGCCGACCCGGTAGTTCGGGCTTTCGCGGGTGATCTGCACGTCGTGGACGTGGCTTTCGCTCAGCCCGGCGCCGGTGATCCGCACGAAACTGCTGGCGGTGCGCATCGCCTCGATGGTGGCGGCGCCGGTATAGCCCATGGCCGCCTTCAGCCCACCGACCAGCTGGTGCACCACCGCCTGGGCCGAGCCCTTGTAGGGCACCTGTCCCTCGATGCCCTCGGGCACCAGCTTGTCGGACGACGCCTCCTTCTGGAAATAGCGGTCGGCCGACCCGCGGGCCATGGCGGCAATGGAGCCCATGCCGCGGTAGGCCTTGAAGCTGCGGCCCTGGTAAAGGAAGACCTCGCCCGGCGACTCATCGGTACCGGCGAGCATGGAGCCGATCATGGCGCAATGGGCGCCGGCCGCGATGGCCTTGGCGAAATCGCCCGAATACTTGATGCCGCCATCGGCAATCGCCGGAGTGCCGTTCTTTGCCGCCTCCGCCGCGCAATCCATGATCGCGGTGAGTTGGGGCACGCCGACCCCGGCAACGATCCGCGTGGTGCAGATCGAGCCCGGCCCGATACCCACCTTGACCGCATCCGCCCCGGCACCGATGAGCGCCCGCGTGCCCTCGGCGGTGGCGACGTTGCCGGCCACCACCTGGACCCGGTTCGACAGCCGCTTGACCCGTTCCACCGCCTCGGCCACCGACGCCGAATGGCCATGGGCGGTGTCGATGACCACCAGATCGACGCCGGCATCGATCAGCGCCTCAGACCGGGCAAAGCCGGCATCGCCCACGGTGGTGGCGGCGGCGACCCGCAGGCGGCCGAGCTCGTCCTTGCAGGCATTGGGGTTGAGCACCGATTGTTCGATGTCCTTGATGGTCAGCAGCCCGGTCAGCTGGCCCTTGGCATTGACCACCAGAAGCTTCTCGATGCGCCGGGCATGCATCATCTTCTTGGCCTCGCCGAGATCGGCCGGCTCGGTCAGCATGGCGAGATCCCGGCTGGTCATCATGGCGCTGACCGGGGTCCTGTCGTCATCGGCGAAACGCATGTCGCGGTTGGTCAGGATGCCGACCACGCGGCCGCCGTCGACCACCGGGAAGCCGGTGATCTTGTAGCGTTCCTGCAATGCCTTGGCATCGGCCAGGGTCTGGTCGGGGGCAAGCGTGATCGGGTTGTAGACAACCCCCGACTCGAAGCGCTTGACTTGGCGCACCTGGGCGGCCTGTTCCTCGAGGTCGAGGTTGCGGTGGATCACCCCCATGCCGCCGGCCTGGGCCATGGCGATGGCCATTTTGGCCTCGGTGACGGTATCCATGGCCGACGACATGAGCGGGATGTTGAGCGAGATCGCCTGGGTGACCTGGGTGCGGGTATCGGCCTGGGCCGGCAGCACCGTCGAGGCCGCGGGGACGAGAAGGACGTCGTCGAAGGTTAGCGCCTCACGAATCTTCATGGCCTGCTCTTGGCTGTGGTCGTTGTTGGCGCGTCTCTATTTCATGTGGCACGGGAAAAGGAAACCCATGACCATAGGCGGCGGTGCGGGCGCCCTGCGCCTGCCACAATCATTGGCAAAGGGTAGGGACATGCCAAGCCATGGATGCGAGACGGGTCGGCCCAGCCTGCCGTTTGCGGGCATCGCCAGTCCTGTGCGTACGGGCGCTTGCCGAAAGGCGATCGCGGCCGGTGCAGCGGTGCGGGGCGCGTCCTTTGATGCCGGCACCCGGTTCCGCGCCGGGTCCACGATGATCCCTATGGCCTGGCACCCGGTCAACGTTCCGGGCCTCATCTTCGCGGCGCGGGCCGTCGGCGCATGAGCCGCTTTGCGATCCAGCTTGTCGGGCTCTGGGCCGCGGGCATGGCGGTGCTCCTGGGACTGTGTTGGCAGGCGGCGGGCGGACGGCTGATGTTCACGCTGGACGACACCTATATCCACCTGTCGCTGGTCGAAACGCTGCTGACCGGCATGTGGGGGGTGAACCCCGGCGAGGCGGCATCTCCATCGTCGTCGATCCTCTATCCGTTCCTGCTCATGCCGGGCGAGGCATTGGGTTTCGGCCCGGCCTGGGCACTTGTCATCTGCCTGATCGCCGCCGCGCTTTCGGTTCTGGTCATGGCGCGCCTGGTGGAGGCGGCGGTGGAGCCGGGCCCCCGGCGCTGGCTGGTGGGCGGGCTGGGCCTTTTCGTGGTCAGCGGCTTCGCGCTGCCGATGACCGGGCTGGAGCACAGCCTGCATGTGCTGGCGACGCTGGTGGCGCTGGCGGGCGTGGCGGCGCTGGCCGAGGGCAAGTCCTGGCCCTGGACGGCTACCGTGGCGGTGATCGCATTGCCGCTCTTGCGCTTCGAGGGACTGGCACTGGCGGGGCTGGCGATCGCGGCGCAGCTTTGGTGCCGGCAATGGCGGCCGGCGCTGGCGCAGGCGATGGCGATCGCCGCGGGGCTGCTGGCCTACGGCCTGACCGTGCGCCATTTCGGGTTGCCGCTGGTGCCGAGCCCGGTCTCGGCAGCGTCGACGCTCGCCGAGGGGGCAGGCGAAGGCCGGCTGATCGGCGCCCTGGTGACTTTGCCGCACGGCCTGATGGTGAACCTCGCCACCTATCAGGGCAGGATCCTGGCGGCGTCGGTCCCGTTGATCGTTGGCCTGGCCATGGTCTCCCGCGGGCCATGGCTGATGGCACTTGTGGCGGTGCTGGCGCTGGCGGCGCATCTGCTGGCGGGGCAGATCGGCGGGTTCAGTCGCCACGAGGTCTATGCCGTGGCGCTGGCCTTCGCAGCGATACTGCGGCTGGTGGCGGCGCGGCCCACCCGGGGGGCGGTGCTGGCGGCGCTGGCCTTCGGCCTGGCCGCATCGGTGCCATACCTCGAGGCGACGATCCGTTCGCCCGCGGCCAGCCGCAACGTCCTGGCACAGCAATACCAGCTGCACCGGCTGGCGCGGCTGCTGGCGCCCGCCCCCCTCGCGGTCAACGATCTCGGCTGGCCGAGCTATCGCAACGATACGCTGGTGCTCGATCTCTGGGGCCTCGGCTCGGAGGAGGTGCGGCGGCTCCGACAGGCGGGCCGGCTGGACGCCGCGGCGCTGGCCGCGCTGGCCGAGGCGCGTGGCGTCGGGGTGGTGGCCATCTATACCGACTGGTTCGGAGCCCTGCCCGAAAGCTGGCAACCGGTGGCGCGGCTGATCTCGCCCATGGTCTCGTCCGGTGGCACCACGATCACCATCCTTGCGACGCCGCTGGCAGACCGGGTGCGGCTGGAGACCGTGCTGGACGAACTCGCCGCCGGGCTGCCGCCCGGGGCCAGCCTCAATTTTGCACCGCTGCCCTGAAGCCGGTGGCGACCAGGAACTTCTCGGAGCTGTCCTTGCGACTCGACGGCGGCTTGACGTGCACCACCTTCTCGAAGGCGCGCTTCAGCACCGACAGGATCTCGGCCTCGGCACCGCCCGCCAGTGTCTTGGCCACGAAGCTGCCGCCCGGGGCCAGGACCTCGCAGGCGAACTGGGCCGCCGCCTCCCCGAGGGCGACGATGCGCAGATGGTCGGTCTGCTTGTGGCCGGTGGCGGCGGGCGCCATGTCGGACAGGACCACGTCCGCCTGACCGCCGAGCCAGCCCTTGACCTGATCGTCGGCACCCTCGTCGAGGAAGTCGAGCAGGTGCAGTTCGGCACCCGGGATTGGCGCCACTTCCTGCAGGTCGACGCCGATGACCCGACCGACGGGCTTGCCCCGGGTCTCGCCGAGCGCATTCACCCGCCGCACCGCCACCTGGCACCAGCCGCCCGGGGCCGAGCCGAGGTCCACCACCCGTGCGCCAGGCACAAAGAACCGGTACTTGTCGTCGATCTCGGCAATCTTGTAGGCGGCGCGACTGCGATAACCATCGGCCTTGGCGCGCGCCACGTAAGGGTCGTTGAGCTGCCGCTCCAACCAGCGGGTTGAGGACAGCGTCCGTCCGCGCGCGGTCTTGACCCTTTGCGTCAGCTCGCGCTGGCCGCGGCCGGACCCGCGCCGGCCTTCCCCCTGCTTGTCACTTGCCATGTCAGCCGCCTTCCCGCGCGGGTGCGAGGGCGTCACGCTCGCTCATCATCGAATAGAGCATCCCCTCGCGCAGACCGCGATCGGCCACGCGCAGGCGGTCGGTCGGCCAGATGCGCAACAGCGTTGTCAGGATCGAGGCCCCGGACATGATCAACTCCGCCCGATCGCGGCCGATGGCCGGGTCGCGCAGGCGCCCGTCCGGCCCCATGCCCTTGAGCTTGGCGATCACCTTCTCGATCTCGCCCATGGTCATCGTGATGCCGTCGACCTTGCGCCGGTCGTAGCGCCTCAGCCCCAGATGTGAGGCGGCAACCGTGGTCACGGTGCCCGATGTCCCCACCATCTGAAAACCCTCAACGCCGTCGAGCATGTCGATCTTCTGGTAGGGCATGAACTTCTGCATGTGTTCTTCGAAGTACCACGACATCAGCGCGAAGCGGGCCTGCTCATCGTCGACGTCGCCGAAGCGCTCGTGCAGCGTGGCAACACCGAGCGGTACTGAGATGAAGTCCACCAGCCGGGCGCCGTTCACCCTGTCGGCGGCCTTCCGGTCCATGCGCAGCTTCATCACCGCCTCGACGCGCTTGGCCGGGGGCACGTCGCTGATGTCGATCCAGACCATCTCGGTCGAGCCGCCACCGATGTCGAAGACCAGGATCTGGTCGGCGGCGGGCGAGACCAGCGGCGCGCAGGAGATCACCGCCAGCCGCGCCTCCTCGTCAGCCTCGATCAGCTCCAGCTGCAGCCCGGTACGGCTGCGGACCTGGTCGAGAAAGTTGCGACCGTTGCGCGCCCGCCGACAGGCCTCGGTGGCCACCAGCCGCATCTGGGTGACGCCGAGCTTGCGGATCTTGGTGGCGCAGACCTGCAACGCGCGGATGGTGCGCTCGATCGCCGGCCGGCTGAGCCCGCCGGTGCGCTCAAGATCGGCACCAAGCCCCACCGACTTGGCGAACGCATCGACAATGCGGAACTGCCCGCCGTCCGGATGCGCGATCAGCATCCGGCAGCTGTTGGTTCCGAGATCGAGAGCCGCGTAAAGCTCCCGGATGGCCTGCGCCGCCGTGGGACGGTCGGCCATGCCGGCTCCGTCCACATTTTGCCGCGCAGAACCGTTGGAATCCTGCGCCATGCTGATTTCTCCGGCCGCGGCACTTTGGCGCAGCCTCTTGCTGGCAAGGCTAGCGCAAGCGCGCGCTGTCGCGCAAGCGTCACGCACGGATGTCATCGTGGTGACATCTCCGGCCGCTACTGGCATCATTCGAGCCGAGGACAAGCAGGCACGGGGGGTTAACATGCGCATCGCGGTACTGGGCGGCGACGGCTTCGTCGGCTGGCCCACCTCGTTGCACCTGTCGGATCAGGGGCACGAGATCCACATCATCGACAATCTCAGCCGGCGCTGGATCGATACCGAGTTGGGCGTGCAGTCGCTGACACCGATGGATTCGATCCAGGAGCGCACCCGGATCTGGCACCAGGAGACCGGGCGGCGCATCCATTTCCACCTGATCGACCTTGCCCGCGACTATGAGATCGTCAAGCGCTGGCTGGCCGAGTATCGGCCGGACGCGATCATCCACTTCGCCGAGCAGCGGGCGGCGCCCTATTCGATGAAGTCGGACCGGCACAAGGTCTACACCGTCAACAACAACGTCAACGCCACCCATAACGTGCTGTCGGCGCTGGTCGAGACCGGCATCGATGCGCATCTGGTGCATCTGGGCACCATGGGGGTCTATGGCTATTCCACCATCGGCGCCGCGATCCCCGAGGGTTACCTGCCGGTCAAGATCGCAACCATGGACGGACGTGAGGCGACGCAGGAGATCCTTTATCCGACCCGGCCCGGCTCGGTCTATCACATGACCAAGAGCCTCGATCAGATCCTGTTCCAGTTCTATGCCCAGAACGACGGGCTGAGGATCACCGACCTGCACCAGGGGATCGTCTGGGGCACCCATACCGAGCAGACCCGCCGCCACGTTCAGTTGATCAACCGCTTCGACTATGACGGCGACTATGGCACGGTGCTGAACCGGTTCCTGATCCAGGCGGCAATCGGCCACCCGCTGACCGTGCACGGCTCGGGCGGGCAGACACGGGCCTTCATCCACATCCAGGATTCGGTGCGCTACATCGACCTGGCGCTAAGGGACGCGCCGGCGGCGGGCGACCGAGTGAAGATCTTCAACCAGATGACCGAGACCCACCGGGTGCGCGACCTTGCTGCCCTGGTAGCGCGGCTGGCGGGCGCCGAAGTGGTCAACCTTCCCAACCCGCGCAAGGAGGCGGCCGAGAACGAACTGGTGGTCAGGAACGAACAGTTCCTGGCGCTGGGGCTGAACCCGATCCGGCTGGATGAGGGGCTGCTGGAGGAGATCGTGGAGGTGGCCAAGAAATACGCCCACCGGGTCGATCGCAGCCGCATCCCGGCGGTTTCCGCCTGGACCAAGGATATCGCCAGGACCGTGGTGCGCGATATCGAGGGAACGACGCTGAAATCGGTTTCGTGATGCCCGCTTCCGGGGCCCGCCGGCGGTGAACAACGCGGCCGGCGGCAACGCCTATGTCACCCTTGTGACCAATGACGGCTACGCCGTGGGTGCGGCGGCGCTGGTCCGTTCACTGCGTCTGACCGGCACCGAGGCGGCGGTTGTGGTCATGCACACCGGCGGCGTCAGCGCCGCGGCGATCGCGCCACTGGCAGAGCTGGGCGCAGTGCCCGTCGAGGTGCCCCTGCTGGAGACCTCGGACGAATTCAACGCCGCCCACCAGCGCGAGCGGCTGCACGGGCTCGCCCCATTCACCAAGGGCACCAAACCCGCCTTTCACACACCGCTGGACAACTTTGCCAAGCTGCGGCTGTGGCAGCTTCCCTACGCGCGGGTGGTCTTTCTCGACGCCGACACGCTGGTGCTGCGCAATATCGACGTGCTGTTCGACTATCCCGAGTTCGCTGCGGCGCCAAATGTCTACGAGACTCTGGCTGATTTTCACCGGCTCAATTCCGGCGTCTTCACCGCCCGGCCGAGCCCGGCAACCTTCGAACGGATGATGGCGGCGCTCGACAAGCCCGGCGCCTTCTGGCGCCGCACCGACCAGACTTTCCTTGAAAGCTTCTTCCCCGGCTGGCACGGTCTGCCGGTGTTTTACAATTTGTTGCAATATGTCTGGTTCAACCTTCCCGCACTGTGGGATTGGCGATCGGTACGCGTGATCCACTATCAATACGAAAAACCCTGGGAGGGGACGCACGCGAAGGCAGACCGGCTGCAGCCGCTGATCGGGCTGTGGCATCAGATTGCCGCCGGAGGGCGGCCTCATCTCGATCGGCTGCCCCCGCCCCCTGCGGCCTGAGGACAATAATTTGCGAATACTGGTAACCGGCGGCACAGGGCTGGCAGGGCGGCACATCGCACTGACCCTCGCCGCTGCGGGTGCAAGCGTGGTCATCACCGGTCGCTCGGCCGGAGTGCCGCAGGGTTTTCCAAGTACGATCAAATACTTGAAGGCGACGCTTGACACCGATTGGTCGGCTGCGGCGCAGGGCGCGGAGGCTATCGTGCATTGCGCCTTCGCCCACGCGCCCGGGCGCTATCGCGGCGGCGAGGGCACCGACCCGGACGGCTTCCGGCGCCACAACGTCGATGGCACGCTGGCGCTGATCGAAGCGGCGCGCAAGGCCGGCGTGCGGCGCTTCGTGTTCCTGTCGAGCCGCGCGGTCTATGACGGCTATCCGGCCGGATCCACGCTGCGCGAGGCGCTGCCGGCCTACCCCGCCAACCTCTATGGCAGCGTCAAGGCCGAGGTCGAAGAGACACTTCTGGCGCACCAGAACGTGGCGCTCCGGCCGACGATCCTGCGCGCCACCGGGCTATACGGCCTGCCGCAGCCGGGACGGCAGCACAAATGGGCCGAGTTGTTCGAGGACTTCCTGGCCGGCCGGCCGATCACGCCGCGGGCCGGGACCGAGGTGCATGCGGGCGATCTGGCCGGCGCGGTGCGGCTTACCCTGACCCAGGACGTCACCGGGGTCGTCAACGTGTCCGACATCATGCTCGACCGACGCGACCTTCTGGCCGAGGTGGCGGCGATGACCGGCTCGCGGCAGCCACTGCCGCCAAAGGCGGCCCGCGACGAGATCAGCGTCATGGACTGCGCCCGGCTGTCGGTTCTGGGCTGGCGGCCCGGCGGCATGACATTGCTGCGCCGGACCGTACGTGAGTTGCTGCAGTCGTCTCAGGCTGCGCCGGCGCCCGCGGCCTCGGCGAAGGGCACCGACTGAACCCCCAGCGCCCGACAGATGTCATAGGTCAGGTCGGGGTTGTTGAGGGTGTAGAAGTGTAGGTGCTCCGCCCCCTCCTCGCGCAGCCGGTCGCACAGCGACACCGCCACCGAGATGGCCAGGAGTCGGGCCTGCTCCTCATCCACGGCATGCTCGAAGCCGAGCCGAAGATTGGCCGGGATCTTGGCCCCGCAGCCGGCCGCGAAACGGGCCATCTTCTCGAAGCTCTCGATGGGCAGGATACCGGGCAGGATCGGCCCCTTGATGCCCGCGGCGGCGGCACGGTCGCGCAGGCGCAGGAAATCCTCGACATCGAAGAAGAACTGGGTAATCGCGCTGGTCGCACCGGCGTCGAACTTGGCCTTGAGATTGTCGAGGTCGCTGTCCGCGCTCGCCGCCTCGGGGTGCACCTCGGGATAGGCGGCGACAACGATGTCCTTCCAGCCCTCGCGCGACAGTGCCGCGACCAACTCGGCCGCATTGGCGAAACCCTCGGGATGCGGGGTGAAGGGCCCCTGCCCCTTCGGCGGATCGCCGCGCAGGGCGACGATCTTGCGTACCCCCATGCGGCCGTACTCGCGGGCAATCGCCAGCGTCTCGTCGCGGCTGGCACCGACGCAGGTCAGGTGGCCGGCCACCGGAATCCGCGCCCGGTCCTGAATGGTGCGGATCGCCGAACGGGTGCGCGTGCGGGTGGTACCGCCGGCCCCGTAGGTCACCGACATGAAGCGCGGCGCCAGCGGTGCCAGGCGTTCGACCGAGCGCCATAGGCGCAACGTCGCTTCAGTGGAGTGTGGAGGGAAAAATTCGAAAGAGATCGTCCCGCGGGACGAGTGTGTCTGTTTCATGGCGCCGGTTCCAACCGTCAAAGCGTTTTGCAAGCCGGACCATACCCGCATCCGGGCGGCACGACAATGGGCGAAACGCAGCACCGGATCGAAAAGCGCTCCCAATTTTGGGCAATGTCGCGCCCGGTGCCGGGACCGTCGCAGGCATCGCTTCCGCCCGGCCCCGGAGCGAGGCATGCTGATCACGATAGCTCAGGGAGGTGTGATGCCTGCAGTCACGATCGTCTATTGGCGCGACATACCCGCGCAGGTTATCGTCGGCAGCGGCCGGCGGGCGGCGAAGGTGCAGCTGGCGGAGCGGTTCGAACAGGCCATCGACCGTGCGGCGATGAAGTCCGGGGCGCGCGACGCGGATAGCTACATGGACGCCTGGCACCGCGGCGAGCCCTATGGCGTCGAAGGTGATGCACAGGATGTCGCAATGCGAGAAGCGGCGCGGATCGAGGCGGAATACGACGGCGCGAAGCTGAAGGCCCTGATCGCTGACGACGGCTGGGCAGGCTGAACTTGGGCAACCCTCTGGGACGCGACTGGAGACGAATTATGGCGATGATCCTGCCCTTCGGCCGCAAGGCGAAAACCAACACCGCGCAGCCGGCCGGGCCGGTTGCAGGTCCCGCCGGCGACCTTGGCGCGCTGCTCGACGGTTTCTCCATCGAGGTGATGCCGCGCACCGCCGAAAAGATCGAGGATTTCCGCGCCATCCTTCCCGCCGGCACCCGGGTCTATGTCGCCCATATCGACGGCACCCCGTTCGAGGACATGCTCGCCACCGCCGGCCGGCTGGTGAACGAGGGCTTTGCCGCGATGCCGCATTTCCCGGCCCGGGGCATCGCCGATGCGGCCGAGCTCGAGCGTCGCATTGCCGCCTATCGCGAGGTGGGTGTCTCCGAGGCGCTGCTGCTGGCCGGCGGCATCGACACGCCGGCAGGCACGCTGACCTCATCCATGGACATGATGACGACGGGTCTTTTCGACCGCTACGGCTACACCCGTCTGCACGTCGCCGGCCACCCTGAAGGCAACAAGGACATTGATGCCGACGGCAGCGACCGCGAGGTAATGAAGGCGCTGAAGTGGAAGAACGCCTTCCAGGCCGAGACCGACGCGAAGATGGCGATCGCGACCCAGTTCCTGTTCGAGGCCCAGGCCGCCATCGACTGGGCCGACCGCCTGCGTGCCAACGGCATCACCATGCCGGTGCATCTCGGCGTCGCCGGGCCGGCCAAGCTGCAGACGCTGATCAAGTTCGCCATGGCCTGCGGCGTCGGCTCGTCGCTTCGGGTGCTGCAGCGCCGGGCTGCCGATCTCAGCAAGCTGATGCTGCCGTTCACGCCCGAGGCGCTGTTGCGCGATCTGGCCGCTCACAAGGCGGCGCATCCGGACAGCCTGATCGAGGCAGTGCACTTCTTCCCGCTCGGCGGCATCGGCAAGACGGCGGAATTCACCGACGCCCATGGCGCCAGGGCCGCTGCGGCGGCCACCGCCTGACTTTCTCGCGGCCGCAGTCTCGCGGTCCCTTTCCCTTGCAACGCAGAGTGTGCGCATGACCCGGACTGTTCTTGAGTCGAAGTCGAAGACGGTGGTGATCGGCTTCGACGAGCCCTTCTGCGTTATCGGCGAGCGTATCAACCCCACCGGCCGCAAGAAGCTGGCGGCCGAACTGGAGGCCGGCGACTTTTCCACCGTCGAAAGGGACGCGCTGGAGCAGGTCGCCTGCGGGGCGATGGTGCTCGACGTCAATTCCGGCGCGGTCTTCACCAACAAGATGGCCGAGGACAAGCGCTATGCCGACAACAATTTCGTTGAGCCGCCGCTGATGCGCGAACTGTGCCAGCGGGTGCAGGCGCTGGTCAACGCGCCGCTGTCGATCGACTCTTCGGTGCCAGAGGCCCTGCAGGCGGGACTGGAGGTCGCCGAGGGGCGGCCACTGGTCAACTCCGTCACCGGCGAGGAGGAGCGGCTGGAAAAGGTGCTGCCGCTGATCAAGAAGTACAACGTGCCGGTGGTGGCCATCTCCAACGACGAGACCGGCATCAGCGAGGACCCGGACGTGCGTTTCGCGGTGGCGAAGAAGATCGTCGAGCGTGCGGCCGATTTCGGCATTCCCGCCCATGACATCGTGGTCGATCCGCTGGTCATGCCGGTGGGGGCCATGGCCTCGGCCGGGCAGCAGGTGTTCGCGCTGGTGCGGCGTCTGCGCGACGAGCTGGGCGTCAACACCACCTGTGGCGCCTCGAACGTCTCGTTCGGATTGCCGCATCGCCACGGCATCAACGCCGCCTTCCTGCCGATGGCGATCTGCGCCGGCATGACCTCGGCGATCATGAACCCGGTCAGGGCAGCCGAAATGGAGGCGATCCGCGCCGCCAATTTCCTGATGAACCACGATGCCAATGGCGGCGAGTGGATCCGTTTCAGCAGGGTCCTGGACGCGGTGGACGAAGGCAAGAGCTTCGCCGAGGCCTCGGCCGAGGCGGCGGCAGCCGGTCGCAGCGCCCGCGGCGGGCGCGAGGGACGCCGCCGCCGCGGGTAGCGGCAGGTTTGCGGTGCGTTTGACGCATCGGGCCGACTTGGGCACAGTCCAGCCCGGGCAATCTCCGGTGATACCTCGTGCAGCTTCCCGAGCCGAAAACGGGCCGATACTGGCGCCACGGGTTGCGGCTGGTGGTGCTGGTCGGCGTGATCTGGGCGATGCACGGCCTGAGCGGCTGGATCGACGCCTCGCTGCACCGCGAGGGCGCTGCCGGATCTGCAGCCGATCCGGTGATGCTGGCCACGATCCTTGCCCTTTACGCATTGCTGATCGCGACGCCCTTCGTGCCAGGCGTGGAGATCGGCATTGCCACGCTGATGATCTGGGGCGCGGCGGCAGCGCCGGCGGTCTACGGCGCCACGGTGGCGGGGCTGCTGCTGGCCTTCGCCGGCGGGCGCCTGGTACCGCAGACCTGGCTTTCATCGCTTCTGGCCGATAGCGGGCTGTCAGGCACGGCCGATCGGCTGGCGGCCTTCGCCCAGATGCCGCCGGCGGCACGGCTGCAGCTTCTGGCAGCGCGGCTGCCGCGGCGGCTTCGTCCACTGGTGCGCTCGCGTTACCTGATTCTGGGGCTGCTCTTGAACCTCCCTGGCAGCACGCTGATGGGCGGCGGCGGCGGCATCATGCTGCTCGCCGGGTGCAGCCGGCTGTTCACCGGGCCCTGGCTGGTGCTGACCGTGCTGGTAGCGGTGGCGCCGGTGCCGCTCGCGATCTGGCTCACGGGCCTTCAGCCGGTGCTCGACATTCTGCAGCCGTGAGCGGCTCCGCTTTGCGCCGCGCCGCGCACGGGGACGGATGCTCTGGTGACTGGCGCCATCGCTGCGGGTGCCGTGGTGGCCGATGCTGCGGCGGCACGGGTCAGGGCGCCGTGTGGGTCGGATTGAAAAGCCCCCTTCGCCTCCTCGCTCAGGCTTTGGGCCGGGCCCCGATAGGCCGCGATCCAGTCCCAGGCTAGCCCCCTGCCAGTCCGCAGCCAGTCCGCAGCCAGTCCCCGGTCAGAGCCAAGCATGCTTGGGCAGGCCACTCGTCCGGCTCTCGGCAGTGCTTCAGTCAGGTCCCTGCAAGCACCCTGGCCCCGGCCGCCGGTCAGGCCACCGAGCGCGCTGCCAGGGTTTCGGCCGGCCTGTAACCGATCCTCAGGCCGCCCCAATGGCGACCGTTGACGAAGATCGGCGCACTGATGTCCTTCATCGTCACATAGACGCCACCGCCCATGTCGCGGCGATAAGCCTGGACCAGCACCGGGTCGGTGGACTGTCCCGCCGCCAGACCGACGCGGTCATTGAAGAACCGCCGGTTGCGCGCATTGGCGGCATTCCACTTGGCATCACCGGGCCGCGGCGGCTGCGAGAACTTGCGATTGTGGGTGGGCAGATAGCCGTCGAGATTGACCGCTGCCGAGAACACCACTCCGGGATCGAGCTCGAATGCCGATTCCAGGATGTCGGGCAGGATCCGGTCGGTCAGTGCCGTGAACGGCGCGATGAACTGTGCCGGCTCGACACCCGGCACCGGAGTGAAGTCCTTGGCAAACAGCTCCGCCTCGGAAATTTCGCCCGCTCTGACCGCCGCTTCCAGCCGGCGCCCGATCTCGCCTGCCCGTGACATGACCGCATCGGCCAGGGCTTCGTCCTCGATGTTGAAAGCCCGCAGATCGGCTTGCTGCTGCTGCGCGCCTTCGACCAGCCCCGCGATGGCGTTGATCGCGCTGCCGGTTGCCGCTGCTGTCTGGTCGGCCGAGCGGCTCAGTTCGTCGATGCCCTCGCGCACCTCGTCCAGCACCGTGCGCTGGGTGGCACAGCGCTCGGCAATATTGCCGTTGATCTCGACGATGCGTCCCACCCGTTCGTCGATGGTCGCCATCATGCCGGCCGATTCGCCGATATGGCGCGCGCAGTCCTGCACCGAGGTCTCGGTCGCCGTCACGATGCCGCGAATGCGCTGTGCCGCCTCCTCGGACTGGCTGGCCAGGTTCTTGACCTCGACGCTGACCACCGCGAAGCCGCGTCCCGCCTCGCCGGCGCGTGCGGCCTCGATCGAGGCGTTGACCGCCAGAAGGCTCGTCTTCTGGGCGATGGTCTCGATCAGCGACAGCATTTCGCCGATCCCCTTCCAGTCCTGGAGCATGCGGCCCAGCGCGGTCTCGGCCGCCGAACCGGCGGCACGGCCTGCGGTGACGCTTTCGGTGGCGTCACGGCTGGCCTCGTTGCCACGGCCGACCTCCTCGTCGACACGCAGAACGGCATCGCTGAGAGCGTTGAAGGAGGTGGATAGCCCCGCCAGGCTGCCATTCTGCTGCTCTACCAGTTCCAGTACCTGACTGGTGCTAGCCCGCATGCTCTCGCTTCTGGTGACGACGTCATCGGCGGCGTGCTTGGCTGCCAGGATCATGCCGCGCAACCCGTCGCGCACCTCGTTGAGCGCATCGCGCAGCCGCAAGAGGTCACCCCGGTAGGGGCCGTTGGCACTGGCCGTCAGGTCGCCGCGCGCCATCAGGTCCGCCATGGCCAGCGACTCGTCTATGGCCGTCTCCAGCATCGCGGTCGCTTCGTTGACGATCTTTGCGGCTTCCGTGCTGCCGGGCACGCGCGCGGTAAAGTCACCCCGTTCCACCGCCTGCCGGAAGACCCGCAGGTGCTCGTTTTGATCGGCCGCAACTTCATCCGGCTGGTCCTGCCCGCCGGCCAATGCAATTACCTCGGCCGAGGCCCCTTCGTCGCCCGCCGGTTCTTCCTCGGCGGTGGCATCCGTTGTCGCCGCACCCCGACGCCCAAGAATCAGGAATCCGGCCCCGGCGGCTGCGTTCAGCACCAGGACACCCACCGCCGTGGAAGGCGCAGCAGTCAGGGCGGCAAATAGCGCCGATGCGGCAAGCAGCCCTAGAAAAACAATCGATGGCACGCCGTTGGCCCTCCTAATTCTCCGGGTCGGCAAGTTGGCTGCTTAGCCACAGTGAATTGCCATTGCCTTAAAGCTCGAGTGGAGCCGGTCGCCGGCGCAGGCACCGAAGGCCCTTTGGCAATGTCGGTTTTCACCCTGTCGGACGCCGCATTTGTCGCGCGCGGCATTGCCGCCGCGTGGTTCAATTCCCTTGGCAAAGGGCCAGGCGGGGTGCGCGAGCGGGATGACGGGGACGCCGAAGCATCTGGTGATCTTCACGCCGTCGGGAAAGCGTGGTCACTTTCCCGCGGGCACTCCGATTTTGACTGCAGCCCGCCAGCTCGGCGTCGATCTCGACAGTGTCTGCGGCGGCCGCGGCATCTGCTCCAGATGTCAGATCACGCCCGCCTACGGCGCTTTCCCCAAGCATGGGGTTACGGTCGGGGATCGCGCACTAAGCCCCTGGAATTTCGTCGAGCAGCGCTACAAGGACAAGCGCGGTCTGGCCGATGGCCGCCGGCTTGGCTGCCAGGCGCAGGTGACCGGAGACGTCGTCATCGACGTGCCACCGGAAAGCCAGGTGCACCGCCAGGTGGTGCGCAAACGCGCCGAGGCCCGCGAGATCAAGCTCGACCCGGTGATCCGGCTCTACTACGTCGAGGTCGAGCAGCCGGACATGGAACATCCTTCGGGCGATCTGGAGCGGCTGTTGAAGGCGCTGTCCGAGCAATGGGGCCTCGCCCATGCCGAGGGCGACATGCGCGCCCTGCAATCGTTGCAGACAGCGCTGCGCAAGGGTGACTGGAAGGTGACCTGCGCCATCCATCATGGCCGCGGCGTCGGCCCGGCGCGCATCCTCGACTTGTGGCCGGGCTACTACGACGGCGCGATATACGGGTTGGCGGTGGATGTCGGCTCGACCACCATAGCCGCGCATCTGTGCGATCTCGCCTCGGGCGAGGTGGCGGCGTCGGCGGGGTTGATGAACCCGCAGATCCGCTTCGGCGAAGACCTGATGAGCCGGGTCAGCTATGCGATGATGAACCCCGGCGGCGCCGAAGAGATGACCAGGGTCGTGCGCGAGGCGGTCAATGCACTGGTCGGCCAGCTTTCCGCCGAAGCGCTGATCGACCCGCAGCTGATCCTGGAAATCGTCTTTGTCGCCAACCCGGTGATGCACCATCTGCTGCTCGGCATCGACCCGGTGGAACTCGGCCAGGCGCCGTTCGCGCTGGCGACCTCGGACAGCCAGTCGTTCTGGGCCTCGGAGATCGACGTCAAGCTGCACAGCAATGCCCGTGCCTATGTGCTGCCCTGCATCGCCGGGCATGTGGGTGCCGACGCCGCGGCGGTGGTGCTGAGCGAGGGTCCCAACCTGTCCGAGGATCTGGTGCTGATCGTCGATGTGGGCACCAACGCCGAAATCATCCTAGGCAACCGCGACCGGGTTCTAGCCTGTTCCTCCCCGACCGGGCCGGCCTTTGAAGGCGCCCAGATCAGCGCCGGCCAGCGCGCCGCGCCCGGGGCCATCGAGCAGGTGCGGATCGACCCCGTCACCAAGGAGCCGCGGTTCCGGGTGATCGGGTCCGAGCTGTGGTCGGACCAGCCGGGCTTCGACGAGGCCACGGCGGCCATGGGCATAACCGGCATCTGCGGCTCGGGCATCATCGAGGCGATTGCCGAGATGCGCATGGCCGGCCTGATCGACCCATCGGGCCTGATCGGCTCGGCCGAACAGACCGGTACGCCACGCTGCGTCCCCGAAGGACGGACCCACGCCTATCTGCTGCACGAGGATGCCAAGCATCGCATCCTCGTCACCCAGACCGATGTGCGCGCGATCCAGCTTGCCAAGTCGGCCCTGTACGCTGGGGCACGGCTGCTGATGGACCAGCTCGGTGTCGACAAGATAGACCGCGTGGTGCTGGCCGGGGCGTTCGGTGCCCATATCTCGCCCAAACACGCCATGGTGCTGGGAATGATCCCCGACTGCCCGCTGGACAAGGTCGCCTCGGCCGGCAATGCGGCTGGCACCGGTGCGCGCATCGCGCTCCTCAACATTTCTGCCCGGCGCGAGATCGAAAGCCTGGTGCGCCGGATCGAGAAGGTCGAGACCGCGATCGAGCCGCGTTTTCAGGAGCATTTCGTCGCCGCCAACCACATCCCCCATGCCAGCGATCCGTTCCCTATCCTGCGCGGGATCGTGACGCTGCCGGATGTGCACTTCAACGCCGGCGACAGCGCCCGCGAGCGCCGGCGGAGGCGGGCATGAGGACCCTTCCCTTCAGCCGCGACGAATACGATCGCCGCCTGGCACTGGTCCGGGACGAGATGGCGGCGCGCGGGCTGGACGCATTGTTTGTCGAGGATCCGTCCAACATGGCCTGGCTGACCGGCTATGACGGCTGGTCCTTCTACGTCCACCAGGGGGTGATCGTCCTGCCCTGGGGCGAGCCGGTCTGGTGGGGCCGGGCCATGGATGCAGCCGGCGCGCGGCGCACCGTCTGGCTGGCCGAGGACAGCATCCACGGCTATCGCGACCATTACGTGCAGTCGACCGAGCGGCACCCGATGCAGGACCTTGCCGCACTCTTGGCCGAGCTTGGGCTCGGGGCGGCCAGGATCGGCGTCGAGATGGAAAATTACTACTTTTCGGCAAAAGCTTACACGACGCTGTGCGAGTCACTTCCGAAGGCAAGATGGGTTGATGCGACGGCGCTGGTGAACTGGCAGCGGCTGGTCAAGTCGGACGAGGAAATCGCCTTCATGCGCCGGGCAGCGCGCATTTCCGAGGTGATGATCGACGGGCTTCTGGAGCGGATAAGGCCGGGCCTGGCAAAGAACCTGCTGGTGGCCGAGCTTTACGCCGACGCCATCCGCGGCGCCGACGGTCACTGGGGCGACTATCCCGCCATCGTCCCGATGCTGCCGTCTGGGGCCGATGCCTCGGCCGCCCACCTGACCTGGGACGGCCGGCCATTCGCCGAGGGCGAGGCGACCTTCTTCGAAATCTCCGGCTGCTATCGGCGCTATCACGCGCCCTTCTGCCGCACGGTGTTCCTCGGCACGCCGCCAAAGGCGATGCTTGACGCCGAGAAGGCGATCATCGAGGGCCTGCAGGCCGGCATCGAGGCGGCACGGCCCGGCAACACCACCGGCGACGTGGCGCGGGCCTTCTATTCGGCACTGGCGCGGGCCGGCATCGAGCGAGACGGGCGCTGCGGCTACCCCATAGGGCTTTCCTATCCGCCGGACTGGGGCGAGCGCACGGCCAGCCTGCGGCCCGAGGACAAAACGGTGCTGCAGCCGGGCATGACCTTTCACTTCATGCCCGGTTTGTGGATGCAGGACTGGGGGCTGGAGATCACCGAATCGATCCTGATCCGCGACAGCGGCGCTGCCGAGACCTTCTGCCAGCGGCCGCGCCAGCTTTTCGTGAAGCCAGTGCCGCTGGTCTCAAGCCTTGCGCCGCACCATGCCACGGGCGGGATCGTAGCCCCAGAGGGCCAGGGCCATGAAGACCCCGCCGGCGACAAGGGTGACGCCGAGGGCCTGTAGATTGAGCTGGGCGTAAAGCGCGAAGCGCACAAGCTCCACCGCGTGGGTAAAGGGATTGACGGCGCAGATGTCGTGCAGAAGCGCCGAACTCTCGGCCATCTTCCACAAGGGGTAAAGCGCCGACGACAGGAAGAACATCGGGAAGATGACGAAGTTCATCACCCCGGCGAAATTCTCCAGCTGCCTGACAAATGACGACAGCGCCAACCCGAGCGCCCCCAGCATCATCCCGGCGACCAGCAGCGCCGGCAGCGCCATCGCGTACCCAACCGCCGGCATGGTGATGCCATAGACCGCGGCGATGGCGAGGAAAGCATAGCTTTGCAGGACCGAGATCAGTGTCCCGGCAAGCAGCTTGCAGGTCAGCAGCCACCAGCGCGGCAAGGGACTGGTCAGCAGAAGCCGCATCGAGCCCATCTCGCGGTCGTAGACCAGACTGAGAGAGGATTGCATCCCGTTGAACAACAGGATCATCCCGCAAAGTCCTGGAATGATGTAGGTTTCGTACTGGATATAGGTCTTGTAGGGGGGCGTGATCGACAGCCCCAGCGCCGCCCGGAAGCCGGCGGCGAAGACCAGCAGCCAGACCAGCGGCCGGACCAGCGCGGCAACGAAGCGGCCACGCTGCTGCACGAACCGCAGCGCCTCGCGCGAGACGATGGCGCCAAGGGCGATCAAGGCCGGGTTCATGCCGCCTCGCCGGTAATCGTGAGGAACGCCTCGGTCAGTGGCCGGCCAGCGGTGATGTCGCCGGCGATGCCGTCCTCCATCACCCGGCCCCGGTGCAGGATCACCAGCCGGTCGCCGGGCCCCACCTCGTCGGTCAGATGCGTCGCCCAGAGGACAGTCAGGCCGTCCTCGGCACAAAGCCGGTGAACGTGGTCGGTGATCGAGGCCCGCGCGGCGGCGTCCAGGCCCACGGTCGGCTCGTCCAGCAACAGCACATCGGGGCGGTGGATCAGCGCCCGGGCGATCTCGGTTCGGCGCCGGTGGCCACCATTGAGGTCGCGCGCCCGTTCGCCGGCCCTTTCGGCCATGCCGAGCCGCTCCAGCGCCGCCTCGATGCGGATCCGAGCCTCGCGTCCCGACAGCCCGTGCAGCGCTGCGTAATAGCTGAGATTGCGGCGTACCGTCAGGTCGAGGTCCAGGGTCTGGCTCTGGAACACTACGCCGATGCGCGCCAGCGCCTTGCGCGGCTCCTGCGCCAGGTTGGCCCCGGCTACGGAAATCTCGCCCTGCCGGGTGGTGAACAGCCGGGTCAAAAGCGCAAACAGCGTCGACTTGCCCGCCCCGTTCGGACCCAGGAGCGCACAGAACGCGCCCGGTTCGACGGCGAAGCTCACATCGTCCAGCGCCAGCTTGGCGCCGTAGGAAAAGCTCAGGCCGCTGACCGCCAATCCGCTCACACTCTACCCCCTTGTCAGACCCGGCGAGGATAAGGCGCGAAACCGCCCCCGGCAAAGCCGACTTCCGTCGATGCCTGCAACCGACCGGAAGCTTCCGGAAACCACCGTTGCACGACCCGGCCCTGGTGGCCCTGCCCTTATCGAACACGCTCGCGCGGCCACTCGCAAGGGCTGCGACTCGCACCACCGGGCACCTCTCAAGGCGAACCGCCTCTGGCTTTTTCAACCAAGATATGCTTATTATCACTCGTCTTTTTTCAGAACATCGTGTGTCGGTAGAGGTCGCGGGCGGCGATTCAACTGACCCCGGCCGCGTTTGAGAGAACGCACAGTGCACCTGTGCGGACGGTTCGTCGTTTCAGGCCATCAGGGAGCCAAAAAATGCTGTACACTGTTGGACACGGCCAACGCATTATTGCCGGTGGCGGACAGGCCGGCCTCGCCGGTGCCACCGCACCGACCCCCGCGGATGCGATACCCGCCTACCGAGCCTACTCGGGCGATCAGAGCGACGGGGCGGGTGGCACCGCCGGCTTTGCCGAAGCCCAGCCGAAATTCTACCCTGTTCCCGACCCCTACCCGGAGCCGACGCCCACGCCGATGGAGCCAAAGCAGGTGTTCCGGTACATGTACAAGACCGCGGACCTGTTCCCGACGATGCCGGACGCGGCCGACAAGCTCGACGCGCTGGCCGAGGCCATGGCTGAGGCCGCTGTCGACCAGAAGGACGCTGCGCACGAATCGAACATGCCGGCGAACATGACCTATTTCGGCCAGTTCATCGACCACGACATCACCGCCAATACCGACCGGGAAAATGCGGGCACCGCCTTCAACATCGATCCCTCGCCGATCGCGGCGGCGCCGCGCGACGACGTCGAGACCAACAAGCTGAACCTGCGCAAGGGTTCGCTGCAGCTCGACAACGTCTACGGCGACGGGCCCAACCAGTCGCCCGAGGCCAGAAAGCTCGAGGCGGCGCTGCGCGATCCCAACGATCGCACCAAGATGCGGCTCGGCACCGTACTGCCGACGCCAGGTTTCGAGCGGCCGCCGCTGCCTGCCGATGACGGCGCCGATCTGCCCCGCATCGGGCAGGCCATCGACAGCGGCGACATCACCGAGGCCGAGGTTCGCACCCTGTTCGACGCCCAGGCCGAGGATCTCGACGACCTGCGCCGGCGTGCGCTGATCGGCGACGGCCGCAACGACGAGAACCTGATCGTTGCGCAGACCCATCTGTCCTATCTGCGCTATCACAACGCCGTTGCACAGAAGCTGAAGGATGACGGCTTTGCCGGCGGCGACGTCGACCAGATCTTTGCCGAGGCGCGGCGCAACGTGGTCCTGTTCTACCAGTGGAACGTCGCCAATATCTACCTCAAGCACGTCTGCGATCCGGCCGTGGTTGACCAGGTGATCGCCGACCGGGCGCCGATCTATCAGAAGTTCTTCGATGCCCACAAGAACACCGTGCCCGAGGGCGCCATGCCGATGCCGCTGGAGTTCTCGGTGGCAGCGTTCCGTTTCGGCCATTCCATGGTCAGGGGCGACTACGACTACAACCGCAACTTCGGCCGCCTGGCCGATGGTAGCGGCAACGGGCGGGCCTCGTTCGACTTCCTGTTCCGCTTCACCGGCGATGGTGGCCTCAGGCCGTTCGATGGGGCGCCGAAGTCGCCGCACCTGCCGGATAACTGGATCATCGAGTGGGACCGCTTCGTCGGCGTGACCGGCCTTTCGAACCGGGTGACCCGCAAGATCGACACCCAGGTCGCGCTGCCGCTGAAGAACATGGTCAACATGCCGCCGGGCATCTTCAAGCACCTCGCCGCCCGCAATCTGCGCCGCGGCTATGTGCTGAACCTGCCCTCGGCGCAGGCACTTCTGGCCTCGCTGGCGACCGATGGGGTGAACATCCCGGCGCTGACGGCGGCCAAGATCGCCTCCGGCCCGACCGGTGCGGCGGTAACGGCAGGCGGTTTCGACACCAACACGCCCTTGTGGTTCTACCTGCTTAAGGAAGCCGAGATCGGCGGCGGCAACCATCTTGGGGCGCTGGGCAGCCGGATCGTGGCCGAGACCCTGATCGGCCTGATGGTCGCGGATCCTACCAGCTTCCTTAACCAGACCCCGGTCTGGGACCCATCCCAGGGTCCGCAGCCGGCGGGCGAAGTGGTGAACTCGATCTCGGCCATGCTGAGGGCCGGCGGCCTGATGGGCCCCGGGGTCGGCGTCTGATCCGTCGCCGAGTGAAATCCGGGGGGCGGCGCCGCAGCGCCGCCCTTTGCCTTGCAGGTCAGGCGCTCAGGGCCGTCTCCAGACGGTCGAGACCTTCGGCCAGATGCGCCTCGGGGATGGTCAGCGGTGCCAGGATGCGGATGGTGTTGGCATAATAACCGCAGCTAAGCAGGATGAGCCCGGCATCCGCCGCCGCAGCGCAGACCGCCTTGGTGGCATCGGGATCCGGCTCGTGCGTGCCCCTCTCCTTGACCAGCTCGAAGGCGACCATGGCGCCAAGCCCCCGCACATCGCCGATGGGCCTGAGCGAGTTCGACTGCCGGAACCCCTCCAGCCGCTTCAGCATGATGCCACCGATATGATCGGCGCGGGCGCAAAGCCCCTCCTGCTCGATGACGTCGAGCACCGCCAGCGCCGCGGCCACCGCAATCGGATTGCCACCATAGGTGCCGCCCAGCCCACCCGGGTCGGCCGCATCCATCACCTCGGCCTTGCCGATCACGCCCGAGATCGGAAAGCCGCCGCCAAGCGCCTTGGCTACCGGGATCAAGTCAGGCTCGATGCCATAGTGCTCGATGGCAAAGACCCGGCCGGTGCGGGCGAAACCGGTCTGCACCTCGTCGGCGACAAGGCAAATGCCATGCTGGTCGCAGATCGCCCGCAGGCGCTGCATGAAGCTGACCGGCGTCTGGTAGAAGCCGCCCTCGCCCTGCACCGGCTCGATCACGACGGCGGCGACGTTGTGGGGCTCGATATCCGCCTTCAGGACGTGGTTGAGCGCCTTTAGACTATCCTCCTCGGTCACCCCATGATGCGGGATCGGGAACGGCACATGGAAGACACCGACGGAAGGCGGGGTGCCACGGGTCCGGTACGGCACTGCCTTGCCGGTCATCGCCATGGTCAGCTGGGTGCGGCCGTGAAAGGCTCCGGTGAAGGTGATGACGCCCGGCCGCCCGGTGTAGGCGCGTGCGATCTTGACCGCGTTCTCGGTCGCCTCGGCCCCGGTAGTGAAGAACAGCGACTTGGCCTTGGTGATTGGGGCCAGCGCGTTCAGTCGCTCGGCCAGTTCGACGTAGTTCTCGTAGCCGGTCACCTGGAAGGCGAGATGGGCAAACTTCTCGCACTGGGCGGCGACGGCTTGCATCACCCTCGGGTGCCGGTGCCCGGTATTGGTCACCGCGATGCCGGAGGCGAAGTCGATGTAGCGCCGCCCCTCAACGTCCCAGATCTCGCCGTTTTCGGCGCGGTCGACGAAGATCGGCGTGGCGGTGGCCACCCCACGGGCCACGGCCTCGTGGCGGCGCTTAAGTATTGCGGCATTGCTCGGCATGGCTGCCCCCGTTCTTTCGATAGCGGAATGGTCTCGCGCGCGACCCCGGCGCGGATGGGCGAGCCTTAGCGCGCCCCAGCGGGAATGGACAGACGTTTCAGGCGGCAGTCGGTTCGCCGCCAAGCGCCGCTGCCAGAGCCTCGGCACCGAGCGGCTTGACCAGAAGCTGCAGGCCCCTTGCCTTGCAGGCGGCGCGAAACTCGGCGCTGCGATCGGCCGAGATCATCCGCGCATCGACGTTCCCGTAGCGCTGGCAGAGCCGGTCGTAGAGTTCGATCCCGGTCTCGTCGTTGTCAAGTTGCTGATCGATGAGGAAAATGTCGGGCAGAAGATCGATTTCCTCCAGCAGCGCCAGCGCATCGCGGGCGCAGGTGGCACCGAAAACCTCGATGCCGAGCTTTTCCAGCCGCTCGGTCAGAGCCTGGCTCAGCACCGGGTCGTTCTCGACCAGCATCACGATCCGCGGACCGTCGCCCGACAGCGGCGCGGCATCCTCCTGATCGTCCTCGGGCCGCGACCAGGCGGCATTTCCAAGCGGCAGTTGCACGGAAAAGCGGGTGCCCCGGCCCACCACGGAGGTCAGGCTGAGCGGGTGCCCCAGCCGCGCACAGGCGCGCTCGACAATGGTCAGACCAAGACCCATCCCCTCGCCAGCGCTGGCCTTGGCATTCAGGCGGTTGAACTCGATAAAGATCGCTTCCTGATCCTCGTCGGCGATCCCGGGGCCGGTATCCCAGACCTCGACCCTGATGCCACCGCCCGAGGGCCGGGCGCCGACCAGAACCCCACCCTTGTCGGTGTAGCGGATCGCGTTCGAGATCAGGTTCTGCAGAATCCGCCTCAGATAGTTCGGGTCGCTGCGGACCCGGGCGGCGCTCGGCCGCACCCGGAACTTCAACCCCTTCAGCGCCGCCGCCGGCGCAAAGGCGTCGGTCAGCGGCCGCAGCAGATCGTTGAGCGGGAAGCTGGAAACCGAGACCGAGAACTTGCCCAGCTCCAGCTTGGAGACATCCAGCAGGTCCTCGATGATCTTCTCGACGCTGTTCAGCGCATCGCCGGCCTTGCGAGCGACGACGCTGTCCGGCTCGGGATTGCCGCCCTCGACCACCGAGGCGATGTAGAGCTTGGCCGCCGACAGCGGCTGCAGCAGGTCGTGCGACGCCGCCGCCACGAAACGCAGTTTCGAGGCATTGGCCCGTTCCGCCGCCGTCAGCGCGTCCTCCAACTCCAGGGTCCGGTCGCGGACCCGCCGCTCGAGGAACTCGTTGGCCTCGTGCAGCCCGCGCAGCGCATCGCGCTCGGCGGTGACGTCGGTAAAGCTGATGACGAAGCTGCCATCGGGCATCTCCTGGGCGAAGACGTCGAGCGCAAGTGCGGCGCGGCGTATCTCGAAACGCAGCGGCTTGCGTCCCCGGCCCAGAGCCGCCCACGCCTTCAGCGCCGCGGCGTCGACGTCACCGACGAAGGTGATGCTGTCGGCAACCAGCTCCACCAGCGCGTCGAACCCGGTGCCGATGCGGAACCGGCTGAGCGGCAAGGACAGAAGCGCACCGGCCTTCTCGTTCCATCCGGCCAGCCGCGCCTCGCCATCGAAGACGCACACCCCCTCGTTGATATGGTCCAGGGTCGCGCGCACCACCTGGGCCTGGTCGTCGAGCATCCGCTCGCGCTCCTGGCGCTGGCCCCGGATGATGTCGGTGATCTCGGTCTGCATGATCACCGTACCGCCATTGCCGGTTCGGTGTTCGCTGACCTGCACCCAGCGGTCGCCAGTCAGTTGCACGTTGAAGACGGCGCGGGCCTCGCGGTGGCGCCGCATGCGCTGCGCCAGCCATTGCTTCGGGGAAACGCCTTGCGGCAAGGCCAGGTTGGAGCTCTGGCTGACCTTCCTGAGGTAGTCCCCAAAGCGCAGGCCGGGCGTCAGCCCGGCGGTCAGGTCGCCCATGTGCTGACCAAAGCGCGAGTTGCAGGTGATCAGCGCCTCGTCGGGGCCGAACAGGGCGAAACCATCCTGGATCGTCTCCAAGGCGTCGGCCAGGTTGGCGCGCGCGGTCTCGGTCGCCCGGTTGGCCTCGGCAAGCTGGGCGTTGGACGCATTCAGCAGCTCCAGCGCATGCTCAAGATCGCGGGTGCGCTGGCGGATCTGCTCTTCGAGAAGCGCCGCACGCTCGAACAGGGCATAGGCCGCGCCGGTGCGATCGGTATCCTGCTCGACCCGGCGCATCAGGACGTCGCTGATCTCCAGCAGCTTGTCCCTTTGCCGCTCCAGGCTGTCGGCCGGATTGATGAGGGTTTCGGCGATCATTCCGGCCGGTCCGCCGGCGGCGGGTAGATGACAACGCCTGTCATCGTCTGGTTAACGTGCATGGCGCCGTACTGCTCGCCATAGGTGGAAAAGCCGGTGACCCGGTGCTTGGCCAAAATGTCCGACAGTTGCCGGGTCATCTGTTTGTCGCCGGCCTCGAGGCGCCGCAGGATGCAGTCGCAGGCCAGGATGGTGTCGGGCTCGCCGTTCTTGCTGAACGCGGCCAATTCGTGGTCGAGATGGGCGACCATGTCCGCCGCCTCGGCCACCGTCAGAACCAGTCCCTCGTCGATGGCGGAAAAGAACACCAGATCGCCATCCTCGGTCACCCGCTGGATCGAACGTACATGATGGGTCCCGCCGAGGCAGACGACCACCGGATGCGCAGCAAAGGTGAAGGGCGAAAGCTGCCCCGGATCCTTGCCGACGATGCGGGCGTATTCGCGGGCCGCGGGCTCGGCGTTGATCATCTGCACCACCCGGCGGGCGGGATCGGCTTTGGTCACCACCATGCGCCGGTCGGTCGGCTTGAGATGGTCGAGCCGAAAGACCTGGATCGGACACGCGGTGCGCACCAGCGCCAGGACCGCGGCCCGTTCGTATACGGTGCCGTCCAGGCTCACCAGCGTCTCGCCGAAGCGGACGCCGTCGCCGGCAGATCCGCCGAACAGCGGTACCGGACCGAGAGCCGTGGCCAGGACCGAAGCGATGGCATCCTCCTTGAGCGAAAGTCCATCGACCAGCAGGAAGGCGAATTCGTGCTCCCAACCACTGCCTTCGGCGGCCAGCTCGGCCCGGGTGCGGATCACCCGGCCCATGACCTCGTTGCCATCGAGTGCGTCGAGATCGTCCAGCAGCAGGGTCCGCGCCGAAAAAGCCAGCCGCGGCAGGCCCACGGCCACGATGGTGCCTTCCTCATAGCCGGCGCGGCCGATCTCGCCGGCGGTCGTGCAGCCGATGACCGGGGCACCGGGAAACGCGCGGCTGCATTGTGCGGCGATTGCGCGAAAATCCACCTCGGGGCTGCAGAACAGGGCGATCAGCGCGAACGGTCCGGGGCCGAGTTGCGCCTGCAGCGCCTCTATCGGTGCGCCATCGTCGGCGGCGACGTTGGCGCGACGCACGATGGAGCCGGCAGCCGCCCCGCCAAGGAATGGCCGGCCGTCGCCGTCCATCCGCATTCCTCCCCCACTGGTATTGTTAGGGGCGGAGGTTGGCTGGTTACTGGTCGCTTGGCAAGAAGTTTGAGAAATTGGCCTCCTGGGCGATCAGCACGGCCTGGGTGCGGCTGTGCACGCCCAGCTTGCGCATGATCGCGGTCACATGGGCCTTGACCGTAGTTTCGGCGATCGAGAGGTCGTAGGCGATCTGCTTGTTCAGCTTGCCGGCACAGATCAACTGCAGGATGCGCGACTGCTGGTTGGTGAGCTGCGCCAGGCGCGAGATGGCATCGGCGCGGCGATCGGTCGAGCCGTTGGCGTCGGGCAGGAACCCGTCCGGCAGGAACGGCTTGCCCTCGGCAATTGCCTCGAAGGCGCGGCCGAAGACGTCGCGCTGGCTGTGCTTGGGCACAAAGCCGGCGGCCCCTGCCTGCAGGGCCGAGGCGACCACCCGCCCGTCGGCCATTGACGAGACCACCAGCACCGGGACGTCGGGGGCGGCCTTGAGAAGCCGGATAAGTCCGTCGAACCCGCTGGCGTCGGGCAGGTTGAGGTCGAGCAGAATGACGTCGGGCCGCGCCGTCTCGACCATGGCGATGGCCGTTTCCAGCCTGTCGGCGGTGGCGACATGCTCGATGCCGGCCAGACTGCGCAGCGTCATCTGAAGGGCGTCGCAGAACAGCGGGTGGTCATCCACGATCATCGCACGTGCGAGTGTCAACGGATTGTTGTTCGCTGCCATGGCTGTGTTCGTCTTCATCTGATCGGCACTCCCGGAACCGTCGTCGGAAACTGCACGTTGTTTAACAGAGGGCGGACGGCGCAATCCATTGCACCATTGGCGAACGCCTGGCAGGGAGTCACTCCCTATGTGGCCGCCGCCGCAACTTGGGATACGTCAACTAGTCCCTTGGTCGCATGTTTGGTGCCCAATTGCTACTCCGCCCGATCAAGCGCGGCAACTCATGGTTGAGACCGCCCGCCATTTTTGCCGGCTTCGTGCCGCTCGGGGCCAGTTAGCATCCGGCGGCCGGCCAAATTGCACGGCAGCCGACGACAAAATTTCACGCTGCGCTTGCCCGTAGCGTGCCGAGCTTGCCCAACCATCGCCCTAAGGTTGTCTTTCGGACGCCCCACAAACCCCGTTCGCGAATGTGTCGGGAATGTGGCAAGGCGAATGCTGAAACATTTACGAAAAGGCAACTTTCTGGCCGAGTAGGACCGCTGAATCGTTGACAAAGCGGCGTCGACGAGGCAGCGATAGGGCAGTTGGTGGGGGAGTGCAGGCATCCGCCTGGATTGAGTCTGTACATGACAGCGCTCGCGTTTGCGCCCATTAGGGTGCGGAGTGTCAGGTCGGCCCACGCCGCAAGTATGCCCCGGATGTAGGGGCTGGGATGGGGACTGGACCGTGACCTATTACAATCCGACAACGTACTACTATTCGTCGTGCAAATCCTACTACTCGTGGGACACGTGCTCGCTGGGCGGACGCCTGACCTATGACGCCGACTGCAACGACAACGAGTGGAACGACGAGACCAACAGCTGGGATGCCGGTGTCGCCGGCAAGACCGTCTATCTGATCGACTACTATGGCCGGGTCGTTGCCTCGACCATCACCGACTCCTACGGCACCTACAAGTTCGAAGGCATCAAGTCCGGAACCTACAAGGTCAAGTTCCCGTCGATGGACGGCTACGAGTTCTCGAAGAAGGACTCGGGCGTCGACGACCACTACGACTCCGACGCCAACCCCGACGGCACCACCGACTGGATCAAGGTCGGCGGCTATGGCTGCAGCAACGACATCTGGAACGTCGATGCCGGCCTCAAGCAGTGCACCGGCAGCGTCTCCGGCACCGTCTTCTGCGACACCGACTGCGACGGCATCAACGGCCAGGTCACGACCGTTCCCGGCTGCGACTACATCATCGAAGCCGAGCACATGTGGAAATGGGGCTTCTCGACCGCATACGGCTCGCAGGCCTCGGGTGGCAAGTTCGTCAAGATGGACTGCCTGGGCGGCACCGGCGACCTGAGCACGATGTTCAACGGCAAGACCGGCACCTATGACGTCGAGATCCGGGTGCAGGACGAGAACGACGGCCAGAGCACCATCATGTTCAAGGTCGACGGCCAACTGGTCCAGGCAATCAAGCTCAACAGGGACAGCGACGGCTCCGGTAGCGACAACGGCGGCTTCTCGACCTACGTCATCAAGGACGTGGCGATCGAGGATGGCGACAAGATCCAGCTCTGGGTTGACGGTGACGGCGGCGAGTTTGTCCGCATCGACAACATCAAGCTGCTTGGCCATGACATGGAGACCCTCGTCTCCGAGCCGACCAAGGAAGGCGTGACGGTCAAGCTCGTTGACCTCAACGGCAGCGTCATCGCCACCACCACCACCGATGCCAACGGCAACTACAAGTTCGACGACGTGCCGGTTGGCCAGTACAAGATCATGGGCGTGGCGCCGGACGGCACCCACTTCACCATCCAGGACGTGGACGGCAACACCAAGGACGACATCGACTCCGACGTCGACGAGAACGGCATGTCGGGCGTCATCACCGTTGTCTCCAATGGCAACTCCGATGTCGACCTCGGCGTCTGTGACAAGCCCGAGCCGGGTTCGCTCTCGGGTCGCTACTTCTGCGACACCAACGACAACAACCAGGACGACGGCAACGGCGGCGAGCCGGCGGTGCCCGGCGTGGTTGTCATGCTGCTCGACGCCAACGGCGATCCGGCGGTGGACATCGACGGCAACCCGGTGGCCTCGACGGTCACCGACGCCAACGGCGAGTACTCGTTCGGCAACCTCGCCGCGGGTTCCTACACGGTGAAGTTCACCGATCCCAACGGCGCGCTTGACGGCAAGACCCTGATCGACCCGAACGTGGGCGACGATGCGTCCGACAGCGACGCCATCGGCGACACCACCATGTCGGTGATCGAGGGCATCGTGGTCGTCGAGGGTCAGGACACCCCCGACAACGACGCCGGCGTGGAAGAAGTGAACAACCCGCCGGAGCCTGAGGACGATCTCGGCGCAGCTTGCGCCGACGAAGCGGTCAAGCTCAACGTGCTCGGCAACGACTCCGATCCCGATGGCGATAACCTCACCATCACTGCGGTCGACGGTCAGGCGATCACCGAGGGTGGGTCGGTCACCATCGCCAGCGGCGCGGTGATCATGCTCATGGGTGGCCAGCTGGTCTATGACGTCTCCGGCGACGGCGACGACTTCGACGGGCTGCTGATCGGCCAGCATGCCGAGGACAGCTTCACCTACACCGTCGACGACGGCAACGGTGGCGAGGGAACCGCATCGGTCGCGATGACCATCTGCGGCGACGTCAACACCATCGAGACGGTCGAGGCCAGCCTGCCGGCGGCGATCTGCTTCTCGATCGATGACGTCAACACGGCGAACTTCTCCGAGGCCTTCACGCTCAACCTGTTCGACTCGGGCGATGCCCGACTCGACGGGCTGACCATCGCGGCGGCCTACTGCCTCGATGCGCTGGAGCCCTACACCGAGGAATCCAAGGTCGTTGCCGATCTGGCATTGGCGACCGCGGATGCAGCGAGCGGGCTCGGCTATGATGCGTCGGTTGTCGACAACCTCGACCTGATCAACTGGATCATCAACCAGGACTTCACCAGCCAGGGTTACACCGACCTGGAAGTCCAGGGGGCGATCTGGACCTTCACCAACGGCGACGACTTCATCTTCGGACCCGGTGGCACGGTCGGCGACGGCGTCAACGGCAACCAGGCCAATGTCGACACCATCGTGGCGCTGGCCTCGGCCAATGGCGAAGGCTACACCCCGGGCGAGGGGGATCTGCTGGGACTGCTTCTTACTCCCACCGATCCGGCCGGGCACCAGCCGTTCATCGTGGCTGTCGAGTTCTCGCAGCTGGAGCAGGACTGCGATTGCGATCCGGGTCTGCTCGGCTAAGCCGACCCGGCAAGGCCGCAGGCCTGACGAGATTTCGGATGCCGGCACCAGATTGCCGGCATTCGAACGAGACCCGGCCAAGACCCTAGGGTGGGTGGTGGTCTGGTAAAGGTGGGGTTGGGGGCACGCAGGAACCCCATTTTGCGTAACGGTCCGCAGGTGTCCCGCGGATCAAGTGAGAGGAAGAGGCCGCATGAAAAAGATTGCGCTCTTTGCCCTGGCCGCGACGGCCCTGACCGCCGGCACTGCCTACGCCGGCACGTTCAAGCCGTCGGTGCCGGAAATCGACGCTCTGGCCGGCATCTCGGCCATCGCCGCTGTCGGCGCCGCTGTTGCGCTGGTCCGCGAGCGTTTCAAACGCTGAAGACAGGATCCCGGCGTTGCGCAAGTGACGCCGGGGCCTACTCGAGGGGTGACCTGGCCCCAGGAATGAGGAGAAAGCCATGAACAAGATTGTGCTCTTTGCCGTGGCCGCGACAGTTCTGACCGCCGGCGCCGCTTTAGCCGGCGACGCGACATTCAAGCCGACGGTGCCGGAAATCGACGCGCTGGCCGGTCTTTCGGCCATTGCCGCCGTTGGCGCTGCCGTGGCGCTGGTTCGCGAGCGCTTCAAGCGCTGACCAGTTGCCATCCCCGGTCTGCCTTGCAGACCGGATGCGACCTTTTCGGTGCGGGCTTGCCGGGCCGCGCCGTTTGTTGTTTCCGGGGCCGAGGCCTCGGCCTGTATCTTGCCTCCACATACGGAGGCGCGGTTGTGGAGTTTCCCTGTGGCGCATGACGTCGACGCACGGTTGCCGCTTCCGGCGCCAATGAAGGTCTTGGGCCTGGTCTGCGCGCTGCTGGCCACCGAACTTCTCATCGTCAGCCTTCTCTATCACCACGAATTCGTCTTCGAGTGCCGTGCCGCGCTGCCGGCCGCGATCTGCGCCGGCCTGTCGGCCGCCGTGCTCAGGGCGATGGCCGTGGCCGGGGTGCTGATCCTGGTCCTCCTTGCCCGGCGCGCGCTGCGCACGCGTTTTCTCGACGGCATGCAGACCGAGGTCGTCGCCCCAGCCCTGTCGCTGCAGCTGGGCGGCATGATTCTGTTGATGCTGCCCTGGCTCTACCTCCATGACGGTGCCGCGCCGTCGGTGGTCTACGGTGCCCTGGCGCTTTGGGTCGGCGGACTGACCCTGGCCGCGGTTGGCACCGCTTGGCTGATTGCGCCCTGGCCGGTCTGGATTGGAGCCTTTCGTCAGGCCGGTCTGGTGCCGGCCGTAGCGTTGGCGCTGGCCGTCGCGACACCTGAGATCGCCGAGCTGGCGCAACGCATCTGGGATCCGGTCACTGAGATTACCTTTGCCGGTGTCGGCTGGGTCCTGCACTCGCTCGGCTACGTGGTCGAAGCCGATCCGTCGATCAAGCTGATCGGCATCGCCGAGTTCGGCGTGCTGGTCGGGCGGCAATGCTCGGGTGTCGAGGGCTTCATGCTCATCACCGGGTTTCTGGGCTTCTACATGTGGCTGTTCCGCTCGGAACTGCGCTTTCCGGCAGCGCTGATCCTGCTGCCGGTGGGCCTGCTGCTAAGCTGGACCTTCAATGTCGTTCGCATTGCCGCGCTGATCCTGATCGGCCACCATTTCTCGCCCAGCCTTGCCGTCAACGGCTTTCACAGCCACGCCGGCTGGCTGATGTTCACCATCCTGTCGATATCCACGGCAGCGGTCGCCCACCGCATTCCGGCGCTGCACCGCCCGGTCGATGCTGCCCGCCCGGCTACGCCGCGCGCGGCACCCCTGCCCTTCACCCAGGATCCGGTGGCAGCCAGCATCTTTCCGTTCTTTGTCTTCATGCTGTCGGCGCTTCTGGCCAATACGTTTTCCCACGTGCCCGGGCTGGCCTATCCGTTTCGCGCCATTGCCATGGCCGCAGCGCTAGCGCTGTTCCTGCCGGTCTGGCGCAACCTGGCCTGGCGGCTGGACCTGGTCTCCATCGCCGCCGGGGCGCTGATCGGCGCGGCATGGGTGGTCACGGCACCGACGGGCAGCGAGCCCGAGCTGGCCGCCGCTCTCGGCGGCCTTGGCGGTACCGCCTTCGTCGTCTGGGTGGTGGCCCGGGTGATCGGCACCGCGCTGCTGGTTCCGGCGATCGAAGAGGGCTTCTTCCGCGGCTACATCCTGGGGCGCATCGCCGGCGAGGATGGCCAGCTTTGGCGCATTGTCCTTGGCCTTGCGGTGAGCACGGCCCTGTTTGCCGCCCTCCACGACCGCTGGCTGGCGGCGGCCCTGGCCGGCCTGGTCTTCGCGGTGCTCAAGCTGCGCTCGGGCCGGGTTGCGGACGCCATCCTTGCCCACGCGGTAGCCAACGCGATTATCGCTGCGGCGGCCATGGCCGCTGGCGACTGGTCACTGATCTGAGGCGACCGCCGGCGTTTCCTCGGTCGTCGTGCCTGGACGGAACAGTGGCGCACCAAGCACACCGGCCAGCGTCGCATATTGCGCATCCGTCGCCGCCCCGAGGCCAAAGCTGGTCTCTGCCTTGAGCGCCGACGCCGGCAGGTAGGTGCCGAACAGCCGGTCCCAGATCGCTAAGACGACGCCGAAGTTGCGGTTGAAATGCGCTACCTCGGTGCTGTGGTGCAGCCGGTGCAGGTCCGGGGTAATGACGATGCCATCCAGCCGCGCCAGCAGTGGCGGTATCGGCACGTTGGCATGCTCCCAGACGTTGAAGATCAGCGCCACGACGCCGTAGATCACCACCGATTCCGGTGGCACCGCCAGGGCGACGATGGCAAAGGCCACCACCAGATAGCGGTAGCAGACCTCGAACGGGTGGAACCGGATCGCGGTGGCGGCGTCGATGGTTGCGTCGCTGTGGTGCACGGCATGCACCCGCCAGAGCCAGGCAAAGCGGTGCGCCGACCAGTGGCCGATCCACTCGAACAGGTCGATCACCAGAACCCCGAGCGCGACATAAAGCCAGGCCGGCGGCGCAAACACGTTCGACAGAGCCCAGTCTTCACCCCGCACCCAAAGCGCGATGCCGAAATGCCCAAGCGGAAACACGAGCGTCAGCAGCAGCGTCGACAGTGCAGCCAGCACGACGCCGTGGGTCCAGCGCAACGTCCGGTCCGAGGTATTGGGTCGCCACGGCGCCAGCATTTCGATGACCGCCGCAATGGCCAACGCCGCGGCCACCGGCCACAGCACCACGAACAACGCCCACAAACCGTCCCACATACGCTACGCTCCTTCAGCGGACATCGACGCACGCAGACAATGCCATCTCGCGATCCGGAACGCCATGGCCCGATCCGGCTCGGGGCGGCCAGCCTGGGGGCCAAGAGCGAAGTGACCGCAGATAAGGTGCGCCGCTTTGCACTTTACATTTGCGCGGCGGTTCAATCTTACGTCGTCGCGTTCCAGTCAGGGGTCGGCAGGCGGCCCCCGTCGACTTTGTCCGGGGTGGCATGGTGGCAGGCAAACACGACCGCGGCGTTACCGCGCCGCG
The DNA here is from genome assembly GCA_050299555.1 of Paracoccaceae bacterium. Lineage (GTDB taxonomy): Bacteria > Pseudomonadota > Alphaproteobacteria > Rhodobacterales > Rhodobacteraceae > JBNKWA01. The sequence goes on along the minus strand of JBNKWA010000080.1, from coordinate 72,131 downwards.
CCAGGACGATGCGAACCGGCTGATTCCGGCCTGGGTGGACGGCCGCCTGCAGCCGGTGGGAAAGCTCGACGTGCACCGGCGCGGCCTGCGCCATCCAGCGGTCTCGGTGTTTCTCACCGATGGCGACAGGCTGTTGCTGCAGCAAAGGGCCAAGGGCAAGTACCACTCGCCGGGGCTTTGGGCCAATACCTGTTGCACCCACCCGCACTGGGGCGAGGCGCCCATGGCGACTGCAACCAGGCGGCTGGGCGAGGAACTTGGCCTGCACGGCCTCGCCCTCACTCGGCGGGGCCAGATCGAGTATCGCGCCGACGTGGGCGGCGGCATGATCGAGCACGAACTGGTGGACGTTTTCACCGCCGCCGTCGAGGCAGGGGCGCTGCCTCTCACCCCCGATCCCGGCGAAGTGATGGCCACCCGCTGGATCGCACTCAAGGATTTGCCCGGCGAGATCGCTAACACGCCCGCCCGCTTCACGCCTTGGCTGAGAATCTACATCTCCGAGCACGCGGCGCGGATCTTCGGGACGCAGGTGGCCTGAGGCAAAGGATCCCGACTTCGACCCGACCCTGGCGCCCTTGCCACTCCCTTCGGTTTGCACCACACAAGGAGGGCCAGCGCCGGCACCGGCGAAGGCATGATGACGAACCATCAGGCAAGGGCGGCAGATTCAGCGTGAGCATTACCCGCGAACAGGTTCTCGAGGTCCTCAAGGGGATCAATAATCCCGCCACCGGCACCGATCTGGTGACCTCGGACGTGGTCCGGGCGCTGACTGTCGAGGATGACCGCATCCGTTTCGTGATCGAGGTCGCGCCCGAACAGGGCAAGGCCATGGAGCCGGTCCGCCAGGCGGCAGTTGAGGCGCTCGAGAAGATCACTGGCCCCGGCAGCGTCTCGGCACTGGTGACCGCGCACAGCGCTCCCAAGCCGCCGCCCGACCTCAAGATCGGCCGTCATCCCACACCCTCGGAAGGGCCGCAGAAAGTGCCCGGCATCGCGGCGATAGTCGCCATCGCCTCGGGCAAGGGCGGCGTCGGCAAGTCAACAGTCGCGGCCAATCTCGCCGTGGCGCTGGCCGCTGAAGGCAAGCGCGTCGGCTTGCTGGATGCCGACGTATACGGTCCCTCGCAGCCGCGGATGCTGGGCATTACCGGGCGGCCGTTCACGTCGCCCGACGGCAAGTCCATTATCCCGATGCACAACCACGGCGTCACGCTCATGTCCATGGGCCTTCTCGTCGGCGAGGAAGAGGCCGTGGTCTGGCGCGGACCAATGCTGATGGGCGCCCTGCAGCAGATGCTCGGTCAGGTGCAGTGGGGCGAGCTTGACGTGCTGATCGTCGATCTGCCGCCGGGGACCGGCGACGTGCAGCTGACGCTGGCGCAGAAGGCCGAGGTGGCGGGCGCCATCGTCGTCTCGACGCCCCAGGACGTCGCCCTCATAGACGCCCGCAAGGCATTGAACATGTTCGAGAAACTCAACACGCCGGTGCTCGGCATGATCGAGAACATGTCGACCTACATCTGTCCCAGTTGCGGGCACGAGGCGCATATCTTCGGCCATGGCGGCGCCAGGGCCGATGCCGAGCGGATCGGGATTCCATTTCTCGGCGAGATTCCCCTCGATCTCGACATCCGCACCGCATCCGATGGCGGCACCCCGATCGTTGCCTCCTACCCCGACGGCGCCCAGGCCGGTGCCTTCCGCAGCATCGCCCGTAAGCTGATCGCCGACGGCATCGTCTGACCCAGCCAGGGTCAGCCCCCTCGCGCCGGCTTCCGGCACAGGCTGAGGAAACGCACGCAAGGGGTGGTCATGGCCGAATTGTCGGGCCATGATGGTCTGGTCAGGAAGCTTATGCGGCCGCTCAAGAGCCCGCTTCCTGCTCGCAACCGCCTTGCCGGTTCGGGGCGACGGGGGCGCACCCTGCCCCGCCGTCGACGCGACACGGGATAGATCACAGGGAGACGACAATGAAGCACTGGAAGCATTTGACACTGGCCGCGGCCCTGGCCATGGGCGCTACCGCAGCAGCCGGTCAGGATCAGTTCATCACCATCGGCACCGGTGGCCAGACCGGCGTCTACTTCGTGGTGGGGCAGTCGATCTGCCGGCTCGTGAATCGCGGAACCTCGGACCACAACCTCAAGTGCACGGCGCCCTCGACCGGGGGGTCGATCGCCAACATCAACGCCATCGCCGCCGGCGACATGGACATGGGCGTGGCCCAGTCCGACTGGCAGTACCATGCCTATAACGGCACGTCCGAGTTCGAAGGCAACCAGGTCGACAAGCTCCGGGCCGTGTTCTCGGTCCATGGCGAGCCCTTCACCGTGGTCGCCCGCGCCGATTCCGGGGTCGAGAAGTTCGACGACCTGTTCGGCAAGCGCGTCAATGTCGGCAACCCGGGCAGCGGCCAGCGGGCGACGATGGACGTGGTACTCGGTGCCATGGGCAAGTCCGAGGCGGACTTCTCGCTGGCTTCCGAGCTGAAGCCCGCCGAGCAGTCGGCAGCGCTCGGCGACAACAAGGTCGACGCCATCATCTACACCGTCGGCCATCCCAACGGCTCGATTCAGGAGGCCACATCTACCGTCGATGCCAAGCTGATCCCGGTGACCGGCGAGGCCATCGACAAGCTGGTCGAGGAGAATCCCTATTACGCCAAGGCCACGATTCCGGGTGGCCTTTACGCCGGCACTGACGAGGACGTGGAAACCTTTGGCGTCAAGGCGACCTTCGTCACCTCGGCCGATGTGCCGGACGACGTGGTCTATCAGGTGGTCAAGGCGGTCTTCGACAATTTCGACCGCTTCAAGGGGCTGCATCCGGCCTTTGCCAACCTCAAGGAAGAAGAGATGATCTCGGACGGCCTGTCGGCGCCGCTGCATCCGGGCGCCGTGAAGTACTACAAGGAGCGCGGCTGGATGTAACCCGCCGACGCGGCCTGCCGACACCACGGCGGGTCCGCAAGAAAAACGCTGCCGGGGCGCCGCTGTGCGCCCCGGACAAAGGCGAGCAACGCGCCCGGCCGAGGCCGGAGAGGGGGACAGATGGCAGACAAGGACCAGTTTCAGGCGGCAGCCGTCGAGAACGAAGCCGCGGGCCGTGGCGGCCTCAGCCAGGCCGAACTTGACGAGCTTGTCGCCTCCAGCGACACCGGCGCCCGCGGCACCGCGGGCAAGATCGGCCTGTTTCTGACGCTGGTCGCACTGGTCTGGTCCCTATTCCAGCTCTGGATCGCCTCGCCCATACCCTTCATGGTCGGCTTCGGCGTCTTCAACGACACCGAGGCGCGGTCCATCCACCTCGCCTTTGCCTTGTTCCTCGCCTTCGCCGCCTTCCCGGCTGCTCGCACCCGCGTGCAGCTTGTGCTCGGCCTGGCGGTGCCACTGCTCCTCGGCGTGCTCTTCATGATCGCGGCCAAGGCAGGCAACAGCACCTGGTGGATTCCGCTGATCGCCCTCGGCATCGCCGGCGCCGTCCTGCTCGGTTCACCCAAGGACCGCATCCCGTGGTGGGAGTGGACCATGGCGGCGCTCAGCGCGGCGACCGCGCTTTACATCTACGTCTTCTACACCCAGATCTCGGGCCGGGTCGGCGCCCCGATCAGCCAGGACTTCGTGGTCTCGGTGCTCGGCCTGATGCTGCTCCTGGAGGCCACCCGCCGGGCGCTGGGGCCAGCGCTGATGATCGTGGCAACGGTGTTTCTGGTCTACACCGTGCTCGGGCCACACATGCCGGCGATCATCGCCCACAAGGGCAACAACCTCTCCGAGATCGTCAACCACCAGTGGGTCACGACCGAGGGCGTCTTCGGCATCGCGCTCGGGGTGTCGACCTCGTTCGTGTTCCTCTTCGTGCTCTTCGGCTCGCTTCTCGACAAGGCCGGGGCCGGCAACTACTTCATCCAGGTCGCGTTCTCGCTGATGGGCCACATGCGCGGCGGCCCGGCCAAAGCGGCCGTGGTCTCATCGGCAATGACCGGCCTGATCTCGGGCTCGTCCATCGCCAACGTGGTGACCACCGGCACCTTCACCATCCCGCTGATGAAGAAGGTGGGCTTTTCCTCCGAAAAGGCCGGCGCGGTCGAGGTCGCTTCCTCGGTCAACGGCCAGATCATGCCCCCGGTCATGGGCGCTGCGGCGTTCCTGATGGTCGAATATGTGGGCATTCCCTATTTCGACGTCGTCCGCCACGCCTTCCTGCCGGCCGTGATCTCCTACATCGCGCTGGTCTACATCGTGCATCTCGAGGCGATGAAGGCTGGGATGGAGGGGCTGCCGCGCGCCTATACTCCGAAGCCCATCGTGCAGCGCCTGATCGGCATCGCCTTCACTGTTGCTGTCATCTGCGCGCTGAGCTTCATCGTCTACTATGGCATGGGCTGGATCCGGCCGACCTTCCCGGGCACCGCCGGCTACATCATCTTCGCGCTTTTGACGCTGATCTATATCGGGCTGCTCTGGGTCGCCTCGCGCGAGGAGCCGCTGCACATGGATGACCCGCACGCGCCGGTCACCGCGCTGCCGCTGCCTGGGCCGACCGTGCGCGCCGGGCTGCACTACATCCTGCCGGTGGTGGTACTGGTCTGGGCCCTGATGGTCGACCGCCTCAGCCCCGGCCTCTCGGCCTTCTGGGCCGCCGCCTTCATGATCTTCATCCTGCTGACCCAGCGGCCGCTAATGGCGATCCTGCGCGGCGAGGGCGAACTCGGCCAGGCCGTCCGCAAGGGCGGAACCGATTTGATCGACGGGCTCGTCATCGGCGCCCGCAACATGATCGGCATCGGCATCGCCACGGCGACCGCCGGCATCATCGTCGGCGCTGTCAGCCAGACCGGCGTCGGCTCGGCGCTCGCCGACGTGGTCGAAGTGCTGTCGGGCGGCAATATCATGGCCATCCTGGTCCTGACCGCGATCCTGTCGTTGATCCTCGGCATGGGCCTGCCGACGACGGCGAACTACATCGTCGTGTCCGCCCTTCTTGCCCCGGTGATCGTCACCCTCGGCCAGCAGAACGGGCTGATCGTGCCCCTGATCGCAGTACACCTGTTCGTCTTCTACTTCGGCATCATGGCCGACGTGACGCCGCCCGTCGGGCTGGCCAGCTTCGCCGCGGCCGCGGTCTCCGGCGGCGATCCGATCAAGACCGGCGTGATCGCCTTCTTCTACTCGATGCGGACCGCCGCCCTGCCGTTCCTGTTCATCTTCAACACCGAGCTTCTGCTCATCAATGTCGGCTGGTTCCAGGGCGTCTTCGTCTTCATCATCGCGACGGTGGCGATGCTGCTCTTCGCCGCCGCCACGCAGGGCTTCTTCCTGGCCCGCAGCCGCATCTATGAATCGGTGGCGCTGCTACTGATCGCCTTCACCCTCTTCAGGCCGGGCTTCTGGATGGACATGATCTTCCCGCCCTTCGCCGAGGAGGCCCCGGCGGCCATCGTAGAGGCGGCGGACGCCACCCCGGCGGGCGAGAAGCTTAGGCTGAGGGTGTCGGGCGTGAACGATCTTGGCGACCCCATCGAGTTCGTGGCCCTGGTGCCCATCGGCGACGGCGCCAGCGGCGAGGAAAAGCTCGACAGCGCCGGCATCATCCTGCGCAGCGACGGCGACAAGACGATCATCGACGACGTCGCCTTCGACAGCGAGGCGCAGAAGGCCGGCCTCGACTGGGATCAGGAGGTGCTGAAGGTCTTGCGCCCGGTTTCGGTTCCGAGCAAGTACTGGATGTTCCTCCCGGCGCTGCTGGTGCTCGCACTGATCGTGCTGGCACAGCGCAACCGCAGCGGGGCGGCCCCAAAGGCGATGGCGGCCTGATGACGGAACCATGCGCCCGCCGCTACGGCGGCGGCGCGTGACCGAGGTAGCGTAGACTGTGGAGACAAGAACGGGATGACTCCCTTTGCGATCGCCGGCGTGCAGATGTACGTCAACGCCCTGCACTCCAATGTCGACGGCATGCTGCACCGGCTCGACGTGCTGATGGCGCGGTTTCCCTGGACGCAGATGGTGCTCTTCAGCGAGTTGGCGCCCTATGGCCCCTTGCCGCGTTTCGCGCTGGCATACGAGAACGAGCCGCTGGCGCGCTTTTGCGAGGCCGCGCGCCGCCACAATGTCTGGCTGATCCCGGGCTCGATGTTCGAGCGCACCCCGGACGGGCGCATCTTCAACACCGCCAGCGTGATCGGCCCCGACGGCAATATCGTCGCCAGCTACCGCAAGATGTTCCCCTTCCGGCCGTACGAGGCGGGAATCGAGGCGGGTACCGATTTTTGCGTGTTCGACGTGCCGGGCGCAGGCCGTTTCGGGCTGTCGATCTGCTACGACATCTGGTTCCCCGAGACCACGCGCCAACTCACCTCGCAAGGGGTGGAGGTGCTGCTGCACCCGGTCCTGACCGGCACCACCGACCGCGACGCGGAACTGGCCATCGCCCGGGCGACGGCGGCGCAGTTCCAGGCCTACGTCTTCGACGTCAACGGGCTCGGCGCCGGCGGCATCGGTCGCAGCATGGTCGTTGATCCGTCCGCCACCGTGCTGCACCAGTCCGCCGGCCAGGAGGACATGTTCCCCATCGAGGTCGATTTCGACCAGGTGCGGCGCCAGCGCGAGACGGGCCTCAAAGGCCTGGGCCAGGTGCTGAAAAGCTTCCGCGACCGCTCCGTCGACTTCCCGGTCTACGACCGCTTTTCCGGCGCCGACGCCTATCTGCACTCGCTGGGCCCGCTTCAGATGCCGCGTCAGGGCGGCCACGCCGGCGCGCCCGTGAACCCACGCGAAGACTTTGCCGACGTCAGGCGGCCCGGCTTTGGCGAGGCGCCGGAGGCGCCGTTCAAGGGTGCCGAGACACCCGCCAAGCTTGGTACCGAAGCGACAAGAAAGACGGGATAGGGCCCAGGCCACGCGCATGGCGCTGCATGGCCGATCGCTCCTGATCCCGCACGCAGGAGGAAGATACCATGCAGTCGATGAGCGACTACTACTCGGCCGTCCAGCTTCGAACCGATCGCTGGAGCGCGCTCCGGCAGGGCCTTGAAGTCCTCGCCCGCGAGCCCGAAGGCCGCCATGCCAAAGCCCGGCGCGCCAAGATCGAGACACTGTTCGAATCGTTGGAGTCAATCGAGCGCTACTGGGCCTTCCCCGGGCTTGCTGCCTTCGACGCCATGCGCCGGCAGTTCGACCATGGCAACGTGACCGACGCCGCCTTCACAGTCCGTCGGGCCGCAAGGGCAATGACCAGCGGTGCTTATCGCCGCCGCCACATTCCCCTGGAACGCGACTTTGCCGATACCGACGACCACGAGGACGAGGCGCTGCAATCACTCGAGGCGCGGGCCCTGACCAAGCCCTATTTCGAGGTGCTGATCGTCGACGACATCAACGAGCATCAGGAACGCTGGATCAAGCAGAGCATGCTCGCCATGCGCCGTCCCGAGGATTCGTTCGTCTACGAACCGGTGGTGGTGCCAAGCCTGCAGGACGCGCTGATCGCGATCCTGTTCAACCACAACATTCAGGCGATCGTCGTGCGCTCGGGGCTCAAGCTGGAGTCCCAGGTGGAGTTGCCGCTTCTGACCCGCTACCTCGCCCGCGCCGGCGGCAGCGCCGGCCTGGCCGACATCGCGCCCGAGAACTACGGCCCCGAGCTTTGCCGGCTGATCGCCCAGGTGCGGCCCGAGCTTGACGCATATCTGGTCACCGACCGCTCGGTCGAGGAGATCGCCGGGCTCGACCTCGGCGTCTGCCGCCGCGTCTTCTACAACCAGGAAGACTTCATGGAGCTGCACCTCAACATCCTCAGGGGCGTGCAGCGGCGCTACAAGACGCCGTTCTTCACCGCGCTCAAGGAGTATTCCAAGCAGCCCACCGGCGTTTTCCACGCCATGCCCATCAGCCGCGGCAAGTCGATCAGCCGTTCGCACTGGATTCAGGACATGGGCGCCTTCTACGGCCCCAACATCTTCATGGCCGAGACCTCGGCCACCTCGGGCGGGCTCGACAGCCTTCTCGAACCCCACGGACCTATCAAGGAAGCGCAGCAGCTTGCCGCCCGTGCCTTTGGCTCGAAGCAAACCTTCTTTGCCACCAACGGCACCTCGACATGCAACAAGATCGTCGTACAAGCCCTTGTAAGGCCTGGCGATATCGTTCTGGTCGACCGCGACTGCCACAAGTCGCACCATTACGGCATGGTGCTGGCGGGCGCCAAGGTGGTCTATCTCGACAGCTACCCGCTGAATGAATACTCGATGTACGGCGCGGTGACCCTGAAAGAAATCAAGCACCAGCTCCTCAAGCTCCGGGCCGAGGGTAAGCTCGACCGGGTGCGCATGCTGCTGCTGACCAACTGCACCTTCGACGGCATCGTCTACAATGTCGAACGGGTGATGGAGGAATGCCTCGCCATCAAGCCCGACCTGGTCTTCCTCTGGGACGAGGCCTGGTTCGCCTTCGCTCGCTTCGGCCACACCTACCGTCAGCGCACCGCCATGAACGCCGCCAACAACATGCGCCGGCGGCTGCGCAGCGACGCCCACGCCAAGGCCCATGCCGCCCAGGCCGAGAAGCTGAAGAAAGCAAAGGACGAGGATCTCCTGAAAACCCGGCTGATCCCGCCACCCGGTGCCCGGGTGCGGGTCTACGCCACCCAGTCCACCCACAAGACCCTGACCTCACTGCGCCAGGGCTCGATGATCCATGTCAACGACCAGGACTTCAAAGGCGAGGTCGAGCAGAGCTTCCACGAAGCCTACATGACGCACACCTCGACTTCGCCGAACTACCAGATCATCGCCTCGCTCGATGTCGGCCGGCGCCAGGTAGAGCTCGAGGGTTTCGAGTTCGTCCAGCGCCAGGTCGAGGCGGCGATGTCCATGCGCCGCGCCATCTCGACCCATCCGCTCCTGCAGAAATACTTCAAGGTGCTGACCGCCGGTGACATGATCCCCGAGGCATACCGCGAAAGCGGCGTCACCAGCTATTACGACCCCGAGCAGGGCTGGACCGATATCTGGGACTGCTGGGAGAAGGATGAGTTCGTGCTCGATGCCACCCGGGTGACACTTGCGGTCGGCGGCACCGGCTGGGACGGCGATACCTTCAAGACCCAGATCCTGATGGACAAGTACGGCATCCAGATCAACAAGACCTCGCGCAATACCGTGCTGTTCATGACCAATATCGGCACCACGCGTTCATCGGTCGCCTATCTGATCGAGGTGCTGGTCGAGATCGCCAACGAACTCGACGACCTTCTCGACGATGCCTCGAAGATGGAAAGGCTGGCCTTCGAGCGTCGGGTCAAGAACCTCATGCACGACCTTCCTCCACTTCCGGATTTCTCGCGCTTCCACGATGCCTTCCGCGAGCCCGGCGAGACCATCGAAGGCGACATCCGCAGCGCCTTCTTCCTCAGCTACGACGAGGAGAACTGCGACTATCTCGAACTCGACGGCGGCCTGCAGAAGGCGCTCGACGCCGGCGGGGACGTGGTCTCGGCCTCCTTCATCATTCCCTACCCGCCGGGCTTCCCGATCCTGGTCCCGGGACAGGTGGTATCGAAAGAGATCCTCGCCTTCATGCTCGCGCTCGACGTCAACGAGATCCATGGCTACCGCGCCGATCTCGGCTTGCGCGTCTTCACCGCCGAGGCGCTGGCGCGCCACGCGGCAACACGGAACCCGGTCAAGGCTGCGGCAGAATAGAAAGGGACGGAAACATGCCCAAGAAGCACCTCCAGAACATCTCCGAGATCCGTCGGTACTTCCATCGCAACGAAGAGCCGGTCTACTTCGTCTCTGCCACCAACTTCAACCTGCTCGGCATCGACGAATGGTGCAAGAATTTCAAATACATATGTTATCTCGACTGCTACGACGGCCGGCACCCGAACGTGTTCTGCCCGTCCGAGGCGCCGCATGCCGAGTTCCAGTCGATCGAGGACATCAACAACTACCTCTTGCAGCACAAGGAGGTGATCGACCTGATCCGCCGACGCGGCGGCAAGCCCCACTTCGTCTTCTTGATGTTCGACGAAGAGACCGAGCGGCTGGCGAAAGAGCTTGGCGGCGAGGTCTGGTTCCCCAAGGCGTCCCTGCGCACCCGCTGCGACAACAAGATCGAGACGGTCCGGATCGGCAACAAGGCCGGCGTGCCCTCGGTGCCGAACACGCTGGCCGAGGTGAAGTCCTACGAGGACCTGCGCGCCACCTGCGAGAAGGCCGGCATCGGCCACGATCTGGTGCTGCAGTCGGCCTTCGGCGATTCCGGCCACACCACCTTCTTCATCAAGTCCGAGGCCGATTTCCGACGCCATGAGCACGAGATCATCGGCGAGGGCGAGATCAAGATCATGAAGCGCATCGACTGCCGTGGATCGGCGATCGAGGCCTGCGCCACCAAGCAGGGCACCATCGTCGGGCCGCTCATGACCGAGCTGGTGGGCTTCAAGGAGCTGACCCCCTATCGCGGCGGCTGGTGCGGCAACGAGATCTTCGCGACCGCCTTCCCGCCCAAGGTCCGCCAGAAGGCGCGCGACCTGACTTTCAAATTCGGCGAACAGCTCAGGAAGGAAGGCTATCGCGGCTATTTCGAGCTCGACTTCCTGATCGACAAGAAGACCGGCGACATCTGGCTGGGAGAGCTCAACCCGCGCATCACCGGGGCGAGTTCGATGACCAACCACGCGGCCTTCGCCCATGCCGACGCGCCCCTGTTCCTGTTCCACTTGCTGGAATTCTCTAAGAAACCGTTCGACCTCGACGTGGCCGAGCTGAACGCCCGCTGGGCTGATCCCGACATGATCGACGGCTGGTCGCAGATGGTCATCAAGCACACCGACGACAGCGTCGACATCCTGACCGAGGCGCCGCAATCGGGCATCTATCGCATGCTCGAGGACGGCCGCGTCGTCTTTGACCGCTTCGATTATCACCGCCGCGCGGTGGAATCCGAGAACGAGGCCTTCTTCCTGCGCATCCTCAAGCCCGGCGACTATCGCTACGAAGGCGCCGATCTCGGCATCCTGGTGACCCGGGGACGCTCGATGACCAACGCCTTCCAGCTCAACGAGCGGGCGCGGCGCTGGATCCATGGCATCAAGCAGGGCTTCGTTGCGCGGCCGATCCCGGTCGCCTCGGCCGGCCCGGTCGTGGCCGAGCCTGCCTTCAAGATCATGTAACGACGGCTGCGGCACGCATGGATCTTCTCTGGCGCGCTGTAGGCGAGGAAGAGCCCGGCCCGAAATGGGCCGGTCTCTTCGCCGAGTACTGGCCCGACTACCGCCGATGGTGGGTGCGCGAGGGCGCCGACGCACGTCCCACCTATCTGGAATGCCGCCGCGCGCTTCAGACCCACATGCCCGAACTGGTGCCACTTTACGAACGTCTGTGCGAGCTGGCCGGCGGCGGCGACTACGCGGCCCGGTTTCTCAGCTTCTATGGGCCGCCCGCCTATCTCTCGGCCTGCAGCCAGGCGGTCTGGCCGGGGGCCGAGCCGGTGCTGGTGCGCAACTATGACTATTCGCCGCTGGCCTTCGACCGCCTGGTGCTCTGCACCAAATGGCTGGGGCGGCGGGTACTGGGAACCTCGGACGGGCTCTGGGGGTTGGTCGACGGCATGAACGACGCCGGACTTGCCCTGTCGCTCACCTTCGGCGGTCGCCACGTGGTCGGCGAGGGGTTCGGCGTGCCGCTGATCCTGCGCTATGTGCTGCAGACCTGCGCCACTGCCGACGAGGCCGGCGAGGCACTTGCCCGCCTGCCCACCCACATGAGCTACAACGTGACCGTACTCGACGCGGCGCGACACTTCCTGACCGCCCATCTAGCCCCCGACCGGTCGGCGCGGATCACCCACGCCGCCGTCGCCACCAACCACCAGGAACGGCCGGACCTCGCGACCCATGCCCATTTCACCGCCACGGTCGAGCGCGAGCGGTTCCTCCTCAACCGGCTGATGCTGCACCGCGACCCCGAGGAAAAGTTCGTCTCCGCGTTCCTGAAGCCGCCGCTCTATTCCACCGCCTTCGACCGGGGCTTCGGCACCCTCTACACCGCCGTCTACCGGCCCCGCCTGCGCCAGATGGAGCTGCGTTGGCCAGGCGCAGCGTGGCCATTCGATCTCGACGCCTTCGCCGAGGGCCAACTCCTGATCCAAACCCCCGACACGCAGAGTCGCGCGCTATGAACCACATCTTCCCCCGCCATTGCCATGCCAGCCTGCCCACGGTCGCCGCGGGCCAGGGCTGCTACCTGATAGACAGCGCCGGCAAGCGCTATCTCGATGCCTCGGGCGGCGCCGCGGTCTCATGCCTCGGCCACGGCGACGCCGAGGTGCTGGCCGCGATCAAGGCCCAGCTCGACACCATCGCCTATGCCCATACCGGCTTCTTTACCTCCGAGCCCGCCGAGGCGCTGGCCGACCTGCTGGTGGAGCATGCGCCGGCCGGACTCGACCGCGTCTACCTCGTCTCCGGCGGGTCCGAAGCCACCGAGGCGGCGATCAAGCTGGCGCGGCAGTATTTCGTCGAGAAGGGAGAGCCGCAGCGCGGCCGCCTGATCGCGCGCCGGCAGAGCTATCACGGCAACACGCTCGGCGCTCTCGCGGCCGGCGGTAACGAATGGCGTCGGGCGCAGTTCGGCCCGCTCCTGATCGATGTCAGCCACATCGCGCCGTGCTACGACTACCGCCTGCGCGCCGAGGGCGAGACGCCCGAGGACTACGGCCGCCGGGCGGCGGACGCGCTCGAGACCGAGATCCAGCGCCTCGGCCCCGAGACGGTGATGGCCTTCATGGCCGAACCGGTGGTCGGCGCCACGGCGGGCGCGCTGCCCCCTGCCCCGGGCTACTTCGCCCGCATCCGCGAGATCTGTGACAGCCACGGGATCCTGCTGATCCTCGACGAGGTGATGTGCGGCATGGGCCGCACCGGCACGCTCTTCGCCTGCGAGCAGGACGGCGTCGGCCCAGACATCCTATGTATCGCCAAGGGGCTCGGCGCCGGCTACCAGCCCATCGGCGCCATGCTGTGCTCGGCCGACATCTACGGCATGATCGCCGCCGGCAGCGGCTTTTTCCAGCACGGCCACACCTACATGGGCCACCCCACCGCCGCAGCGTGCGGCCGCGCGGTGGTCTCGGCCATCGTCGGGCGCGACCTGCCGGCGCGGGTGCGGGACAAGGGCGCAAGGCTCCGCTCCGCGCTCGACGACCGCTTCGGCCAGCACCCCCATGTGGGCGATATCCGGGGCCGCGGGCTGTTCCTCGGCCTCGAATTTGTCGAGGACCGCGCCACCAAGGCCCCCTTCGATCCCTCGCGCCGCATCGCCGCGCGGCTCAAGTCGGCGGCCTTCGAGGCGGGCCTGATCTGCTATCCGATGGCGGGCACAATCGACGGGCGCACCGGCGACCACGTGCTTCTGGCGCCGCCCTTCATCATCGACGACGACCAGATCGGCGAACTGACCGACAAGCTGGCGATGGCCCTGGACGCGGCCCTCGCGGCCTGACGCGAACTCAGAACTCCACGTCGAGCTCGGCGATCTCGTCGGGCTCTTGCAAAGCTGCGGCGATCCACTCGGCCATCGTTTCCCAGGCGAAGATGGTATCGCAATAGGATTGCAGCGCCGCGGGAAGCGACACCGCATAGGTGCGGAACCGGGTGCAGACCGGCGCATACATGGCGTCCGCCATGCTCGGCCCGCCAAACAGGAACGGCCCACCATATTTCGTTAGGCACTCGTCCCAGATCTCGCAGACCCGCTCCACATCCGGGCGTGCGCCAGTGAAAATCTTGAACTGCCCGTGCCTTGCCTTGATGTTCATGGGCAGCGCCGAGCGCAGATTGTAGAAGCCCGAGTGGATCTCCCCCGAGACCGCCCGGCAATGCGCCCGCGCAGCGGCATCCTTAGGCAGCAGCCCCGCATCCGGCGCGATCTCGGCCAGATATTCGCCAATCGCCAGCGTGTCCCAGACCACCACCTCGCCATGGGTCAGCCGCGGCACCAGAACCGACGGCGACAACAGCAGCAACTCCTGCCTGACCGCCGGGTCGTCGGTGTCCACAACGCGCTCGTCGAAATCCAGGCCCGCCATGCGGCAAAGAAGCCAGCCGCGCAGCGACCACGCGGAATAGTTCTTCGAGGAAATCGTTAACTCGCCCTTTACCATCGCCACCTCATTGATCGGCCAACGCTGCATTGCAAAAAATCTTCTCGCATCGCAGCAAGCATTGCACTAACTTTTTTTGACGGTCGAAGATTGGGGGACGGAATGCTGTACGACGCCTACCAGTTGCACGACGATGTCATCGATCCGGCGCGGACCGTTGCGAACTGGTCGCAAAGACTCATCGACGCCGCGGGCTGGGGCCTGTGGGGTCCGCTGCGCCGTCGCAGCATTGCCACACTCGAACTGATTTCACGCTTCCGCCTGACCCACACAAGGCCCGATTTCGCCATCGATTCCGTGTTCGTCGGCGGCCAGCGGGTCGCGGTGCACGAGGAGGTGGCGCTCAGCCTACCCTTCGGCGACCTCCTGCACTTCGCCAAGGATACCGACACCGCGCAGCCCCGGGTGCTGGTCATCGCGCCCCTGTCGGGCCACTTCTCTACCCTTCTGCGCGGCACGGTCGAGACGCTCCTGCAGGACCATGATGTCTACATCACCGACTGGGCCAATGCCCGCGACGTGCCGCTTTCGGCGGGCCGCTTCGGGGTCGACGACTATGTCGACTACCTGATCCGCTTTCTCGAGGAGATCGGGCCCGGCGCCCATATCCTCGCCGTCTGCCAGCCTTGCGTGCAGGCGCTGGCCGCTGTCGCGGTCATGTCCGAGGACCGTCACCCCGCCACGCCACGCTCGATGACGCTGATGGCGGGGCCCATCGACACCCGCGAAAGCCCGACCGTGGTCAACGATCTGGCCAATGGCCGGCCGCTGGCCTGGTTCAAGCGCTCGGTGATCTCGCGCGTGCCCTGGCGCCATCCCGGACGCGGCCGGCGGGTCTATCCCGGCTTCCTGCAGCTCACCGCCTTCCTGGCAATGAACATCGATCGTCACCGCGAGGCGCACCGCCGCCTGCACGACCACATCATCGCCGGCGAGACCGAAAAGGCCGATCGCATCCGCCAGTTCTACGAAGAGTATTTTGCCGTTCTCGACCTGACCGAGGAATTCTACATCGAGACCATCGACCGCATCTTCCAGAAGGTCGAGCTCGCCAACGGCACCTACACCCACCGCGGCCGCCTGGTCCGGCCCGACGCGATCCGCCACACCGCGCTTCTGACCGTCGAGGGCGGCCGCGACGACATCTGCGCCATCGGCCAGACCGCCGCCGCCCACGAACTGTGCTCGTCGCTCAGGCCGCACCTGCGCCGCCACCACCTGCAGGCCAATGCCGGCCATTTTGGCGTCTTCAACGGCAAGCGTTGGCAGAACGAGATCTACCCGGTGGTGCGCAACCTGATCCTGTCGACCGAGTGAGGGCCGTCAGCGCTTCGAATACTTCGCATCCACCTCGTTGATCGCATTGACGTTTCCGGCCGAACGGCCGTTCTCGTCGAAGCTTTCCTTCAGGTAGGCATCGGCAATCGCCTTGGCCAGTTCGGTGCCGATCACCCGCGCGCCCATGGTGATGATCTGGGCGTTGTTCGACAGCGCCGCGCGCTCGGCCGAATACGTGTCGTGGCACAGCGCGGCGCGGATCCCCGGCACCTTGTTCGCTGCGATGCTGACGCCGATTCCTGTGCCGCAGACCAGGATCGCCTTGTCATAAGTGCCGTCGATCACCCCCGAGGCGACCCGGTCCGAAAGGTTGGCATAGAACGGGTCCGGGCCGGCCTCGGTCCGCGACACCTCGGCCACGTCGTAGCGGTCCTTCAGATGTTCGGCCAGCACATGGGCAAGACCCTCGCCCGCGCTATCGCCGGCAATCGCAATCTTCATGGCTCACCTCCTCAGATGGCAGCGGCCACACGGCCGAGAATGTCGAGATATCCCGCCACGTCCCAGGCCGCACGACCGATGAAAAGCCCGTCCACATGGGCGCATTGGATCAGCTCCGCGCAGTTGTCGGGGTTGACCGAACCGCCATAGAGGCAGGGCACCCTCCGCCCCAGCACCGCCTCGGCCACGGCCCCGATCTCGCCCTGCCGCGCGTCGGCATAATCGGCAGTGGCCGGTATCCCGCCCTCGCCAATGGCCCAGACCGGCTCATAGGCGAACAGGATCGGCGCCGCGCGCGCTTCTCCCTCCAGCCGCCCCAGCGCGCTTCGCACCTGCCGCTCCAGCACCTCCCACGCCCGGCCCGCCTCACGCTCGGTCAGGGTCTCGCCGATGCAGACGAGCGGGATCAGCCCGTGCCGGACGGCGGCCTCGACCTTCAGCCCAACCGTCTCGTCGGTCTCGCAGAAATGCGCCCGCCGCTCGGAGTGGCCCAGTTCCACCAGGTCCAGCCCACAATCCTTCAGCATCGGCGCCGAGACCTCGCCGGTCCAGGCCCCCGCATCGGCCCAGTGCATGGTCTGCGCCCCGACCTTGACCGAGGTTCCCGCCAGCGCCGTCCTGACCTCCCGCACCGCGGTAAAAGGCGGGATGACGAAACGCTGGATGCGCGCATCGCACCCCGGCTCCGCCGCCTTCAGACCCTCGGCAAAGACCAGCGCCTCGGCCAGGGTCTTGTTCATCTTCCAGCTGGTGCCAACCCAAAATTGCGGCGCGTCGGTCATCGCACCGGCTCCTTTTCCCGGATTGTCATGTCATCGCACCGGCAGGCTGGCGCCAGCCCCAGCCATCCGCCAGGGCACGGCAGGCAGCGGCGCTCTCGATGGCCGAGAACGTGTCGGCAGCACGCAGGCTGGCCGCCGCCACCGCGTGGCCGAGGCGGAGACAGTCGGCAGGCGCCTCGCCCCGGTGACGGGCAAGGAAGAACCCCGCCGCAAAGGCGTCGCCGGCGCCATTGGCGCCGACCCGCGCCGCATCGGGAATGGCGACCGATGGCTGGCGGATCACCGCGCCGTCCCGAGCGACGAGAATCGCGGCGGCCGGGAAATGCACCACCACAAGCTCCATAGCGCCTTCGCCAAGCAGCATCTGCGCCGCCGCCTCGCATGACGCTTCGTCGGTAACGCCGCCGCGGACAGTCTCCCGGCCGGCAATGGCGCCGATCTCCTGGTCGTTGACCACCAGCGTGGTCAGGTGCGGCAGGCAGGGCAGCGCGAGGCGGCGGATTTCCTCGGGCGCATTCGCCACCAACTCGAGATTGGTCTCGATCCCGGCGGCGCGGGCCGCCTTCAGCACCGTGACCCAGCCGTTGGCGTCACCTTTCCACGGCGCGTCCATGATCTCGTGCAGCCCCGGCAGTCCCAGATGCAGCGTCCGCGCCCGGGTCGCCGACAGATCGAAGTGTTCGGGCGTCAGCGCCCGCGCCAGACCCAGGAACAGCACATGCGTTCTGCGGCCGGTCGCCTCCGACAGATAGGCATCGGTCGCCTGGGTACGGTCCTCGCCCGATCGGTGCAGGCCGCGCCGGTCGATGCCGTGGCGGTCGGCGATCTCCACCACCAGATCGCCGAAGCCGCCGGCGCCAACCAGCCCTTGCGTCTCGACCGGCACCGCAGGGTCGAGCCGCCTGATGGCCACCGCGAAATTGCACGCCGAGCCACCGCCCGACAGCTCGATCGCGCCCGCTTCGACGGCCATGTCCTCCTCGGGCCAGCGCTCAACCGTGATGTTGCGGTCGACGCACCAGGTCCCGGCGGTCAGAAATCCGGCGCGCTCCATCTTCGGTTCCCCCGCTCAGCCGATATTGGCCTTCACGACCGGATCGCTCAGCACCAGATCGTCGGCAAGGCTGCGGAACGGCGCAATCCCGGCCTTCTGCAGGTCGCCGTGATAGGCCTTAACCCCCTCCTCCGAGCTGATCCGTTCCTCGATCACCCGGCGCATGGCCCGCAGCATCAGCACCGAATCCTCGGCGAAATAGACCTTGCGCCCGAAAAGCGCGATCCGCGCCCCGTGCTTCTCGGCCTGCCGGATCAGCTCCAGGCAATCGCGGCTGGTGCCCGCGCCGCCACCCAGAACACCGAAGATCACCTTGCCGGGGTCGTAGCCGGCGATCTCCTCGGTGGCGGCCGGTCCGTTATAGGCAGCCTTGAGGAAGATCGGGCGCTCGTGCCGCGACACCCCGGCCAGGCAGCGCACGATCATGTCGTTGTTGTAGGCGGCGAAGTCCGCCGCCTCGACCGGCACCTGCGGGTTGAACACCTCCAGAAAGTGCCGCACATGCGCCGCCGAGGCCTCATCGCGGAAGGCGGCATAAGCCTCCAGCATGGCGTGATCGCGCGCCAGATCGTTGTAGAACGTGACCGAGAACAGCCCCAGATCGGCGACCGCCCGGGCGCGGTCGAGCCGGGCCGAGCGGAACGGCAGCGCCGGCGCCTTGGGATAGACCCCGCCGCGCACGTGCCAGATATCAGTGGTATCGTTCAGCCGCACCGCCGGGGTCACCTGAGAGCCGGTGAAAAGGCCGTCCGCCTCCATTACTTCGGCCGAACTCAGCGACATCAGCATGACGTCGACAAGGTCCGAGCGAGTGACCTTCACGATATCGTCGTGATAGGCGCTAAGCGGCTTCATCCGGCCCCCGGCAGCCCGCCCGGGCGTGGCGCAGCCAAAGGCCATGTCGGCATCCTTGGCGTCGGCGATGATGAAATCCGTCGGCCGATAGCCGCCCGTGCGAATTTTCGCCAGCTTGCGATCCAGTCGCTTCACGCGCCGTCCTCCGTTCTCTGCCCGCCCACATCGCTCATATGTTCAGCTCGCCCGCCCCGGTGTCGATCCACGGCGCCCAGAACGCCACCGATTCGGCAATCGCCGGGATCACCTGCCGGTCATCCGGCTCGCGCTCCTTGAAGCTCAGCTCGAGGCAGATCTCGTTCGCCGCACCGCCGCCTTCGCGAAACGCCGCCAAGAGCGGCTCGGGCGCGATCCGGCCGCGGGCGTTGAAGGCGGCGGTGAACGGCCGGTGCCCGCCCTTGTCCATCAACGACTGCTTGATGTGGATGATCGGCGACACCTTCGGCACCGCCCGCGCCCAGGCATAGGGGTCATAATCGTCCGGGTTCGGGCTGGTAACATCGCCATGATCGATATCGGCCATCATCCACATCGGCACCGCCATCTCCGCCGCGCTCAGCCGCGCCTGCAGGGCCAGGCATGCCTCAATGGTCTCGCCGAACTCGCGTCCCACAGACATCGGCTCCCAGAAGACAAACGACAGACCCGCCGCCCTGGCATGTTCGGCCACCTCGGCCCAGCAGTCCATGGCGATCTCGATCCGCGCCTCGCGACGCGCCGGGTCGTCCCAGTCGCGATAGGTGAAGATGGCGAACTGCGTGCCAATGGAGCTGCCACCAAGATCGGCGATGATGTCGGCGAAAGTACGGAACCAGTCCACGTAGTGCCGCCGCACCTCGGCGTCGGGATGGCCGAAATGGTTCAGCCGCCCATAAGGCCCGGTCATGCCGCTGGTCACCCTGACCCCGGTCCGGCGCAGGGCCGCACCCATGCTCCGCGTCAGCCGCCGGATCACCGGCGCCGGCCAGGATGGATCGATGAACTCGTGCGTCAGCTGCAGGTCGCGGATCCTCAGATCCCGCGCCACCGTGTCGATCAGGTCGTCGGGCTCGGCGAAGCGGTTGACCAGCGGGTTGGTGTTCAGGGACAGCGTGAAACCCATCTTGCTCTCAGATCGCAAAGCCGGGGATGACGTGGTCGGGCACGGCGTCCGCCTCGGCGGCGTGCAGTATCAGATCCTCCAGCGGAGTGCCGGCATGAATGCCGGTCATCACCAGCGCCGTGGCGTGGCCGGCATCGCGGCCACCCCTGACGTCATGTTCGGGGCTGTCGCCGATGCACAGGATGCGCCCGGGCCCGATAGTACCGAAATGCGCGCGCGCAGCCTGATAGATCAGCGGATAGGGCTTGCCGAAATATTCCACCGGCCCGCCGAGATCGCGGTAGAGCCTCGCGATCATGCCGGCGCCATAGGCCGCACCATTGGCGGTCAGCATAGTCATGTCGGGGTTGGTGCACAGGCACGGCACCCGGCGGCGCGACGGGCCGGCAAAAAGCGTCGCATAATGCTCCAGCGGCCACTCGTCGCCGCGGCTGCCGGCCAGCAGGATCAACGCGGCCTTGGCCGGGTCGTCTGTGACGATCAGGTCCAGCCCCTCGATGCCTGACAGGTCGCCGCCGCGCGACAGAACCAGCACAGGCGCGCCCGGCTCGATGTCGGTGCCTATCCGCCCGGCAATGGCGGCATAAGCGGCCTCGCCAGAGGAGACCACCGCGTCGAAACTGTCGCGGGCAAAGCCCATCCGCACCAGGCGGTCTGCGTTGGGCGCCGCACGGCGGCCGGAATTCGACAGGATTACAACAGGTTTGTTCCGCTCTGCCAACGCCGCCAGCGCCTCGGGCGCGCCGGGATAGGCGGCAGCGCCATCGAGAAGTACGCCGAACTGATCGATGAGAAAGCCGTCATAGGTCTCGGCAAGCGACGCGAGGGTTGTCGGGGTCACGCCGCCGCTCCCCGTCGTGCCAGCAGCGCCGAACCATAGGCCGCCTCGCTGTGCCTCGGCGCCGGCATCGGCACCGCCAGCCTGCGTTCGCGCAGCCGCCCCCAGACCGCGTTCCCTGCCCCGCCGCCGACGCTCCTGACCGAAGTCAGTTGCGGCGCGCCCAGTTCCGCCAGCCGCCGGTATCCCAGCGACTCGATCGCCGCGATGCCCTCGAAAAGCCCCTGAAGGAAAAGCGCCTCGTCTCCTGGGTGCGGGCTCAATCGCGGTGTCAGGCCGGGATCGGCAATCGGAAAGCGCTCACCCGGGCGAACCAGAGGATAATAGTCGAGGCCGCTGTCGGTCTCGGGGTCGATCCGCGCCGACAATTCCCCAATCCGTGTCTCACAGAAGTGCGCCAGAAGCACGTTGCCGCCCGAGTTCGAGGCGCCGCCGGCCAGCCAGTTACCCAGCAGGCGGTGGCTGTAGATGCCGTATTCCGGCGCAAAGATCGGCCGGTCCGACAGCAGCTTGACAGTCAGCGTGGTGCCGAGCGCGGTTACGCCGTCACCGGGCCGGTCGGCGCCGGTAGCGAGGAACGAGGCGCACCCGTCGGTGGTGCCGGCGACGATCGCCACATCCGCCGACACGCCCAGTTCGCTGGCCATGTCGGACCGGATGGTGGCCACCGGCGTGCCCGGCGCGCACACCTCCGGCAACAGGCCGGTGTCGAGTCCGGTCGCCTCGATCCAGCCGGGCCACTCGCCCGCCACCGGGTCATAGCCGGTCTTCAGCGCGTTGTTCTCGTCGGTGCTCCACCGTCCCGACAGTTGGAAGGCGATCCAGTCGGCCTGATGCAGGATTGCCGCCGGCCGGGTGGCGGCAACCAGTTCCAACGCCCGGGCCAGCCCGCTCGACGCACCCCGCGCGGCGCTTGTCGCCGGTGCGTTGCCGTCGATAGCGGCGAGAATTCCCGCGTCCGTGCAAGGATCGTTATACATCCGGCCGCCGGCCAGCGGCGCACCCTCGCCATCGACCGGCAGCATAGTGCCCGAGGTGCCGTCGACGCAGATCGCCCGCAGGGCACCAGGCGGGATCGTCTCAAGCGCCGCCCCCAGCGCAGCGCGGGCCGCCGCCCACCACACGCCCGGGTCGCGGTGATCGGCACCGAAATCGGCCATCGCCGCCCGACCCTCGCCCCTGACCGCGCCGGCGTCGTCGATGGCCACCGCGCGTGCCCCCGAGGTGCCGATATCGAGCCCCAGATACATCGCCTCAGCCCGCATTCAGCGCCTGCCGGTACTTCTCGGCATCCCAGTCAAGCAGGGCCGCGTTCTCCGCGGCCGTCAGGTAGTTCAGCACCGCATCCCCCGGCACCCGCATCAGCACGTCGCCGAGGCAGCGCGCCAGCGCCACCGCGCCGGCACTGGCACCGGGGCGGACCAGCGCCCCCCTGCCCGGCACCAGCAGGAATGGCGGTCCCTCGGCAGGATCGGGCACCGGCCCGTCAAGCGCCGTCGCCCCGACGCCGCAAAAGATCACGTGATCGGGGTAAAGGCTGCCGGCCGTTGCCTGCCGCAACCGGTCCGGCTCCAGCGCCACCTGGTGCAACGGCGCATCCGCCTGCGGCACCTCCCAGCCCGCGGCGATCCTCTCCAATCGCGCCATGTCCGGCGGCAACGGCGCGGCCGGCTCCAGCCGCAGCGCCGCCACCACCTGGCCCAGCAGCGCCTCGGCCTCAGCCACCGTTTCGGCGGCCACGATCAGCCCGTGATTGCCCAGCACCACCACATCGGTCGCGGGCCCCAGCCGCTCGGCCACCAGCGCCGCCAGCGCCGCCCCAGGCCGCGCATAAGGCACCAAACACCAGTCGAACGCGCCAAGCCTGTCTGCCAGCAGCGTCTGCGCATCGACCCTCACCGCATGCGCCAGGGTCTGGACGCAATGCACATGCACCACCACCCGCTGGGCGAACAGCGCATGCAGGCAGGTCTCGATCGACGGCCTGAGCCCCGAGGTCCCCAGCGCAAACTCCCCCGGCCGGTCCGCCTGCCCCGACCGCGCAGCAACCGCCGCCCGCATCGGCTCCAGGTCCACCGGCACGAAGACGTCGCGCGCCTCGGCCTCGGCCAGAAGCGTGC
Source organism: Paracoccaceae bacterium (assembly GCA_050299555.1). GTDB lineage: Bacteria > Pseudomonadota > Alphaproteobacteria > Rhodobacterales > Rhodobacteraceae > JBNKWA01. The sequence continues at coordinate 49,427 of JBNKWA010000080.1, read as the reverse complement.
CCGAGGCCTTGATCCACATCACACCCCCGTCCTTGACCGAGGTATTGCCACCGGCCCCCTGGATCAGCAGCGGGTCGCGCCCGATCCGCGCCGAAAGGCGGGCAAGCGCGACAAGGTCGCACGGGCGGGAAATGTCTGACATATCGCTCCTCTCAAACCGACCGCCGCTCCCGGCTCTCGAACCAGGCCGCAAAGGCGGCGATCTCGTCGTCGCTCATGTGCAGGCCCTCCTTGGTCCGCCGAATCAGGATGTCATCGGCCGTCTCGGCCCATTCGTTTTCGCAAAGATAGTTCACCTCGGCCTCGGTCAGACTGGGACCGAAGCGCACACCCAGATCGTCGAGCCCCCTGGCGGCGCCGATCAGCCGCCGTGCACGGGTGCCATAAAGCCGCGCAAGACGCTGCACGAACGCCCGCGGCAGCCACGGGTATTCCTCCTGCAGCAAGTCGAGGAACTGGACAAAATCCGCATCCTTCATGTCTCCCCCCGGCAGCGCCGCACCGACCGTCCAATCCCCCGCCATGGCCGGGAAATGCGGCGCCAGTTTCTGCAGCGCATGTTCCGACAGCTTGCGGAAGGTGGTGATCTTGCCGCCGAAGGCGTTCAGCAAGGGCACCCCGCCAGTCGTGTCCAGGTCCAGCACATAGTCCCGGGTCACCGCGCTGGGGTTGCCCTGCCCGTCGTCGAAAAGTGGGCGCACACCCGAAAACGTCGCCTCGACGTCCTGCCGCCGCAGCCGCTGCTTGAAATAGCGGTTCACCGCCGCGATCAGGTATTCGATCTCGTCCTCGGCGATGGCCACGTCCTCGGGGGCGCCGGAATAGGGAATGTCGGTGGTGCCGATCAGCGCCTTGTCGCCCTCGTAGGGGTTGATGAAGATCACCCGGCGGTCCTGGTTCTGCACCAGATAGGCGTGCCGCCCCTCCCAGAACTTCGGCGCAACGATATGGCTGCCCTTGACCAGCCGCACGTTGCGGGCCGAGTTGGTGCGGGTCACCCGGGCGATGATGTCGCTTACCCACGGCCCGCCGGCATTGGCCAGCGCCCGCGCCGTCACCGTTCGTGTCGCGCCCGTGCGCGCGTCGGTCAGTTCTGCCAGCCACAGCCCGTCCTCGCGCGCGGCCGAGGTGCAGGCGGTGCGAGTCAGCACCTCCGCACCCCGCTCTGCCGCGTCCAGCGCCGTCAGCAGCACCAGCCGCGCATCGTCCACCCAGCAGTCCGAATATTCGAACCCGCGGCGGTATTCGGGCCTGATCGGTGCCCCCTCGGGGTCGCGCGAAAGGTCCAACGTGCGGGTCCCCGGCAGCTTCTTCCGCCCGCCCAGATGGTCGTAGAGGAACAGCCCCAGCCGCACCAGCCAGGCCGGTCGGTCGGTCGGGCTGTGCGGCAGCACGAAGCGCATGGGCCAGATGATGTGCGGCGCCGCGTTCAGCAGCACCTCGCGCTCGATCAGCGCTTCGCGCACCAGGCGGAACTCGTAATATTCCAGATAGCGCAGCCCGCCATGGACGAGTTTGCCCGACCGCGACGAGGTGCCCTGCGCAAGGTCGTCTTTTTCGCACAGGATCACCGAGAGCCCGCGCCCGGCCGCGTCGCGTGCGATGCCCGCGCCGTTGATGCCGCCGCCGATGACCAGAAGGTCGACGGGTTCCGTCATCCCGCCTTCGCGATTTCGGGGGGCGGCGCTCATCGGCTCAGCAGGGATTGCGCGGCGGCTCGCCGGCCAGATAGCGCCGCACCTCCTCGGCCGCCTGCTCGGCGGCAAAGGTCACCGTGCGGACCGAGGCGCCGGCGATATGCGGCGTCAGCGTCACGTTCGGCAGTTGCAGCAGGGGCCAGTCGGCGGGCGCCGGCTCGACGGCAAAGGTCTCCAGCATGGCGCTGCCGAGGGGGCCGTTCTGCAACGCCTCTGAAAGTGCGTCGTAGTCCACCAGCGGTCCCCTTGCGGTGTTGACGAACAGGGAACCCGGTTTCATCGCCGCGAAGGCCCGGGCGTCCATCATGCCGCGGGTCTCGTCGGTGACCCGCGGGTGCATGGTTACGACATCGCTTTCCGCCAGCACCCGCTCGAACGAGACCAGTTCGACTCCCGCCTTCACGTCATCGGGGTCGAGCTGGATGTAGGGATCGTTGACCAGGATCCGGCAGCCGAAGGCGCGCAGCAGCCGAACTACCCGGGTGCCGATATTGCCATAACCGATCACCCCCACGGTCATCTCGTTCAACTCGCGCCCGGTGACATCGGCACGGTATAGGTCGCCACGCCAGCTGCCGGCCCGCAGCGCCTCGTGACCCTCGCGGATCTTGCGGGTCTCGGCCAGGATGGCGCCGATGGTGAACTCGGCCACGGCGCTGGCGTTGCGCCCGGGGGTGTTGACCACCCTGACGCCGTGATCGCGCGCGGCGGCCATGTCGATATTGACCGGCCCCCCGCGCGAGACGGCGATCATCTTCAGCCCCGGCAGCCGCTCCAGCATGCCGCGCGACATCGGCGCAAGCTGGGTCACCAGCACCTCGGCATCGCCGATGAACTCCACCACCCCGTCAGCAGTGCCGAAATACTCCTTCAGCCCGTCCATGCCGGCGACCGCATAGCCGTGCTCCATGGGCTCGTCGGGCCAGTTGTCCTTTCGGGTGCGGATGGCGACGCCGCTGCCGCAGGCTTCCGTCAGCTTCTCGGCAAAGACCTCGGGCAGCATGAAATGATCGCCGATGATCGCGATTTCAGTCGCCATGGATATCCTCTTGAACTGATCTCAGCGCATGCCAGACCGGCACCATCGCCTCGCGCACCTGCCGGTAGGCGGGATAGGTGCGGGCGTAGGTCCGCGCCAGCTTCGGGTCGGGCGCCTCGGCCGCGCCCAGAAGCGGGGTCACCCATTCGGCGATGCAGGCATCCATGTCCGGATAGGCGCCGATGGCCACGGCCGCCATCATCGCCGCTCCAGCGGCGCCAGCCTCCTCGCGCGCCGAGGTCCTGACCGGCGCGTCGATGGCGGCCGAGATGATTCGCCGCAAGGCGCCCGACCGCGCCGCACCACCGCTCAGCCGCACCTCGCCCGGGGGCCCGCCCATGGCGCCATAGCAGTCCCGCGCCGCCAACCCCAGCCCCTCGACCACCGCTCGCACCAGGTCGGGAAACCGATGCACCGAGGACAGCCCGGTGAACCCCGCCCGCGCCGCGTTGTCGACGAAAGGACCGCGCTCACCCGCCTCCGAGATGTACGGGTGATACAGAACCTGCCCCGGCGCACTGGCCGCCACCCAGCCATCGATATGGTTAAGGAGGTCCCGATGCTCGACACGATGCCCGAACTCCGCCATCAGATCCGCAGCCAGCTTCAAGAGCCAGTCGATGTTCAGCGTCGCTGCCATGTTCGACTGCATCTGCGCCACGACGCCGGGGATCGGAATCACCATGGTGTAGCCGGTCAGTTCGTCGTTCAGATACACCGCATCGGGCACCGTCGCCCGCATGTGCATCCCGGTCGAGCCGATAATGGTGCAGCCGCCCCCCACCCCGCCGGTCCGGATGCCGGCGCCGAGTGCGGTGCAGACCACGTCCACATACCCCAGCGCCACCGGCGTCCCGGCGCGCAGACCCGTCGTCGCCGCCGCGCCATCCGTCAGCGGATGCGTCACCGCGGCGCCATCGACGATCGGCGGCAGCAGCCGCCGCTCCAGCCCCAGCCCCAGGGTCTCGATCACCTCGTCCGAATACCCGCGGGTACGGAAATCACCGAAGGTGAAGCAGGCCTCGGACGGATCCGCCACCCGCTCGCCGGTCAGGTTCAGATACAGCCAGTCCTTGCAGTGCAGCGCCACCTCGGCCGCCGCCACCACCTCGGGCTCGGTCGCCTTCATCTGCACCAACTGGGTGCCCATCTGGCACGAGTTCAGCCCCGAGCCGGTCAGCCTGAACCGCGCCCGGTCCGCCTCGCTGCCCCTCAGCCTCCTGACCACCGGCGCCGCGCGGGCGTCGAGCCACAGCCAGCCATCAGCCACCGGCCGGTTCCCCGCCCCCACCAGCCAGGTGCCGTCACCCTGCCCTGTCACCGCCAGCGCCGCCGTCCGCGCCGCCAGATCCGGCACCGTCTCGCCCAGGGCCCGCAGCGTCGCCGCGCAATCCTCCCAGGTCCGTTGCAGCGGCTGGAACGCCGCCCCGTCGGCCCGCGTCTCATAGGCGTTCGGCATCGCCGCCACCGCAACCTGCGCCCCGGCCAGATCGAAGGCCACCGCCTTGATCACCGAGGTGCCGGCATCGACGCCGACCAGCAGGTCGCGGCCCGCTGCCATCAGGCCAGCTCCGTCCCGTGGCTGACTGCCGCCCCGGTGGCGGGATCGAAGATGTGCAGGTCGGCGGGCTCCAGCCTGACCGCGATCTCCTCTCCAACCGCCAGCGCCGCCCGGTCATGCTCCACAAGAACGATCGTCCCGCCGGCAAAGCTCGCCGCGATATGGCTCTGGTCGCCCAGCCACTGGTTGGCGGTCACCTGCGCACGGGCCCCCTCCCCGGCGCGGTGAATGGCATAAGGGCGCACCCCCACCACCACGCTTTTCCGCGACAACATCGCCGCCCGCACCTCGGGGGCAAAGGCACCGGCGTCATAGATCAGGTCCAGCCCGCCGGCGAGGTCGAGATGCACGTTGCCACCCACCTCCGAAACCGAGGCGGGAAAGACGTTCATCGGCGGCTCGCCCACAAAGGTGCCAGTGAACAGGTTGGCTGGCCGGTCCTTGATCTCGGCCGGGCTCGCATATTGCTGCAGCACCCCGTCCTCCATCACCGCGATGCGGTCGGCCAGCGCATTGGCCTCGGTCTGGTCGTGGGTGACGAGGATCGCGGTCAGCCCGCGCTCCTTGATGAAATGCTTGATCCGGCCCCTCAGCAGCGTCCGCAGCTGCGGTTCGAGCTGCCCCATGGGCTCGTCAAGCAGGTGCAGATCGGCGTCGCGGATCAGCGCGCGGGCCAGCGAGGCCCGCTGCTGCTGCCCGCCCGAGATCGAGTTCGGCATCCGGTCGAGGATGTCGCCGATCTCAAGCATCTTGGCCACCTCGGCCACCCGCCGGGCCACTTCGTCCGCCGACAGCCGCGCCGCCTTCAGCGCAAAGGCGATGTTCTCGCGTACGCTGACCGTTGGATAAAGCGAATAGCCCTCGAAGGCCATGGCGACATGGCGCTTCACCGGCGGCAGCGACTGCACCTCGCGCCCGGCCAGCCTTATCCTGCCGCGGCTGGTTTCCTCGAATCCCGCCACCATGCGCAGGGTCGAGGTCTTGCCGCAGCCGGAACTGCCCAGAAGTGCGACGATATCGCCGCGGCGCACCTCCATGCTCACGTCCTTGACCGCATGGACGCCGCGGCCAACCGGGCCATAGAACTTGTCGACGTTCTCCAGTGCCAGCATCACCTCGTTCATGACCGGCCTCCCTGCACGGCGGCGGCGCTCGGGCCGGGCTCGATCCGTGCCTCGCTGGCCCGGTCGAACAGCATTGCCGTGCCCGTGTCGACGGCGACGTGGGCGATGCCCATTTCCGGCCCCTCGGTGCCACTGGGACGCGAGACCAGAATCTCACGGCCGCCATCGGTTTGGCACAGGGTCACGCTCTTCTCGTTCAGCGGCGTCTCCGCCTCCACCTGTACCGGAAAGGCGCCGGGCGAGCCGGCCTCGACAAAGCGGACCGCCTCGGGTCGCACACCCAGGACGCAATCACGGCCAATGGCACCGGCAAAGCCGGGGTCGATTGCCACATCGGCGCCCGATAGCCGCACCTGCACGCCCGCCGCGCCGCGCTCCGGGCGCACATCCAGAAGGTTGATGACCGGATCGCCGAACAGGCGCGCGATCTCGATGGTGGCGGGCCTCAGATAGATATCCTCGGGGGTGCCGATCTGGCGGATGCCATGGGCGCTCATCACCGCGATCCGGTGCCCCAGCGCCATCGCCTCCTTGTAGTCCTGGGTGACGTAGATCACCGTCGCCTGCTGGTCGCTCAGAAGCCTCGGCAGCTCCAGCCGCATCTCGAAGCGAAGCTTGGCGTCGACGTTGCGCAGGGGATCGTCCAGCAGCAGGATCTTCGGCTCGCCCGCCAGTGCGCGGCCAAGCGCGGTGCGCTGCTTCTGCCCGTTCGACAGCTCCTTGGGTTTGTGGCCCAGCACGTGGTCGATCTTAAGCAGCTTCGCCACGTCCCCGACCCGGTGCTTGATCGCGGCGCTGGTCTCGCGCCGTGCCGTCAGCGGGCTGGCGATATTGGCATGGGCATCCATGTGCGGGAACAGGGCGAAGTTCTGAAACGCCATGCCGATGCCGCGTTCCTCGGGCTCGACCCCGTCCATGTCCCGCCCGTCGATAGTGATGGTACCCTCGTCGGGGTCGATTACCCCGGCGATCAGGCGCAGCAGTACTGTCTTGCCGGCACCCGACGGGCCGAACAGGACCAGCGTCTCGCCGGTGGCGACCTTCAGCGAGATGCCGTCGAGCACCACCTCGTCCTTGAAGGTCTTGATGACGTCGGTCAGTTCCAGCGACATCGGCCTATCCTTTCACCGCGCCAAGCGACAGACCCTCGACGAGGTATCGCTGGGCATAGAGCGCCAGCGCGAAGGTGGGCAGGATCGACAGCACGATGCCAGCCGCCACCTGGCCGTACTGGATACCGCTCGCAGTGACGAAGGCCAGCGCGCCAACGGTCACCGGCTGCTTGTCGGCCGAAGCGAGCACCAGCGCGAAGACGAAGTTGTTCCAGGCGAAGATGAAGGCCAGCAGACCCGCCGCGGCGATCCCGGGCCCCGCCAGCGGCAGGGCGATCTTGCGGAAGGTCGAGAACCAGGAATGCCCGGCGATCCGGTAGGCGTATTCGACATCCGCCGGAATGTCTTCGAAGTAGCCGCGCACGATCCACAGGATCAGCGGCAGAACGATCAGCTGATAGACCCAGATCAGCCCGAAATAGGTATCCGCCAGCCCGATCTGCTGGAAGTAGATGGTCAGCGGCAAGAGGACCAGAAGCGGCGGCGCAAAGCGGAAGCTCAAGAGCGTGAAGGCGATGTCCTCCGATCCCCGGAACTTCAGCCGCCCGAAGGCATAGGCCGCCGGAACGCCGAGAACCAGCCCCAGCGCCACGGAGCCGGCCGACAACAGCAGCGAGTTGCCCAGGTTCGACATGAACTTGATCTCCAGCGTTCCCGCCTGGGTCTCCAGCTTGCCGGTAATCAGCGCGACATAATTCGAGAGCGTCGGCTCGAACACCACCGAGGGCGGGACGCGCAGGATCGTCTCGTTGGTCTGGAAGCTCATCAGGAAGATCCAGAAGATCGGGAACATGAAGAACAGGATCACCAGCCAGATGGCGACGGTGCGCAGAACCCGCTCCAGCGTCGATGTGTGTTCCATGGGCCTACGCCTCCCCGCGCTGCCGCTCGCGCAGCTTCAGCCACTGCTTGATGAAGATCATCGACAGCACGTAGGTGATCGCCCAGAGGATCATCAGCAGCGCCGCCGACCGGCCCACATTGGTGGACTGGAAGAAGTTCAGATATGCCTCGACCTGGAACACCGTCAGCTTGTCGCCCGGTCCGCCCTGGGTCATCGCATAGATGATGTCGAACTGCTGGATCGACTCGATCACCCGGAACAGCGTCGCCGTCAAAAGGAACGGCGTCAGCATCGGCAGGGTGATGCGCCAGAAGACGAACATCCGCGGCACCCCGTCCAGCGCCGCCGCCTCGAAGGGTTGCTGCGGCAGCGACCGCAGCCCCGCCAGCAGCAGGATCATGATGAACGGCGTGTAGACCCAGATATCCACCAGCACCACGGTCAGCATCGCGGTCGAGGGGTCCGACGCCCAGCGGAAATCCTCGAGCCCGATCAGCGAGGCGAAATAGCTCAGGATCCCGAAGCCCGGGTTGGTCATCAGCTTCCACATCAGCGACGCCAGCGCCGGCGCCGTCATCAGCGGCATCAGCAGCATGATCGAGACGAAGTTGTTGAACCGGGTCCGCTTCTGCAGCAAAAGCGCGATCCCCAGCCCCAGCAGCAGCTCCAGCCCCACGGTCAGCACCGCATAGGTCAGCGACACCTTCAGCGTGTTCCAGAACGCCGGATCGGAGAGGAAGTTCCAGTAGTTGCCGCCCCAGTTCCATTGCCGCGCCCATGGCTGCGACAGCCGGTAGCGCTGCAGCGAATAGGCCACCGCGGTAAAGAACGGGATCAGGATGCCGATGCAGGTCAGAAGCGCCGGCAGGCTCAGCACGTAAGGCAGTGCCCGGCGGCTGATCCGGAACCGGCGGCGCGGTGCCGTCATGGGTGCGGCGTCGCTCATCGCAATCCTCTCCCGTCTCCCCGCCGCGCCTCGGGAGCGGGCGGGGGCTCATCCCTCACGGTACAGTCCAAATGCGCACCGGGCGCCCGCCGTCGCGCGACAGGCGGGCGCCCGTACGCCAGGCTTATCCCAGCCCGGCGTCCTTGAGCTGCGCGTTCACGCTCTCGGCCAGCTGGTCGAGACCCTCGTCCACCGGCACTTCCTTGGCCACCATCTTCTGCAGGGTCGCCGCCCACTCGGTGGTCAGATCGAAGAACAGCGGCTGGGCAGTGAACTTGATCGACGCACCGGGGGCCGAGACGTCGTGCATCTCCACATAGCCCGGATAGGACGACGACAGCCGGTCACGGAAGCCCGCATCGGCCCAGACCGAGGCGCGGACCGGGTTGACGAAGTCCATCTGCGAGGCGCCGAACAGCCCGTGCTCCGGCCCCGAGGCCCATTGCAGGAAGGTCCAGGCGGCGTCCTTCTGTTGCGAGAAGCTCGACATCGCCAGCGACCAGATCCAGATGTTCGGCGTCGGTGCCGAGGCCTCGGGGTTGGCGGCAAAGGGCGCATAGGCAAGCTGGCCCGCCATGGCGTTGCCCTCGCCGTTCATGAAGTAGCCCAGGATATCGGCGTCATAGATCATCGCCGACTTGCCGGCGCCCAGATCGGTGCCGACCTGATACCAGGTATGGGTCGACCAGTCGGGCGCGCCCGAGTCCTGGATCATCTTCACCCAGCTCGCGTGGAAGGCCTTCGACACATCCGTGTTCATCGCCGCCGACAGCTTGCCGTCGTCGCCGACATTCAGGTCCTTCTGGCCGAAATTGGCATAGCCCGACAGGAAGCCCGGGTGGATCGTCGCCCACGAGCGCGAGCCGCGCACGCCGATGCCGTAGATGCCGTCATTGCCGGCCTGCACCGCCGCCGCGGCCGCCACCAGCTCATCGAGGTTCTTCGGCACCGCGACCCCGGCCTTCTCGAACATCGCCGCGTTGTAGGTGAGGTTGTTCTGCTCATAGCCCCACGGGATGCACCACTGCTTGGCATCGTCCGAGCCGAGCGCGCCGCCGGGCTGGCCGTTCCAGGCACAGGACTTGCGCACGCCCTCCAGCATGTCGGCCCAGTTATAGTCCGGGTTGGTCTTGGCCGGGTCGTTGATGTATTCGTTCAAGTCGTCGATCCAGCCCGCCGGACCATAGGTCCAGGTCATGTAGGCGCCGGTCATGAAGGCGTCGTATTCGGACGAACCCGAGCTCAGCGCCGCGGTCACCTTGTCGAAATAGACGTCTTCGGGGAAGACATCATATACGACGTCCATGCCGCTCAGTTCCTTGAAGTTTTCAAGGTTGGCGATCATCGCGTCGGTATACGGGTGCTTGTTCAGCAGCAGCTTGACCGTGGTGCCGGCATGCTGCTTCCAGTCGAACCCGTTCTGCGCCAGCGCCCGGGTCGCGGCGGCATTGACCAGCACGCCGGCCGTTGCGGCCGACACGCCCATGGCGCCCAGACGCCGGATCAGCCCGCGGCGACTGATCTGCCCCCGCACGAAGGCGTCGGCGAGACTTCTTTCCTTGTCGTACATTCTTGGCTCCTCCCTAGCGTCCCTCGTTCAGGACGACTTGTGGTGAACAAAGCGCAGTTGCTGTGCGCTCATCGGTGATGAGGCCACTAAGACAGTCGCTCATCAGCACAGACCTGATCGCGCAGGTCTTCTCGACGCCGCCTGCGATGGCGACGATTCTGGTGTCCTTGCGATGGCCGAGCCCGGCCGAGATGGTGCGCGCGGTCAGCGCCGTCTCGATGCGCCGCCCGTCGGCATCGAAGAAATGCCCGAGCATCTCGCCGACCCCGCCCTGAGCCTTGACCTCGCGCAGCTCCGCCTTCTCGATCATGCCGGTCGAGACCAGCGACGCCTCGGGCTCGGCAGTGCCGATGCCGACGAATTTCAGGTCGGCACGCTCGGCCAGTTCGATGACGTCGCCAACCCCGCGCTGGGCCAGAAGTACCTCGCGGTCGGCCACTGTGTTGGCGAAGAACGGCACCGGCATGATGTAAGCCTCGGCGCCGGTCCTTTCGGCCATGCGGTGCATCACGTCATGGGGGTTGGCGGCAAACTTGCGGGTCAGCCCGCCCAGCAGCGAGACGAAGCGCACGCCGTGCGCGTCGAGCCGGCTCAGTTGTGCCACCGCTGCCGCCAGCGTGCGGCCATGGCCAAGCCCGATCACCGCGTTGTTGCCGGTCTCGATCTCACGCTGCAGAAAGCGTGCGCCCGCGACACCAAGCGCGCGCAATGGCAGCGGCCCTTCGGCGAGGTCGGGCACCACCTCGCAAAAGTCGAGGCCGAAGCGCTCCGAAAGCTCCACCTCCAGGGCCACGCAACCGGCGATGTCGCCGTCGATCACCACCTTGACCGCGCCAAGCTGGTTGGCGCGCGTGATCAGCCGATGGGCCTTGACGTTGGTAACGCCCAGCCGCTTGGCGACGGCGGACTGGGTCATGCCGCCGGCATAGTGCAGCCACGCCGCTCGCACCGACAGGCTGTCGCCATCCTCGCTGATCGCACCAACCTGCGGCATGTTCATCCCCGGTCGCGCATTTTGAATTTTTTTACAGGCGCTGAAATTTTTTACACATCGATTCCAGAATTGTCAATCCGCCCCACAAGCGCGCGGGATTGGGCACCGCGACGCCCCGCGGCGCAGTCGGTGTGCTCCGGAACCGGAGGTCGAAACGTGAAAACGCGTGTCGCCGCCGGTGTCCCCACCGGCGTTAACACTTTTATCTTATGTAATCAGTGGCTTGACCCCCCGTCCCCGTGGGGACGCGTGGGGACGCCAGGTTTCGGGCCAGGCTGGGCGCCGATACTTCGCCTCCTCGGAGGCGGTGCGGCCGGCCTCGCGGCGGGTACAGGCAGTCGTCCGGACGGGGACGGATCGTGGGGTTTCCGCCCCCGGCCGGGGCCGGCTTACATGGCGTCGTCGAAGAAGAAGTCCGGCAGGTGGGCGTTCGGGATGTCGATGTCGGCGTGGGCCTGCTCGGGCAGCGAGAGGTCCGGGAAGTCGGGCGAGGCGGCCTCGGGCAGCTCGGGGACCGTCGCCTGGTCGGCCAGCGCCAGGGCGTCGTCATCGGGCATGTCCGGATGGTCCGGCAGGGTGACCTCGGGCAGGGTCTTGTCGAGCCCGGCGAGCTTCTCGACGGCGGTCTCGGAGGCCATGGGCACGGTCAGATCGGATGGGCGCATGTGGACGTTTCTCCTGTCAAAAATGGACCCGCTCCCCGGCAAGAAGGGAGGCGTATGCGAGGCCCTTTTGCTAGCGCCGGCGGGCTCTCCGGCCCATGAACGGGCCGTTCATTTTCGGTGCAAACTTGGGGCCCGGACGCGGCGTCCCCATGGCGTCCCCACGGGGCCGGGGTATCAAGTGACTGATATCGCTTGATAAAAGTGTTAACGCGCGTGGGGACACTTGTGGGGACGCCGTGTTTTTGCCTCAAATCAGCCGGCTTTTCCCCGCAAGAAGGCGCCGATCTCGCCCTCATCGACCGCGCCTTGAGCCAGCGCGACGATCAGCGGTCCGACCTCGGAAACGCCGAGCACGGTGGCATCGCCGTTCAGCCGCAGGATCATGTGCATGGCCCGAAACGCGGTGCGCTTGTTGCCGTCGTTGAAGCAATGGCCACGGGCAATCACGGTGGCATAGGTGGCGGCAAGGTCGAAGATGTCGCCGACCATACCGTAGGCAACGCGGTTCTCGACCCGCGCCAGCGCGGCGTCGAGCGACTTGTCCCCCGCCCACCCGGCGAGCTCTCCCGGGTTCAGAACCTCGTCGTGAATGGTGTCGACAAGTTCCGGGGTCAGCAGGACCCAGGTCACTTGTCCCGCAGATAGTCGAGGACGGGCTGCGCCTCCTCGCGCGTGCGCTCGAGGATCGCCATGACCTCCTCGCGGGTGGCATAGCGGGTCTCGTGCCGGTCCGCCGCCTCGGCCGGGACCAGATAACCCACAAGCTGGGAGTTCTTCAGGATCGCCACCGGCTTGCCGCCCGAGCGTTCCAGCACCTTATGGGGCTCGCGCATCTCGGTCATGGTGGCGATGTGGTTGGTCAGCAGGCGGGTCATGGCATGGGCTCCGTGATAGGCGATGGAATGTATATTGAAATGTGCATTCGGTCAAGGATCGCGGCGGAGGTCCGGTCTGGGGTCCCGGGTCAGGCCCGGGACGGGAGGGTGACGGCGATGCCTGCAAGAGCGATGGGTGAAATCACCCATCCTACGGCTTGCTGCGGCACGAGTTCATGGAGCCGCTGGGGCTGACCTCGAACGCGCTGGCCAAGCGCATCGGCGTGCCGGGGAACCGCATCTCGACAATCGTGAAGGGGGCCCGCGCGGTCTCGGGCGACACGGCGCTGAGGCTGGCGGCGGCATTCGGCACCAGCCCGGAATTCTGGATCAATCTTCAGGGCGCGTGGGAGATCGCAGCCGCGCGTGAAAGCTTCGAGGGCAGGATCGAAAGGGTGGCGTGAGGCGGCCGTGTTGCGTGATTTCAAGCACCACGAGGTTTCTCAAGGCTCACTATCCTCCTTAGGAACAGCAGGACCAAATACGTACTGGTAATCCACGTCTTCTAGGACGACCTTGTTAATATTTGACACGAGCAGCTTTTTTTCAATTATTGGCCGGCCAAACAGGCTAACATTTGTGTGCTGTCTCCTCGATACTTGCTGGAAATAGCTGGGAGATAAAAACCCATCAAAACCATTGTCCAGTATGTATTTAGATAGTCGACGACAAGTCTTATAATTTTCCCTTCCGCCAAAAATTAGACATCGAAGCCAGATTGCTGGATTATCATGATTGTTGCCAAAATACCTTTCACCGCAACTAGTTAAGTCAAGTAATTTCAGTGATCGCGCTGGATTAAGAATAGATACATGGATCTCATCAGCAACTGTAACTCGCGATTCATGAAGACAAGTGGAAATGTCGTAGCTAGCGTAAAATACAGGCAGATGTTTACTGTCAAATCGTCCATAACTATTGCGCAACTCCTGCGGCGGTGAGCAGAATCTGGCGGGCGAAACATCGCCGTCAATGTTGATCTGAGTCCGGAATAGCGTTGTTGATGAGTCAATGGTGACAGTCTCAGAATGAGAAACAATTAGCTTGAAATCATCGGCAGTCCAATTTTGAGTTCCGGCACTGTTAAAAGGATGCCCAAACATCCAAAGTGGTGGACCATAAAAAAATACCTTTACGCCAAATTTTCTGTGAAGAAGCTCAAGGTCGGTCCTTATTTGAGGCAGCCCAAATTCATCGTGGCTTCTGTCAGATCTATTAAATATAATCTGAGAAGCTAGCCAGCCTCTGCCCTTGAAGCTTGAGCCGGATACAAAATATTCTGCACAAACTTGCTCAAGCTCCCCTTTTGTCAATGCGAATCCACCGCGTCTTGAGCAGCTTTTGCATACTGAACTTCCGGACTTACCGTACTTTTCTGCGGTTGACCGTAGTCCAAAATCCAAAAAACAGAGAGAGCAGCAAATATTTTGTCTCCACTTAAATATTCTCAAGGCACCATTCCGCTTCCACAACCCGTACGGCAACTCAATTCACCTTGCCTAATTTCTTTACCGAAATTGCCGAGAAGGGCAGCACGGCGATCATGGAGATAACAAAAGGCTCGTCCCGGCACTCGAAAATCCATCACCTGAAGCGTCGGGGTATATTTCAATATCATCGACTCTTCACCATAAATATTCAATCTGTCATGGATATCTGAGTTGTCATAGGCTGCATCACGAATACTATGCCCAGAACTCTATCCGGAACGGCCTTTCGCACATCCAAACTAGGCATCCAAAACCCCCTCAAATTCCCGCCATTCGCCCTTGGACATGCCCGAGGTCTCCTCGGTGACGGTCTCGCCTTTTACCATGCGGCGCACGCAGTCCAAAGCCTTTGCCGAGAGCTGGGCGCCGCCGAGGCGGTAGTCCTCGAACGCCGCGTAGGCGAGCGGCACCCAGTCGCGGACGATGGCGCAGATCACCTCGGCATAGGCCCTGATCTCGTACTGGGCGTGGGCGTCGGCACGCAGGCGCAGGAAGTGGAAGAGGTTGTGCAGGTCCACCTTCCAGTACCACTGGGTGTAGATGTTGGCGGGCAGGTTCATCCGCGCGAGCTCTCGGGCCAGGCCCTGCTGGCCGTCCTCGGAGAGCATCGCCTCGTAATGGTCGTAGGCGCGCTGGCTGTCGTCGCGGAGGATCGCCAGCACCCGGGCCGCCTCGTCGCCCTCGAGCACGGCGCCCCTGCCCTGGCGGTTGGTGGCGGACTGGGCCGAGAGGTGTTCGGGGGCGGGGATGTAGAACTCGCGGTCGAGGATCGAGTAACGGGCGGAGTATTCGTTGACGTTGGCGGTGCGGTGGCGGATCCACTGGCGGGCGACGAAGACCGGGAGTTTGACGTGCAGCTTGATCTCGCACATCTCGAACGGGGTCGAGTGCCAGTGGCGCATCAGGTAGCGGATCAGCCCCTCGTCGCTGGACACCGCCTTGGTGCCGCGGCCGTAGGAGACGCGGGCGGCCTGGCAGATGGCGGCGTCGTCGCCCATGTAGTCGATGACGCGGACGAGGCCGTGGTCGAGCACCGGGTGGGCGCGGTAGAGCAGCGCCTCGAGCCCGGGCGCGGTGGCCCGAAGGGTGGGTTCGGGGCTGGCGCGGAGGGCGTCGATCTCGGCCTGTTGTTCGGGGGTGAGCGGCATGGGCGGCCTCTGGTCCTGGGCGGGTGGGGAGCACACTATATGGGAGGTGGAGGCAGTGCGCTACCCATATGATGGGGTTGGAGATTGGGGTTTGTGCCCGGCCACGGCGCCGTCTAGGCTGCGCCGGGCTTGACGAAAGGGAGGCGAGGCGATGGCGACGGAATACCTGCACACCATGGTCCGGGTGAAGGACCTGGAAAAGTCGATGGCGTTCTACGAGCTGCTGGGGCTGAAGGAGACGCGGCGCAACGAGAACAAGGGCGGGCGGTTCACGCTGGTGTTCATGGCGCCGCCGGGACAGGAGGAATGCCCGGTGGAGCTGACCTACAACTGGGATGGCGACGAGGGGCTGCCGTCGGACAGCCGGCATTTCGGCCATCTCGCCTATCGCGTCGACAACATCTACGAGATGTGCCGGACGCTGATGGATGCGGGGGTGGTGATCAACCGGCCGCCGCGGGACGGGCACATGGCCTTCGTTCGCTCGCCGGACAACATCTCCATCGAGCTGTTGCAGCGCGGCGAGAGCCTGCCGCCGGCGGAGCCCTGGGCGAGCATGGGCAATACCGGGCACTGGTAGTGTGACAATTGCGGGCCCGGTCCGGGACAATTGAATTGTCAGGCTGAGACCGGCGGCCTAGGCTTTGTGCGGTGGTCGCAGGCGCTCGGCACGCGCGCCGCAGGAGGGTCGCCATGAGGCCAGGCGTGATTATCGGAGGACTTGTCGCGGCCGGCATGCTGGCCGGCTCGACCGGTGCCGCGGCCGCCCGCTGCGGGCTGGCGCTGCTGCTGGCGGTGGATGTCTCGGGCTCCATCAACGAGGAGGAGTACCAGCTGCAGGTGTCGGGGCTGGCAGCGGCGCTGAACGATCCGGTGGTGGTGCATGCGCTGGTGGAGCAGCAGGCGGCGGTGGCGATGCTGCAATGGACCGGAACCAAGCAGCAGTCGGTGACCATCCCCTGGCGGCAGATGCGCGACGTGGCCGACGTGCGGATGCTGGCGGCGGAGATCACCGCCGCCGAACGGCGCTGGTACCACTTCTCGACCGCGATCGGCGATGCACTGGACTATGCCGGCAACGTCTTCGCCGAGGCGCCGGCCTGTGCCAGGCAGGTGATCGACGTCTCGGGCGACGGGTCATCCAACCAGGGGGTCGACGTGACGCTGGCCCGCGACCGGGCGGTGGCGCGGGCGATCACCGTCAACGGGCTGACCATCGGCGGCGCCACCGGCGGGCTCGGCCTCTATTTCCGGTCCAACGTGATCGGCGGCGACGGCGCCTTCGTCATCGAGGCCTCGGATTACCACGACTACCCGCGTGCCATCCGCCGCAAGCTGATCCGCGAAGTGGTGCGGCCGGAGTCATGATCGCGGCCACCCAATTGCGGGGTCTGGTGGTCGGCCTTGCGGCGCTGGCGGCACTGGCAACGCAGGCCAAAGCCTGCGGGCTGGCGCTGGTCCTGGCCGTGGATGTGTCGAGTTCCATCGACCCCGGCGAATACCGTTTCCAGATCGAGGGGCTGGCCGAGGCGCTGGAGGACCCGGTGATCGCCGAGGCACTGCTGGTGGAGCAGGCAGCGCTGGCGGTGATCCAGTGGTCGGGCGACGGACAGCAGGAGGTCACGCTGCCCTGGCGCCGGATGCGGACGCCCGAAGACGTGCAGGGCTTTGCCGACCGGGTGCGGCTGTCGACCCGGACGTGGCTGCGCGGCAAGACCGCCATCGGCGACGCGATCAGCTTCAGCGCCGCGCAGTTCGCCCTGGTGCCGGACTGCGCCCGCCAAGTGATCGATGTCTCGGGCGATGGCATGACCAATGCCGGCGGCGATACCTCGATGCAGAGCAGCGCCGTCTCGCGCCTCGGCGTCGGCGTCAACGGGCTGGCCATCGACCGGATCGGCCGCAGCGTCACCGAGTTCTACCGCCGCAACGTCATCGCCGGCCCGAACGCCTTCGTGATGACCGCGACCGGCTATTCCGACTATCCCCGCGCGATCCGGCTGAAGCTTTACCAGGAGGTGGTGCGGCCGGGATCGTAGCCGCGCGGCCCGCTCAGCCGGCCGCGCCCGCCGGAAGGTTGATGGCGTAGATCTTGGTGACCTCGCCCACCGATTCCCATGTGCCCTCGAAACCGGCGGCGATGAGGAAGGCCCGCCCCGGGCCGAATTCGGCGCTTGCGCCGTCGGGGCCGGTCAGCCGGGCCGTGCCGGAAAGGATGACGCAAAGCTCGTCCTCGTCATAGCTGACCTGGATCGTGCCCGGACCATGGCGCCAGTGACCGACGTGAAACCGTCCGGATGCATCGGAGAAGGCGTTCCAGGTGAGCGTTGCGCCATCGCCCGAAAGCCGCTTGTCGGAGGGAACCGTCCCGGCCTCGGGCTCGCCGGTTGGCGCGAGATCGATGACGTGGGCGGGCATGGCCATGGCTGGCTCCTTTCTGTGGTGGGGCGGCTGGATGCGGCCGGTGCTTTCGCGCACGGCCGACATTGCCGCCAATTGCCGGCGCTTTCGCCTTCAAATCGCCGGGCCGGCGGACTATATTGCGACTGTTCCCGCAAGGGGACTATGGCGATAAACGCGCACGCAATAAGCGGACCGGACCCGGGGGCGGTACCCGGCGGCTCCACCAGATGCCTCTCGTTGGGGGGAAGACGGGGCCGAAACAGGATCGACGGACGTGTAAAGGTGTTTGCTTTCGCCCGGCTGACTGCCACCGTTATCGGCGTAAAACCTATAGTTGCCAACGACAACTATGCTCCGGTGCGTCTCGCTGCTTAATGCAGCTGACAAGCCGAAATTCAAGCCCTTGCGCCTAGCAGCGTAAGGCGGGGTTCGCAGGCACCTGGCAACAGAAGCCTGCACTTTACCGACATTCTGGCCATTCAGGCGGCGACGATCGCAGCGAGCGGCTTGGCCACGGCCGCGCGGTAGGGCGTGCGCAACGCTGCCGTCGGCGACGCGGCGAGCAGGCGCGCGCGACCAACGTCGCTTCAGTGCGAGGCGCGCGCGCAACGGCAATCTTGCAGACCGGCATCGCGGATCGGCTGAACGCTGCAACGCGCGCCATTGCGCGTGAAAACTGTGCATGGATTGATTAAGGTCAACATTACGTCGAGGTGCGCGCGATTTGCACCTCTCTGCGCTTTTATCACTAGTCGAATCGTCTATGCTCGCGGCAATCGAGAGGCAGGATGACAGACCGGATCGACTATGGAAGGCTGATGCACAAGGCCATGCGTGGCCTGGTGGCGGAGGTGCTGGGCCAGGTGGCCGAGACCGGTCTGCCCGGCGAGCATCATTTCTTCATCTCGTTCGCCACCGGCCATCCCGGCGTCGACATGCCGGCGCATCTGCGCGAGCGCTATCCCGAGGACATGACCATCGTCCTGCAGAGCTGGTTCGAGAACCTCGCCGTGGCCGAGGACCGGTTTTCGGTGACGCTGAGCTTCAACGGCTCACCGGAAACCCTGGTGGTGCCGTTCGACGCGCTCAAGACCTTCGTCGATCCGTCGATCGAGTTCGGGCTGCGCTTCGACGCCCAGGACGCGGCCGATGACGAGGACGACGAGGCCGGCGATGGCGCGCCGGCTGCGGGAGGCGATGACGACAGCCCGCCCGGCAAGGGTGCCGGCGATGGCGAAGTGGTCAGCCTCGACAAGTTCCGCAAACGCTAGAGGGCCCTGCGACCCACCTGCGACCCCCGACAGCATTGGCAATCGCCGCGGCGGCCACTAGAAGTGCGGGCCGAGACTTTTCGAGCGCCGCAGGGAGCGATTGCCATGGCCCAGAAAACCCGGACCGAAACCGACAGCTTCGGCCCGCTGGAGGTGCCGGCCGACAAGTACTGGGGCGCCCAGACCCAGCGTTCGATCCAGAACTTCCCCATCGGTTGGGAGAAGCAGCCGGTGGCCATCGTGCGGGCGCTCGGCATCATCAAGCAGGCCTGCGCCGAGGCGAACAAGGCCAATGGCAAGCTCGAGCCGAGGCTGGCCGATGCGATCATCCAGGCCGCGTCCGAGGTCGTCGCCGGCAAGTTCGACGACAACTTCCCGCTGGTGGTCTGGCAGACCGGCTCGGGCACCCAGTCGAACATGAACGCCAACGAGGTGATCGCCAACCGCGCCATCGAGATCCTCGGCGGCGTGATGGGCTCGAAGGACCCGGTGCATCCCAACGACCATTGCAACATGGGCCAGTCGTCGAACGACACCTTCCCGACGGCGATGCATATCGCCACCGCGATGACCGCCCGCGACGTGCTGCTGCCGGGGCTGAGCAAGCTGCACGCTGCGCTGGAGGCCAAGGTCGGGGAGTTCGACGGCATCATCAAGATCGGCCGCACCCACACCATGGACGCGACGCCCCTGACGCTGGCGCAGGAATTCTCGGGCTATGCCCACCAGGTGATGATGGCGATCGCCAGGATCGAGGCCGCCCTGCCCCGGATCCACGAACTGGCCCAGGGCGGCACCGCCGTCGGTACCGGGCTGAACTCGCCGAAGGGCTGGGGCGAAACGGTCTCGGCCCTGATGGCTAAGATCGCCGGCATCCCGTTCATCACCGCGCCCAACAAGTTCGAGGCGCTGGCCGCCCATGACGCCATGGTCGAGATGTCGGGAGCGACCCGCACCGTCGCGGCGTCGCTCTTCAAGATCGCCAACGACATCCGCCTGCTCGGCTCGGGTCCGCACTGCGGGCTCGGCGAGCTGATGCTGCCCGAGAACGAGCCCGGCTCGTCGATCATGCCCGGGAAGGTCAACCCGACCCAGTGCGAGGCGATGACCCAGGTCTGCGCCCATGTCTTCGGCAACGATGCCGCAGTGGGCTTTGCCGGCAGCCAGGGGCATTTCGAGCTCAATGTGTACAAGCCGATGATGGCCTATAACGTGCTGCAGTCGATGCAGCTTCTTGGCGATGCGGCGGTCGCCTTCACCGACAACTGCGTCGCGGGCATCCGCGCCAATACCGACCGGATCGCGAAGATCATGAACGAGTCGCTGATGCTGGTCACCGCGCTCGCACCGAAGATCGGCTACGACAACGCCACCACGGTGGCCAAGACCGCCCACAAGAACGGCACCACGCTGAAGGAAGAGGCGATCAGGCTCGGCTTCGTCGACGAGGCGACGTTCGATGCGGTGGTCAGGCCCGAACAGATGATCGGACCGAAGTAGGCGCCAGCCACTGCCACCAGCGGGGCGCGGCGCCCGGGGCCTGTCGCCGCCGGTGCACGCGGCCGCCGAGGTGGCCCTGAAGGGGCCCCGAGAAGGCCGCCCCCTCTTTTTCACCCGGCTTCGCCCGGGCTTCCCTCTGCCGCCTCGCCCAGCAGCGCCATCGCAAGGCCAAGCAGCGCCAGCGCGGCCCAGCCCGCGGCGGGCGCCATCCGCCCCCGGGCGCGGGCATTCAGCGCCGCAACCACCGCCTGCAGGGCATAATAGGCGGCGAAGGCGCGCGAGGCGTAGGCGATGATCGAGAACACGTCCGTCGTCCAGGTCAACACCAGCCCGATGGCGGTCAGAAACACATAGCCCTGGCGCTCCGAGAGCCGGCCCCCGGTGAGCTCGGCGAACAGCCCGCCGGCCCCACCGGTATCGGCAACCGCGGCGCTGAACTGCGCCGCCAGTGCCGCGGCCACCAGCGTCAGCGGCAGGATCGGCGCCACCACCCGCATCAGATCGATGATCGCCGTCTCGGTCAGGCGCAGCTCGGCGCGCGGAAAGGCCGGCGCCAGCAGCGCGATGTAGACGATGTAGATGCCGGTGGCGATGAGCTGCGCCCGCCGCATCGACCGGATGCGGGTCGCCGCGTCGTATTCACCGCCCAGGTAACGCGACGTCTCGAAGCCCTGCACGGTGACGATGAGGCCGAAGGCGAGCATGACCGCAGGCCAGCCGCCGAGCGCCGGTGCCACCCGGTTGAGCCCGCCATCGCTGGCCAACCCGCCGACGAAGATGGCAAGGCCCACGACCAGCCCGGCGATGATGGCCAGCTTCACCGCCACCGAGACCTTCTCCATCAGTTCCAGCCGGCCAAAGCCGCGCAGCCAGCCGTTGCCGAGGTTGAACAGATATACCGCGCTGGCCAGAAGCTGGGCGGCCAGATCGCTGTCGAACGGCGTCAGGCTGACCCCGAAATGGCCGAAGAGATTGAGATAATAGGCCACCGAGATCACATAGGCGAAGGCGAGGACCCAGGACGAGGCGGTCTCGGCGGCGCCGACCAGCCCTCCCCGTGGCGCGCGGCCGGCCTCGATGGTGGCGATGTTGGCGCGGATGGCGGCGCCGAAGGCCCAGGCCGCAAGGCAGAGCAGCAGCATCACCAGAGGCGCCCACTGTCCGTAATTGACGGTCAGAAGCGGCCCCAGCACCAGAAACCCGCTGCCGATGATCGAGGCCAGTGGGGTGACCGTGGCCCGCCAGCCGCGGGACCCGGATACCCGGGGCCAGAACAGCAGCGCCGCGATCGCCGCAATGGCGGCCAGGATCGCCGCATTGGTCATCGGCGGCGCGCCACATCGCGTCGGCTCCGGGCGGCACCCGGGTCGGCTTCATCTGTTGTCAACCATGACCCCCTAACACATTGACCAGGCAGCGCAGTTCCACAACGAGCCGGCGAGATGAACATGCAGCACGCCGATCGGGCCGGCCAGGCCCACGCATTGCCCCGCGCCGTGGCCGGCAGCGGCGGGCACCGCGCGACCCGTCTTCCTCGCCGATAGCCCGGACCCTCGGAAATGGCCACGACATTCGACGTCATCTATCTCGGCACGGCGGGCAGCATCGACCCGACCGAGGGCAACACCACTTCTGAAAACGCCAGCAACATCGTCGGCAGCACCTATGGCAGCTTGGGCGACCCGCTCTACAGCCACGTCGAGACATTCTCGCCCGGCAGCTACTCTGGCGGCGACAGCGCTACCTACGACACCAACAACAACGCGTCCAACGACACCTTCCGCATCAATGGCGGCAGCCTGCAGACCTTCGATGCGGTCGCCATCTACAACGCGACCATCACCTATACGGACGGCACAACCGCCACGATCAGCGCCGTCGTCTTTCAGGACACCGGCGGAAATCTCTACCTGGCGCCCGAGACCACCTACAACAGCGACCAGGCGGCGCTCGAGGCCAAGCCGATCCGTTCGCTGACGCTCGACAGCGTCAACAACAACAACGTCAACCTGACGGCCAGCCGCTACGACAGCAACTTCGCCCAGGAGACGATTGTCGACGGCACCTCGGGCAACGACTCGATGGGGCTGGGCTATACCGACGGCGATGGCGATCAGATCACCACCGGGGATGAGTCCATCGACGCTGGCGACGGCGCCGACACGATCGATGCCTCGGGCGGCAACGACACCGTCTATGGCGGTGCCGGCGATGACCAGATAACCGGTGGCAGCGGCAACGATGCACTCGCGGGCGGCGCCGGCGAGGACACCTTCTATTTCTCCGACTACTGGGGCAGCGACACCGTCTTTGGCGACGAGTGGGACGGCTCCTCGAGCGGCGCCAACAACGACGTGCTCGACTTTTCCGCCGTCACCTTCAATACAACCATCGTCTTCACGAGTCCGGAAGACGGTACAGCCACCCAAAGCTCCAATACAGTCGTCTTCGACAATATCGAAGGCATCATCGGATCCCAGGGTGTCGACACGATCGACGCCTCCGTCAACGAGTCGGGACTTTATCTGGACGGCTTCGCGGGCCCGGATTCGATCATCGGCGGCTCCGGCGACGACACGATCCAGGGCGGCTCGGGCTGGGACACCATCAATGCCGGGGCGGGGGCGGACAGCATCGTGGGCGGCGCCGGCGGCGACTCGATCCAGGGCGGCGCCGGCGACGACACTATCCAAGGCGGCAGCGGCGACGACACGATCTACGGTGACGCGCCGGGCGGGGCGACCAACCAGATCGCCAACGGAACCTTCGACTCCGGCACGTCGGGCTGGACGACAACCGGCAACATCCAGTGGCAGTCCGGCTCGGTTTCGCTGTTTCAGGACAGCGGATCGGGCACCCTCTCCTACGACACGAGCCTGACCAACCTCAATTCGGGCGAAAGCGTCAACGGTACCGGCCAGCTCCAGTTCGACTTTTTCTGGAACAATGGCAGCCCCGACGTGTCGGGCACGACCTATGTCCACGTCCAGATCAACGGCGTCACCTACGCGACGATCCAGACCGGGGGGCTCAATGGATCGTCCGCGTCGGTCAGCTATCTGAACGGCGCCTCCGGTTCGAACCCGTCGGTGTCGGTGAGCGCGTGGGAAACGATCACCATCGACCTGCCAGAGGGCATTTCCTCGACCGGCACGCTCACCTTCACGGTCGATGCCGCCAGCGAAGGTGCCCGCGACGATGTCTGGATCGACAACGTCGAAGTCCTGACCGTCGACCCGGGCAACGATTCGATCGACGGCGAGACCGGAGCCGACATCATCTCGGCGGGCGGGGGTGACGACACGATCGCGCTCACCGACGGTTTCGGCAACGACACCATCACCGGCGGTGAGGCCGGAGAGACATCCGGCGACGTCATCGACCTCTCGGGGATGACCAGTCCGGTCACCGTCACCTTTACCGGCTTCGAGGCCGGAACGATCACCGACGGGACGGATACGGCCAGCTTCTCGGAGATCGAGAACCTGATCCTGACCGACTATGCCGACAGCGTCGATGCCACCGCCCTGGGCTCGAGCTCTCCGATCAACATCCTTGCCGGCGGCGGCGACGACACCATCCTGGGCGGCGCCGGCAACGATACCGTCGACGGCGGAGGTGGGGCCGACTCGATCTCCGGCGGCGGCGGAGACGACTCGATCGACGGCGGTGCCGGCGACGACACCATCACCGGCGGCGCCGGCAATGACAGCCTGACCGGCGGCGCCGACCGCGACACCTATGTCTTCGACGACGGATTCGGCGCCGACACCATCTCGGACTTCGATACCACGCTGCAACCCGACGGGTTCATGGCCGACCAGCTCAACCTGTCGGCGGTGCTGAACGACCAGGGCCAGCCGCTGACCATGGACGACGTGCTGGTCAGCGATGCCGGCGGCGGCAACACGCTGCTCACCTTCCCCAACGGCGAGACCATCCTGCTCCAGGGCGTGGCGTTTTCCGAGCTCGACACCTACGGCGAAAAGTACTCCGCCGGCATCCCCTGCTTTGTCGCCGGCACCGAGATCACCACCGCGGCCGGGCAGCGACCGGTGGAGGCGATCGGCCCCGGCGATCTGGTCCTGACCCGCGACCACGGGTACCAGCCGGTTCTGTGGGCCGGCGCCACCACAGTGCATGCCAGCGGTGCCTTTGCCCCGGTGGTCTTTGCCCCCGGCACCGTCAAGAACCGCCGTCCGCTGAGCGTCAGCCGCGAGCACCGCATGCTGCTATGCGACTGGCGGGCGGACATCCTTTATGGCGCTGTCGAGGTGCTGGTGCCGGCCCACAGTCTGATCGACGGCCGGACGGTCACCTGCTGCGACGGCGGTTTTGTGACCTATGTGCACCTGCTGTTCAGCGACCACGAACTGATCGAGGCCGAGGGCTGCTGGTCGGAGAGCTTTCAGCCCAATGCCGCCATCATGGACCGGATGTCGGCCGCCGCGCGGGCCGAATTGCTGGCGCTGTTCCCGGCCCTGGCGCGGTTGCGGGCCGGCGAGGGCTGGCCGCTGGCGCGGCCGTGCCTGAGGCAGATCGAGGCGCGGCTGGTCACCAGGCGATGGGCCGCTTGACGGCGGGGCAGCACCGCCGGCAAGCTTTCGCATCCAGCAAGAGGACCGGTGATGAGCGCCGAGATCGTCAACCTGCGCCGGGCGCGCAAGACACGCGACCGGGCCGCCGCCAAGGCGCGGGCGGCCGAAAACGACGCCCGTCACGGCGAGAGCAAGGCGGCACGCAAGCGGCGCGAAGCCGAGGCCACGCTGGAGCGCCGGCGCCTTGAGGGGCTGAAGCGCGACGAGCCGGGTGACTAGGGGATGACCATGACCGGCCGGGGCCCGGCGAAGCACTCGCTGACGCTGAAGGGCCACCGCACCAGTGTGTCGCTGGAGCCGGAATTCTGGGACGCCTTCCGCGAGATCGCCGCGGCGCGGGGCCTGGCGGTGAACGCGCTCGCCGCCGAGATCGACGCCGCACGGCCACCGGGGCTCGGCCTCGCCTCGGCGATCCGGACCCATGTGCTGGCCTGGTACCGCGGCACGTGATCCGGCGAATGGTTCTGACCGGGGCACCCGGTAGCGGCAAGACGACACTCTTGCGGGCGCTGGCGGCGCGGGGCCTTGCCACGATTGAAGAGCCGGCGCGGCGGGTGTTGGCCGAGACCCGGGCGACGGGTACGGGCCCGGACTGGGACATCGACCGTGCCGGGTTCGTGGCGGCGATGCTGGGCCGAGCCATCGCCGATTTTGACGCCGCGCCGGACGGCGTGACGATCTTCGATCGGGGTATCCCCGACTGCCTCGCCTATGCCGAGACCGGTGGCTTGGCCGATCACACGATCAGGGCGGCGGCAACGCGCCACCGCTACGAGGGACCGGTGTTCCTGGCGCCGCCATGGGCTGCGATCTTCACCAACGACGACGAGCGCCGGATGGATTTTGCCGCCGCCGTTGCGTTCGACGCCGTGCTGCAGCGGGGCTGGGCAACAAGTGGCTACGACCTGGTGGCGCTGCCGCTGGCGGATGTCGCGACGCGGGCGGCGTTCGTGCTGGAAAGGCTCAGCGCAGGGTGAGGCCGAGCCAGATCCCGTCGCGTGCCCGCAGGGTCAGATGCGCCACCGGCACCGGCTCGCGGTCCGGCACCGGCGCCAGGCGGAAGCGCCGCAGGATCAGCGCCAGCGACAGCACGCCCTCGGTCATGGCAAAGCCGGCGCCGGTGCAGATGCGGGGGCCGCGCGAGAACGGCAGGTAGGCGTCGCGCTGGGCCTCGCGGCCGGCGGGGTCGCTCCAGCGGCCGGGGTCGAAGGCGTCGGGGCGGTCCCACAGCCGTTCATGGCGGTGCAGGTGCCAGGGCGACAGCACCACCAGCGCCCCGCGCCGCACTGAATGGCTGCGGAGCCTTGTGCTGCGGGCGACATCGCGCAGCAGCATCGGCACCGGCGGGTAAAGGCGAAGGGTCTCGCGGAAGACATCGCGGATGAATGGCAGGCGCCGCAGGTCCTCGATCGCGGGCTTATCCGGCAACGCCTCGGCCTCGGCGGCCGCGCGATCCTGGGCGTCCGGGTGCGTGGCCAGAAGGTAAAGCGCCCAGGCCAGAGCGCTGGCCGAGGTCTCGTGCCCGGCAAGAAAGAAGATTGCGATCTGGTCGACCATCTCGTCGACGCCGAAGCCGCTGCCGGTGTCGGGGTCGCGGGCCTGCATGATGCGCGTGGCGAGGTCGTCGGGCGCGGTGCCGGCGGCGATCTCGGCCGCCCGGGCCTGGACCAGCGGCGTGAGGAGCGCGCGGATCCGGCGCGCCGGCTCTCGCGAGCGGGCCGCTGGCCCGAAGGGCAGCCATTGGGGCAGGCCGAGGAGGCTGACCGGGGTCAGGAGCGGCTGGCAGCGCTGGTAGGCACGAAAGGCGGCGTGGACGCGGGCCGCCGCGGCATCCTCGATGGGCAGGGAAAACAGCGTGCGGAAGATGATGTCGGCGGCGAGGTGGGCGGTCTCGACCTCGACCTCGACCGGGCCCCGGTCAGCGGCAATGCGCAGCCGGCCCAGGGCCGCCTCGCCGGCGGCGAGAAAGGCGGGAAAGACGGCGCCGAGATTTCCGGCCTGGAATGCCGGATCGATCAGCGACCGCTGATGGCGCCAGGTCTCGCCGCTGGTGACGAAGACCGAGCGGCCAAGAAGCGGCGACAGCGCCCGCGCCACCAGGGCCGATTTCGGAAAGTCGTCGGGGCGCTGCTCGAGGATGGTGCGCACCAGATCAGGCTGGTTGACCAGGAAGCTGTCGCGCCGGATCAGCGGCTGGCGTGCCACCCAGGCGCGGTAGAGCCGGGCCGGCTGCGAGGACAGGATGTCGCGGCGGGCCAGAAGCAGCCGGGTCAGGAGCGAAGCACCCTCGGGCCGGGGCCGCGGCTTTGGCGGCAGCCGCGCATCGGGCGGGTCGGCCACGCTCAGAAGTCCCGGTACCCGGAGAGTGGCGTCTCGATCCGCGAGCGGCTGGGGCCGCGGCCGGCGAAACGGTCGGCGAGCGCGACCGGACCGGCGGTGATCAGGAAATAGTCGTACCAGAGCGGGTTCTCGAAGGCGCACAGGTACTGGATATGGCGGCGGAAAAAGCGCCAGCGGGTGCGATGGTGTGCTTCGTGCGAGAGGCTTTCGCTGAACGCGGCCGAGATCACCAGGGGGCCGGTGCGGGCGGCCTCGGGTGGGGCGACGCCGGTAACTGCCACCGGGTCTGCGAGCGCGAAGCAGGCGCCGTCGCCGGGGGCGGAGATATCGATCCAGGTGATGTCGCCGGCCTGGGCCAGCGCGTTCAGATCGGCGCGGAGCTGGCGCGCGGCGGGCAGGAAGCTGACCATGGGGATGACGCCGCCCAGGGTGAGAAGCCCCAGCCGCAGCCCCGGTGGCAGGCCGAGGCGGCGCAGCCGCGCCACCAGCGCCACGGCGAGATGGGCGCCCGAGGAATGGCCGACGACGAGCACTTCGTCCTGTCCCTCGAAGGCCTCGGCCGCGATCCGCGCCGCGAGGTCGTCAAGGCGCGCGTCGAGAGCGGCGGGCATGCGGCCGCGCTCGCTGGCGGTGAAGGCGTAGTCGTGCATCAGGTAATAGGCATAGAGCCACCCGTCCCAGCGCCGCGCCTGGATCAGGACCAGGGCAAAAAGCGCGATCCCGGCGGCGGAGCCGAGCGGCGTGGCCAAGGGCGCCAGCATCCGCCAGGCCAGCCAGCCGGCGAGCACGGCCATCGCCAGTTGCAAAAGCAGCATGAACACCGGGTAGAGCGCCACGATCATCGGCTGCGGGCGCAGCCGCACCAGCCGCCAGAGGGCGCCGGAGCGGAGGTAGAACCACAACGTCGCCAGCATCAGCCGGTAGGTGCCGGCGATGGAGACCTGCATGGAATCGCGGACGATGTCGTTCCAGACCAGAAGCTCGATGACAGTGTCGGTGCGCTGGCCGGCGACCAGCGCCTCGGTCCGCCAGCGGTAGCGGCCGCCCTTGGCGGCAAGGCCGGTGACATGCAGGCGGTAGCCGGAGATGTCGGCCTGACGCTGACCCTCGGCACGGTAGAGCTCGCGGTAGCGGCGCGGGCTGAGGGGATCGTAGCCGGGGACGAAAAACACCGCGCGGTGCCGGACGGGTGTGGCGACCCCGGCAGCTTCGGCCCGTTCGGATAGCCCGATCTGGTATGGCATCGTGACGGAAGTGTAGGGCCTCGGGTGCCGGGGCGGAAGTCCCGTCGCGTCAGCCGATCAGGCCGAGGCCGGGAAAGGTCTCGAGCAGCCAGTAGGACAGGTCGGTGAAGATGCCGGTGCCCAGCATCCCACCGACTACCACCAGAAGCGCCCCCATGGCGATCTCGATCCGCCGCATCTGCCGCTGGAGCCCGGACATGACGCCGACCAGGACATGCAGAAAGGTGGCGGCGAGGAGGAACGGAACCCCGAGGCCAAGGGCATAGACCGCCATCAGCAGGGTGCCGCGGCTGATGGTGTCCTCCTGCGCGGCGAGCGACAGCACGGCCCCGAGCACCGGCCCGATGCACGGCGTCCAGCCGAAGGCGAAGGCGAGGCCGAGCACGTAGGCACCGAAGATGCTGCCGCCACGGTCGCCGGCGTCGAGCCGGGCCTCGCGGTAGAGCAGCGGAATGCGGATCACGCCGAGGAAATGCAGTCCGAAGACGACGATCACGGCGCCCGCGATCCAGCTCATCTGCCGCTGGTAGGTGAGGAAGATCTGGCCGATCAGCGAGGCGGTGAAACCCATGAAGATGAAGACGGTGGAAAGGCCGAGGACGAAGAAGCCGGCGGCGAGGATCACCCGCCGGTCCGGGCCGGTGCTGGCGCGCACGTCCTCGATGCTGGTTCCGGCCATGTAGGCGAGATAGGGCGGCACGATGGGAAGCACGCAGGGGCTGAGAAAACTCAGCATCCCTCCTGCCAGGGCCACCAGCATCGACGGCAGCAGCGCCGCATCGAAAAGGTCCACGCCAAACATCGTCACCCGTCGTCCCAGGGGTTGCCCCTGCCCGTCTCTTACGCGGCCACGGCTGACACGTCACTAGCGGCGCCATAACATTGGCGTTGGAATCGGTAATCCGGGAGGCGGCGGGCGTGGCTGGTGAAGGTTGGGACGCGGAGCTGGACGCCACGGGGCTGCTCTGCCCGCTGCCGGTGCTGAAGCTGCGCAAGCGGCTTGGGCCCCTGCCGGAGGGTGCAACGATCAGGGTGCTGGCCGACGACCCGGCGGCGGCCATCGACATTCCGCATTTCTGTGCCGAGGCCGGGCACACACTGGTCGCCACCGAGGACGGGGACGCGCCGGCCTGCGCCTATCTCATCCGGAAAGGCCGGCGCTGATCTCGGCCGGCAGGTCGGGCGGCAACTGCCCGAGCTCGACCATCACCGCCGCATAGAAGAAGCCCGAGGCCAGCAGCACGAAGACGTGCCAGATGGTGTTGTGGAACGGCAGCGCCTCCCACAGGAAGAAGACGAAGCCGATGGTGTAGAGGAGCCCGCCGACGATCACAAAGTGCATTGCCGCCGGTGACAGGGTCTCGAACATGTCACGGGCGAAGACCGCGCCGGCCCAGCCCATGCCGAGATAGAGCACCAGCGAGATCGGGCGAAAGCCGTCCGGCTCGATCACCTTGAGCGAGCTGCCGGCCAGCGCCACCAGCCACAGGCCGGCGAGAAAGCCCCCGGCCTGTGTGCCTGACAACATCAGGAGCGGCGTGTAAGTGCCCGCGATCTTGCAGTAAATCGCCACGTGATCGCAGCGCTTGAGGTGCCGCTTCCAGTGCGGGACCCAGGTGATGTGGTAGAGTGCCGAGGCGCTGACCATGCCAATCAGCGTCAGCCCGTAGAGCACCGCGACCGCCACCGCGGTGGCATCGCCGCGCCACACCGCCGCCAGTGTCACCAGCACCGGCACCGCGATCAGCGCCGAAACAACTCCCGCGAAGTGAACTGCCGCATCCGACCAGCGCTCAGCCCGGCTGTATTCGGTGCGGCCGACATACCGCTTTACCATCTACGCAACTCCCCCGCCGCCCAATGGGCCGACGGCCACCATTCCCTTACATTCTCGCAGGTTACCATGAGTCGGCAGGGTAGCGGGCACAAATTAATTATGCCGCTACTCCGCCGCCTTAACCCCGCCGCCGGCCGATTCGAACGCCGCGAGAAGGGTCTCGCGTTGGTTGGCCGCAGCCTCGGCGGCCCTGGCCTTGACGTGGCCGAAGCCTCGGATCTGAAGCGGCAGTTCGGCCAGCGCGATGGCATGCCCGCGATTGGCGGGTGTGAGGCCGTTCTGGACCCGGTCCATGTCGCGCTCGTACTCGGCGATGAGCGCCCGCTCCATGCGCCGCTCGGCGGTACGGCCGAAGGGATCGAAGGGCGTGCCGCGCAGGAACCTGAGCCGGGCGAGCAGCTTAAGGAAGGTCAGCATCCAGGGGCCGAACTCG
Source organism: Paracoccaceae bacterium (assembly GCA_050299555.1). Taxonomy (GTDB): domain Bacteria; phylum Pseudomonadota; class Alphaproteobacteria; order Rhodobacterales; family Rhodobacteraceae; genus JBNKWA01. The sequence continues at coordinate 18,736 of JBNKWA010000080.1, read as the reverse complement.
GACTTCCTGAGGTGTCCGTCGGCGTCGCGGCGCCCGAGAATCGGCGGCGCCAGGTGGAAGCGCATGGCCCGCACGCCGTCGAAGTTCTCGGCCACCGCCGCCTCGAGCGTCTCGGCATGGAGGCGCGCCACCTCGTATTCGTCCTTGCAGGCGAGGAGCTTGAAGTAGCCCCTGGCGAGCGCGGCACCAAATTCCTCGTCGGCGGCGCGGGCGTCGGCGACCCGGGCGGCATAGCGTTCGGCCAGGGCGGCGTTCTGGTAGGCCTCGAGCCGCCGGGTGCGGAGCGCAATCGCTTCGTCGATGCCGGGCTCGGCCGGGGTGTCATCGGCGGCGGCATGGGCCGCGTCGACGGGAAACGCCACCGCCCAGCGTCCGAGCGCAAAGGCGCGCCTGTTGCCCTCGACGCCAGCGCCGTTGAGCTCGATGGCGCGCAGGATCGCTTCGTCCGAGAGCGGCACCAACCCCGCCTGCCACGCGGCGCCGAGGATGAGCACGTTGGCGTAGATGGAATCGCCGAGGAGACGGGTGGCGAGCCGGGTGGCGTCGAGCGCGGTCAGTGCCGCGTCGCCTATTCGGGCCCTGAGCGCCACGCCCATGCGGTCGGTGGGCAGGGTAAAGCCGGGATCGCGGGTGAAGGCGCCGGTGATGATCTCGTGGGTGTTGACCACGGCGCGGGTGCGGCCGCGGGCCATCAGGCCGAGGGTCTTGGTGCCGGCGGTCACCACCAGATCGCCGCCGATGACCGCATCCGCCTCGCCCACGGCGACACGGACGGCGGCGATATCCTCGGGCCGCTCGGCAATGCGGCAGTGGATGTGGACCGCGCCGCCCTTCTGGGCGAGGCCGGCCATCTCCATCATGCCCGAGCCCTTGCCTTCGAGATGCGCGGCCATGCCGAGAAGCGCGCCGACGGTAACGACGCCGGTGCCGCCGACGCCGGTGATGACGACATTCCAGGTGCCCTCGATCACCGGCAGCTTCGGCTGCGGCAGCTCGGGCAGGTCCAGTTCCCTGGCGGCGGCCTTTTTGGGCGTGGCGCCCTCGAGGGTCACGAAGGACGGGCAGAAGCCCTTGAGGCAGGAGAAATCCTTGTTGCAGGACGACTGGTCGATGGCGCGCTTGCGGCCCAATGGGGTCTCCAGCGGCACGATGGAAACACAGTTGGACTGCACGCCGCAGTCGCCGCAACCCTCGCAGACCTCGGGGTTGATGAAGACCCGGCGATCGGGATCGGGGAACAGGCCGCGCTTGCGGCGGCGGCGCTTCTCGGCGGCACAGGTCTGGATGTAGACAATGGCCGAGACGCCCTTGATCTCGCGGAACCGGCGCTGCACCGCGTCAAGCTCGTCACGGTGGTGGAACGGCACACCGGAGGGAAAGGCGGCGCGGTTCACGTCCTCCTTCTCGTCGTAGACGACGGCAACGTGTCTCACCCCCATGGCCTGCAATTCGCGCACGATCCGCTGCGGCTGCAGGTCGCCCTCGTTGTGCTGGCCGCCGGTCATGGCGACGGCGTCGTTGTAGAGGATCTTGTAGGTGACGGTGGTGCCGGCGGCGAGCGCGGCACGGATGGCGAGGATGCCCGAGTGGTTGTAGGTGCCGTCGCCAATCTGCTGGAAGACATGGGCGGTGGACGAGAACGGCGCCTCGCCGATCCAGTTGGCGCCTTCGCCGCCCATCTGGGTGTAACCCGACACGTTGCGGTCCATCCACAACGCCATGATGTGGCAGCCGATGCCGGCATAGGCGCGGCTGCCCTCAGGCAGGCGGGTCGAGGTGTTATGCGGGCAGCCGGAGCAGAAATAGGGCAGCCGCGAGGCGATCTCCTCGGCGTTGTCGGCCTTCTGCGCCTCGACCATGCGGGCGACGCGGGTGCGGATCTCGTCGCCGTCGCGGCCCTCCTCGATCAGGATGTTGCCGATCTTCTCGGCGATCATCACCGGATCGAGGGCCATGCGGGTGGGGAACAGCTCCTCCTGGTGGATGCCGCCGGCGCCGCCCTTGTACCAGCCATAGACGCGGCGGCCGCGGCGATCATCGAAGATCGCCTCCTTGATCTGGATCTCGATCAGCTTGCGCTTTTCCTCGACCACCACGATCAGTTCCAGCCCCTCGGCCCATTCGTGGAACGAGTCCATGTCGAGCGGGAAGGTCTGGCCGACCTTGTAGGTGGTGATCCCCAGTGCCTCGGCCCGCCCAGCATCGATGCCGAGCAGGTTGAGCGCGTGGACGAGATCGAGCCAGTTCTTGCCGGCAGCGACAAAGCCGAGCCTGGCGCCGGGCTTGCCCCACACCCGGCGGTCCATGCGGTTGGCCTTGGAGAAGGCCTCGGCGGCGAAGCGCTTTTGGTCGATCATCCGCGCTTCCTGGGCGATCCAATGATCGTTCAGGCGGATGCCGAGCCCGCCTTCGGGCAGCGCATAGTCGGGGGTGACGAAGTTCAGGCGGCCGGGGCTGCCATCGACCACCGAGGTAACCTCGACGGTGTCCTTCATCACCTTGAGCCCGGCCCAGACCCCGGCATAGCGCGACAGCGCAAAGCCGTAGAGGCCGAAATCGAGGATCTCCTGCACCCCGGCGGGGCTGAGCACCGGCATGTAGACATCCACCAGCGCCCAGTCGGACTGGTGGCAGGTGGTGGAGCTTTCGCCGGTATGGTCGTCGCCCATGGCCATCAGCACGCCGCCATGGGGCGAGGTGCCGGCCATGTTGGCGTGGCGCATGGCGTCGCCGGAGCGGTCGACCCCCGGCCCCTTGCCGTACCAGAGCCCGAAGACGCCGTCGAACTTGCCCTCTCCCCGCAGTTCGGCCTGCTGGGTGCCCCAGAGCGCGGTGGCGGCCAGATCCTCGTTGAGGCCCGGGTTGAAGACGATGTCGCTTGCGGTCAGCGCCTTGGCGGCGCGCGCCATGGTCATGTCCACGGCGCCGAGCGGCGAGCCGCGATAGCCGGTCACATAGCCCGCGGTGTTCAGCCCTGCCGCCCGGTCGCGGGCCTTCTGCATCAGCATCAGCCGCACCAGTGCCTGGGTGCCGCTGAGCAGGACCCTTTGCTTGCTCAGGTCGTAGCGGTCATCGAGGGATACCTCGTGCAGGCTCATGGCGAAAACTCCTCCGCGCCGGGATTATAGGTCAAATATGCTGACCCATCAACCGCAAGGCGACGGAAAACTGCGTCCGACATCGAAAAGATAGGCCGAAACCGGCGGCAAATGTTGCACAATATGCTGATACGTCGTTGATGCTGCCCTGCGAATTGGCGGGGCTGGTGGGCTTTGCCGTGCCGGAGGACAGCCATGGCCGAACTGGACAATGTGGTCGACTGGGACAAGCTGCGCATCTTTCATGCCGTGGCCGATGCCGGCAGCCTGACCCACGCGGGCGACGAGCTGCACCTGAGCCAGAGCGCCGTCAGCCGCCAGATCAGGGCGCTGGAAGAAAGCCTGAAGGTGACGCTGTTCCACCGCCATGCGCGCGGCCTGATCCTGACCGAGCAGGGCGAGCTTCTGTTCGAGGCGACAAAGTCGATCGCCCGGCGCCTGGCCTCGACCTCGGCCCGGATCCGCGATTCCAAGGACGGCGTCTTCGGCGAGCTCCGGGTCACGACCACCACCGGATTCGGAACCTTGTGGCTGGCGCCGCGGCTGGGAAAGCTGTTCGACACCTATCCGAATCTCTCGATCGACCTGATTCTCGAGGAACGGGTGCTCGACCTGCCCATGCGCGAGGCGGACGTTGCAATTCGGATGAAGGAGCCGAGCCAGGCCGACCTGGTGCGCCGGCGGCTGATGGATGTGAAGATCAAGTTCTTCGCCTCACGGGCCTATCTCGACCGCTACGGTGAGCCGAAGCAGATTGCAGACCTCGGCAAGCACCGGCTGATCAGCCAGCGCAGCGCCTCGGCGCAGGTCAGCGCGGCGGTGAACTGGATGGCGCCGTTCCTGTCGGTCGACCGGCCATCGCTGCTAACCGTGAACAACTATTTCGGCATCCTGCAATCGGTCCTGAACGATCTCGGAATCGGCGCCCTGCCCGACTACGTCGCCACCGACTTCCCCGAACTGGTGAACGTGCTGCCGGACGAGGAAAGCGGCATGATCCCGGTTTACCTGGCCTATCCGCAGGAACTGAGAACGTCGAAACGGGTCGCGGCATTCCGCGATTTCATGCTCGAAGAGATCATGGCCTACCGAAAATCGGTGGCCGAGTAGGCCCGTCGGCGCCCTGTCGTGGCCCTGTGACCTCCATGTGACAATTCTGCCGCTATGCTTTCATTCGATAGCGGCTATGCGTGCGCTGCGGCGCATTTTTCTTGCAGTGCACACCTCGCCACCCATATAAAAACACTGAAGGCGTTGCTTGGTTGCAATGCTTTCAACCTCCCTGTTGGACTTGGGCCGGGCATTGCTCGGCCTTTTTTTGTGCAGATGCCGCCCCAGTGCACAGGCACGGGCAGCGGCACCGCTCGCGTTTCCGGTCCGAAATCACCGCGTCAGGGCCATGGTTTGGCCCGATTCGCCGGCGATCTTGCAGGTGAAGGCCGATGGGTGTCCGTCCGTTGGCCTTCATCCTCCCTGTTGGACCTGGCCGGGCTTATTGCCCGGCCTTTTTTTGCCCGCCCGGTAGGCGGCACCGGCGAAGGGCACGGGGAATCGCGCCCAACCGCTTCACTTGCCCGGCCCGGGCAACTAAGAGCGGCAAGGCCGATCGCCCGCGGGAGCCCAAGCATGCATGCCGAGCCGGAAATCACCCCTGACCTCGTGGCCGCGCATGGGCTGAAGCCGGACGAGTACCAGCGCATCATCCGACTGCTGAACCGCGAGCCGAGCTTTACCGAACTCGGCATCTTCTCGGCCATGTGGAACGAGCATTGCTCGTACAAGTCCTCGAAGAAGTGGCTGAGGACCCTGCCGACGGAAGGCCCGCAGGTGATCCAGGGCCCGGGCGAGAATGCCGGCGTGGTCGACATCGGCGATGGTCAGGCGGTGGTCTTCAAGATGGAGAGCCACAACCACCCGTCCTATATCGAGCCCTATCAGGGCGCAGCGACCGGTGTTGGCGGCATCCTGCGCGACGTCTTCACCATGGGCGCGCGCCCCATCGCGGCGATGAATGCGCTGTCCTTCGGCGAGATCGCGCACCCCAAGACGAGGCGACTGGTCGCCGGCGTGGTCGAGGGGGTCGGCGGCTATGGCAACGCCTTCGGCGTTCCGACCATCGGCGGCGAGGTCCGCTTCGACGCCGCCTATAACGGCAACTGCCTGGTCAACGCCTTTGCCGCCGGGCTCGCCGATGTCGACAGCATCTTCTATTCGGCCGCCTCGGGGGTCGGCATGCCGGTGGTCTATCTCGGCGCGAAGACGGGGCGCGACGGCGTCGGCGGCGCCACCATGGCCTCGGCCGAGTTCGACGAAACGATCGAGGAAAAGCGCCCGACCGTTCAGGTGGGCGACCCGTTCACCGAAAAACGGCTGCTGGAGGCCTGCCTGGAGCTGATGCAATCGGGCGCGGTGATCTCGATCCAGGACATGGGCGCGGCGGGACTGACCTGCTCGGCGGTCGAGATGGGCGACAAGGGCGGCCTGGGCATCCGGCTCGACCTCGACCGTGTGCCGGTGCGCGAGACGGCCATGACCGCGTACGAGATGATGCTGTCCGAAAGCCAGGAGCGCATGCTGATGGTGCTGCGCCCCGAGAAGGAAGCCGAGGCCGAGGCGATCTTCGCCAAATGGGATCTCGACTTTGCCATCGTCGGTGAGACCGTCGCGGAAGACCGGTTCCTGGTCATGCAAGGCAATGAGGTGAAGGCCGACCTGCCGCTGAAGGCTCTGTCGGGGACGGCGCCGGAATACGACCGCGAATGGGTGGCGGCCCCTGCCCCGGCGCCGCTTGCGGACGTTCCCGAGATCGACGCCATCGCGGGGCTGAAGGCGCTGATCGGCTCGCCCAACTATGCCGCCAAGGCCTGGGTCTATCAGCAGTACGACCAGAGCGTGATGGCCGATACGGTGGTGGCGCCGGGCCTGGGCGCGGGTGTCGTCAGGGTACACGATTCGGGCAAGGCGCTGGCCTTCACCTCGGACGTGACCCCGCGCTATTGCAGGGCCAACCCTTTTGAGGGCGGCAAGCAGGCAGTGGCCGAAGCCTTCCGCAACCTCTGTGCAGTGGGCGCGCGGCCGCTGGCGGTGACCGACAATCTCAATTTCGGCAACCCCGAAAAGCCCGAGATCATGGGCCAGTTCGTGGGTTGCATCAAAGGCATCGGCGAGGCCTGCGTGGCGCTCGACATGCCGGTCGTCAGCGGCAATGTCAGTCTTTACAACGAAACCGACGGGGTGGCGATCCTGCCGACCCCGACCATCGGCGCTGTGGGGCTGATCGAATCGCTCGACTTGCTGATGGCCGGACAGGCCGAATCGGGCGACCTGGCGGTGCTGGTGGGCGAGACGGAAGGGCATCTCGGCCAATCGGCACTGCTGGCGGAGGCATTCGGGCGCGCCGAGGGCGACGCGCCGCCGGTGGACCTGGCAACGGAGCGTCGGAACGGCGAATTCGTCCGCGCGACGCACGGGATGGTGCGCGCGGCGACCGACCTGGCCGACGGGGGGCTGGCGCTCGCGGCTTTCGAGATGGCGGCCGCAGCCGGGATCGGCATCAGTCTGGACGAGGGCGGGACCGGGTTGTTGTTCGGCGAGGATCAGGGCCGCTATCTGCTGGCGGTGGCGCCGACCAGCCTGCCGGCGTTGTCGGCAGCGGCCGAGGCCCGCGAGGTGCCGATCCGCACTGTCGGCCGGTTCGGCGGCAGCAATGTCAGCCTTGGCGGCGCGAATGCGGATTTCGGCGAATTGGTGGAGATTTACCGCTCGGCGTTCGAGAAAGCCATGAGCTAGGCCGGAATGAACCCCGGGGCGGCCTTGAACCTGGCTCGGGGCGGTCGTAGATTCAATGAAACAACAAACGGAGCAGCCCTGATGCCGATGCCAGCCGCAGAGATCGAAGCGTTGATCCGCGCGGCCTTTCCCGGCGCTGATGTCGAGATCAAGGACCTAGCGGGCGACGGCAACCACTATGCGGCAACGGTCGTCACGGAGGCATTTCGCGGCCTGTCGCGGGTGAAGCAGCACCAGCTTGTCTATGCCGCCCTGCAGGGCAAGATGGACGGGCCCAGCGGCGAGTTGCACGCGCTGGCGCTGACCACGCGGGTACCGGAATGAGGCCGTTACCGCCGTTAACCATTGGGAAAGAGTTCTCATTCTTATCCTGCGGTTGACTCAATTTAGACAAATCCAGCGTTCATCTAATCCTCGGAAGGGCCGCTGGCGCCCGGGTAACAAGGCTCGGGGCACGGTAGCGGCAAACTGCGGCGTAAGAGTGGAGTGGTTCAATGAGTGGAGAGCTTCTGATCCTTGTGGTCTTCATCGGCGGGCTTGCCGGGATCGGCGCAAAACTGGCCTATGACGTCTATCTGGGCGAAGGCCGCAAGGGTTCGGCCAAGTCGATCGTGCCGGCGCGCGAACGCATGAAGGCCTATTACTCGCAGCAGGGTCAGGACTAGGCCGACCCTGTCCGCCGGCCGAAAGGCCGGTGAAATAGCTGACACATGCCCTGTTTGCTTTCCGCTCGCCAGGCATTATCTGTCTGCTGGGCAATCGGCATTTCAGGAGGCCAGGGATGAGCAGCGACGTGAACGACCGGATCCGCTCGGATATCGAGGGAAATGATGTGGTCCTGTTCATGAAAGGCACGTCCGAGATGCCGCAATGCGGGTTCTCGGCCAAGGTCGCGGGTGTCCTGAACTACATGGGCGTGACCTACAAGGACGTGAACGTCCTTTCGGACATGGAAATCCGCGAAGGCATCAAGGCGTATTCCGAGTGGCCCACGATCCCGCAGCTCTACGTGAAGGGCGAATTCGTGGGTGGCTGCGACATCGTCGTCGAGATGACGTTGTCAGGCGAACTCGACAAGCTGCTGTCCGATAGCGGCGTCACCTTCGACAAGGAAGCCGCCGCGCGCATCCGCGAGCACAACAGCGCCGCCTGACGATAGGCCGATGCTAGTCCGCGCTGGCGGCTAGCGCCTCTACCGCGGCCACCGCACGCTGCAGCGCATCCAGCGCCGCCTTGTGGTCGGCCCGGGCCTGGTCGCGCTCTTCGGTCAGCCTGGCAACCAGTTCGTCCGAGGCGCTGTCGTCGGTATGCAGGGCGCTTGTCGCCAGCTTCGCCGCCTTGGCCTCGACCTGACGCACCTGGTCCTGCATCTGCCGGGCGCGTGCATCGGCGTCTTCCATCCCTTCCGCAGCCGCCACCGCCTTGTCGGCAACCATCAACCCGGCCATCAGCAGCATGCGCGCCTCGGGCACCCGGCCGATCGCATCCTGCAGCGCGTCGGCCTCGGCCGCCAGAAGCTTGGCGGCCCGCTGAAGCTGCACTTCCTCGCCAGGCTGGCAGACGATGCGAAACGTCCGGCCGCCGATCTCGATTGTCATCTCGGGCATCACGACAGCTCCTCGATCAGCGGGCGGAGCCGGTCGATCAGGCCATCGAGCTTTTCCACATCGGCGTCGCGCTGCGCGGACAGGCTGGCAAGGCTGGCGCGGAGTGCTTGGTTTTCGGTCCTCAGTGCGTCGTCGCCGGGGGCTTCGCTCGCCCCTGGTTTGTGAAGCGCAGCCTCGATACGCGCCACGGCCGCATTAAGCCGGCCTTCCAATTCCTTCAAATCGCTCATGTCTGGCCCTGCCGCCCCTGTCATGCGCCTGAGCCACGGTATGGCCCGGGCAGCGATGGATTTCTAGCGGATTCTTGCCTCGGGGAACCGGGCGGCAAGGATCGGCGGCATCAGCCTAGATGCTCAGGCTTGACCGCCCGGGCGCGGCTGCTATCAGTGCCGCGGGCCAAAAGAGGCCCGTGGGCACGGGGGAAGACGCGATGGAACTAGCCGATCTGAAGGCAAGCCACCCCGAGCACTGGCGGAATGCTGCCGCGCTCAGAATGCTGGCGATCGATGCAGTGCAGGCGGCGAATTCCGGCCACCCGGGCATGCCGATGGGCATGGCGGACGTGGCCACAGTGCTGTTTGGCCGGCACCTGAAGTTCAATGCCGCCAACCCGGCCTGGCCGGACCGCGACCGGTTCATCCTGTCGGCGGGCCATGGCTCGATGCTGCTTTACGGACTGCTGCACCTGACCGGCTATCAGGACATGACGCTCGACCAGCTCAGGAACTTCCGCCAGCTGGGTTCGAAGACCGCCGGCCATCCCGAATACGGGCATGCCGCAGGCATCGAGACCACTACGGGTCCGCTCGGTCAGGGCATCGCCAACTCGGTCGGCTTCGCCATGGCCGAGGAGAGCCTGCGGGCCCGGTTCGGCAGGAAGATCGTCGACCACCATACCTATGTGATCGCCGGCGACGGCTGCCTCATGGAGGGCATAAGCCACGAGGCCATCGGCCTCGCGGGGCGGCAGAAGCTGTCGAAGCTGATCGTGATGTGGGACAACAACGGCATCACCATAGACGGCAAGGTGTCGATGTCCGACGTCACCGACCAGCATAAGCGGTTCGACGCGGCGGGCTGGAAGGTGCTGGCCTGCGATGCCCACGATCCCGACGCGATCGACCGGGCGCTGACCGAGGCGAAGACCAGCGACCGGCCGGTTATGATCGACTGCAAGAGCCATATCGGCTTTGGCGCGCCGACCAAGCAGGACACCGCCAAGGCCCATGGCTCGCCTCTCGGGGCCGACGAGATCGCCAAGGTGCGCGAAATCTACGGCTGGCCGCATGCGCCGTTCGAGATCCCTCAGGACATCCGCGCTGCCTGGGCCGCAATCGGCTCGCGCGGCGCCGCGGTCGAGGCGGAGTGGCAGGCACGGCTCGACGGGCTGTCGGCAAGCCGCAAGGCCGAGCTCGAGCGGGTGATGGCCGGCGAGCCGCCGGTCCGGTTGGGCGCGGCGCTGCGCAGCTTCCGCCGGCAGATTTCGGCCGAGGCGCCCAAGCACGCCACCCGCAAGTCGAGCGAGCTGGTGCTTGAGGTGCTGAACAAGGCGATGCCGGAGAGCCTTGGCGGGTCTGCGGACCTGACCGGGTCGAACAACACCCTGACCAAGGACCTCGGCACCTTCGACGTGGGCAACCGCACGGGCCGCTACGTCTATTACGGCGTGCGTGAGCACGGCATGGCGGCGGCGATGAACGGGCTGGCGCTGCATGGCGGCGTGATGCCCTATGGCGGTACCTTCCTGGTCTTCACTGACTATGCCCGCGGCGCCATCCGGCTGTCGGCGCTGATGGGGGTCAGGGTCGCCTATGTGATGACCCACGATTCCATCGGCCTCGGCGAGGACGGGCCAACGCACCAGCCGGTGGAGCACCTGGCCGCGTTGCGGGCGATCCCGAACCTGGTAGTGCTGCGGCCCTGCGACACGGTCGAGACCGCCGAGGCCTGGGAGATCGCCGCGACCCGCAAGGACGGGCCGACGGTGCTGGCACTGACCCGGCAGGGGCTGCCGACGCTGAGGACCGAGCACAAGACCAAGAACCTGAGCGCCATGGGCGGCTATGTGCTGGCCGAGGCGACCGGACGGCGGCGGGCGGTGCTGATCGCCACCGGCTCGGAGGTGGCCATCGCCATGGAGGCGCGGGCGATCCTCGAAGGCAAGGGGATCGGGACCAGGGTGGTCTCGATGCCCTCGATGGAGCTTTTCGCGGCTCAGGACGAACGCTATCGCCGCCGGGTGTTGCCGCCGGGCCCGGTCCGCGTTGCCGTCGAGGCGGCCATCCGGCAGGGCTGGGACCGCTGGCTCATGGGCGAACGCGGCAGCGAGAAGAAGGCCGGCTTCGTGGGCATGGAGGGCTTTGGCGCCTCGGGGCCGATCGAGGCGGTCTACCCGCATTTCGGCATCACCGCCGAGGCGGTCGCGGCAAGGGCCGAGGCGCTGCTTTAGGGCGATGACCAACCGCGTGGCGATCTGGCTGGCCCTGGTGATCGCCGCGGTCTACGCGGCCGACCGCATCTGGCTGCACTGGGACCTGCCGATCCTTATCGGCCGCTATCTGGTGGGCCTGATCGACTATCTGGCATTCTGGCGCTGACGGGCGCCTGCGAGGGAAGGATCGGGGAATGGGCTGGAAGACGCTGGACGACATGGCGCTGGGCGGCAAGGTGGTGCTGACCCGGGTCGACATCAACGTGCCGGTCGAGGACGGCCGGGTTACCGACGCCACCCGCATCGAGCGCATCGTCCCGACGGTGAAGTCGATCCTCGCCGCTGGCGGCAAGCCGGTTCTGCTGGCGCATTTCGGGCGGCCGAAGGGCAAGTTCGATCCCAAATACAGCCTCGAGGTCACCCGCGAGGCGTTGGAGGCGGCGCTGGGCCAGGACGTGCGGTTCGCCGACGACTGCATCGGCGACGTGGCCGAGGCGGCGGTGGCGGCGATGGAGCCGGGCGACGTGCTGCTGCTGGAGAACACCCGCTTCTACGAGGGCGAGGAGAAGAACGACCCCGCCTTCGCCAAGGCGTTGTCCAAACTCGGACAGGTCTACTGCAACGACGCCTTCTCGGCCGCGCACCGGGCGCATGCCTCGACCGAGGGGTTGGCGCACCTGTTGCCGGCCTGCGCCGGGCGGCTGATGCAGGAGGAGCTTTCCGCGCTGGAACGGGCGCTGGCGCGCCCCGAGCGGCCGGTGGTGGCGGTGGTCGGCGGCGCCAAGGTCTCGACCAAGCTGGAACTTCTGGGAAACCTGATCGAGAAGGTGGACGCCATCGTCATCGGCGGCGGCATGGCCAATACCTTCCTTGCCGCGAAGGGGATCGGCGTCGGCAAGTCGCTGTGCGAGCACGATCTGGCGGGGACTGCGCGGCAGATCATCGAGAAGGCCGCCGCGATGAGCTGCGAGCTGGTGCTGCCGCTGGATGTCGTGGTGGCGCGCGAGTTCAAGGCCGGAGCGGCAAGCGAGGTGGTCACGGTGAACGCCTGCCCCGAGGACGCGATGATCCTCGACGCCGGGCCGGCATCGGTCGCCGCCATCGAGGCGCGGTTCGAGGGTGCGAAGACGGTGGTCGGGAACGGCCCGCTCGGCGCCTTCGAGATCACCCCCTTCAATGCCGCCACCGACGCGGCGGCGAAAAAGGCGGCGGCGCTGACCCGGGCGGGGAAGCTGCTGACCGTGGCCGGCGGCGGTGACACCGTGGCGGCACTGAACGGCTCCGGCGCGGCGGCGGACTTTACCTATGTCTCCACCGCCGGCGGGGCGTTCCTCGAATGGCTGGAGGGCAAGACCCTGCCCGGGGTCGCCGCGCTCGGCTGAGACCGGTACACCGGCCCTTGCCCGGCGTCCCCATGGGGACGCGGGGTCAAGGGACTGGAATCACACAAAATCCCGTGGGGACGCCATGGGGACACTCGCTGGGCGCGCCGCCTGTCACGCCCGGGGCGCGAGGGTGGGTGGGCGGGGAGCGGCCCGGGCGTGACATGAGCGCGGAAGGTCCCTAATCGGGCCGAAAGCCGGCGTCCCCATGGGGACGCTTTTCAAGCCATTGAATTCATTTGTCTTTTTATGGGGACACTTGGGGACGGCGATTGGAGGGCCCCGCCGCACCCGCGGATTTGGGCTGTTGCCGGGATTGGTATACCCTGCCGCCAGTCCGGGCCGAACCCGGACCGAGCCAAAGGGGGGAAGGATGCGCATTCTGGTACCGATCGTTGCTGCCGCGCTGCTGCTGCCGGCGCCCGCCAGCGCCCAGGCCCGGGGCGGCGACCCACGGCCCGCCTTGTGGGAGTTCATCACCTTCGAGCGGATCATGCAGGGGCTGGTGCAGACCGGCGTGGTGATGTTGCGCACCCAGATGGACATCACCTATGGCCATGTCGCGGCCGATCTTTATACCCAGGAGCTGGCCCTCAGCCAGGTGTCGCTGGCGCCGCCGGTGCCCTATGGCCCCCCCGGGCAATGCCGGATCGCGATCGACCGGGTGGTCCTGGGTCAGGGGCCGATCTCGGACTGGAACCGCTCGCAGATGCGGATCGAGGCGACCGGGGTCGCGGTGCCGGCCCACTGCCTGCCCTTCGAGCTCCGCCCGCCGCTCCTGGCCCTCGGCCGGGAGGTGCTGGAGGCGGACTGGGCCATGGCCGAGATCGACTACAGCGTCGGCAGCGGCGCGGCCGAGGCGGTGGTGCATGTCTCGCTGCCGGAGCTTGGCGTCGTCCAGGCCGAACTGCACTTTGCCCAGCTGAGCCCGCGCGAGCCTCAATACCAGCTGGACAGCGAGCCTTACGGGCAGGATGCCGGCTTTGTCGCGCTCCTGTCCGGGGCCACGATCACCTACGAGGATCACGGCCTGATCGCCCGGGCCCGCGACCGGGGGCTGATGCCGCCCCAGTTGCGGGAGCCTGCCGCCGCGCGCGCCGCCGCCGAGGATGCCTTCGCCGCCGAGATGGGCGATCTGAGGTCGCCGGAGGAGCACGCGCTGCAGGCGGCCATCGGCGCGGCGGTTGAGCGGCTCTGGGCCGAGGGCGGGCGCGTGGTGCTGAACCTGGCGCCGGAACGGCCGTTCCCGCTGCAGATGATCGAGCAGATCGGTCCCTGGGACACCATGGCGGCGCTGAGGCCGGAAATCCTCGCCGCGACGGCCGCGCGGCGGACGCTGGTACCTGCCGCGCTTCTGGAGCAGGCGCTGGCGGACCCGGCGGCACTGGACGCCGCCGATCGCCGCCGGGTGGGGCTGGCGCTGGCCACGGGCCGGGGCGCGCCACGCTCGCTGCCGCTGGGCCGGGCGCTGCTGGAGCCGCTGGCCGAGGCGGGCGACGCCGAGGTGGCGATGAGCCTGGCCGAAGCGCTGCGGGCGGGGGACCCGGAAGGCGCCTATCGGCTGGCAGCGCGGGCGGGCGCCCAGGGCAGCGGCGACGCGGCGGGGTTTCTCGAAGAGCTGGAGGGCGAGATCGCGACCCCGAGGCTGCTGCAGCTGCAGGCCGAGCTTGTCGGTGCCGAGGATGCGCCCGAGGCGGTGCTTCAGGGGCTCGAGAGCGACGATCTTGGCCCCCTGCGTGAGCACGCGCTGGCGCGGCTCAGCGGGCAAGGCGCGGTGAAGTCCTATGCCCGGGCCTATCTGTGGGCCACCCTCGGTGCCGCCGCCGGCGACGAGGGCATGGCCCGGCTGGCCGAGCAGATCGAGCGCCGGATGCTGTTCCGCGGGGCGCTGGCCGAGGCGGCCTGGGCCGAGGCGGCCGAGGGCGCCCGGGATGCCGCGATGCGGCTGTGGCTTGATCGCCGGCTGATGGAACGGCTTGCCATCGAGTGACCCGCGCGGGTGCGACGCCGGGTCCACGCCACGATGCTTGCCGCAGCCCCGGGGCCCCGCTATGGGGAGGCCGGCCCAGATGCGTGACCAGGGGAGACAGTCGTGAAGCCGGGTGGCCGGGATTCCCGAACCGGCGGTCCGACCCTGCGACCGTGCGCGCAATTGCCCGAAATCGGCCGCACCGATAGGCCATTGCCGACGGCCGCGCGCTGACCATTGCCAAGAGGATCGACGATGCCCGACGTGAAGATGACCGAGAAGATCAGAGCCGGGAACGGCTTCATCGCGGCGCTGGACCAGAGTGGTGGGTCAACGCCAAAAGCCCTGAAGCTGTACGGTATCCCGGAGTCCGCCTACGGGTCCGAGACCGAGATGTTCGACCTCATCCACCAGATGCGTTCCCGCATCATCACCGCGCCGACCTTTACCGGCGACAAGGTGGTCGGTGCGATCCTGTTCGAGCAGACCATGGACCGCGAGGTCGAAGGCATTCCGACCGCCACTTACCTGTGGCAAAAGAAGGGTATCGTGCCGTTCCTGAAGATCGACAAGGGCCTGCAGGACCCGGCCGACGGGGTGCGGCTGATGAAGCCGATCGGCGGCCTCGACGCGCTGCTTGAGCGGGCCGTCAAGGCCGGGGTCTTCGGCACCAAGGAGCGCTCGGTGATCGATGCCGCGAACCGCGACGGCATCGCCGCCATCGTCGCGCAGCAGTTCGAGGTGGGCAGGCAGGTGCTGTCCCATGGCATGATGCCGATCCTCGAGCCCGAGGTGACGATCTCGATCCCCGACAAGGCCGAGGCCGAAGCGATGCTGCGGGACGAGATCCTGAAGCGGCTGGACGAGCTGCCCGAGGGCCAGCAGATCATGCTGAAGCTGAGCCTGCCCACCACGCCGAACCATTATCGGCCGCTGATCGAGCACCCGAAGGTACTGAAGGTGGTGGCGCTGTCGGGCGGCTACTCGCGCGACGAGGCGAATGCGCTTCTGGCCCAGAATGCCGGGATGATCGCCAGCTTCAGCCGGGCGCTGAGCGAGGGGCTGTCGGCCGAGCAGAGCGCCGACGCGTTCAACGCCATGCTTGGCCAGGCGGTGGACAGCATCGCGGCAGCGTCGATGGCCGGCTGAAACTGAGTCTTTTCGGCATCAGTCCGGGCGGAAAAGGCGCCCGGACGGCGTTTTCCCGCCACTTTCGCCGGGGCGGCCAAAGTTCGGGATTCCCAACGAGAATCGCTTCTGCCATGGTGCTTGTCGCGCCGGTTCGACCGGCGCGGCACGGCAGGCAGTAGCGGAAAAGTCCCGGTGTTCGAAGAAGTGGAAAGACGGCGAGGCTATGCAGGTGCCCTGGCATCGCTGGCGTTCCTGAGCCTGATCGTCTACTTCACCTATTCCGCCGTCCAGGGCAGCTACGGGCTGATGCGGCTGTTCCAGGCCGAGGCGCAGGGACAGCAGCTTGACCGCGAGCTGTCGCGCCTGCGCGCCGAGCGCAAGGTGATGGAGAACAAGACCCGCCGCCTGTCGTCGGAATTCCTCGACCTCGATCTGCTCGACGAGCAGGCGCGCAAGGTCCTGGGGTTGACTCGCGGCGATGAAATCGTGATCCGCTAGGCAACCGACACTTGCAAAAACGTAATGGCGGTTCTGCGCCCGGTGATAGTGACATGCCCGGCCAGCCCCGATATACTCAGGGTAGTTTATCTTTGAACGATAACAAACGGGAGGAAGAATGGCGACGGCTTCCAGGCGCAAGCCAGCGGCCCGCAAGGCCACGGCGAAGGCCAACACATCTGGCGACGAGCTGCTCAAGCACTATCGCGAGATGCTTCTCATCCGGCGCTTCGAGGAAAAGGCCGGCCAGCTTTACGGCATGGGGCTGATCGGCGGTTTCTGCCATCTCTACATCGGCCAGGAGGCGGTCGTCGTCGGCATCGAGGCGGCGGCGAAGCAAGGCGACCAGCGGGTCACCTCGTATCGCGACCATGGCCACATGCTGGCCTGCGGCATGGACCCCAAGGGGGTGATGGCGGAACTTACCGGACGCATCGGCGGCTATTCCAAGGGCAAGGGCGGCTCGATGCACATGTTCTCCAAGGAGAAGGAATTCTACGGCGGCCACGGCATCGTCGCCGCCCAGGTGCCGCTCGGCGCCGGGCTGGCCTTTGCCAACAAGTACCGCGGCAACGACAATGTCAGCTTCGTCTATTTCGGCGATGGCGCCGCCAACCAGGGCCAGGTCTACGAGACCTACAACATGGCTACGCTGTGGGGCCTGCCGGCGGTCTTTGTGATCGAGAACAACCAGTACGCCATGGGCACTTCGACCAGGCGCTCGTCCATCGCCCCCGATCTCTATGTCCGGGCCGAGGCCTTCGGCATCAAGGGCGAGAAGGTCGACGGCATGAACGTGCTGACGGTCAAGGACGCGGCGGAACGCGCGGTCGCCCACTGCCGGGCCGGCAAGGGGCCTTACGTGCTGGAGATGAACACCTATCGCTATCGCGGCCACTCGATGTCCGATCCGGCCAAGTACCGTACCCGCGAGGAGGTGCAGAAGGTCCGCGAGGAGCGTGATCCCATCGAGGGCTGCCGGGCGATGATCATCAATGGCGAGCACGCCAGCGACGACGACCTCAAGGCCATCGACAAGGACATCAAGGCCATCGTCAACGAGGCGGCACAGTTCGCCCAGGACAGCCCCGAGCCCGGTCTCGAGGAGCTGTGGACCGACATCTACGCCTGATCGGGGAGGATCAGCAAAAATGGCGACGAACATTCTGATGCCGGCGCTCTCTCCGACCATGGAGGAAGGCACGCTGGCGAAATGGCTGGTGAAGGAAGGCGATACCGTCACCAGCGGTATGGTGCTGGCCGAGATCGAGACCGACAAGGCGACGATGGAGTTCGAGGCCGTCGACGAGGGGACGGTGGGCAAGATCCTGGTCGCCGAGGGCACCGAGAACGTCAAGGTCAACACGCCGATCGCGATCCTGGCCGAGGAAGGCGAGGATGTCAGCGCGGCGGCGGCCCCTGCCCCGGCTGCCGAGGCGGCACCCGCCCCGGCGGCGGAGCCGGCATCCGAACCGGCGGCAAAGGCACCTGCGGTGGCCGCCCCGGCCCCGGTGGAGCCCGAGTTGCCCGAGGGTACCACCTTCAGGAAGCAGACGGTGCGCGAGGCGCTGCGCGACGCCATGGCCGAGGAGATGCGCCGCGACGACAGCGTGCTTCTGATGGGCGAGGAGGTGGCCGAATACCAGGGCGCCTACAAGATCAGCCAGGGGCTTCTGGACGAGTTCGGCGACCGCCGGGTGATCGACACGCCGATCACCGAGCATGGCTTTGCCGGCATCGGCGTCGGCGCGGCCTTTGCCGGCCTCAGGCCGATCGTGGAGTTCATGACCTTCAACTTCGCCATGCAGGCGATCGACCACATCATCAACTCGGCGGCCAAGACGCTTTACATGTCTGGCGGCCAGATGGGCTGCCCCATCGTCTTCCGCGGCCCCAACGGCGCGGCCGCGCGGGTGGGCGCCCAGCACAGCCAGGACTATGCCGCCTGGTATGCCCATATTCCGGGGCTGAGGGTGGTCCAGGCCTACTCTGCGGCGGATGCCAAGGGCCTGCTGAAATCGGCGATCCGCGACCCCAATCCGGTGATCTTCCTGGAGAACGAGATCCTCTACGGCCGCTCGTTCGACGTGCCCGAGATCGACGACCATGTGGTGCCGCTCGGCAAGGCGCGAATCGCCCGCACCGGGTCCGATGTCACCATCGTCAGCTTCGGCATCGGCATGACCTATGCGCTCGAGGCCGCCGAGGCGCTCTCGGCCGAGGGCATCTCGGCCGAGGTGATCGACCTCAGGACGCTGCGTCCACTGGACATGGAGACGGTACTGGCCTCGGTCAAGAAGACCAACCGCTGCGTGACCGTGGAGGAAGGCTTCCCGGTCTGCTCCATCGGCAGCTATATCGGCGCCAGCATCATGCAGCAGGCCTTCGACTGGCTGGACGCGCCGGTGATCAACTGCACCGGCAAGGACGTACCGATGCCTTATGCGGCCAATCTCGAGAAGCTGGCGCTGACCACGACAGCCGAGGTGATCGAGGCCGTCAAGGCCGTGACCTATCGCTGAGGGAGGGGAGACATGCCCATCAATATCCTGATGCCCGCGCTCTCTCCGACCATGGAGGAGGGCACGCTGGCCAAGTGGAACGTCAAGGAGGGTGACACCGTCAGCTCCGGCGACGTGATCGCCGAGATCGAGACCGACAAGGCGACGATGGAGTTCGAGGCCGTCGACGAAGGCAAGGTCGGCAGGATCGTCGTCGCCGAGGGCACCGAGGGGGTGAAGGTGAACAGCCTGATCGCGGTGCTGCTCGAGGACGGCGAAAGCGCCGCCGACATCGACGCCTCCGGCGGCACCGCGCCAGCCGCAGCGCCG